>CACXLJ010000003.1 GCA_902768435.1 uncultured Bacteroidales bacterium | reverse complement strand
GACAAAGCCTCCGCTTGGGAAAGTAGAGGCTTTGCTATATGTTTTACAACATGTTACAACAAAAGGGTGAGCCATAACTGAATTATGACACACCCTCCTGCAAAATATCATGTGACTAAAAAACTATTTCGTTATTTCATCACCTTGGTGGTAGATGTAGAGCCATCGGTGTAGCGAGTCACTACGATGTTCACGCCATCGAAGGGCTGGTCGCTCTCGATACCGGCCAAGTTGTAGTACTTCACGCTAATAACGTTGCGCTTCACTTCAACACCATTGATGCCTACAGGAATCTTATTATCAAGTTCCTCCTCAACTTCGGTCTCCATGATGTAGTACTTATCGCCATCGGCCTTAGAAGACGAATTCTTGGTGAAGTAGATGCGAACAACGAACTTCATGGGAATAGTTTCACCTGTTGACACATCTACAGCGCCAAATGTACCCTTCTTGACATTATTTGTAATTACCTCATCACCGAGGAAATCGTTCTTTTGACAAGCATTCTTATTTACAAAGACGTACTCGCCATTGGCATCAAGATCCAGACGACTCATATAGCCCTTGTCTTCTTCCTCGCCAAGATATTGTGGGTCAATCTTTCGCCAAGCGCGAACCTTAGCAATCTGATAATCGCCAGGCAGGTCGAGTGTGTCAACCAAGAGATAGACATTATAATATCTATAAGTCTTGCCATCAGCGGTCCAGGAGTATTCACTCATGGCATTTTTCACAACCTGAACTCTTACAACGCCGCCAGCTGTCATCTGCTGTGGACCACCATAGGTGTTGTAGTCTGCACGGTCAACACTAGTTGGGTTGAGCGTAGTCTCATTAAGCACTTTAGCACCATGTGGAGCAAAGAGCTCTACCACAGGAGCATAGGTATAAGTATCAGCATCCTTGGCATCATTCACCATGAAGTTGTCCACAAATGTAGCAGTAACATCGGGATAACGACCGTTGGCATCCATCACAAAGTGTTCGGTTTCAGCCGTGTAGTCGGTGTTCATAGCCACAGTGTAATAATCTGCCTGATTACCAGCCTGACCTTGTGGAGACTCATCTTCGCCTTCTGCATCATAAATTGAACGTGCAGTGGCAGCAGTCACTTTATCGGCCCAGCGATAGATGTAGTAGCCAAGGATATCATCCTTACTGCTGTAGCGAGCATCAACATCAAACTTGGTAGCAGCCGGTACATGGCGGTCAACATCAGCTTCCACATCAGCTGCGGTGATGGGCTTCATTACCATCTCAGTCTTGTAAACAGGAACAGCTACGGTGTTACTGCGAGCCTTGTTGCTGGTATTCTCAGCACTTGTTTCTCCAACATAGCGACCTTGATTACTGTATACACCTGAGGTATAAAATCCACCATTAACAAACTCAAGATCTTGCGTCTGGCGAGAATTATTATAACTATCCGTCCAACTGAATATTATATTAGCAGGCAGAGCACCATTATCACGGACGGGGATACTCCATAAATAAACTTTTTTGTTATTATATGTGTAAATCGGAGTCATCGCAGTTCCAGGCCAATCACCAGCGAATTTGTCATCACCCTTCCATGCATAAGCTTTCACATTACCCCAATCAGTATAAGGCGCCTCAAAATATGCAAATATTTGGCCGTCTTTCCATACAGCACAGCTTGGCAGGTTCTGGTCAAGACCAAATGGCTCTTCAGTTTCAAGAGTCACATAATAGACATAGCGATTTGGATGTTCATTTGCAGACACATCAATGCAGAAGTTGTCATAGAGTTTCAAGCCATCGAACACAACCTCGCCACCACTAATGGTTATATTAGAAGTTGCTGGGGTCGAGTGATAGCCATGACCGTAAGGCTTAGAGCTGAAGTTGACCTGATCATCTGACCAGTTGCCATATCTAAGTCTGCCGCCACCAGTCTCGGTGTAGTTTTCAACCGTTGCTGTTACAAAGTTCACAGCATTATCGGTGTCAACCACTGTTGCGCCATCAACCGTCTTGAGTGTAGCACGCCAGAACTTGAACTCGCTGCCATTCTTAATATAATTTGGCTTCACGTTAGTGCCCACAGTGTTGTTGGCAATAAGTGAGTTAGAGTAGTAATTCTTCTGCTCTGCGGCATCGTAGCGGCTGAAGTAGTAGTCGCTGTTAAGATTGATGCGCAGCTGCTCGGCATGGTCGAGACCTGGGATAATAAAGCTCTCCTCGTTCGACATCTGCAAATCCAGGAACTTGCCCTTATCCTGTCCTTGAACAACGTAGGTTACCTGCTGACCATTTTGCTGCATAGGCACATAGTCATAATAATCCAAGGTGTTGGGATCTGCAAATTCACAAACAACCTCATAGGTCTTATTGCCATCGGCATCAGTGATTACACGATAAAGAGTGTACATGCCATCCTCGTTTGGCATAAAGTCAAGAAGGTTAGATGCCCAAGTTAAATGCAGTTTATAAGTGGGGGTTCCTTCAACGCTAACCTGCTCACCAGTGATTGTATTCTGCTTAATTACGAACAGACCCATCTTGGGAGCATAAGTTTGATTATACTCAAAGTAGTCCTGGATTGACATATCATAAGAACCACTTTCTGTTCCACGACCATCGTTCTTAGTACTGTCGTACCACCATCTCATACGCTGATCGGGCACAAAGAACAACAAGTCGCGAACGTCCTGACAGTCATCTGATGATATACTGGCAGTACCATACATCATAAAGTGGTGACCATTTTCAACAAAGGGCACATTGGGGCAATCATGGTTAACATTAAAGGATTTCATGTCAACCAAATCCTTGTAAAGGTCAGCCGTTGTTGCAGTCGCATTGGGCATAGCAGGGCTGAACTGCTCAAACATATGACCTAAGAAGAAGTATTTCTCAATAGATTCATCAACATACTCGTCATAACTGCTGCCATCATAAATGTAGCAAGGTTCTGTATAGGCGAAAGAAGTTGCGAATGTAGAACTCTGATATGCCATATATGCATTTCTGATCCACTGCAACTGTCCCTTGGCAATGAGGTAGAACTTGTTCATCTTGTCGCAGCTAATATTGAACAGGGTGCCACGATTCAAATCCTCGCCTACGCGCATGGCCTGAGTAACGACTCGAGCCGACTTGATGGTTTTCGAGAAATATTCCCGCAGGCCAGCATAACCAGTTGCCGATACCGTTACATTATTGGGATCAAAGTCGTCGACCATCTCCAGCAACAGCAAGGTCACACCTTCATAGTTGGGTTTATATTCCGTAGGATCCATGTAAGCATAAGTCACATTATTTGATGTGCCTATCGTCAAGTCTTTATAAGATGGAATATTCCAACCGTAAGTGTCGTCGAAAGACACATATTGCCCATCTCTCTTAATGGTACCGGCTGCCGTGTATTGCACATCAGTATTGGGACCCACATAATGACCTGAAGTCACATTATCGTTATAGCCACGCACATAGTTGCCAGGAATATCCTTGTTCATATAAACTTCACGAAGCATAGCGATAATCTGGTCAGGATCTGTAGCAATCTCAGTAAGGTCTGATTCGTTCGTCGGATTATTGATGGGCCACTCATAAGTGATGCCAGCGAAGAACGCCGAGTCACGCACAGCTTCAGGACCGCTCAAATTGCCGGCGCCCTTAAGTTTAATGATTGTGGTATCGTTACCAGCAATCACCGTGAGTGTGCCATTGTAGCTAATAGCTGCTTTTGGAGAGAAAGTTACAGGAACAGGAGTTGTGTTGTTTGGCTCTAAAGTAACAGTAGTGCTTGCCACTGAGAACGGAGGATTGGGACTAACCGTCACATTAGCAGTTACAGAACTTTCACTGTCATTAGCAATATAGGCTGACAGCGTCTTGTTGCCATCCACAGCCACAGCGCCAAAGTCGAGTTCAGTAGTCGCAGTACCTGCGGCCTTTTCCACCACCATGGTCATCTTGGGCAGGAAGTTCTGCGTGCTATTAACATTTCCAGTACTGGAACTAGAATAGTACATGTAAAGAAGACCAGGCGTGTTTGTAGTTGTTTGACCCAGCCATTGAACGCCACTGGTGGTGAAATAACCATCGTTGGTCGTACCTGTACACGAGGCATCAACCACAAGGTTGCCACCCTGATACTCGTAGGGAGTGTTGAAGATGAAGGTTGATGATGTAGTTCCATTGAGCAGTTCAGTGCTGGTCTTTGTACCAACGACAGTCAAACCACTGGAAAGGAACGTGGTTGATGAATAGGTCGTCTGATTGGTCTCGCCCAGTTTCATAGTAACAGTGTTAACTTCAGTACCGCTGCTTGAACTTGGACTTAAAGCATTATTTGAATAAAAAGTGATGGACTTGATTTTGCTGCCAGGACTCAAACCGAGCATATCGGCGGTATAGATCACCTGACCATGATTCGTGCCATCTAGGTAGTAAAGGTAAACGGGCAGTTTGCCTGTATCTGAGCCATCGGCAACAGTCACAGTCTCTTCGTTAATACCTTTTCCGCTAAGGGCTGCCGTAGCGCTGATAGCCGAAGCTTCACTCTCTTGAGCTGAGAGGACAAGACTTCCCGTATATTCTTGTGCTGCTGAGGGAGCAAAAGTGACTGTATAGTCACGCGAAGCACCAGCAGCCAGCGAACCGGTTTCAACGCTCCTCACGGCAAACGCCGCATTGGTTGATATCAAAATAGGTGTGAAGGCATTTGCACCTTCATTGGTGACCCTAAAGGTGGCTGTGGCAGTTTCACCTACCTGAACATTGCCCATTGCACCATCGCCCTCAAGTGTGGCAGCATAAGGAACCGAAGGAACTTCATACACAACATACATCTTGGGCATGAACTGTTGAAGCCCGCCCCCACTCTTGTTGTTATATCCGTAATAAGTCGAACCACTTACACCATACCATTTGGTGACATCAGTACTACTTGGATCGGATGAGCCTTTAGTAGTGTTGACAGTTTGGATAATAAGGTTCGTACCCGAGGTGTATTGGAAAGCATCTTCGAAAGTGAACGTCAAGTTGGTGGCACCACTTGCAGGTACTACCGTCGCTGTCTTTCCTGAAATTGTGAGAGGTGACGATGTAGATGAAGGGAACGAAGTGGAGCTGGTGGTACCAATCGTAGCCGTTAATACACCACCATCAAATTTGATACCATTATTATCGGTATAGAAAGTGATGGACTTGATCAAAGCACCATTAGGGATACCCGTCAAATAGGATGCGGGGTATATCATTTGGCTGGTGTTGGTGGACACATCATGATACCAGCCATAGACGGGCACAACGCTATTTAAGGCGGTGCCGTTGGCTATAGTGACTGCATCGGGTCTTGTAATAACAGTATTTTCGTGATAGGAGTAATAATTAGTGCCACCACCTGTTGCAGTGCTTTTGTTGTTGATAGAAGCCGTTTGAAGCACAAGTTGATGTGTGCTTGCATTATAGGAGAACACGACAGGTACCATTTCATCATCTGAGTTCTCTCCTACGAAATAATATTCACTACTGTTTGATGTACCGTAATATTGTCCTGAAGCAAATGTGACAGTACTGCCTGAGAGTGTTCCCTTGACCCATGCATTGGGCAACACATCACACAGTCCGGCAATGTAATAGTCATTGCCATCGATAGCAACCTTCACAGTGCTCGAAAAAGTTGGAGTAGTCCAACCATTAGTGCTACTGTATTTATTCCAATCAGTTGTAATTTCCCACTCTTCAATAGTGGCAGATGAGGGAACCGTGACTACAGTACCAGCTCTTGAGGGAACCATTAAAGCGGAACCGCTAACCACATTCCCATTTTTTCTGCTGTGGTGGGGTTTGGTAGCTGTTGGCCCATAATTGCTGTCGCTGTCGCTGACATGAGTATCTGCGTCAGTGCTGGGCTGTACTGTAGAAACATTAGGATTTTGGCTTCTGAGTTTCAACACCGGAGCAGACTGATTAGCATCATTTACAACTTGATGCTTGGGAGCCTCATTCCGGGGATGCCAATCTTTAGCCACATCCTGTGCTGAGGCAGCGTTCCAGGCCGGGAAGGCGAGGGCTGCGATCAGCAGGAATTTGGTAATTCGTTTTGTAATGTTCATAATTCAAATAAGTTTAAAATATTGTGTGTTTAAAATTATGTGTGTTTATAATTATGTGTATTTATAATTATGTGTGTTTATAATTATGTGTGTTTCGTACTTAAACTGTGTGTTTATTCGCACGATTTTGCAACAAAGGACTCCCATATATAATAAGGAGTGAGAACAAACCATACAGACGATTCTCTCGTTACTCGAACAGGCTATGCACTATTGAGAACTTTCGACCTTAAAAATCATAAGCAAAACGGCGCTCAAAGTTCGTCAACTCATATTCAAGCATACAGGAATACAGTCTTATCAAAGTGCAAATTTAAAAAACAGTAGGCAAAAAACAATAGGAAAATTGAAAAAAATACAAGTTTGGGTGAATTTTTTAACCTATTTAATGCTATATTCCGTAGGTTAATTGAAGAATTAACATCTATTAAGATACAAAAGGTAGTTTTAGGGTTTAACCATTTCCAGCAGGAGGGGGGCAGAAGGGGATAGCCCAGACAATTGATTGACAATTGATTGACAATTGTATTTTCCAATGTCTTTGGAATATTGCTGCACTTATTACACACAGAATACACAGAATTACACAGAATGGACGGACAGAAGAGCACATGGATTTTGCGCAATGGAATCATTCAGTGTAATTCTGTGCATTCAGTGTACATTTGCCAGCCAATGACTATATACCACACAGAACTACACAGAACTACACAGACTAAGGAGTTGAAGCCCGTTAGGGCTGGGCAGATAACAGGCAGGTGGTGGAGTGCTGGGTGGGGGTGGTCGTGACAAGTCACGACCCTACAGAGCTGGGGTGGGTTAGCGAGCGTCGGAGTGGCGGGCGCCGGGGGTGCGGCGAAGGGTGCGCACGGGGAAGGTGAAATAGGTGTTGGGGTAAGGTTCACCTTTGAGTGTGAAGTGCCACCACTCGCTGTCGAGGGGTTTGAAGCCACTGGCGAGCATGGCGCGGCGCAAAATCATGCGGTTGGCAAACTGCTCGGGGGTGATGTAGCGGCCTGCTGGCGACACGCCTCCGGTGTACTTACCCGTGTCGGGGTTGCCGCAGAAGTCGGGATGGCTCTCGATGCCGAACCAGTCGAAGGTGCCGCCCATGTCAACCTCCTTGCCGGTGCGCATGTCGAAGATGGTGAGGTCGATGGTTGAACCGCGCGAATGCCCCGACTTGGAAGCGATGTACTCGGGAATGAGCACATTCTTTTTGAGTTCGGGATAGAAGTAAGGCTTCATGAGGGTGTCGTTGACGGCCTCGGCCCAGCGCACGAAATTGCTCACGGCGCACTGAGGACGATAGGCGTCGAACACCTTGATGCGATAACCCTGCTCCTTGAGGATGTCGCTCGCCTTTTTGAGCGCCGTGGCGGCCTCACGGGTGAGGAGAGCCACAGGTTCCTGATAGCCATCGATGCGCGCTCCCACAAAGTTATAGGTGGTGTGATAGCGTATTTCGAGTATTGCATCGGGTACAGCATCGGTAATCATGACGAAACCCGAGGGATCGTCGGGACCGGCTGAACGGTTATTCTTGTACTGTGCCTGTGCAGTTGTGAAAGAGAGCAGGCAAAGTGCTGTGAGCAACAGTGATTTAGAGAAAGTTTTCATCTGCGTTTCTTTTTAGACGATTTCTTGGAACCAGTTGATTTGTTGTCGTTGTTATTGTCTTTATGGCCTTTTTTGTGCTTGCCCGACTTTTTCTCGGGTTCGGTCTTAGCTTCGGACTTGGTGGGAATCTTGATCTTGTCGCCCGCCTCAATCTTGTCGCCCTTGATGTTGTTGGCCTTGCGCAGCTCTTCGACGGTCACGCCATTCTTCTTGGCAATCTTGTCGAGCGACTCGCCGCGCTTGATTTCGTGATCTACGACCTTGGGCTCTTCCTTCTTGGCTTCTTTCTTATTTTTGCCTTTCTTGCCCTTGGTGTTCTTTGTGTCATCGTCGGCCTTCTGCTGCTTGCCGTTGCGGCCCTTCTTGCCAGTTGAAGCGTTATTGTCCTTCTTGTCGTCCTTGGCAGGAGCGGCATTGTTCTTCTTGCTGTTCTTGGGGGCAGCCTGCTCGGTGTCGTTAATCTTGTAACGGCTACGCTTGGCGGCGGCTACCTCCTCCTTGGTCTTTGGCTTGGGAGCAGGTTTGGTCTCCTTTTTCTGGTACTTGTAAGTGTCGCCCGCCTTGATGGTGCTCTCGTCGTCGATGGTGTAAGAACCTTGATAAGATGTGACGGGCTGCTCGGTGGCTGAATAAGATGATTGGGTAGTGGCAGGAGTGTTTTGCGCTACCATCGAGGAAGAATTACCAGAACGGCGCGACGACGAATCTTCGACCTTGATTTCGTCGTAGTAGTCAGCATTGCTGCGACTGCTGCTGCTCGAAGAGGAAGATAGCGAAGAATTCTCGACCTTGATTTCGTCGTAATACTCCGAAGCGTTGGCATAATTGCTGCTGCTGGTGCCCGGCTCGACAACATCGCGGTTGGCATAGAGGTCGTTGCGGAACTGCGCAATGCTGTCCTCGACCATAATGAAACTGTAGACCTGCTGTGAGGGCAACGCCAGCGAATAGGGGTGCGTGTTGCCGGGAATCACATCGTGACGGTACTGCGGGTTGAGGATGCGGAGTTCCTCCATGGGGATGTTGAGCACCTGCGAAATTTGCCTGAAATGGATGCGACGGCTCACGCTGACTGTGTCGACGATGAGCGGTTTCTTGGCAAGACTGGGGCTGATGTTGTGCTCCTTGTAATAGGTCATGATGTAGTTAGCGGCAATGAAAGCCGGCACATAACCACGGGTCTCGCGGGGCAGGTAGTTGTAAATCTCCCAGAAGTCGGGTTTCTCGGGGTTGCTGGCACGGCGAATGGCCTTGTTCACATTGCCAGGACCGCAGTTATAGGCAGCGATAGCAAGCGACCAGTCGCCATAGATTTCATAGAGTTGCTTGAAATAGGCAGCCGCTTTCTCGCTGGAGCGGTAGGGGTCGCGACGCTCATCGACGAGCGAATTCACTTCCAGACCCACGCCACGGGCAGTGCCGAGCATGAACTGCCAGAGACCGGCAGCACCGGCAGGCGAAACGGCATTGGGGTTCATGGCCGACTCGATGACAGGAATGTACCTGAGTTCGAGGGGCAGTCCCTCCTTCTCAAGTGCCTGCTCAAAGATGGGCATATAGTAGAGACTCATGCCGAGCATTTGCTCAACAAGAGTGCGGTTGCGCTTGACATAGCGGTCGATGTAGGAGCGCACCACCTGATTATAAGGCAACTCGATGGACGAAGGAATAGCCTTGAGGCGGCGGATGTACTCGGCCTCGTCGACCTCACCTGTCGACTTGTTTTCGACATCCTTGTCGAGGATGGCATAGTTCTGGAGATACCAGTTCTCCATCATGGCCTTGGTGTCGGTCTCGAAACTGGCGGGAAACACGATGTCGTTGTCGGTGATTGACTCCTTGATGGAAAGAATCGACTTCTTGTCGTTGGCCGCAAACAGCGAAATCGCGGCGAGCGACATGATCACGAGAGATTTGAATCGGTATTGTTTCATTGTATCAACTTTTTTGTCGAGATTAGAAATTAATAGCGCACTGCAGTCCAAATCCAGGTTTGGATGCAGGTGCTGAGTTATTGATGACTGCCGGAGCCACATCCATCGACAAGTCGGGCGAGATGTCGAAGTGCGACAGCGATGCATCGACATAGGCATCGACAATGTTGAGCAGATAAACGCCCACAATGCCAATGATGCAGATGTCGCGGTAACGCCGGTAGTAGTCTTTCTTGTTCTTGAGGGTCTTCTTGAGCCAGGCAGGGTCGAGATCGCTCTCCTTGACCGTGGGCGGGAAGAAGTCCATGTAACTGCGCGTGTTAGGGTCGCTGTCCATCACATCGCGGTAGGCCTTGGTGTAGTCGTTGAGCATGCGGTTGTTCCATGTGGTGCCATAGCCCAGGCCAACGAAAGCACCGACAACGATGGGCAGTTTCCAGTAACGGCGGTTGTAAATCTGGCCCAATCCAGGGCAGAGTGCCGAGAGCCAGAGTGCCCGTATGGGGTCGGGGTTGAAGATGCGCACATTGCCCATGCTCGTGTCGGGGATTGAATCGGCGGTGAGCAAGAGCGTGTCGGGGGTGAATGCCCGTGTTGAATGTGCACTGCGAGCCTGTGTAGAGAGCGAGTCGGAGCGATGGGGCACCCGGGTGCCAAGGGCAAGCGAGTCGGCAGGCACGGTCACAGCAAGTGAATCGGCAGGCATTGCCGAGGAACACAACACACCCAGGCAAAGCAAAAGTGCCAAGCCCAGGGCACGACAATATGTGTTTATCTCACTATATTTCACATAAATAGCGGCTGCTCACACTCGCCATCGCACAAGGAAAAGCGAGTGAACAGCACCTTTTTAACTGGTTTTTAAACGGTCAAAGATAGTAATAATTTTCTCTAATTCATCTTCGTTCTCAAAGGGGAATGTTATTTTTCCTTTACCCGAAGTGTTGCAGGCAAACTTGACAGGAACGCCGAACGATGCAGAAAGATGTTTTTGAAGCACTTCAAAATCTTTGCTGCTCAACTGCTTAGGGGCGTTAGTTCCAGTTGTGTGCCCCATCATGTCGGCCTGTTGATACTGCTTGGCAAGCTGTTCGACCTGCCTCACCGATAAACCTTTTTTAAGAATCTCGTTATATAATTTTAACTGCAGTGAAGGTTTGTCGATAGAGAGCAGCGCGCGGGCGTGGCCCATGTCGACCGCCTTGTCGCGAAGGCCCAATTGAACCTCGGCAGGCAACTTGAGCAGACGCAGGAAATTGGCAATGGTTGCGCGCTTCTTGCCGATGCGCTCGCTAAGGCGCTCCTGGGTGAGATTATACTGGTCGATGAGCTTGCGGAAAGTGAGGGCAATCTCGATGGCATTGAGGTCCTCACGCTGAATGTTTTCGATGAGCGCCATCTCGGTGATCTCGGCATCGTTGGCGGTGCGCACATAAGCGGGAACCGATTGCAGGCCAGCGAGTTTAGCAGCCCTGAAACGACGCTCGCCCGAAATAATCTGGTAGGCATTGGGCGCAATGCTGCGCAGCGTGAGCGGCTGAATGATGCCCAGTTCACGGATGGATGTGGCCAATTCCTCGAGCGCCGTCTCGTCGAACGAGGTTCGGGGTTGTTCGGGATTGGGAGAAATCTGTTCGATGGGGATCTCGTTGATGGCCGACGAGCCGCTGGTCTGGATGTCGTCCATCGAGATGAGCGAGTCGAGTCCGCGACCCAGGGCGTTGCGCTTATTCTTGTTGTTCATAGCAGAGTAAATTCTTAGACAGTAAAAGATTTGCAAAATTACAAAAAATTGAGGAATCAGCGCTCATTCTTGGCAATGAGTTCCTTGGCAAGCTGCATGTGACTGGTGGCGCCACGGCTTGAGGGGTCGTAGAGGATGGCGGGCAGGCCATGGCTTGGAGCCTCGCTGAGCCTGATGTTGCGCGGAATGACGGTGGTGAACACCATGTCGCCGAAGTGGGTTTTCAGTTCCTCGTAGATTTGGTTGGCAAGCCTGAGGCGCGCGTCGTACATGGTGAGCAGGAAGCCCTCGATGCGCAGACCCGGATTGAGTTTCGACTTGATGATGCGCACGGTGTTGAGCAACTTGCTGATGCCCTCGAGGGCAAAGTACTCGGCCTGAACAGGAATGATGACCGAGTGGGCAGCCGTGAGCGCATTGACGGTGATGAGGCCGAGCGACGGACTGCAGTCGACAAGGATGTAGTCGTAATCGTTGACCACATCGTTGAGCACGCCGTGCAGCACTTTCTCGCGATTGGGTTTGCCTATGAGTTCGAGTTCGGCCCCGACAAGGTCGATGCGCGAACCGAGCACATCGAGCCCTTCTACGCACGAAGCCACCTGCGCACCACGCACGGGATAGTCGTCGACCAGGCACTCGTAGATTGATGTTGTAAGTGTTTTAGGGTCGATGCCAAGGCCCGAAGTGGCGTTAGCCTGCGGATCGGCATCGATGAGCAGCACTTTTTTCTTATTGATTGCCAACGAAGCGGCAAGATTAATGGCAGTAGTGGTTTTACCCACACCACCTTTTTGATTTGCTATAGCAATTATTCGTCCCATTTTTTTCGTGTAAAAATAAATTTGTGTACAAAGGAATTAAATTTTTATGACAAAACAGTGTGTTTCACCGAAGAAATTGCCAGAATTGTTGACAAATCACCTTTTTTGTTAATAACTCTGCTTGTGCGTTACTAAAAAACATTAAAAGGATGGCAAAAATAAGGCCAAAACCTGCAAAAACTTGTGTTTTCAGAAATAAATTTAGATATTTGTAGCATTAATAACGCATAGAAGAGGGCAGCGCAAGTTGAGCCGCCTTTTGTTGTACGCAATTAACTAACCCTATGCTGCTGAGCAGCAGGCAAAAAAATACTTTAAAACAACTATGAAGAAATTATTATCAATTCTTGTTTCGGCAATGCTCGGCGTGAGTGTAGCACAGGCCATTCCCGCCAATCCGCGCCCCTTCGTGGTAACTCAACCCGACGGCAGCCAACTGACCTTGAAAATCAATGGAGATGAACATTACAACTTCTACACAACTGTAGATGGATACACCGTGATGCAGAACACGGCCGGCTACTATGTGTACGCCAAAAAGGCCGGCAACCAGCTGACAGCAACCACCACCATAGCCCGAAATGCCGACCAGCGCAGCGCCAGCGAGGTGCAGCTGCTCAACAGCATTGGCAAACGCGTGATTGACAAGGCACGCGTTGAAACTGCCAACATGATGCGTGCAACCCGCAACGAGGCTATGAAACGCAGGGTATTTGACTACAGCCAGTTCAAGGGTCTGGTGCTGCTGGTGGAGTTCAACGACTGCAGCTTCTCGCGCAGCGATGTGGCGGACTTCTACGAGAAGATGATTAACCAGCCCAACTATACGGGTTACACCAACGAAGACGGCACTTCGAACTATTACGGCAAGTACACCGGCAGTGTGCGCGACTATTTCTACGACAACAGTTATGAAACATTTGACCCGCACTTCGATATCGTGGGCCCGATCAAGCTCACAAACTACAGCGTCAACTCGCCCAACCAGACGAGCAACATGCGCAACATCCTCATCGCTGCGCTGAAGGCTGCCAACGACTCGGTAGACTACAGCCAGTATGACCTGGACGGCAACGGCAGTGTCGACATCTTTTATGTGATCTTTGCCGGCGTAGGTTCAAATACCGGCGAGGCATCCCAGCATGTTTGGCCGCATGCCAGCTACCTGTGGCCCAGCGCCACCTACGACGGCGTGCGTCTGAACCGCTATGCCTGCTCCTGCGAACTTTATTCACAGGATTACAACATTCTTGACGGCATTGGCACCATGTGCCACGAGTTCAGCCATGTGCTGGGGTTGCCCGACTTGTACGACACCGACTATGGCGAAAATGGCCAAGCGGTCACCCCCAGTGAATATGAAATCATGGATGGTGGCGGCTATAATAACACAGGCCGCACCCCCGCTGGCTACTCGGCTTACGACAAATATTCACTTGAGTTTGCCCCTGTTACCGTTATCGACCAGCCAGGAGATTACTCGCTTAACCCCCTGTCGACCCACAAGGAAATCTTTAAGATTAATTCTCCGGTCAACAACGAGTTCTTCCTGCTTGAGAACCGCCAGAAAACCGGCAAATGGGATGCCTACATACCAGGTCACGGCATGATGGTGGCCCGTGTGGACTCGACCGACGCGAGTGTGTGGACAGGCAACAATGTGAACGACAACCCCAATCATCTGTATTACGAGATTCTTCGTGCAAACGGATCAGATGTGGCAGGTGGCGATGCCACCGACCCATTCCCCGGCACTAAGGGCGTTACTATGATCACCAATGCCACCCAGGCCAACCTCTTGGGTTGGACCGGCACCGAAAATCCCCTTAGCATCACAAGCATCCAGGAGAATGACGGTGTTATCAGTTTCTCGGTGCTCATGGCCAGTGACATCTTGAGCGATGTGGAAGACTTCGAAACCATGCCCACCAGCACCAGCACCACCGAGAAA
The DNA here is from genome assembly GCA_902768435.1 of uncultured Bacteroidales bacterium. Classification (GTDB taxonomy): domain Bacteria; phylum Bacteroidota; class Bacteroidia; order Bacteroidales; family Muribaculaceae; genus Sodaliphilus. The sequence goes on along the minus strand of CACXLJ010000003.1, from coordinate 91,782 downwards.
GATGTGGAAGGCCACTGGGCAAGCTGGTCGTTCACCAAGAGCAATGTGACAGCCCCAGGCGAAGGCAAGTGCAACGGCGTGAACTCGGTGCAAATGAAACTGCCAAGCACCCTGGAGTGCAGCGACACCTACTATGACGCCTATCAGATATCGGCAAGGGTGTTCAACACTACATCTACCGATGCCAAGCTTACACTGAGTTACTCGACCGACGGCGGTCAAACCTGGCAATCAGCCAAATCGTCGGTAGGCGAAGCAAGTATCATCATCAACAAGAAATCGACCGGCACTCCCACCTGGATGCTCACAACGAGCAAAAACACCCCCACCCGTTACCGCTTCCAACAGATTGCCGGCAACAAGAACTCACCCATCTATATCGATGACATCATCATTTACTACACCGATAAGGGTAGCGACCTGCTTCAAGGCGATGTGAACCGCGACGGCAAAGTGAATGTGAGCGATGTGTCGACCTTGATCAATATGATTCTGGGCATGACAGAAATGGACCAGGAGGCAGCCGATGTGAACGGCGATGGCCGTGTGAATGTGAGCGATGTAACCGCTCTCATCAACATTATTCTGGGTGTTTAAAAAGAGATAAAAAATGAAAAAGATTCTGGTGGCATTGGCCCTGGTGGCAGCCTTGATTCGGGTGCACGCTGTGCCAGCATACCCCTACCCTGTGGCTGTCACCCAGCCCGATGGTTCGATGCTCACCCTGCTTGGCCACGGTGACGAGTTCTATAACTACATCACCACGCAAGACGGTTACTCGCTGGTTCAGAACGAGGCGGGCTACTATGTCTATGCCATGGAGCGCAATGGCGCCATGACAGCGAGCAGCGTGGTGGCCCATGACCCCGACAACCGCAGCATCCAAGAGCGCCAATTCCTGCAGGGAGTGAGCAAGGGCATCATCGACAAGCGCCAGGCGTCAGAAGCCAGAACAACCAAAAAACTCACTCACGGATCTCCCCAGAAGATATCGAACGACTACAAGAACTTCAAGGGTCTTATCATCCTCATCAACTACACCGATGTACATTTTTCCCGCAGCGATGCGCAGGATTTCTACTTGCACATGTTCAATGATGTGGGCTACGATGGCTACACCAACGAGGACGGAAGCGCGAATCCCGACGGAGTGTTCACGGGTAGCGTGAGGGATTACTATTATGACAACTCCAACGGCATATTTGCACCACAATTTGGTGTTGCAGGCCCCTATGAAGTGAATTACAAGTCGACCGATGGCCGCAACAATAGCCGCAAAATCTTTGAGGCTGCCGTTCAGGCCGCCATCGACGATGGAGTTGACTTCAGCCAATATGACTGCGACAATAACGGAGAGGTTGACATGGTTTACTTTCTGGTGGCGGGCCACGGTTCAAATGTAACCGGCAACAACAGTCGACTGCTGTGGCCACACATGTCGAGCCTGCAGCAATATACAGGCGACAAATGGGTGACACTCTATGCCTCGTCGACCGAGTTGTGCGGACTTGAAGGCACCATAGTGATCGACGGCGTAGGCACCGTGTGCCATGAGTTTACCCATGTACTGGGATTTCCCGACCTCTACGACACCGACTATGAAGCAAACGGATTGAGCCATCACCCGGGCGACTGGGACATTATGGCAGGAGGCAGCTACCTGAACAACAGCCGCACGCCGGCAGGTTACTCGGCATTTGAGAAATATGCCTTGGGATTTGCCACCCCCACCCTCATCAACGATGAAAAGGACTTTGTGTTGCCTCCCTTGGGCGACACGCACAAGAGTTTCATGCTCCGCACGCCCAAATCTAAGGAATACTTCCTGTTTGAAAACCGCCAGAAACAGAGCAAGTGGGACGCCTACCTGCCTGGCCACGGCATGATCGTGGCGCGTGTCGACTCGTCTGGGACATGGGAAGGCAATGGCATAAACTCCAATCCTGCCCACAACTACTACGAACTGTTGCGAGCAGGCGGCAGCAGATGGGGGGCCATGCCGAGCGACCCCTTCCCGGGCACCTCAAATGTGTTCTACCTGTCAAACAACACCACCGCCAACCTCAGGACCTGGGATGGAACCGACAATGAATATGTGGTGTACAACATTCAAGAAAAAAACAACAATATCTACTTCTCGACACTGAAAGAGTATCATATTCAGGCCGAGATGGAGGACTTTGAATCGATGCCTGTGACAGCCGCATCGGGCGCCACCGAAATCGAGGGAAACTTCTCGACTTGGGATTTTACAAAATGCAATGTTGTCACTGCAGCCGACTCGTTGTGTAACGGTGTGCATGCTGTGGCTATGACCAATCCCAGTATCCTGAAAATGAACGAGAGCCTCTACAATATAATCTACATGGTAACCGCCGAAATCAATAACCCGACGAGCAGCATGGCCGGATTCACGCTCTCATTCTCGACCGATGAAGGCGAGACATGGGAAACAGCCAAGCCCAGCACTACGATGGTGTTAGCACAAAGTGCAAAAACCTTCTCTTGGATTGTTGATGCGCCTGCTGGTGCACGAATTCGGCTGAGCCAGACTGCCGGCAGTTCATCGGACAAAGTTTATGTCGACGACATCATCATTTACCACCACGGTGAGTATGTACTCCAGTTCGGTGACGTGAATTTAGATGGCCGCGTGAATGTGAGCGATGTGACCGAACTCATTAACATGATACTCGGCATTGTAGAGGTCGAAGAAATGATGGCCGATGTGAACTTTGACGGACGCGTGAATGTGAGCGATGTGACTGCTCTCATCAATATAATATTGGGAATCAAATAACTTATTATCATAAATTTAGACTTAAAAAAATGAATTGGAACAAATTTAAAACAAATGTTGGTTCATTGCTGCTGATGGGGTTGGCAATGATTGTTACCACCAACCGCATGCAAGCCGAACCAGCACACCCGCAACCTTTCACCGTGACACAGCCCGACGGCTCATCGCTCACGCTGAAACTGGTGGGTGACGAGTTCTACCACTACAACACTACAATCGACGGCTACACCGTGACGCAAAATCAAAACGGCTACTATGTGTATGTGCAGAAAGCCGATGAAACCTTGATTCCCACACAGGTTGTGGCTCACAACGCTATGCAGCGTGATGCAACAGAGCAGGCCTTTGTTGCCTCACTGTCAAAGAACCTCACTGCCCGCAACAGTGTAAAAAAAGCCCAAGGCAAACGCACAAACCGCGATGCGCAGACCAAGGAACAACAATATGACTACACGAAGTTCAGAGGGCTGGTGATTCTCATCAACTACACCGACAAGAAATTTAACCTGACCAATGCCAATGCTTTCTACGACGATATGATCAACACCAAGGACTACACCGGCTTCATGTTCAACGGCCGCAAGCAGGAATGCCCTGGCAGTGTGCGCGACTACTATTATGACAACTCCAACCAGTTGTTCGACCCGCACTTCGATGTGATAGGTCCCGTTAATGTTGACTTCAAATGTACCGATCCGCACTCGACCAACAACGCCGACCAGATTTTCAAGGCTGCCCTTGATTCAATCGACAACGATTTGGATTTCAGTCAGTATGACACCGACAACGACGGTGTCGTTGATATGGTATTCTTTATTGTAGCAGGTTACTCGGCCAGTTATGGTGGCAACAACAGCAACTACCTGTGGCCTCACATGTATGTGCTCTACGACCCCTCTACCTACTCCTATTATAACTATGATGGCGTGAACATCGGCACCTATGCCTGCTCTACCGAGATATACGGATGGGAGTCCTATGGCTACACCATGCCCGCCGGCATTGGCACCATTTGCCACGAGTTCAGTCATGTGCTGGGCTTGCCCGACCTGTATGATACCGACTATGAAAGTGGCGGATTGAGCAATCATCCCGACGAGTGGGACATCATGGCAGGGGGCTCGCATGTGAACTATGGCCGCATTCCTGTGGGTTACTCCATCTTTGAGCGCTATGCACTGGGATTTGCAACACCCACCGAGATTACCAATTCAGGCACCTACACTTTGAATAATGTCGCCACTCACAACGAGGGCTACATACTGCGCACTCCAGTAGAACACGAATTTTTCATGTTTGAGAATCGCCAGAAACAAGGCAAATGGGACCAGGCACTGCCTGGCCATGGCATGCTCGTTGCACGCGTCGACTCGACCGATACTAATGTGTGGTGGAGCAACAGCATCAACAACGATCCCAAACACAATTACTACGAAATACTGCGTGCCAGCAATGGACAGGGTTCAAGCGGCAGCGACCCCTTCCCTGGCTCTGATGGTATCACCGAAATCACCAATGTTTCCAAGCCCAGCCTGCGCACTTGGGCAGGTGTTTTGAATCCCTATAACATTTTAAACATTCAAGAGAATGACGGCGTCATCACCTTTGAAGTGAAGAGTGAGGACGAAATTTCGTCGATTGTTGAAGACTTCGAGCACATGGAAGTGGGAACTCCCAACGGTCCCGTCAGGGGCAACTTCTGCACCTGGAGTTTCACCAAGAGCACCATTGCAGCCCCCGGCGAGGGCAAATGCTTTGACAAGCAAGCCGCTTCGATGGTCACCCCATCGGCTGTGTCGATGGAGAACGCGCTCGGCATCAAGCTCTACACGATGGGCGCCACCTTCTTCAACCCCACCTCGAGCGATGCTAAATATAAACTCTCATACCGCACCTCACCCGACTCGGCATGGGTTGACACCAAGCTTGACGAAGTGACAGTGCCTGCCCGCTCGCAGGGAACTGCCAACTGGTCGGTGGGCAAATTTGGAAATGCCATGTTCCGCATTCAGCAGTTTGCCGGCAGCAAGACTGCCAAGACCTATGTCGACAACATCACCTTCTATTGCATTCTTGAACCAGGCGATGTGAACCTCGACGGCAAGGTGAATGTGAGCGACATCTCTACCCTGATTAACATGATTCTGGGCATTCAAGGCGAATCGGCCACTGGCGATGTGAATGGCGACGGCAAGATCAATGTGTCGGATGTGACTGCATTGATTAACCTGATCCTGGGCATCACCCCCGAAGAACCTGTTGCCAGATAAAACAATAAAAAAAAACATCATGCAGACAGTATTATTCCACAGCACAATTTTCGGACCCATCCACAGCAGACGGCTGGGCATCTCGCTGGGCGTGAATCTCATGCCCAACGACGGAAAGATGTGCTCATTCGACTGCCTCTACTGTGAGGCAGGATTCAACGCGCAGGGCCCAGGCACCACCGGTGTGCCCAAACGCGAAACCGTGAAACACATGCTCAAACACAAACTCGAGGAGATGAAGGCCGAGGGCAATGACCTCGATGTCATCACTTTCTCGGGCAATGGCGAACCCACTCTGCACCCTCAGTTCAAGGACATAGTGCATGATGTGATTGTGTTGCGCAACCGTTATTATCCGCAGGCCAAGGTGAGCGTTTTGAGCAACGCCACCATGGCCGGCAAGCCCGCAGTTGCCGCCGCCCTGAAGACGGTTGACAACAACATACTCAAACTCGACTCGGCGATTGCCAGCACATTCAGGCACTTGAACCGCCCCGCCTCGCCCAATGTGCTGCCCGAAGGCGTGATTGAGGACCTGCGGCAGTTTGCCCACCAGTGCATTGTGCAGACGATGATGGTGCGTGGCGAATATGAAGGTGTGAAGATCGACAACACCACCGATGCCGAAATCGACGCCCTCATCGAGGCCTACCTCATCATTCAGCCGCAAGAGGTGATGATATACAGCATCGACCGCAAGACGCCCGCCGAGCATCTTGAAAAAGTGCCCGTCGAGGAATTGCAGCGCATAGGTGCCCGCATCGAGGCTGCCGGTTTCAAGGTTCAGGTAAATGCCTGACCATTAGGATTAACGAATCATGAAACGCATTCAGCGCCCCGCCCCACTACAGCCAGGCGACATGGTGGCCATCGTTTCACCAGCAAGCACTATTGCTCCCGAGTTTGTCGAGGGAGCAATTGCTGTTTTGCGGGGGTGGGGATTTCAAGTGCTCGAGGGGGCGAACACCCGTGGGCACCATGTGGCGGCAAGCGGTGCCATCACCTATAGCGGAACCTGCGAGGAACGCCTGAACGACATCAAGCAAGCCTTTGAAAATGCCCAAGTGAAAGCCATCTTGTGCAGCCGCGGAGGTTATGGCACCATGCAATTGCTCGACCCGCTGCAAGAGGTCATTGCCCGCAATCCCAAGTGGGTTATCGGGTTCAGCGACATCACTGCTCTGCATGCTGCCCTGCACTGTGCGGGCTATGCCAGCATTCATGGGCTCATGGCCAAGCATCTCACCGAGTGCGGAGCGGCCGACCCATGTTCACAAGCCCTGCGGCACCTGCTCACAGGCGGCACCATGCACTATGAAACCGAACCACATGCCTGCAACCGAACTGGTGCTGCCACAGCGCCGCTGGTGGGCGGCAACCTTGCCTTGCTGCACTCCATGCTTGGCACTCCTTATAATATGATAGAACCTGGTGTGATTCTCTTCATCGAAGACATCGCCGAGGCCATTTATCGCACCCAGCGCATGCTACTGTCGTTGCAACTGGCAGGCATCTTGCCGCGCTTGGCGGGGCTCGTTGTGGGTCAGTTTACGCGCTACCGCGACCCCTTGTTGCCTGAGCAAGAACAGGAACAGACGACACAACGCAGCGCCATGTATGAGATGATTAGTGAAATGGTGGCGCCCTACGACTATCCTGTGGCGTTTAATTTCCCCATAGGCCATGTCACCCGCAATGTGCCACTGGTCGAGGGCGCACGCGTGCATTTATCGGTCGAAAAGGAAAGGGTAATTCTCACCGAGGCTTAGCAAGCAGATTCTCAAACAATTGAATGTATTGCCGGGCAATTATGCTGGCGGCAAACTTGCACTCTACCGCTTCGTACAGTTGCTGGCGAGTGACAGGTGCATCGATGGCCCACGCAATGCCCCTTGCCATGTCGGCAGGGTCGTTGTACACGGCGATGTAGCCCGTGTGCAGGTGCTCAACGATATCGGCCTGGCCACCGCGGCCGAAGGTCACCGGCATGCAGCCGCTCGCCTGGCCCTCGATGAGGGTGGTTGGCAGGGTTTCGTAGCGCGAGGTAGAGAGCACCACATCACCGTGGGCATAGACGCTTGCCACATCGCTCACGGTGCCCAGATGGGTATAAGGCAGGGCTATTTGTTCAAGCAGCGACGCATCTTTGATGCCGCCGAAAAGGAGCAGGTGCAGCCGTTGGGCGAGGTCGGGCATCTCGCTGGCGATGTGTCTCGTGGTGGCAATCAGCGTATCGAAGCCCTTCACAGGGTCGTCGAGCCTTGCAGCTCCCATCACCATCACTTTCTTGTCAGGGTCAATGCCATAGTCACTGTTGGGCAACCGCTGGGGAGTGAATTTTTCGACGGGGAAAGCATTGGCTATCACGCTGATGTCGCACTTGTTCATCAGGCTGCTCTCGCGGCATTTATTCTCGAGCCAATGGCTCACAGGCACAAAGTGAATGTTACCGTATTTCTTGTAAAGTTCAGCCTTGACTCGTTGGGTACGGGTTGACAAGTCCTCGCCTCGGCCGCCCAGCAGCGGGCAGGCTTGGCACTCGCCCTTGAAGGCTTCGCACTCATAGGCATGATGGCAAATGCCTGTGCAGTTCCACATGTCGTGCATCACCCACACCAGCGGTTTGCCGAGTGCAGCGAGTTTCCCAATGCTCTTGAGCGAAAGCATTCCCTGATTAACCCATGCCAGCACAATCACATCGGCCTGCTGCACCAGCGGGTGCTGTGAGAGGTCGAGTCCGTGCGTAGCGGGGTCGATCATGAACAGCGTTTCGCGCTTGAATCCGTTGCACCTTGCCACCTGCATGCGCTCGGCAAGGAAATTCCATTTATTGCGCCACTTGCTGCCCATCACGCCCACCAGCGGGTCATCACTTTGGCGGTCGATGACGAGCATACGGGCGTCGACACCAGCCTCTTGCAGCGCATGGACAAGCCTGAGCGATACAATCGCCGCTCCGCCAATGATGTCGCTCCTGTTGATGATGACCACTTTCATGTTGAGGGTTTAATGCGAGCAGGCTCGCGGTTTAGAGTTTAGGGTTGAGGGATGAGGGATGAGGGGATATATGGAAACTATGCTAAATGATGGAAAGCTGACGCAGCAGGTCAGTAATCTCCACGCGCGAGAAGGTGCGGTGCTCCTTGAGTTGTTTCGCCAGCTGTTCAATGGCATGCCCCATGTTTCGGTCTGAGAAGATGCGCATCAAGTGCGAAAAATAGCGATCGAAAATGGTCTCTACCTCGTCTTTCTCGAGCTGACATATCTCCTTGCCCTCGTCGCACATGGCGGCAAGCAGACTGTTGCGCAACTTGCGGTCGACAACACCATGATCATGAATCATCTTGCGGCACATGGTGTTAGCAATGACAAGTCCCACCGTAATCTGGTAGTGCGAGAACAACTCTTGCCATGCCTCCTTGGCATTGAGGCGAGGATTGCCGGCAAAATAGAATTCGGGTGTGAACTGCACGCAGTCGAGTCCGTCGGCATCGACGGTAACGCTATTGAAGAGTTCGGTGGCATCGAAAATAGAGAGTCCTACCGCCATGCCGGCCACGCCATAGCACTTGTCATCGTCACTTCTATATTTCATAACACAACGGTTTCATGAATTTAATTGTTTTTACAGGACTTAAACACAGCAAAAATAGTGCCTGACAGTCATTTTCTGCCAAAGTCGGCAGGAATCTCGCCCCATTCGTCAGTTTTCCACTTGATGATGAAGTTGGTGTAGGTGTGCGTCTGCAGCCATCGCTCGGCACGGGCAATGAGTTGGAACATGTAGGCGTTGCGCTCGGTGCGGGCCACGCGGGTGCGGCACTGCTTGTTGCGCACCCACAGCATGGCGTTCCTGCTGTCGCTATAGAGGGCAGTGCGCGTCATGCCTCGCTGGTTGAGCCATCCCAAGCCATGCACAATGGCAAGGAACTCGCCCACATTGTTGGTGGCATCGTCGAAGGGGCCCTGATGGAACAATTCAGCACCTGTGGTGATGTCGACACCGCGATACTCCATGCGACCGGGATTGCCGCTACATGCGGCATCGACAGCAATGCTGCCGGGATAGATTTCGGGGATGGCAGCATAGTTCACCTGGGTGGTAGGGGCATGTGCAATGGCACGCAGCACCTCGCGGGCCTCGCGGGTGGGGCCCTCACGATAGGCGAGGATGGCCTCCTCGCGGGTGTCGAACGACTTGTAGCGGGCACCTGGATAACCCTTGGTGCGCAATTGGCACTCGGTCCAGGTTTCGCAAATGCCTGGCTCAGTACCAACCCACACTACATACCATTTTTGTTTTGTTGCCATGCTTATCGGTCTATTAAAGTGACAAAAATACAAAATTTTAGTTACTTTTGCATCAACGAAACGAAAAAAGCAAGATGGGCGTATTTTTTTTAATAGGAATGGCAGGCTGCGGGAAGACCACGCTGGGTCGCGCGCTCGCTGCCGAGATGAATGTGGCGTTTGTTGACCTCGACGAGTACATCGAGGAGCGTTGCGAGGCCACCATCAGGCAGATTTTCAAGCAGGCAGGCGAACAGACCTTTCGCGAGATAGAGCGCAAGGCCTTGCTCGAGGTGGCTGCCATGGACGATGCCATTGTGGCGTGCGGCGGCGGAACGCCTTGCCAACCAGGCAATATGGAAATCATTAACTCGCACGGGTTGAGCATCTGGCTCACCACCAACGCCCAGCGCATCACCGAGCGCCTGTGCTTGCCCGAGCAAAAGGCGAAGCGGCCCGCCATTGCAAACATGACCGATGACGAAATACTTGACTATGTCACCCAGCAACTGGCTGAGCGCGAGCCATGCTACGAGCAGGCCATGCTGCGCTTCGACTCCACCCGACTCGAGTCAGTCGAAGAAATCGCCGCCACCGCCCACGCCCTCGCCACCCTGCTAGCAAATAGCAATTAGCAGTTAGCCTGTTAGCAATTAGCTGGTGGCAGGTGGATAGAGGCTAGTTAGGATCACGCAGACGGAGCAGATAAATGCACACGGAATACACAGAATAACACTGAATTGAATGCACATTTTCTGTCGCCCCTAACGGGGCTAATAGTGGTGTGGACTGCTTTTGCACAGGGGTTGCGCTTCGCTCCACCACCTGCCTATTATCTGTTCAGCCCTAACGGGCTTCATGCACAGCAATCGATGGGAAAAGTGCGGCATACAGCAAATATTCGTTGGAAAAAGTGCAATGATTTGTTGATATTCGTTGAAAAAAAATGCGATGAAATACTTGTTATTCGTTGGAAAAAGTGTATTTTTCAACCCCAAAATAATGGAAAAAGTGTGTTTTTTGGCACTTCAAAACTCGGAAAAAGTGCATTTTTTTGAAATGTCGCAAAATTTCAGTAAGTTTGCATTTGATATGGCTGTTCAGTGGCTTTTGGCCTGAGCACCTGTTGACTTTATATTCAGAATCTTGATTATGACAATACAAGAAGCACAGCAAAAAGTGGACGAGTGGATTCGCACCTACGGGGTGCGCTACTTTAGCGAACTCACCAACATGGCCATCCTCTCTGAGGAGGTGGGCGAGGTGGCACGCATCATTGCACGGCAATATGGCGACCAGTCGGCCAAACCAAGCGATGCCGACAAGAATCTGGGCGACGAACTCGCCGATGTGCTGTGGGTGGTGATGTGCCTCGCTAACCAAACGGGCATTGACCTCGAGGAAGCGCTGCAGCGCAACTTCGACAAGAAGACCGCCCGCGACAACATGCGCCACCGCCTGAACCCCAAGCTCACCTGCCCGCCTGACAAGACACAAGTAGTGCTGAAAAACAAATCATTAACTAAAAAATAAACTCACAATGGAAAATCATTCTCATCTGCATCATGAACCTGAAGACAGGTATCTCAAGACCATCGCTGCAAGCAAGGTGACGACCGACAACGACCTGATTGCAAAGCAAGTGCAACAAATACTTGATGAGCACTATGAGGAAAACTGCACTCCCGAGGTGTATCAGTTCCTGCTCAACTGCGTGGATCTCACCACCCTGAGCACCACCGACAGCGAGAAGAGCGTGGCACAGTTCACCCAGCGCGTGAACCAGTACTGGCGCGACTATCCCGACTACAAGAATGTGGCCGCCATCTGCGTTTACTCGAACTTTGCCGAGGTGGTGCGTGCCAACCTTGAAGTGAGCGATGTGAACATAGCCGTGTGCAGCGCCTGCTTCCCCTCGTCGCAAGCCCACATCGAGAGCAAGGTGGCCGAGACCGCACTCGCCATTCACGATGGAGCCGACGAGGTCGACATCGTGCTCAACCTGGGATACTTTGTGGATGAGGCCTATGAGGAACTCTGCGACGAGATTGCCGAACTCAAGGCCACCATTGGCGATCGCCACCTGAAGGTGATTCTCGAAACTGGTGCCCTGCAAAGTGCCGAGAACATCAAGCGGGCATCCATCCTGGCCATGTACAGCGGAGCCGACTTCATCAAGACATCGACCGGCAAAATCTATCCTGGCGCCTCGCTCGAAGCAGCCTACGTGATGTGCCAGTGCATCAAAGAGTACTTCGAAAAGACCGGCAACATGGTGGGATTCAAGGCTTCGGGCGGCATCCGCAGCACCGAAGACGCCGTGAAATATTATACCATCGTCAAGGAGGTGCTCGGCGAGCAGTGGCTGGTGAATGACTACTTCCGCATTGGCGCCAGCAGTCTGGCCAACGCCCTGTTCCAGTCGTTCACGGGCAAAAACGATGTGAAACCGTTTTAGTTGACAGTTGACAGTTTTCAGTTTTCAGTTATCAGATAGCCGTTGGCTAGTGGCTAAAGGCTATTTGCTAGAGGCTAGAGGCTAGTGGCTAGTGGCTATTTGCTGTAATTTAGATTTTAGACAATGGAACAAACTATTGATATTGAGGCTCGTGCCAATGCAGGCGAGCAATATTTTATGCAAGGCTACAACTGCGCGCAGTCGGTAGTGGCGGCCTTTGCCGACCTTTTTCCTGAAGTCGACACCGACCAACTGCTCAAGGTGGCGGCCTCGTTTGGGGGCGGCATGGGTCGCCTGCGCATGACCTGCGGGGCCGTGACGGGCATGTTTATGCTTGCCGGACTCGAAAACGGCAGCAGCACCCCCGGCAACCAGGAGGCTCGCGCCAAGAACTATGCCCTGGTGCAAGAGCTCGCCGCCGAGTTCAAGCAGGAGAACGATTCGCTCATCTGCGCCCAGCTGCTGGGCCTGCGTAGCGGGCAGATTGAGCCCCCACGCCCCAGCGAACGCACCACCGAGTACTACCGCAGCCGCCCCTGCCCCAAACTCGTGGCCTGCGCCTGCCGCATCTTCGCCCGCCACCTCGCCCACAAGCAACAATAGACCAGCAGACAAGCGACTATATGCTAATTGCTTGTGGCCTGGGGGCTATTTGCTAGCGGCTTTCTGATAGCAGTTATCTGTTTATTGCAAATTTCTGAGCAAACCGTGGAGATTTCTCACGGCTTGTGGGATGTTTATGCCTGTTCGTGGGCGTTTTGGTATTGTTTGTAATTTTTCTAGTCATTTTCATCCCATTATAATTAAGGTGTATCAACATTATTTCCTAACTTTGTCAGATTTAACATGTCTACAGCCCGAATAGGACAGAAAAGACACAGGATTATTAAACAAACAATAATAAGACAAAAGAACAGAAGAACAAATGATTATAAGACAAAAGAACAAAAGGACAGAAGAACAGAAGAACAAAAGGCCTTTCAGCCGCAAACTTATGAACTTATGTTCTTATGTCAAAGAAAAAACTTATGAACTTTTGTTCTTATGTCTAAAACAAAAACGACAACCAACTCATTTATTAACCCAATAAACTCTTTAAGATTATGTCTAAAAAATTATTAACTTTTCTAACCCTACTCACCCTCTTCTTCGGTGTCGGCTGGGCAGCAGATTATACTTATAATTTGAAAGCTGGGTCTCCAGGAACTTGGAACACATCCCAGTCCCCCGTTACCGTAACATCATCAGATGGTTTTAGTTTTGCAATCACAAATGCTAATGGCTCTTTGAGTAATGTTATTGAAAGTAATAATATACGCATATTCCAGAATGCAACTATGACAATTACAGCACCATCTGGAGAGGAAATCACATCCGTCACACTATACTATTCATCTAGTAATGGTTATCATGGTGCTCTTCAAGTAGGTGAGACACTTTTAACAGAAAACTCACAAATAGGTAGTAATGGTGGGCAAGTTTGGTCTGGGACTGCTACCAGCGAATTGGTTATTACTGCAAAAGCTCAATGCCGTGTTAATAAAATTGATATAACAACAACATCTGGTGGTTCAACTCCAACCAACTATGCTCTCACCCTGCCAACAGGGTTGACTGGCGGTACTGTAACAGCTACTGGTTATAGCGACCTGACTGCTATTCCTTCTGGAACAAGCATGACAGTCACTGCAACCCCTTCGAGCGACAGCTACGAACTGGACTGGATGAAGGCTAACGGCACCGAAGTGTCGAACCCCTACAATTTCAACATTACAGAGAATACTATTATCACAGCTGCCTTCAAGGAGAAATCTGTAACCCCTGGAGGCGACGGTTATTTCATTACTTTTGGAGATAATGGAACTGATGCAAATACCGCAACTACTGCTTCTATCTTAAAATCGGAATACACAATCACTGGTGTTGAATATGTCGATAGTTATGAAATTTCTAATTTTGTAGCTAAAGGTGAAACCGGCTTGAAATTTGCCAGTAATAAAAATCCCGGTACTCTTACCATTAATTTAAGTGCTGCAGGTCAAGCCATAAATGCTCAAAAGGTTATTGTAAAAGCATATGGCTCAAACAAGACAATGAATGTGACCATTAATAATGGAACTTCAGTTTCGAAAACTGTCACATCAAGTTATGCCGATTATGAATTTGACGCGAATGGTACTATTAGCACTATTGCAATTCATGCTGCAAAAGAAAATGCAATTCATGTAAAATCAATAGAGATAGTTCCCGCTGTCGCTAAGGCTTACGATGTAACGGTTACTCAGCCTGCAGAAGGTGGTACCATCACAGCTTCACCTGAGGGTGAAAAGGTGGTGGATGCAGGCGACAAGATCACCGTTTCCGCCACTCCCAATCCTGGCTATGAGCTGACAGGTTGGACTATCACCGGAGCCAGCGAGAGCGCTCCTGATGCCAACAACCAAATCACTGCTACAGGCAATGTGACGATTACCGCCACATTTGCACTGGCCAAGAATGAGATTGCTTACACTATCGCTCCTGCAAATACTGGTGAGGTATGGCTTCAGAATGGTGCTACCTATGACCAGAGCCTGGGCTACTCCTACTCTACCATGGGAACTACCGTGAGTATCGCGCTTGCTGCATATCCTGGATATGATGTAAACTCGCTCACCATCACCGACGCTGCAGGTGCAACCGTATCTTACACCACTTATAATTCGGAATGGAACGATGGCAAGTGGGTAACCTACTACACCTTTGTGATGCCCGCTACCGCGGTGAACATCGCAGCCACATTCAAGAGTGGTGACATCTACATTCTGGGTACGGCTAACGATAACCCCTGGGATGGCAATAAGGGTGTGAAGATGACCTACAACGCCGGCACTAACACCTATAGCGCCGACGTGTACTTTGCCTCCGCTACCGATACCGGCAAGGGCCAATTCAGCTTCGCCACCAACCTGAGCGGCACCGACGGCAGCTACAACAACATTGGCAAGCGCTGGGGAGCACAGTCGCAAGACTATGACCTGGTGACCAATGCCGGAGGTGGTACCTGGACCGAGAACAACAGCGACCCCAACCGCTTCACAGTGCCTTATGGTGTGTACACCATCACAGTGAACTGGGGTACAGGTCTTGTAACAGCTACCAAGAAGGACATCACAGTTACGCTTGACAAGGCTGCTGGTCAGCTCGAGACTGGCACTACAGTTAATGTGGTGAGTAACCTCACCTCGCTGCTCAGTGCTTGCAAGAGTGGAGTGAGCGCAACGCTCGCTTACAGCACTAACGATGGCGCTAACTATACCGACGGTAGCAGCTTTGCTGTCAACAGCGCCATGACCGCTAAGGGTAAGGCTTACTATGGCACGATTGAGGCCGAGAGTGATGCTTATGCCTACACTGTGGTTACTCACTATGCAGTAACTGCTACTGCTAATCCTGAGAATGGTGGAAACGTAAGCGTTAGTCCCGCTAGTGCTCTCGCTGGCGAGACAGTGACTATTACCGCCAGTCCTAAGAGCGGCTATCAGCTCGAGTCAATCACCGTTAATGGCACTGCACTTGAGGCTGTTGATGGCGTTTACTCGTTCACCATGCCCGCTCAGGCAACCGAGGTTGTTGCAAACTTCAGCAAGATTCAATACTCCATCAGCAAGGTTGAGAACAACTGCACCATCAACATCACCAATGATCTCACCACTGCCGGTGCCGGCGATGTGGTGACATTCACGGTTACTCCTAAGAGCAACAAGTACTACGTGAGCACTGTAACCTTGACTTGGGATGGCGGTCAAACTCAAACGTTGACCGCTACCGATGGCACTTACTCGTTCAACATGCAAGCTCGCAACGTGACTATCACAGCCACTTGCATTCGTGAGTCGGTAGGTGATGGTTCATTTGTTCTCGTTACCGATGCTTCTACCCTTAAGGCTGGTGATAAGGTGATTATCACCAACAGCAAGACCGCTGGCTCTGCACTTGCTATGAGTACAACACAAAATGACAATAACCGTGGTTCGGCAAGCGTAACCATCACCAATGACATCAAGATAACACCGGGAACCGACGTGCAAGTTCTTACATTAGAAAGTGTTGACATCACTTATAATGAAGAAACCTTTGCTGGGTGGTATCTAAATGCAGGCAATGGCTATCTCTACGCAGCCAGCAGTACCAAGAACTACCTGAGAACAGGCGCACTCAATGCAAGTGAGGTTGGCGACAATGCTAAGGCGAATATAGAAATTGAAGATGCAGGCAATGCATTTATTCAATTCTATGGCAATAATACAAGAGACGTTATCATGAACAATGGCTCCATATTCTCGTGCTACGCAAGCACCGCTACGGGAATGAGCCCTGTCTATTTGTTCAAGCAGAGTGAGACCGGTCTGCACGTAGAGATTGACCCCGAGGGTGGCCAGGTAATCGGCTCGCAAGAGGTGACTATCGATGCCAACATCGAGGGCGCAATGGTTCAGTACAAGATTGGCGAGAATGGCGAGTGGAGCACTCCGGCCGAGGGTCCTGTTACCACCACCATCACCGGCAATGTGGGCGACAATGTGAAAGTTTATGCCAAGGCCACAATGGACGATGAGGGCGAGACCCTTGAGGACGAAATCAATGTTACCTTCACCTTTGTAGCTCCCAATGCTCCAGTAATCACACCTGCAAGTTGCTCTATCTCAAGTGAGACTCAAAATGTGACTATCACAAGCAATTATGCCAATGGCACCATTGAGTACAGCACCGATGGCGGTACAACATGGAATGTCTACAGCAATGCATTTAATGTTGTTGTTGAAGGCTTTGGAGAAAGCGCAACTGTTCAGGCTCGCGTTACTTACAATGGTGTTACAAGTGAGATTGCTTCTGCAACCTACACCCGCGGTGTGCAGCCTGTAGTATTCTCGCCTGCAAACGGTGAATATTATCACAATCAGACCTGCCAGATGTTCAGTACTACAAAGGGTGCTCGCATCTATTATACTACTGATGGCAGTGAACCAGTGATGAATCAGGGTACAACCCAGCTTTACACCGGTGAGATTCCAATGACAGCAGGAAACACCTATAATTTCAAGGCTGTTGCTTATATTGGCACTACTCCAAGCGAGGTTACCAACGCAAACTATACGATTCTTACTGGCGACTATCCAGGTTCAAACAATTACCTCTACAGTATTGCCGAGCTTAACGAGCATGAAGTTAGTACTAGCAACTGGACCATGGTTAACCCCGTCCAGGTCATCTACATGTCAACTTATCAACAAAATGGCACTCAGCCAGAGTTCTGCCTTGTTCGCGACAACACAGGTTACGGTATGATTTACTTCGGCAAGCAGAATACCTATCACAACAACTTCCACATCTTCAATATGGGTGACTGGATTTCGGGTGGCTACTATGGTCCTATCACTATGGCAACATCTTCACAAGATGGTCAGCTCGATACTCACCCTGAACTCGGTGATAGTAATCGCGGAAGTATAAGAATTCACAATTGGAGCGAAGACTTGTATAAGGGCAATTCTACGGTTCTTCCCGAGTATATCACCATCCCCGAGATCCTAGCAAGTGAAACTCCTGGCAGCACCGACTATTGGGGCCACTATGTACACCTGCGCAAGAATACTGTGGAATTAACAAGTCAAGACAAAGACGGTAAGTGGAGTGGTAACATCACCGATGAGAATGGAAATCATATACTCTACTACGACAAGTTCTACTTGCAGTATGGCGGTGAGTTTAACAATTGGACAACAGATAACAACTTGTTCACAGGTCATCCTAACCGCACATTCGACATCTATGGCTTCGTGGCTTGCCACTTGTTGAGCGAGACTCACTACCAGATTGCTCCCTTCGCATTTGCTTGGATTGACAAGCCAGTAATTGATAAGGAGACTGCTACATACTATGAGCCACAGACTGTGACTATCAGCAGCCCTGAGGATCAAAATGCTACCATCTGGTACAAGACTAGCGAGATGGACGACTATGCAGTTTACACTGGCCCATTCACTGTGAACAGCACCACCACCGTGAGCTGGTATGCCACCAAGCAGTCGCAGTACAACGACGAGCTTGAGTCTCTTGGCGGTTCTATTACAATGACCTTCGAGGAGATTGCCAAGCCTGTAATCACTCCCGAGAGCCAGGTTAAGGCTGTTGGCGAGAGCGTTGATGCAAGCATCGCCTACGAGGCAGGTGTTACCGTTGCCGACGGTGCAGTGATCATGTACACCACCGACGGAAGCGATCCTAAGACCAGTGAGACTGCTCAGCAGTACACACTTGGAACTACTCTCACCTTCACAACAACCACAACCGTGCGTGCCATCACTAAGGTGGGCGACCTGTATAGTGCCGAGGCAGATGCCAAGACTTACACCTTCGTGAAGTCTAACGGTATTGAGTACACGCTCGTTACCGACGTGCGCAACCTCAACGAGAATGGTGTTTATGTGATTGTAAGCCAGAACCATAGCGAGGCCTTGAGCACAACCCAGAACACGACTAACCGTGGTGCAGCTGGTGTGTTGTTTGTTGAAGACACTAACAAGGCTAAGGTTTATGGCAACGACGATGTGGCTCAATTCACCCTGACCGTGCTCACTCACGATGAGGACACAAGTCCCGAGCGTCACTTCTTGATGCAGACCAACAACAGCAGCCAGAACGGTTACCTCTATGTGGGCAGCGAGAGCAACAACACCTTGCTCACCGAGGCCAATGAAGATGCAATGGGCAACGATGTGGCCGTCATCACCATTGATGCCGATGGCCGTGCCCACATCCACTTCAACTATGCCGGTGGCGACAACCGCTACCTGCAGTACTGGAATCGTGACCGTCTGTTCAACACCTACAAGACCGAGTATGACGACCGCGCCGTTTACATCTATGGTGTGAATGCTACGCCGCTGGCAACGATTGAGAAGGAAGGTACTGCTCTGCCCACAACCACCACGGCCGAGAACCAGTACACCATTGCCGACCAGCTGATTGCCGTGTACTATAAGGACGCCCAGAACGATGCGGGCGAGCACTACCTGTGGTGCAAAGACCAGGGCAATGTGTCGATCTCCAAGACCGAGAAGACCAGCGATGACCAGATTGACTACTTGAAAGATGTCACTAAAGTTCAAAATGGTGATTGGGACCAGAGTAACTGGGTTGTGCTCAAGTTCACTAATCCTACCAATGTGGAAACCATTTCAGGTGCTGTGGGCAAGTACATCAACCCCGCATCTATCACCGGCCACTACACCGACGGCGTGAACTTCACCATCACCCTGCCCAACGGCGCTGACCTCGTCGGCAAGGTGGGCGATAAAGCCGACTTCACCCCCAATGTGTATTGCCCCGTGAACTACCTGGATGCCAACCTCAACCTCAATGGCGGCGAGGGTCCCGTGGGTGCTGAGACTGGGGAACACTACTTCTTCATGAATCCCAAGATTCAGGAGGTGGCCACTGTGACCTATGCTGTGTGGAACGGCACTTGCTTCGTGATTCCTGCCAAGGCTGGCGGCAACAACCAGGGCGACTTCGACGGCGCCTTCAGCGTGGCTTGGACTTATAACGCCTATGGTGACCAAAAGAACAATCTGCAAGCAAAGACTGCTTACCGATTCACGGCAGTGCTGAACACAGTTGACGCCAAGCTGAACAGCTACGCCAACACAGGTGCCAAGGCAGGCGAGAATGCTGCCGGTACTGTAGAGGGCAAGGAAGTTGATCCGCAAGCCAGCAAGGTAGTGTATGCACTCGATCTGAATGGCGGTACCGGCTCTGACAACATCATCACAGCCATCCAGGATGTGGCCGACGGCACAGGCAAGGCAGTTGCTGGTGTGAAGTACTACAACCTGGCCGGCATCGAGAGCGACCGTCCGTTTGAGGGCGTGAACATCGTTGTAACGACCTACACCGACGGAAGCCGCTCGAGCAGCAAAGTTCTGAAATAAAAGCAGCAAACAATTAGCTATTAGCTGCTAACACACTGATACCCGAGAGGGGGGTGACGCATTCACGCGTTGCTCCCCTCTCTCGTTGTTTAACCCAAATCGGTCACCATAAACAACCAGTCTTTAGCCTAAAACTTCGCCAAGTGACTGCAACATCCTCTTTTAGGGGGCTAGGGGTTTCCCTCACTCCACCTCCCACACCCCACACTTTTATTTGATTATGTGGGGAATTTTGAGTAAGTTTGCACGGTCAAAACAATCAGTCACGAGGTTACCCGTCCCGTCGCAGGCAGGAGCCCTGACACTAAAAATGTGATTACGATGAAACTTTTCAATAAATCGAAAAAAGAGAAAGAACCTAAGGAAGAGAAACCCTTTGAGCCGCAGACGGGCGGCCTGCGCGAGCGTCTGGCCCGCGTGAAAACCACCCGCTGGGTGCGCTTTGGCATTGTGAGCGCCATCTTCTTTGCATGGGTGGCATGGCTCGGCAACTGGTGGGTGGCACTGGCTTGGCTGCTGCTCGCCGACATCTACCTCACCCAATTCATTCCCTGGAACTGGTGGAAAGGCTCCAAGAACAAAGCCTTCAAAACCGTGATGAGCTGGGTCGACGCCATCGTCTACGCCCTGGTACTCGTCTACTTCCTGTTCCTTTTTGTGGGGCAGAACTACCAGATACCCTCGTCGTCGCTCGAGAAGACCCTGCTCACCGGCGACTTCCTGTGGGTGAACAAACTCGTTTACGGCCCCCGCGTGCCGCAGACGCCCCTGCACTTCCCGCTGGCACAGAACACGCTGTTTGGCTGCAAGAGTTACATCGAAGGCTGGCAGTTGCCTTACCATCGCCTTAAAGGCTTGCGCGATGTGGAGCGCTACGACATTGTGGTGTTTAACTTCCCCGCCGGCGACACCGTCACCACCAAGGTTGCGAACCCCGACTATTACCGCCTGGTGTTTGAGCTGGGCCGCGACGCGGTGCATGCCAACAAGCAGCAGTTTGGCGATGTGATATGGCGCCCAGTGGACCGCCGCGATGCCTATGTGAAGCGCTGCATTGGCCTGCCGGGCGACCGTGTGAAGATTGTGAAAGGCATCATCTATGTCAACGGCAAGGCGTTGCCCACACCCGAGTATGCACAGTTTAACTATGCGCTCGACACCCGCGGCTCGCTCATCGACGACCAGACCTTCGACGACCTGGGCATCAGCGGCCGCCATGTCGAGAAACAGGCGCCCGAACCAGGCTTTGAAGAAGATGCCTATCGCATGATATACGCCGAGGATGGCCGCTACCACCTGCCGCTCACCCAGGGCATGAAGAAAGCCTTCGAGGCTATGGGCTTCACCGCCACCCGCGAGAGCGACGACAACCCCGAAATCGACAAGATTCTCACCTATCCGCTGGGCGTGAACTACGGATGGACACACGACACCTATGCCCAGAACGAGAAACATGGCGGCATTTGGGTGCCCAAGAAGGGCGTGCGCCTGCATCTCACACCGCAGAACCTGCCCATCTACCTGCGTTGCATCAAGAACTATGAGGGCAACGAAGTGGAACTGCAGCCCGACGGCACCATCCTCATCAACGGCAAGCCCGCCACCAGCTATGTGTTCAAGATGAACTACTACTGGATGATGGGCGACAACCGCGACAACTCGAGCGACTCGCGCTACTGGGGATTTGTGCCCGAGGATCACATCATCGGCACCCCCATGTTCGTCATCATCTCGTTTGACAAGGACAAGACCATGTTCCATGGCAAAATACGCTGGAACCGCATCTTTATTGACGCCAATCCCGACAAATGACCCCTAAGGCTGTGAACTGGCAACCGGGCACCCCCGTGGTCATGGGCAGCATGACCGCCGCCACTGTGCGCTGCTATGCTGTGATGCTGGCTGCCGGTACAGTCTATGTCGACCCTGAGCAGCGCCAGTTGCCCCTGCGGCACTCACACCACCGCTACAGCATCATGGGACCTAACGGGACGCAAAAACTCACCATTCCGCTTGTGGGCAGCACCAATGCCATGCCAGTGCCCATGCGCCAGGTGCGCATCTCAGAGCATGCCAACTGGCGACACCTGCACTGGGGTGCACTCTACTCGGCCTACGGCCGCACGCCCTACTTCGACTACATTGCCGACGACCTGCAGCGCCTGCTGCTCGACGACAGCGATCCCAGCCTGCTCCACTTCAACCAGCGCCTCACACATCTCATTATTGATTTCCTTGACTTGCCCATCACAGTCCAACTCCTGGATAGCAGCATTGAGCCTGATGCCTGTTGCGACTTGAGGCAGGTGCTCGGCACTAAGCGCCCCGACGGCTTGCCCATTGCCGATGTGCCATATCACCAGCTTTGGGCCGACCGTCATGGTTTCACGCCCGGGCTCAGCATCCTCGACCTGCTCATGAACTGCGGTCGCGAGAGCATCTTCACGCTCATGAAGATGCCCCAAATCTAACCTGCAACAACTATCGCTTTTTCGGTTAAACAAATCAGGAAAATAACCTCCACTCGCCAATTCATTAGGTTTAGGATATTTTTTGTGAGCGACTTGCAAAAATATACTGAATTGAAATGCATTATTAATGAATAATCATTTGATAATGCTCTGTGCTCACATTTTGTTACAAAACTCCCCGAATTTTGACACAATGTAACCCAATAACCGATTTTGGTGATAAAGTTACTACCGAAATGGAGGTTTTATGAGATAATGATATTATTAAATGTGAAAATCAAACCAGAATTACAAAAAATAGTTAATTTCCAGCGTTTTTTTACTCAAACCTATTGCAGATTGAAAAATCCTTCGTACATTTGCTATGTGTTTTTCATGGTATTAGATTTAAGGTTAATTAAGATTGGTTGTCGGGAGACAATCAATTTTTTTATTTTCACTACTGAAATTACTAATAGATTCACTTAGAAAGCCTTATTGTTTTCGGCTAATCCTGATTTTGAGATAAACAATCAATTCTAGTAGGATTTTCAGGTGAAAAATAAAAGTGCACTTTTTCCCAAAAGCACACTCCTATCATAACCAAAATTCAAGTATATATTTATGTTGTTAGCTTTATGTCACGAATGCATATTGTATTTTTATTAGGTTTGTGTCACAAAGGTACTACTTTTTTCCATAATACCTAACTACTTTTTTGGGTTAGGCAAATAAAAAAGCATAAATCAGCGTTAAATTTTCTTAAATCAACGCTGATTTATCGTTTTTTTCAATCTACGGGTCATTTTTTTAGGGTAAAATTCCATAAAATGAGCCGTATCAAAGATTTGTATTTTTTATACTCTACTGGAAATAGTAGGGAGTTTATTTCTGTCGGAAATAAAGGTTGATGGGGGTGCCAGTCAAGTTCCAGCGTTCGCGAATTTGATTCTCAAGATAGCGTTTGTAGGGGTCGCGAATCCACTGCGGCAGGTTGCAGAAGAACACGAACGAGGGCACACGCGCCTCCTTGAGCATGGTCACATACTTGATTTTCACAAACTTGCCCTTCACTGCTGGTGGTGGATAGGTGCCAATGATTTCCTGCATCGCATTATTGAGTTGCGAGGTGGGAATCTGCATCTTGCGGTTCTTGTAAACCTCGATGGCCGACTCCAACACCTTGAAAATGCGCTGTTTAGTGAGTGCCGAACCAAAGATGATGGGGAAGTCGGTAAACGGTGCAAAGCGGTCGCGAATGGTTGCAATGAAGTGGTCGATCGACTGTTGCGACTTGTGCTCGGCCAAATCCCACTTGTTGACCAGCACCACCAGGCCCTTGCGGTTTTTCTCGATAATCGAGAAGATGTTCACATCTTGCGACTCGATGCCTCGCGTGGCATCGATGAGCAGGATGCACACATCGCTGTACTCGATGGCGCGAATGCTGCGCAGCACCGAGTAGTACTCAATGTCCTCGTTCACCTTGGCCTTCTTGCGAATGCCAGCGGTATCGACCAGGTAGAAATCGAAGCCAAACTTGTTGTAGCGCGAGTAGATGCTGTCGCGTGTGGTACCGGCGATGTCGGTCACAATGTTGCGCTGCTCGTCCATGAGCGAGTTGATGAGCGACGATTTGCCTGCATTGGGCCTGCCCACGATGGCAAAGCGCGGAATGTCGTCGTCGACCTCTTCCTCCTTCTTTTCGGGCATGATGCGCACCACCTCGTCGAGCAGGTCGCCGGTGCCGCTGCCGTTGATGGCCGAGATCGAGAATGGCGTGCCCAGGCCCAGCGAGTAGAACTCGGCCTCACCATAGATTCCCTCGTTGTTGTCGGCCTTGTTGGCAACCACAATCACGGGTTTCTTGCTCCTGCGCAGGATGGCTGCCACATGGTCGTCAAGGTCGGTGATGCCGTTCTTGATGTCGACCATGAACAGAATCACATCGGCCTCTTCGATGGCGAGTTGCACCTGCTTGTTGATTTCTTCCTCAAAGATGTCTTCGCTGTTCACCACCCAGCCGCCGGTGTCAACCACCGACATCTCCATGCCACACCACTCCATTTTGCCGTACTGGCGGTCGCGGGTGGTGCCGCTGGTGTCGTTGACGATGGCCGCACGCGTTTGCGTGAGACGGTTAAACAAAGTGGACTTGCCCACATTGGGGCGCCCTACGATAGCAACGAGTCTTCCCATAATTTCTTGTT
This sequence comes from uncultured Bacteroidales bacterium, assembly GCA_902768435.1. Taxonomy (GTDB): domain Bacteria; phylum Bacteroidota; class Bacteroidia; order Bacteroidales; family Muribaculaceae; genus Sodaliphilus. The sequence continues at coordinate 67,331 of CACXLJ010000003.1, read as the reverse complement.
TATTCGTTTAATCACGCTTGATAAACGAGGTTTAGTGTTTAAATGTTTAGCGTTTATTCGATATAACCAAAGGCGCGCAGTTTGTTCTCCTGGTTGCGCCAGTCTTTTTCAACTTTCACATACAGGTCGAGATGCACATGCTTCTCGAAGAATTTCTCAATGTCCTTCCTGGCCTCAATGCCCACATGCTTGAGTTTGGCGCCTTTGTGGCCTATGATGATGCCCTTCTGGCTGTCGCGCTCCACATACACCACCGCCATGATGTGGATGCTAGTGTCGCTCTCGTCGAACTTTTCCACAATCACCTGCGTGGCATAGGGTACCTCCTTGTCGTAGGTGAGCAGGATCTTCTCCCTGATGATCTCGGTCACAAAGAAGCGCGCGTTACGGTCGGTGAGCGCATCCTTGCCAAAGTAGGGCGGGCTCTCGGGCAGCAGTTCAATGATGCGCTTCATGAGCTGGTCCACATTGAAGTTCACCAAGGCGCTGGTGGGGTAGATCTCGGCCGAGGGGAGCAGCTGTTTCCACTGTTCCACCAGTTTTTCCAGTTCGTCCTGCCCTTTGAGCAGGTCAATCTTGTTGATGACCAACAAGATGGGAATCTTTTCCTTGGCCACCTTGTCAAGGAATTCCTGGTTCTTGGTGGGCGACTCAATCACATCGGTCACATAGAGCAGGATATCGGCATCGACCAGTGCACCGGTCGAGTACTCGAGCATGCTCTGCTGCAGTCTGAACTTGGGTTTGAGCACGCCGGGCGTGTCGCTGAACACTATCTGGTAGTCTTCACCGTTCACGATGCCCATAATGCGGTGACGGGTGGTCTGGGCCTTGCTTGTAATGATCGAGAGTTTCTCGCCCACAAGCAGGTTGCTCAGGGTAGATTTGCCTACATTAGGGTTACCAACAATATTTACAAAACCTGCGCGATGCATAAATCTGTGATATAAAAGTGTAGTAATTTGTCGTTTAAACAAACAAAAAACGCATCGCCCTGAATGCCAGGGTTGTGATGCATTTTTTGCTATTCGGTCATGTTCATCATTTCAGCCGAAATGGTGAATGATGCCTTGAGTTATACCCTCCACGGGGAAATTATCCCCAAATGAGGTAAGCTGCGCCCCAAGTGAAGCCGGCTCCAAAGGCGGTGAGAACAATCTTGTCGCCCTTCTTGAGCTTATCCTTGTACTCGTCCATGCAGATGGGGATAGACGCCGCGCTCGTGTTGCCCACACGCTGAATGTTGACCAGCACTTTCTCGGGTGCGATGCCCAGTCGGTCGCCCACAGCTTCGATAATGCGCAGGTTAGCCTGATGAGGCACAAACCATTGAATATCGTTGTTGGTGAGGTTGTTGCGCTTCATGATGTCGCGGGTCGAGGTGAGCATGTCGATCACGGCATGCTTATACACAGCGCGACCTTCCTGATAGATGAAGTGCTCACCGGCATCGATCGACTCATGGGTGGCGGGATAGGCCGAGCCGCCTGCTTTGAACACGAGGTGCTCGAGTCCGCTGCCATCGACATGGAAAATGCCGTCCATGATGCCCAGTTCCTCTTCGGTGGGCTCGATGAGCATAGCGCCGGCACCGTCACCAAACAAGGGGCAGGTGGCGCGGTCATCATAGTTGGTCATGCTCGACATCTTCTCGGCCGAGACAACTATCACCTTCTTGTACAAGCCAGCCGAAACATAGGCTTTGGCATCGTAGAGGCCCACGACGAAACCGGCACAGGCTGCCTGGATATCATAGGCATAGGCTCCGCCCTTGTCGATACCGCACCCGTGAGCAATAATCGATGCTGTCGACGGGAAACGGTAGTCGGGATTCGAGGTGGGGCAAATCACGAGGTCGATTTCCTCAGGTTTAGTCCCAGTGTCCTGGAGCAGTTTGTTCACTGCCTGAATGCCCAGGTACGACGAACCCACATTCTTCTTCAATAAGCGGCGCTCCTTGATGCCCACGCGTGTGGTAATCCACTCGTCGCTCGTGTCCACCATGCGCGACAATTCGTCATTGTCAAGCACATAGTCGGGCAAAAATGAAGCAATTCCTGTAATTCTTGCGTTCAGCATAATCAGTATGACTTATAGCAAAAAATCAAAAAATATCCTAAACGATGATAGACTCTGCTGTCATTGATTTAGGATATTCTAGATTCTCACATGTTTTGTGATGGGGTGATGCGAGGATGTTGATTAAACTGCCTTCTCTTCGCCCATCACGTTCTTGCCGCGATAGTAGCCGCATTCAGGGCATACGGTGTGATAAACGTGCCATGCGCCACAGTTGGGGCACAGTGCGATTGTTGGAGCTACAGCTACATCGTGAGTTCTTCTCTTAGCTGTGCGAGTCTTTGACTGTCTACGTTTAGGATGTGCCATTTTCTTATTTGTTTTTAGTTGTTATCTTTAAAATTCTTGAGGGCTTCCCAGCGCGGGTCGTCACCAAGAGTGAATGTTTTCTCGTTTTCGTTGTCAGCGTCAGAATCGGCCCTGTTGTCATCATCAAGGTCGGCCTTGTGGGCTCCCAGCTTCTCCATCATCAGCTCGTTGCATTCCCCCTCTGGGTGCACATGCTTGATGGGGATGGTGAGCAGCACTGAGTCGCGCATGATGGGCAACAGGTCCAGTTCTCGCCAATGCGAAGGTATGACAAGCACATTTTCACGACTGTCGTCATAGTCTTCGCCAAATTTAACGCTAATGTCATAGTCGGTTTCAACCTCCCAGTCCATATCGTCGAGGCAGCGGTCGCAGCTGATGGTGATGTGACCGTCAAACTCGAAGTGCAGCTGAAAAATGTCGTTGGTCTTTCGTTCCACGCTCAAGTGCACATTCACATCGCCGTGATGTGTATCAATGGTTTCGGTTTCATTAAATACATCATCGCCAAGATAATAATTAAAGTCCTGAACACCAAGCGATAAACTCTTAAGTGGCAACTTGAAAGACGCCATTTTCACTACTTTTTAACGTTAAAATCGGCACAAAGGTATAAACATTCTTGCTAATAATCAATGTTTTTCACATGATTTTTCTAAAAAATGCCAAAAATTCGGTTTCTCGTCATTTTTTTGGACAAAAAAAATTGTCGCAATAAAAGTTTTATTATATTTGCAACTGAAAAGCGTGTGAACACTTTCTTGTGCTATTCTTGTGTAGCACTTTTAATAAATCATTTAGTCTAAATTTCCCTAACGTCGCACACGCTCCAATAGCAAGCATGGGAATGTGAACTAGAAGGCTTGCGACGAGTGAAGGCTCTCCACTTACGGCGGAAAGCCTTCATTTTTTCTTCACCTTTATCAAATTATAATAGGCAATCTACACAACACGACGATCACAACTCACTGCACATGGCTCGATGCTCGAAAGATGGTTAGAAGAGGGAGAGCTGGCGGTGGATGAGGGTGAAGGACTTGCGGTGGTAGGGGGTGATGCCATACTGTTCGATGGCGGCGTAGTGGTCCTTGGTGGGGTAGCCCTTGTTTTTGTCCCAATTGTATTGGGGGAAGTCTTGCGCAATGCGCAACATGTACTCGTCACGGTGGGTCTTGGCGAGGATGGAGGCAGCCGCAATGCTCATGTAGGTGCCGTCGCCCTTGACAATGGTGGTGTAAGGCACATCGCGCCAGGGCTTGAAACGGTTGCCGTCGACCAGGATGTGCTGCGGGGTGACCTCGAGGGCGTCAAGGGCGCGGTGCATGGCCAGGATCGAGGCGTTGAGGATGTTGATGCGGTCAATCTCCTCGGGCCACACCATGGCCACTGCCCATGCGAGCGCCTGATGCTCGATGACGGGGCGCAGCATTTCGCGCTTGCGCTCGGTGAGCTGTTTGCTGTCGTTGATGATGTCGTTATCGAAGTTGGGTGGCAGTATCACAGCAGCCGCGGTAACGGGGCCGGCAAGCGGTCCGCGGCCTGCCTCGTCGCATCCGGCCTCGACGCGCCCCTGAACCAGATATTTAGCAAGTGTAGCCATAGTTTTGTTCGTGATTAATGTATAGCACAAATATAGCATATTTAGTTTGACTCTACAACATTTCTCGCCCAAAACTCACAAGAATCATTCACAAGCGTCGCAAAAAAGAGAGATATTTTGGTTTATATGTCAAAAAAGAACTATCTTTGTTGTGAAAAGAACTTTTTGTTTAACCTCTAATAAAAACTCCTGCTTATGAAAAAAATCTTTACTCTTACATTGGCAGCGCTAGCGGCACTAGGGCTGCAAGCCAAGGTTTATACATTCCAAGACCTTGCAGAATTTGAAAACTGTGGCGTGAGCCAGATCGACGGCGCTTGGGTGATTGCACCCAACAGCGAAATGGGCAACAAGGACACCTTGACATTTGACGACGGACAGGTGCTGCGTCTGAAGAGCAAAATACAGATTGCCGAAGGCAATGTGCTGAAAGTGCTCAACAACGAGGTGGTGAAATTTGGCGACGGCATGCAGATTGAGGTGCTGGGCGACATTGACTTCGCTCCCGAAGACAATGCCACTTTCACAGCCACCGACGACGCTGTGGCATCGGCCAAGGGTTTCTTTGTGCACGGTGACAACTCGAGTGCAGTGGTCAAGAATGTGCTGTTTGAGTATGTGGGCTTGTCCTACGGCAGTGCAGTGGGCACTGGCTCATTAACCATGAGCGACTGCACCTTTGACAAGTACAACACCAAGAACGCCAGCGGCGCGGCACTCAACTTCTGCGCCCAGTGCGACGGCAATGTGGTGGAAGACTGCGTGTTCAGAGCCAGTCAGGTGAGCGCCATTGCCAACGGCTCCAACACCCCCGTGGGCATCGTCATCCGCAACAACGAGTTTGACAAGAACTCGACACAAAAGCGCAACCGTCCGCAAGTGAACATGTCGGTAGGCGGCAATCACAAGATGATTATCGAGAACAACAGCGTGATAGGCATTGGCGAGGTGACGCTTGCCGGCGGCATCGCTGTGAGCAACCTGCTTGCCGGTGCTTCGAACGAGATTGTTGAAATTCGCAACAACCATGTAGAGAACAACCGCTATGGCATCACCGCCACTGGCGGCATGGAGGTGCTCATTGAGGGCAACTACCTGCTGAACAACAACTTCGAGAGCAATCCCATGCAAGGCGGCAGCGGCATCAATATCACCGATGCAAACGGCAATGCCATAGCCATGATTACCGGCAACCACATCGAGGGCCACTTCTGGGGTGTTTCGATTATTGGTGGCAAGGACATTAACCTGGGCAAGATTGTTGACGCCAAAGAAGGCGAATCGAACCCCGGCAATAATGTGTTTATCAACAACGGCTGCAACGGTCAGCTCTATGACCTATATAACAATTCTGCCAACACCGTCTATGCTCAGGGCAACACCTGGAATGTGGAGGTGCAGGATGCAGAACACATCGAGCAGGTTGTGTTCCACCATAACGACGACCCATCGCTGGGCGAGGTTATCTTCATCCCCGCCAAAGAAACTGTGGGCGTGACCGATGTGAACACCAGCAAACAGGTTGCCGGCGTGAAGTACTACAACCTGGCCGGTGTTGAAGGCACCAAGCCCTTCGACGGCGTGAATGTGGTGGTCACCACCTACACCGACGGTACTAACGCCACTACAAAGGTCATTAAATAAACATTTTGCGATCTAACCGCACCAAAGGCTCTTGCCACGCACGGCAAGGGCCTTTTTTCGTGGTGCTTTGGGTATTCTTAAGTTAGCAAAAAACAAATTATTGGGTTTGGCTACCGTACGATTCAGAAATAATCATTAAATTTGCCTTGAAAAGGGCGAGCAGGCAGTTGGTGCCCTACCCCGCCCCGAAGCAAAAACCTGTTGAGAGATGATAAACTTCACACCCCTTGCCCGCAAGCACTTCATCGACCGATTGCACACGCAACTGCGCTATAAGGACTATGCCGACAGCATTCAGCAAGGCGAACTGGTGAAACTCATTGAGCGCGCCGCCCTGACGACGATAGGCCGCAAGTACAACTTCTCGCGCGTGCGCACCTACAAGCAGTTTGCCAGCACAGTGCCGCTGTATCGCTACGAGGACCTGCGCCCAATGATCATGCGCATGGTGAACGGCGAGAAAGATGTGCTGTGGCCCGGCCGCACCTTCCACTTTGCCCAATCGTCGGGCACAAGCGACGGCAAGAGCAAGTACATACCCATCACCACCGCTGCCCTGCGCAAGAATCACTACCAGGGTGCGAGCGATGTGGTGTCGCACTACCTGAACCTGAACCCCGATAGCCGCCTGTTCGCAGGCAAAGGATTCATACTGGGCGGTAGTTTTGCCAACGAACTGAATCTGAAGCCCGGCACCCATGTGGGCGACCTCTCGGCCACGCTCATCAACAACATCAACCCCGTGGTGAACCTCTTTCGCGTGCCCAGCAAGCGCGTGGCGCTCATGGAAGACTGGAGCGAGAAACTGCCTGCACTGGTCGATGCCAGCATCAACGAGAACATCACCAACCTGAGCGGTGTGCCGTCGTGGTTCCTCACAGTGCTCAAGGAGGTGCTCAAGCGCAAGGGAGCGAGCTGCATACACGAGGTGTGGCCCAATCTGGAGGTATTCTTCCATGGTGGCATTGCCTTTGCCCCCTACCGCGAGCAATATGAGAAGATTTGCGACATGAGCAAGATGCACTTCCTGGACACCTATAACGCCAGCGAGGGCTTCTTTGCCGTGCAGAGCGACTGGGAAACCACCGCCATGCTGCTGCTGCTCGATGTGGGCGTGTTCTACGAGTTCATCCCCATTGAGGATATCGACAGCAGTACTCCCGAGGTGTACCCCATCTGGGAAATTGAGGCGGGCAAGACCTACGAACTGGTAATCACGGCCTGCAACGGCCTGTGGCGCTACCGCATTGGCGACACGGTGACCATTGAGCAGACCCACCCCGTGAAAATCAAGATAGCCGGCCGCACCAAGAGTTTTATCAATGCCTTTGGCGAAGAACTCATGGTGCACAATGCCGACGACGCCATCACGGCAGCATCGGCCGCCACAGGAGCCGAGGTGCTCAACTACACGGCTGCGCCCGTCTATGCCGGCGACAACACCCACGGCCGCCACGAGTGGCTCATCGAGTTTTCTACCAAGCCCGCCGACCCTGCCGCCTTCATGCGCGCCCTTGACGAACGCCTGCAACAGGTAAACAGTGACTACGCCGCCAAGCGCAGCGGCAACATCTTCCTCGATGCTCCCACGCTGGTGATTGCCGAAGAGGGACTGTTTGACCGCTGGCTGGGCTCAACCGGCAAACTGGGCGGTCAGCGCAAGATACCGCGTCTGAGCAACAACCGCGACACCATCGACGACATGCTAACATTTAACCACTGAAATAATTGTTTATGTGCTATGGAACAATTTGATATAAAGAATTTATCGCCACGCGGCTTCAAAAAAGTAGTCTACATTTCGCTGCTGCCCCTGGTATTCTGGCCCCTGCTCATGATTAGAGGCCACCAGATGCAAACCAGCACCGAACGCTTTCTGATACTGGCGATGCCCATCTACGCGCTGGCGTCGGGCTACCTGGCACACCGGTGCTACGAAGAGCGGCCCTATGTGGCATGGGTGATACTGGCCGTGCTGTGGCTCTCGTACATTGCCTTTGCTTGCATGATGCTTATACATTAACCCCCTTATTTGAAGTCTGATGACGAAACTGAAAGAGTTTTTCAAGAAGATATCCCATATAGTGAAAGATAGCGTGGCATCGCCGTTGCTTGCCTTGCTTTGCAACCTCGCCATTGCCTACATTGTGTATTTCGTGTGCCGCATCGTGTTCCTGCTGGTAAACTACAGTTACTTCAGCGACAACCTGAGCGCCAGCCACCTGATGGAAATGCTGCGCGGTGGTGTGATGTTCGACACCTCGGCCATCATGTACACCCTGTGCATCTACATTGTGCTCATGCTGCTCCCGCTGCACTACAAGGAAAGGCCCTGGTTCCAGAAGATGTGCAAATGGATCTATGTGGTGATGAACTCGCTGGCGGTGGTGATGAACCTGTGCGACACGGTCTATTTCCAATACACTTCGCGCCGCACCACAAGCACTGTGTTCACCGAGTTCCAGAACGAGAACAACCTGGCAAGTATCTTCGGCACCGAGATTGTGCGGCACTGGTATCTGGTGCTCATTGCCGCAGCGCTCATCTTCTTCATGTGGAAGTGCTATGTGAAACCCAGACTCCACTACAAACGGCTGAACTGGGTGAAATATGACCTCACCTGCCTCGTTAGCCTGCTGGCGATGGTGGGCTTGATGATAGGCGGCATGCGCGGCGGTTTCACCACGGCTGTGCGTCCCATCACCATCAGTAACGCCAACCAGTATGTGGACCGTCCCATCGAGGCCGCCCTCGTGCTCAACACTCCCTTCTCGATGCTGCGCACCATAGGCAAGAATGTGTTTGACGAACCCAAATACTTCGCCAGCCAACAAGAGATGGAGGCCGTCTTCTCACCCATTCACATGCCCGATTCGGGTGCTGTGATGAACAAGAAGAATGTGGTGATTATCATCATTGAGAGCTATGGCAAGGAATACATAGGTGCGCTCAACCACCGCAACATTGGCCCCAACTACAAGGGTTACGCCCCCTTTACCGACTCGCTCATCAACCGCTCGCTCACCTTTGAATACTCGTTTGCCAACGGACGCAAGAGCATCGATGCCATGCCCAGTGTGATCTCGAGCATACCCATGATGCGAGAGCCGTTTATCCTCACCCCAGCCTCGATGAACGACCTGACGGGCATCGCCAAGATGCTGGCCGGCAAGGGTTACCACACCGCTTTCTTCCACGGAGCGCAGAACGGGTCGATGGGCTTTGAGGCCTTTGCTCGCGCAACGGGCTACAAGGAGTATTATGGCCGCACCGAGTTTAATGCCGACCCCAATTTCAAGGGCGACGACGACTTTGACGGTACCTGGGCCATTTGGGACGAACCCTTCTTGCAATTCATGGAGCAGCACATCGGCACCTTCAAGCAGCCCTTTGTGGCCACCGTGTTCACCGCCTCGTCACATCACCCCTATAAGGTGCCCGAACAATATGCCAACGAGTTCAAGGAAGAGGGCGGCAACCCCATGCACAAGTGCATACGCTATACCGACCTAGCCCTGCGCCGCTTCTTCGAGAAAGCCAGCCACGAACCCTGGTACCAGAACACCGTATTCGTGATTGTTGCCGACCACACCAACAGGAGCACGCACTCATTCTACAAGACCGACCAGGGGCTCTACTCGATACCCATCATCTTCTTCACGCCCGACGGCAGCCTCACGCCAGGCATCCGCTCCGATGTCATCGCGCAGCAGGCCTCCATTATGCCCACGCTGTTGCATGTGGTGGGCTATGACCAGCCTTACCTGAGTTTTGGCTGCGATCTGCTGAGCACACCACCTGAACAGACCTGGGCGTTGAACTACAACAACGGCATTTACCAGTACTTTAAAGGCGAGTGGATGATGCAGTTCGACGGCGAACGCGTGAAGGCGATGTATCGCTTCAGAACCGACCCCATGCTGCGCCACAACCTGGTGGGGCAAGCACCTGAGCAGGCACAAATGGAGCGCGAACTGAAATCGATGATTCAGCAATACATGCACCGCATGAACACCAACCAACTCATCTACAGGCCCTAAGGACTTCCACCGTGCATTGCCAGATGTTAAGAAAATGATTGAAATATTGAATACCAAATAAGAATTTATACCGATGAAAAAACTTCCTTTCGTTATATTCGTTTTCATCATGCTTTGTGCGTTGTGTTCAGGAATAGGTAGCTATAAAAGTACCGAAAACATAATAACACGAGATGTGAACAATGCGCTTAAACTCACTCTTGCCGAAATGCCGACCGATGTGGTCAATGCTGACACCATTCGATGCTATCGCAGTCATCTCACCATCGCCGAACTGAAAAATACCGCATGCATTGCCATGACATCAATTAGAAAAGCTGGCCGTCAGGAGACGCAGATGGTGGCACAAGCAAATTGCGACTTTATGACCATACTGATGCTTTCTGATCAACGAGCATCTGGGGCATTATTGTTTGCCGGCATTCTGTGGATCATGTGCAGTCTGTGGTATATGCGCAAGTTTAAGCCTGAGCTGTTTGCAAAAGGTCTGAGTTATGGCGGCATTATATTGGCCAATGACAAATTTATTACGGCTAAGGGCAAACCTATTCATTTCACTCCGATGCAGCATTCCCTTATGGAGATGTTTATGAAGACTGAATCTCATTCACTATCCAAGCAAGAAATTTGTGACCGTCTGTGGCCCAAGAAGCCCGATGCCAGCGACACACTTTACACTCTTATCAAACGAGTAAAACCCATCTTGGAAGCTAATTGCAAGTTGAAAATAGTGTCTGATAGAGGTAAATGTTACAAATTGGAAATCAAATAGTTAGGTTAATGTCAGAGAAATGTCAGAAAGATGTCAGGTAACATATCTGGCATTGTTTTAATTTCGTAATACCTTTGCATCGAAAATCAAAAAAGTTCGATGCAAATGAAACTATTTATTTTATTCGTTCTCATTAATCTTTTTTCATTCTCGGCCTTTGCTCAGAATGAAGAGAAGACCGTTACTCTAGATGAAATCGTAGTTAAAGGCGCCAAGGTCATCAGCAAGGCCGACGGACAAATGCTTTACCCCACTGTTGCCCAAAAGAGCGCCTCAAACAACGGTTATAGCCTTCTACAGAAACTCTCATTGCCCAACCTCCGAATTGATGGTGTAACACATTCTATAACTGCAATAGATGGCAGAGGCAGTGTGCAACTAAGAATCAATGGTATCATCGTCGACAAAGGGGAAATGCTGGCACTTGATCCCAAACTCATAAGCAAAATAGACTTCATCGACAATCCCGGTGTGCGTTATGGTGAAGGTGTGGCCTATGTCATCAACATTATCACCAAGCACGAGGACTCAGGTTACACGATAGGTGTTGACATTACTCCCACCCTCACTTCTTGGCAAGGTGATGGTACAGTATATGGTAAATGGAACCATAAGAAAAGCGAGTTTACTGTCTCCTACAATTATAGTGGTTATAAGTTAAATGGAATGCGGGCAACTGAATGGGCTGAATATACCTTGAATGATGGTGGCATCCACACTATAGAGCGTGAAGATGTCGAGACCCTCAGAAAGGCACACAGCCATGACATGAAGCTGACCTACAATCTGGCAGATTCTACAGCATTTGTATTTCAGGCATCTTTGAGTGAGAGTCTGAATAAGACTCCAGGTAATTATTCAATCAAGGACATTATAGATGGCGCAAAGCGATATAGCTCATTTAGCAGAGAGAGTGCCCATTCTAATTCTCCTGTCCTTGACTTGTATTTCTTCAGCCAACTCACTCCGCGTCAGTCAATCACGGCAAATGCTGTTGGCACATACATTGCCACGAAAAGCAGCAATTATTACGATGAGGGAGCACCTTATCAATATGATGTGAATGGCAAGACGGTCTCGGCATTATCTGAAATAGTCTACGAAAACCAACTGAAACCATTCACGATATCGGCAGGAGTAAACTATCGCTACAAATACACGAAAAATGATTATATGGGCGATGCTTTTGCCCTGACAGAGTTGAATCAGAACAGCGTTTATGCATTCAGCGAGATAAAAGGCTCACTCAAGGACTTACGCTATTCATTTGGTTTGGGAGCAAGCTACATACACTACAATCAGAATGAGCATCATTACGACTTTTGGACATTCCGCCCGAAGGCAACGCTGGCTTATAATATCATGAATGGGATGCAACTAAGCTATACCTTCGAGATGAAAGACCGTGCTTCGCGTATTGCTATGATCAGCGATGCCACCATTCAGACAAACAGCATAGAATATACTGTCGGCAATCCCAACCTCAAGCCAGCCCGTGACACGGAACACACATTACGCCTGTCGTATAACGATGACAGATGGAGCACATTTGCAGAAGGATTCTACAGACATTGCGACAAACCCAATATGGCACTCTATGAGCGTACGGCCGACGACAAGTTTATCTATACACAGATCAATCAGAAAGCTATTAATGTATTGAATGCAATGGCATACGCAAGTTATTGGATTAGCCCCAATAAACTACAGATTAATGCAAACGGAGGAATGATGCGTTGCTTCAATTACGGCTTTGACTATACGCATTGCTACACATCGTGGTTCTATTCAGCTGGTGTCACAGCCTATCTCGGAAAATTCACTTTGCTGGCTTATGCTAACAATGGCTTTCGCTTCTTAGAGGGCGAAACAAAGGGATATAGCGGAGCTTATACGACCTTACAATGCTCGTACAGCTATAAGGATTGGCAATTCTCACTCACATGGTCAAATCCTTTCATCAATAACTACAAGGTTTCTGAGAGCGAGATTCTAAATCGGAATCTTTACAAGCACCTCGTCTTAAACGATAGAGATAGCGGCAACAGTTTATCGCTTAACATATCATGGCGATTAAGCCGAGGCCGAAAACATCAGTCGGCCGATAAAACCATCAATTTAAGAGACACTGACAATGGTATCATAAACCGATGAGGGAAAGATTATAATTCAACCCAAGTCGGGTTCGGCTTCAGGAGTGATTTCGGACGATGGTGGGATGCGCTTGATGCGCCAGCCGAGGGCGGCGATGAGGAGCGTCATGCAGGGGCATAGCAAATTGAAAAAGCAATAAGGCAAATAGGTGAGCGTGGGCACGCCCAGCACGGTGGCCTGCGTCATGCCGCAGGTGTTCCAGGGCACGAGCACCGAGGTTACGGTAGCGGCATCTTCGGTGGTGCGGCTCAGCAGCCGCTGTTCGTAGCCCTGCTTGCCATATACATCCTTGAACATATCGGCTGTGAGCACGATGCTGATGAACTGATCGCCCGTGGTGAGATTGAGGAAAAGGCCGGTAATCACAGTGGACCCAACCGTGCTGAAACGATTGTGCACAAATCTGATGATGCAGCGCGTGATGCTCTCGAGCATGCGACTTGCCACCATCACCGAACCAAAGCACATGGCGCAGATAATGAGCCAAATGGTGTTGAGCATACCAGCCATGCCACCAGTCGAAACCAGGTCGTTGAGCGCAGGAAAACCTGTGTCGATGGCCGTAGCGCCATAGAAGGTGATGGCGAGGCCCTTGGTAACGGCTGCCACCGAGGTGAGCGAAGCATCGTCGGCAATGGTGGTGAGTATGTGCGGCTGCAGGATGAGCGCCATGATGCCCGCCATAATCGACGAGACAAAGAGTACGATGAGCGAGGGCACACGGCGGGCGATGAGCACACCCGTGAGCAACGGCACGAGCAGCGTCCACAGCGAGATATTGAAGGTTGATTCCAATCCCTTGGTATACTGTTCGATATTGAGGGTTGTGGTGCTTGTGTGTCCCAATCCGGCAATGAAGAAGATAATCAGCGAAATGGCCAACGCGGGCACCGTGGTGTGCATCATGTAGCGGATGTGCACGAAGATGTCGACGCGAGTGGTGGATGATGCCAAGATGGTGGTATCGCTCAAGGGCGACATCTTGTCGCCGAAGTAGGCCCCCGAGATGATGGCACCAGCAGTCCAGGCCTGCGAGATGCCCAGTGCGTTGCCCACACCTAGCAGCGCCACACCAATGGTGGCGATGGTGGTCCAGGAACTACCCGACAACAGCGACACAAGCGAGCAGATGATGCAGGCAGTGACCAGGAAGAACTGTGGCGAGAGAATCTGCACGCCATAGTAGATGAGTGTGGGCACCACCCCGCTAATCATCCACGCCCCGGCAAGCATACCCACCGAGAGCAGGATGAGCAGGGTGACGAAGATGCCGCCCATCGTCTTCTGCATCTGTTTCTCAAACGCCTTCCAGGGCACACGATAGAAAATCATGGAGATGAGTACGCACACCGCCATGCCAATGATGAGGGAAATCTGGCTGCCACCGCTCAGCGAGTCGCTGCCGAAGAGGGCGATGGAAACGCCCAGCAGGGCAATGAGTACCACAATGGGGATGCTGGCTATGAGCGGATGAGGAAGTTTGTATTCGTTCATGAGGAAACAGGTTCGTTTTTAAGGGGGTTATAGTTCTATCTACTTATTTTCATTTTCTCGGCTTGGTTGATGAGGGCGCGGAAGAAGGCGAGGCCCTCATTGATGGGCATGAAGCTTGCAGCGGCCTCGCCATCGAGGTTCATGCGCACAGCCTCTTCGGGGTGGAACTGCACGCCCAGGGCAAAGGTAACATCGGTGCGCTCAATGGCTTCGACCACAGGAATGCCGTCGGTGAGGGTGATGGCTGTCACCTTGAGTGGTGTACCCGTCACATCGCCACAAGCCTGATGGTGCCACGAGGGCACTTTGCGGATGTGCACAGTGCCAGCAATGCTGTAGAGGATGGATGTGGTGTCGGTCACCGTCACATCATGAGGGGTATAGTACCTCTTTCCTTGTTCATCGCGCTGCATGCGGTGCAAGTAGTGGTAATCCTTGCCCTGTGTGGCAAAATATTGGCCAAGATCCTGGATGAGTGGCACCCCCGAGACCACGGCAAGCATCTGCATGCCTCGGCACAGCCCCAAGAGCGGTATGTTGTGGTCGAGACAATAGGACATGGTGAGATATTCCGAAATGTCACGCTCGGCATTACAGTTGTTGTCTTCTTCAATCCCATGCCAGGGCTGAGGCTTGGCAAAGAGCGTGGAACTGATGTCGCCACCGCCCAGGAAAACGACAGCGTCAATGTCTTTCATCAGGCTATCGGCACCAGTGCCAGCATAGGTGTCGATTTTCACCATGTCGGCATACTGCTGGAGCAGGACTCCGTTTTCGTCAACATACTGTGGCAACAGTTGTGTGCCGTCGTATTTGAGAGCCGCTGCGCGCATCTGGGGCAATATAACGGCCTCGCCTCCCGCCGCCTCGATGGAGCGCACCACGCGGTCGTAGGCCTTGGCATTGGGCACCCAGGCGATGCCTATGCGCACGGGGTGCTGTGCCTGCACATTGAAAGCGACTG
Source organism: uncultured Bacteroidales bacterium (assembly GCA_902768435.1). Classification (GTDB taxonomy): domain Bacteria; phylum Bacteroidota; class Bacteroidia; order Bacteroidales; family Muribaculaceae; genus Sodaliphilus. Next base: position 52,275 of record CACXLJ010000003.1, on the reverse strand, counting down.
CGAGACAGCACACGATGGCAAAGAGTAGCACTCTCGTTATGGACGGTTTGCGGTTCATGTGTAGCAAGAAGTGTTGAGTTCTAAGTGCAAACTTACAAAAAAAATGCGAAAAATGCTATCATCAGGCATGCGCACAGTCCATTTTCGGACAAAATGCGTGAAATTGGAACACTAATTTAGGACGAAAGGATTATTTTGCGTAATTTTGAGAATTCAATCATAACGAAAAGAACCGATGAAATTCTATATTGTAGATGCTTTCACAAGCGAACCATTTGGCGGAAATCCCGCTGGTGTGGTGCTGCTCGACAAGGACTTCCCAAGCGAGGCACTGATGCAGCAGGTGGCAGCCGAGCTGCGATACTCTGAAACAGCATTTGTGCGGCATGATGGTCCTTCGACCTTCACGGTGCGCTACTTCACGCCTTGCGGCGAGGTGGACCTGTGCGGCCATGCCACGATAGCCACCTTTGGGGTGCTGCGTGAAGTGGGCATAGTGACCGAGGGCGAGGTGTGCCTGAACCACACGCTTGCCGGCGACCTTGAAGTGTGGCCAGGCACGCAGGTGATGATGCAGATGGCGACCCCTATCCTACTGCCCACCGCTGTTGATGCCGAGCGCCTGCACCGCTTGATGGGTGTGAACGAGAGCATGCAGTGCCCTACCCTGCCCATCGAAATCATCAGCACGGGCCTGCCTGACATTATGATGCCTGTGGCGAACCCCGAGGCACTCCATGCGCTGCAACCTGACATGGACGCGTTGGCCGAGATGAGCCGCGGACTGGGTGTGACGGGGGTTCATGCCTTTGCGCTGAGCCAAGACGGCTACACGGCACACACACGCAACTTCGGTCCGCTATACGGCATCCCCGAGGAGTCGGCCACCGGTACGGCGAGCGGAGCACTCACCCACTACCTGCACCGCAACGGACTGATAACGGCCCCCAGCACCTGCCGATTCATGCAAGGCGAGGCAATGAACCGCCCATCGGTTATTGTCACGCAACTGCAGGCCGACGGCAACATCATGGTGGGCGGCAACAGCCGCATCCTGGCTCATGGCGAACTGGTGCTATAAGTAATTCTTTTGCAACTTTTTGCCTCGCTCTGCTTGGTTTTCAAAAAATTCTCGTATATTTGTGCAAGATTAATAACGAAACAATTAACTGATTATGAAAATACTTAAAACCTTGTTTGCTTTGCTGGTGCTGGCTGTTGCGGCTCCGGCAGCGTATGCCATCGATGTGACTCCCATGGTGAAGGAAACCAACAATGTGACCGACCTTGACGACGAAATCGAAGCACAAGAAGCCATCATGAAGGAGAAAAAAGACTCCATCGAGGCGATCAAGCTACGCATCGACTCCATTGAGGCACGCGTAGATAGCCTGAATCGCCTGGTGAAAGAAGCCAAAAAGGAGATTTCAAGCTTCGAGAAAATGAAAAAAGGACTTGAGAAGGACATCAAATACTACACCAAGGCACGCGAACTCACCTACGAGCGCCGCGACCAGCTCGTGTTTGACCAGAACATCAAAGATGTGCTCCAGCAACCCTACGACAAAGACGATTGCGTGGAGGCTCTGACCTACTTCGAGAAGATGGAAACCAAAGAAATCATCAAGTATAAGGAACTGGTGGAGAACTACGGCAAATACACCCAAAACCTGCGTGAATTCCTCGAGAAGAAACGCAAGGACTTTGCCAAGGAGAACTGGAGCGTGCAAACCAACGACTCAGAACTCGTGAAGAAGTTCCACAAGGACCTGAAAGGCACGAAATACTGGAAGATATACGACAAGCGCACCAGCAAACCCTACCGTTCGATTGGTTACCTCGACAATGTGATCGACAGCATTCTGGTGCTGGAGCGTCAGGGCTTCAACAACGCAAAGGCCTATGACCGCGTGCTCGACATGCTCTACGGCGCCTATTGATGCCTGAAGATTTCTGCCCCGCCACGGCCCGATTCAGAAACAGCATCTTCAAAAAAATGTGTCAAAAGTTGCGGGAAAGAAAGATTTGATATAACTTTGCACTCGCTTTTGAGACGAGTATCGCAATGATGCCTCCCAAAGCGGTCCCATAGCTCAGTTGGTTAGAGCACCTGACTCATAATCAGGGAGTCCTTGGTTCAAGCCCAAGTGGGACCACAAAAAAACCGCCCTAATGAAGGCGGTTTTTTTGTTTGATATAGAATGCGTTAGTGACTCAGCGAAAATTAGTGGGGCCAGCATCAATACCTAGTTCCTAATGGGAAGCGCTGAGGCGCATCTTGTTTGAAACTCTAAAAGTAGGCCACGAAATGGGCTTTTAGATTATACACTCGTGGGAAATTAGTCGAAGACGGGAGGCTCGGGGATCTGTTGACCGCGGCAGAAGCGGACGGCGATGTTGCGGTCGTCGCCGAGGTAGATGAAGCGCTCGAGGCGGTGCAACAGCGAGTAGTTGTCGTGGTTGAGATCGCTGTCGTCAACAACGAGTGCATCGAACTCATAACCAGGCTCAAAGCTGCCTACGCGACCAAAGAAACTGCCGGCCGACTTGGTGGCAATCCAGAAGGCTTCGGAAAGCGTGAGGAAACGCTGGCCCGGGTCGCGACGATAGTACATCTTGCTCACCTGGATGGCGTAGACCATCATGCGCATAATGCTCAGGTCGTGGCCTCCGCTGATGTCGCTGCCCAATCCCACCTTGACACCCCGGTTGAGGAACGAGCGGATGGGTGCCATGCCACTGCTCACATTCAGGTTCGATGTGGGGCAATGGGCAACCATCACATTGCGACGGGTCATCAGGTCGAGTTCGTCGTCAGGCGTGTGCACACAGTGCGCCATAATGGTGGGCGTCTGCCCAAAGAGGCCATAGCGGTCGTAGGCATCGCCATAGTTGCGACTCTCAGGCTCAAGTTCCTGAACCCAAGCAATTTCGCTCGGATTCTCGGACAGATGTGACTGCACAGGCAAGCCGTATTTTTTAGCCAAACTACCGCATGCACGCAGCATGGGAGGCGTGCACGAAGGAATGAATCGTGGTGTGATGATGGGGCGCACCAGACCGTTGGGGTCATTCCACTCAGCAATGAGCGCCTCGTTCTTGGCCACGGCTTCGTCGACGCTCTCATGGAGCGCATCGATGGCGTTGCGATCCATATCGACCTTGCCCACCAGTGCACCCATGCCGGCATCGCGGATCAAACGCATGAGCAGGCGTGTGCTCTCGAGATGGATGGTGGCGAAGACCGCTGAGCGCATGGTGCCAAAGCGCCACAGGTCGCGCACAAAGCGGCTATACATGCGCTTGGCGTAGCGTGTATCGCTGAATTTCGCTTCCTCGGGAAAGGTGTAATTCATGAGCCACGGCAGCAGTTCCAAGTCCATGGAGATGGCCTGATTGCGGTATTGCGGTGCGTGCACATGCATATCATTCATGGCCGGGATGAGCAAGCGGTCGCCATAGTCAATCACCTCCTCAACCTCGTCGCCAAAGGCTTCGGCACTGGTTGCCACGCGCACAACGCGCCCGCCTTCCACACCTACATAACCATGCTCCAAAACCTCAAAGTGATCCTTCTCGCGGGTGAATATAATGTTAGCCTTGTATAGTTTCATAAGTCAACCTTCATAAAAAAGAGGTTGGGGAGCGCACAAGCCATGCACTCCCCTGCCCTATTGTTGATAATGTTATTCGCTCTTGAACAGGTCTTTAATGCCGCCAATGCTGCCCATCATGTTGCTGGCCTCGAAGGGCAGATAGACCGTCTTGGTCGCAGGTCCTGAAGCCACTTCCTGCATCATGGCGATGTACTTCTGCGCCAGCAAATAGTTGGCAGGATTGGTGCTCTTGCCCACAGCCTCGGTAATCTTGTCGATGGCGATTGCCTCGGCCTCGGCCTTGCGGATGCGAGCCTGTGCCTCACCTTCGGCCTCGAGAATCTTGGTCTGGCGATCGGCCTCGGCCTGGTTGATGCGAGCCGTCTTCTGACCCTCGGACTGCAGGATGGCAGCCGCCTTCTGGCCCTCGCTGGTGAGGATGGTGGCGCGTTTGTTACGCTCGGCCTGCATCTGTTTTTCCATAGCCTGGAGTACGCTCTCGGGAGGCGTGATGTCTTGCAGCTCCACGCGGTTCACCTTGATACCCCACTTGTTGGTGGCATCGTCGAGCACAGCACGCAGTTTGGTGTTGATGGTGTCGCGGCTGGTGAGTGTCTCGTCGAGTTCCAGTTCACCAATGATGTTACGCAGGGTTGTCTGCGTGAGTTTCTCGATAGCGTTGGGCAAGTTATTAATCTCATAAACAGCTTTGAATGGGTCAACAATCTGGAAATACAGCAGTGCATTGATTTGCGTCTGCACATTATCCTTGGTAATCACATTCTGCTTGTCGAAGTCATAGACCTGCTCACGCAAATCTATGTCGGTGGTGTAGAAATAACGCCCAGCACGGTAAGCGACAACGCTCTTGGCCTTGTCAACAAACGGGATAATCACATTGATACCGGGACGCAGCGTGGCATGATACTTGCCAAGACGCTCAATGATCTTGGTCTCGCTCTGCGAGATAATCACAAGGCTCTTTTTCACGATGATGAGCGCAAGCAATACGAGCGCTATCAGTACATAGGTTGCTACTGTCATAGTCGTATATTTTTAATTAGTTAATAATTCCGTTTTCAGTGATCAGTCGAGGCGCTCAACGGTGACGATGATGCTGTCGAGGTGTGTGATGCGCACGCGTGCACCTTCTTCAATAGTCTCGGCAGTGGCACATTTTGCTTTCCAGTCGTCGCCATCAACAGCCACGCGGCCAAAGCCACCGGCTTCGATGGTCTGGGTCACCCTACCCTCTCGGCCAATGAGCGCGTCGGCATTGCTGAGCCGCTCGTCGTGCTTGTGCAGATACTTGAGCGCGATGGGACGCACAAAGAAGATGCACAATGCCGAGCAAACGGCAAAGATAATGATTTGTGCTGTGAACGAGGTGTCGAACAGCGAAGCAATGAGTGCGGGAATGGCACCGAGCGAAAAACACATGATGAAGAAATCTCCCGAGGTGAGTTCGAGAATCAAGCATACTAAACTAATGAGTGCCCAAAGTTGCCACAGGTTGGCTTGAAAATATTCTATCATAACGAGTCAAAATTTATAAGGTTGGGTAAAGATAATCATTTTCTATGGAAATAGCAATATTTGTGCCAAAAAGAGCATTATTTGTTATCAATGTCCAGAAATCGGTCGGCTGGAGATGCAAGGCAACTTGAGTGCCCGAGAACACCATTTTAACCCTTTGAGAGGGGAAAAATCGCGTGGGAATTATGGGAAAAAGTGTAATATTGAATTCTCAAGCGGTCAAAAATGCCCTATCGTGCAGTTTTTCAGCGAATAATGCTCCTCGGCACTTTGGAGCAGAAAAATCAAAAAAGTGCCCTTGACTGAAAAATGTGAGCATCAATCGCACTTTTGTCAAGAATATGAATTAACTTTGTAATCACAAACAAATTCCTGCCCATGACACAAATCAACTACATAACGCAAAACGCCACCATGCCCGAATTCAATAGGGCGATGGTTCAGGAGTGGATTGTGAAGGTTGCCGAACTTCATGAAAAAAAAGTGGGCACGCTCACCTATGTGTTTTGCGACGATGAATACATCTTGCAGGTGAATCTTGAATTTCTCAAGCACGATTATTATACCGACATCATCACATTTGACTACAGCAACCGCCATCGCATTGCCGGCGACATGGTGATCTCGCTCGACACCGTGCGCACCAATGCCGAACAGGTGGGAGCCGATTACCGCACCGAACTGATGCGAGTGGTGATTCATGGTGTGCTTCACCTGTGCGGAATTAACGACAAGGGCCCCGGCGAACGCGAAATCATGGAACAACATGAAAACGAAGCACTCGCCATCTTATCCAAAAATGTTTTTGAAAAATGAATCTTGACTACGATGTAATAGTGATTGGAGCCGGTCATGCCGGTTGTGAAGCCGCTTGCGCCGCTGCCAACCTGGGGTCGCGCACGCTGCTCATTACCATCGACATGAACAAGATTGCGCAAATGAGCTGCAATCCGGCAGTGGGCGGCATTGCCAAGGGCCAGATTGTGCGCGAAATTGATGCCATGGGTGGCCAAATGGGCATTGTTACCGACCGCGCATCCATCCAATTTCGCATGCTCAACCGCTCGAAAGGTCCAGCGATGTGGAGTCCACGCGCACAGGCCGACCGCATGCGTTTCATAGAATTGTGGCGGTACACACTCGAAAATACACCTAATTTATATATGTGGCAAGATGTCGCCACAGGACTCACATTTGAGGGTGGGGCAGTGACAGGCGTAAAAACCGCTTTTGGCGTCACCTTTAAGGCCAAGACGGTGATTCTCACTGCCGGCACTTTCCTGAACGGCCTGATGCATGTGGGACGCGTGCAGCAGGAGGGTGGGCGAGTGGCCGAACCCGCCTCGCACGGCATCACTGAGCAGCTGGTGGAACTCGGTTTCAGTGCCGACCGCATGAAAACCGGCACGCCCGTGCGCCTCGACGAACGCAGCATCGACTTCACCAAGGCCGAACGACAGGACGGCGACGACGATTTTCACCACTTCTCGTTCCTGCCCAGTGTGAAACGCGAACTCAAACAGCGCCCTTGCTGGATTGTGTACACCAACGAAGAGGTGCACGAAACACTGCAGCGCGGTTTGCCCGATTCGCCGCTCTACAACGGCCAGATTCAAAGCATCGGGCCGCGTTATTGTCCCAGCATCGAGACCAAGCTCGTCACATTCCCCGACAAGGATTCGCACCAGCTGTTCCTCGAACCCGAAGGCGAAACCACCCACGAAATGTACCTGAACGGATTCTCGTCGTCGATGCCATGGGATGTGCAACTAGAAGCCATCTCACATATTCCCGCACTCGAGAATGCACACGCATTTCGCCCGGGCTATGCCATCGAATACGACTTTTTCGACCCCACACAACTCTATCACACACTGGAAACCAAACTCGTCAAGAACCTTTACTTTGCCGGTCAAGTGAATGGCACCACGGGCTATGAAGAGGCGGCAGGGCAGGGGTTGATTGCCGGCATCAACGCACACCTGCGCACCCACGGAGGCGGCGAATTCACCCTGGCTCGCGACGAGGCCTACATAGGTGTGCTCATCGACGACCTTGTGACCAAAGGCGTTGATGAACCCTACCGCATGTTCACCTCGCGTGCCGAGCACCGCATCTTGCTACGACAGGACGATGCCGACCGCCGTTTGACCGAGAAAGCCTACCGCCTGGGGCTCGCCACCGAAGAACGCTACCAACTCATGCGCAGCAAATGGGAGCAAGTGGATGCGCTCATCGATTTCACGAAGAACTACTCGGTGCGCACCGCCTACATTAATCCCGGGCTCGAGAAACTGGGATTTGAGCCACTGCGCCAGGGGTGCAAACTCTTTGACCTTGTGCTGCGCCCACAATTCAATTTCAAACTGCTCGCCACCGTGATTCCCGACCTCGACGAACATATCCAGACGATAGAGGAGGGCAGGAGAGACGAGATTGTGGAGGCTGCCGAAATCAAGATCAAATATCACGGCTATATCGAACGCGAGGAACTTATCGCCAACAAAATCGGACGCCTTGAGGATGTGAAGATCAAAGGCAAATTTGACTACGAAAAGATACTGCAGCTCTCGACCGAGGCCCGACAGAAATTGGCAAAAATCGACCCCGAAACCCTGGGGCAGGCCTCCCGCATCCCGGGCATCTCACCCAGCGATGTGAACATACTGCTGCTGCTTTTAGGACGATAAAATTGGTTTGGCCAGACAACAAACAGGACTATTAACAACAAATGTTTCACGTGGAACAATCCACAAATAACTCAATGATAATGAACATAAAAGAACTTGAAGAAGCGAAAAGCGTGGTGCGCAATGTGCCCGATTTTCCCGTGAAAGGAATTCAATTCAAAGACCTCACAACCCTGTTCAAGGATGCCAAGGCCCTGCGCACTGTGGCCGATGCGCTGGTTGAAATGTATCGCGACAAAGGCATCACCAAGGTGGTGGGCATCGAGGCACGCGGATTCATAGGCGGAGCCATCCTTGCCACCGAATTAGGGGCTGGTTTTGTGCCCCTGCGCAAGCCCGGCAAACTGCCTGCCATCACCATCAAAAAGACCTACACCAAGGAATATGGCGTGGATGTGATTGAGATACATCAGGACGCCATCACACCCGACGATGTGGTGCTCATTCACGACGACCTGCTTGCCACCGGAGGCACCATGCTGGCAGCCTACGAACTGGTGAAAATCATGAAGCCCAAGAAGATCTACATCAACTTCATTTGCGGTCTCAAAGACCTGGGCGGAGTGGAGAAATTCCCCGCCGATGTGGAGGTGACCACTCTCTTCGACTTCTAAAAAAACAGCACTTTTGAGCGACGAACTCAAACTTAAAGTGAGCCTGCTGCCCGACAGCCCAGGCGTGTATCTCTACCTCGACGAGGCAGGGACGGTGATCTATGTGGGCAAGGCCAAGCGGCTCAAGCGCAGGGTGAGTTCGTACTTCAACCGCGTGCATCCCGTGCTGCGCACCAACATGCTGGTGCGACACATACACGACATGCGCTACATTGTGGTGAACACCGAGGAGGAGGCGCTCGACCTCGAGAACAACCTCATCAAGGAGTATCAGCCACACTACAATGTGCTGCTCAAGGACGACAAATCGTATCCCTGGATTTGCGTCACTAAAGAACTGTTTCCCAGAGTGTTCATCACGCGCGACCCCCAACCTAAAGGGGCAAGGATGTTCGGCCCGTATCCCCGCGCCGAGGTGGCAAAGGCTCTCATCGAGACCATTAGGCAAATCTACCCCATACGCACCTGCCGACACGCGCTCACAGCCGACAATGTGGAGGCCCGCAAGCACCGCCTGTGCCTGCAATATCACATCAAGAACTGCGAGGGTTGCTGTCAGGGATTTGTCACGCCCGAGCACTACGGACAGCACATTGCCCAAATCAAGCAGATACTGAACGGCGATACCAAGCAGGTGAGCGACTACCTCCTGGAGCAGATGCAGAGCCTTGCCGAAGCCATGAAATTTGAGGAAGCCGAGGTGCTGAAACGCAAGTATCTGCTCATTGAGAAATACCGCGTGAAGTCGGTTATCGTGAACCCGTCGATACACAACATCGATGTGTTTGCGCTGCTGCGTGACGACAGCAATGCCTACATCAACTACATGCACATGCGGGGTGGGGCGGTGGTGCAGAGCATGACGCTCGAATACCGCTTTGTGGATACCGACACAGGCGAAACCGACCCCGAACTCATGTCGACCGCCATACACGAAATCAGGGAGCGTTTCAAGGAAACCTACGCTACCGAACGCGTGCGCGAAACGCTGGTGAATGTGCTGCCCGAATTCCCTATCGAGGGCGTAGAATTCATCGTTCCGCAACGCGGCGACAAGCGCAAACTGCTCGCCATCTCGCTCAAGAATGCGCAGCAATACATGACCGAAAAAGAGAAGCGCATGGAAAAACTCAACCCCGAGCAACGCACCACGCGCACCCTCACCACAATGCAGCGCGACCTGCATCTGGAGCAGTTGCCCAGGCACATCGAGTGCTTCGACAACTCCAACATAAGCGGCACCAATGCCGTGGCTTCGTGCGTGGTGTTCGTGAATGCTAAACCCTCGAAAAAGGACTACCGCCATTTCAACATCAAGACGGTGGAAGGTCCCGACGACTACGCCTCGATGCGCGAGGTGCTCACACGGCGCTACGGGCGCATGCTCGAAGAGGGCAGCGAACTCCCGCAGCTGGTGGTGCTCGACGGCGGCAAAGGGCAACTGAGCGCCGCCATGGAGGCAATCGACGGTCTGGGACTGCGGGGCAAAATAGCGCTTGTGAGCATCGCCAAGCGAATGAACGAAGTGTATTTCCCAGGCGACTCGGTGCCGCTCTTTATCGACAAGAACAGCGAGACGCTCAAGGTGATTCAGCGCCTGCGCGACGAGGCGCACCGCTTTGGCATCAAGCACCACCGCAATAAGCGCAGCAAATCGCAAATTCACTCGCAACTTGATGATATTCAGGGAATTGGAGATAAAACCAAGCAACTGTTGCTCAAGCATTTCAAGAGCGTGAAGCGGTTGAGCGAAGCCCCCGCCGACGAGATTATAGGCCTGATAGGGCAGAGCAGGGGAGAGAAAGTAATTAACGCATTAAAACAGAAAGAATCATGAGAATAGTCATACAACGCGTGAAAAACGCATCGGTCACCATCGATAACGCCCTGCATAGCTCGATAGGGCAGGGCCTGCTCGTGCTCGTGGGCATCACCCAAGACGACACCGAAGCCGATGTGAAGTGGCTGGCGCAGAAAACCGTGAATCTGCGCATCTTTGACGACGAAAACGGGGTAATGAACCGCAGTGTGATGGATGTGGCGGGCGAGGTGCTCGCCGTGAGCCAGTTCACCCTGTATGCCAGCACCAAGAAGGGCAACCGGCCCAGCTACATTCACGCAGCAGGCCATGACCTTGCAGTGCCCCTCTACGAGGCTTATTGCGCCGAGGTAGGGCAGTTGCTGGGCAAGGAGGTGAAACAGGGCGTATTTGGCGCTGAAATGCATGTAGCGCTCGTGAACGACGGTCCTGTGACCATCATCATCGACTCGCACCTCAAGGAATAGGAGCAAAACTATACAGCACATATACAACAAGGGGGTGGCCGATGCCATCCCCTTGTTTTTAACTCGAATGCTCGAATGCTTGATTATTCGAATATTCGATAACTCGATAATTCGAATCTTTAGCCGATGCCCAGAATGATGTTGATGAGGGCGCTCACATCAGAGACATTCACGCGGCCATCGCCGTTCACATCGGCTGCCGCCTGATCCATGGCAGTGATGCCCATAATCATGTTGATCAATGCCGAAACATCGCTCACGTTCACGCGGCCGTCACCGTTCACATCGCCGGGTTCTGTTGTCACCAAATCTTCAACGATGGTGCACCAGTACCACGGATAATGACGTTTATATTTGTCAGTGGTGCCTTTGGGCACATGAAGCGTGACAACTTCATAAAATGACACATCGGTGAAGGCGTCAGTCCCAAACGGCTCCATAATATAGGAATATATGTCGGTCAAACCAACACAATTATAAAAGGCGTCATTCTTAATTTCTTTGACATTCTTTCCTAAGGTGATGGTTTTCAGATTGGTGCAATCCCAGAAAGCTCTCTCACCGATGGTGTCCACACCATCACCCGTACTCATGCTCAGCAGATTGGGGCATTCATAAAACGCATAATCACTGATGTAGGTTACATCATCGGGAATCTCGAGATTTTCCACTTCGGTACCGTTTAGATACAGGTGATGCGCGAAACAGAGTGGATTGTCCCTAAACGAGTGAAAGCGTAGTCGGCACCATGCGGCAAGGTCGGTGATATATACAGCCGTCAACCCCTCACAATCATAGAACGCATAATTGCCCATGCTTTTGAGCGACTTAGGGATGCTCACACCAGTCAACCCATTACAAAGGCCAAAAGCAAATTTTCCAATGTTGGTGACACCCTCGGGGATGGTAAGCATGCCCGTTAGGCCTTCACACGAATAGAAAGAATATTCATCGATATTCCGTATGTTTTTGCCTATGGTTACCGCAGTGATGCTATTATTGCCATAGAATGCGTTTCTAACGGCGGTTACAGTGTAATAACGGCCTTTGTTGAGCACACGGTCGGGGATGACGACTGGGCCACTGCATGTCCTGGAATAGTAATTGGAAACCAGTGTTACCGTGCCGTCCTCTTCCACATAATAGGCAAAATTGTCGTATTCGAAGTCAGAATCATCATAACCCCAGGCAACTTGCGCGCAGGTGAGCAGCATGGCTGCAATCATTAAAAACTTTTTCATTGTTATTTATCTTTTTGTTAATATTATCTTGAGGGTGGTCTAGAAGTTCTAGATATTCTAGTTTTTCTAGAACTTATAGATTGAGACGCGCTCTACTGAATACCCAAGATGATGTTAATGAGGGCGCTCACATCAGAGACATTCACGCGGCCATCGCCATTCACATCGGCCGCCGACTGATCCATGGCAGTGATGCCCATAATCATGTTGATCAATGCCGAAACATCGCTCACATTCACCTTGCCATCGCCATTCACATCACCAGGTTCCGTTCCCACCAAGTCTTCAACAATGTTGCAGTGATACCATGGATAATACTGATTATAATCCTCTTTGGAACCTTTTGGCACATGCAATGTTATCGACTGGAAATCATAAATACCACCAAACGTGCTATAATCCTCAAGCACTGGTGATTTTACGGGATAGGCATAAATGTCGGTCAAACCCGTACATTCGTAAAAGGCATCATCCTTTATGTATTTGACATTTTTGCCAAGGGTGATGGTCCTCAAATTGGTGCAACACCAGAAAGACCTCCAACCAATAGTGTCCACACCATCGCCCGTGCTCATGCTCTGCAGACTGGTGCATTCATAGAACGCACAATCACTGATAAAGGACACCTCATCGGGTATTTCCAGATTTTGTACCTCGGTGCCGTTCAAATACAGGTGATGTGCATAACTAAGCGGGTTGTCCTCAAAATAATGAAAGCGAATACCGCACCATGCGGCAACATCAGTGATATAAACGGCCGTCAACCCTTCACATTCATAAAATGCATTTTCGCCCATGCTAGTGAGCGATTTGGGAATGCTCACAGCGGTCAAACCAGAGCAATGACCAAAAGCAGAATTTCCGATGCTGGTAACACCCTCAGGAATGGTGAGTGTACCCTGCAGACCTGAACAAATGTAGAACGAATGGGCACCAATTGTTTTGATATTTTTGCCGAAGGTCACCGAAGTGATGTTTTCATTACGATAGAACGCATCATCAATGGCGGTCACATTGTAATAACGGCCTTTGTTGAGCACACGGTCGGGGATGACGACCGGGCCACTGCATGTTGACCAAGAATAGTTGTTGGCAACTAGTGTTGCCGTGCCATCCTCGTTCACTTTATAGGCAAAATTGTCATATTCGAAGTCATAATCATCATAACTCCAGGCAACTTGCGCACAGGTGAGCAGCATGGCGGCAATCATTAGAATTTTTTTCATTGTTATTTATCTTTTTGTTAATATTTTCTTGAGGGTGGTCTAGAAGTTCTAGATATTCTAGTTTTTCTAGTTATTCTAGAACTTCTAGATTGAGACACGCTCTACTGAATACCCAAGATGATGTTGATGAGAGCGCTCACATCGCTCACATTCACACGGCCATCACCATTCACATCGGCAGCCGACTGATCCATGGCTGTGATGCCCATAATCATGTTGATCAATGCCGAAACATCGCTCACATTCACCTTGCCATCGCCATTCACATCACCTTGCTGAGCAGAGCCAACAGTAACGCCCGAGGCTGTGAGTTCGCAGTCGAAATAAGAGCCACCATAGTTCTGCTGCATGTACACTGCCACTATGTTCTTGCCAACCTTGAAAGCCGACGCAGGAATAGTGGATGTGCTTGAGCACGAAGCCCAAGTGCAACCTGAGGGCGTTGAGCTCCAGCCTTCCAGATTAATCACTTCTTGACCATTCACATAGACTTTCATGTTGTCGTCATGCACATAGCGGAATGTGAACTCGGCACCATTGGTGATGCGTGAAAGGTAAACCGGGAAACGCATAAGGTAACTGTTATACTCGCCATACCAGTTAGAGTTGTAATGCAGTGACTCAAATGGACCCTGTGAATGATTCGGGCTTGCTGTGGGCAACGGCAGGTCGATCCACTCCTGGTCGTTAAAGCTCACATTATTCCAACCTTCGGGAGCCGAGGGCCATGTTTGGTCGCTGCCACGATATTGATGCAGTGCCTTTACATAATGAGTGAGATCCTGAGCATTGTAGATCAATCTCTCCTGGCCAAATTCGATACCGCACCCAGCGCAAACACCACTATAGAAATTATGATAACCAGTGGGCTCAATCAACTCATATTTATAGGCATGACAATCGGGGCATTGATAGATTTGCATTCCCTCCTTGCCGCAGCCAGGATCTACTTTTTCACCAGCTCTCCACACATGATTCTGCTTGTTGATCCAGACTTCGCTCAACTGCACATCGCCGGCACTGCCGCTGTCGACCATGAACCTGAAGTAGCGGTATTTTTTAGTGCTCTTCACCGGTATCACCACCTCGGTCTGGTCCATGAACGGCATGGGATAGTCCTTGCAAACATCAATGTCGGTCCAGTTCTCAAAGTCGTTTGAGCCTTGCAGTCGCCAGCTGCGCGGGACAAGGCCGTAGTTCTGTCGCGATTCGTTGGCTGTAACCAGGGTGTACTCACTCACTGCCACTTCCTTGCTGGCCTGAATCACACACCAACAGCCAGCAGGCCGTCCAATGAACCTGGTTGAAGCATCATTGTCGCACAGGCTAGAGGCGCCCTCGGTCGACGAGAAGCCATTGCCGCCAAATTCAAAAGCGTAGCCCACGCCATTGGCATCATAGCGATTCCAGGTGGGATTGGGGTTGGGGTCGGGATACTGGCTATCGATTATATTCACGAACTGATTCCACACATCGGCATTACGATAGGCCTCAATTTTTCCTTGGGGCACTATCAGTCGGCATGTTTCCTTATTGGTGGTCATGAACGCCCAATAGTTAATGGATACCTTCGAAGGGTCTTGAATCTCGGTAATGATTTCCTCAAGCGAAGGACTGCTGAAGGCTGTCTGGCCTATATTGGTCGTTACGGCGGGAATTCTGATGCTCCTCAGCGAAATACATGATAAGAAAGCATCCATACCAAAAGAGGTGACATTGTCGCTCATGGTAACACTCTCTAATAGATCGCAATACCTGAATGCGAAGTCCTCAAGTTTTGTGACCGAGTTGGGAATGACTATTGACTTGAGACTCCTGCAACAATTAAAACAGTATTCACGGATGACAGTCACTCCATCGGGAATATTGACCGATGTCAATGACGAACATTGATCAAAAGCACTTGAACCAATGGAATTGACTGTGGGAGGAAGTGAAACCGATGTGATAGGGCAACCACTGAATGTATTGGTTTCAAGCCCAACCACAGTATAAGTCTTACCTCCGTTTTTTACTGTCTGGGGGACAGTGATGGCTCCACTCAAGTTGTTATAACTGGGGGTTGCCCACTTCTCATAAGTCACCCTCACGGTGTTGGTGCCTGAAACAATGTTGTAGCACAAGTTGCCCGACTTGAAACTGTAGGCGCTTGCACTTGCCGTGACAAGCAGCATCATGGCTGCAAATGATAAAATCTTTTTCATGACTATATATTTTTTATTAATATTTTTCGAGTAGACTAGATTTTCTAATTTTTCTAGATTAACTAGATTTTCTAGATTGAGAGCGACGCTACTAAATACCCAAGATGATGTTGATGAGGGCACTCACATCGCTCACATTCACGCGGCCATCGCCGTTCACATCGGCAGCCGTCTGGTTCATGGCTGTCAGGCCCAGAATCATGTTGATCAAGGCACTCACATCGCTCACATTCACGCGACTGTCGCCGTTCACATCGCCAGGCAATGCTTTATAGGCATGGCCCCGCACCCTGAACTCGGCAAGCTGGAACACATATTTGCCATTTTCAACACCGCACAATTCAAGCACCTCGAAGCGGAAGAACCTGTATTCCTTGTTCACCCCGTCGATGTCAAACCTGTACTCTGTCATGTTGCTTGTGCCTAAGCCAGCCTCTGCGCCATTGGGCACCGAGGCAAGCAGTTCCCACTCTTCGTCCCAGTCGCCTGTTCCCACCAAGCCATAGATTTTCCATGCTTTAGGATTGCGGTTGGGATGGGTGTTGGTGTCGTCGCCTGTAGTCATCACATAGCCTACAGGCACGCACGACTGGCTGCACCTGAGGTCAATAAAGAATGGTCTCCAGGTATCCATCGACAAGAACCACTTCGTGTAGGGATTATTATCGTAAAGTTTCGAGAAGGTGTTGCTGCCTTCGGCATCCCCAGCCGAGCCGCTCAGTCCAGAGATTATAAATGTCAAATCGAGGTCGGGTTCAACATATTTGGGTATCGTGTACTCATCTTCGAGCTCAAGGGGTATCCTGCCACGCCCCTCGACCCTTACTTTTACTGTGATGTGCTGATCAACATTGGTGCGCGCTATTGTATAGGGATTGTCAGCTTCCACTCCATTGACATAGAATTTAAGACTATAGGTTTCAGGACCAATGTAATCGGCATAAATCATACAGTCATTCTCGTTTTCAGTAAATTCAACTTCAATATGCCCGGTAAATTCCTGTGCAGGGAGGGCGGGAACAACGATTGTGGTGTGCTCGACAAGAGGGTCCATGTCATTGAATGTAACTGTTGCTATCACATCGAGTTCCTGGTCCACATAGGTTCGCGTGATTCTGTACGGATTGTTCACGGGGCGCCCTTTCACATTCAGAGATACTGTGCATTCCTCGCTGCCGCTATAAACGGCATGGAGCATACAGTAATCATCAAACACTTCAAGATTTAGCGACAATTGTCCAGTCGGTGTGGGGGCCTCTTCTTGCACCAGTGCCTGAATGGCAGTGAAAGTGTGCATTTTCCACGAAGGCGAATGCAGCCCGTTATCCGAGTCATAATCCAGGTAGAATGTGGTGTTCTCGGCTTTGAAGCAAATGTAGAATGTGTTGTTGCCGCCTTCCTCCACATAGTTGATTTCGGCATTCGACATGTTGTCGGTAAACGAGTAGCCAAGTCTCATATATTTTCTTTCAGCCTTGTTGTAGACCACGATTTTGCCCGATGATGTGCGCACAAAGCACCACAGGTAGGCGTCGGTAGTCGAGGCCGTCGGACTCGCTTCCACATCGGTCCACTGGCCATCGCAGGAATAGAGGTACATGCCGTTAATCTTCAACTGATACCAGTGAATGGGGTAGGTCGAAGGACTTGGCGTTGTCTCAAATGGCAAAGCCTGTGCCAGCATGGGCAGCAGCAACATTGCTATCATTAAAAGCTTTTTCATAACAGTTTATCTTTTGTAATATTTTTTCGAGAAGACTAGATTTTCTAGTTTTTCTAGATGTTCTAGATTAACTAGATTTTCTAGATTGAGAGCGGCGCTACTAAATACCCAAGATGATGTTGATGAGGGCACTCACATCGCTCACATTCACACGGCCATCGCCGTTCACATCGCCAGCCGTCTGGTCCATGGGAGTAATGCCCAGAATCATGTTGATAAGCGCACTCACATCGCTCACATTCACACGGCCGTCGCCGTTCACATCGCCAGGGATGAAGTCGCCAGCAGTGGCACCCGATGCTATAAGTTCGCAGTCGAAGTAGGCGCCGCCAAAGTTTTGCTGCATGTACACGGCCACCACATTTTTGCCACGGTGGAATGCCGAAGCGGGAATGGTGTAGCTTTCGTGCGTGTTGGTGAAGTTGCTTCCGTAGGCCGTTTCGCACCAGCCTTCTTTGTTAATCACTTCTTGCCCATTAACATACACTACCATGTTGTCGTCGTGCACGCAGTTGAAAGTAAAGGTTGCATCGTTGGCAATCTCGGCCAGGACGACGGGGAATCGCATCCAGTAGCAGTTGTACTCGTCAAACCAGAATGAATTATAACGCAGCTGGTATCTCGGTCCGTCGGTATGACCCGGATTGGCTGTTCCCACGGGCAAGTTGAGCCACTGGCTGTCGTTGAAATTGGGGGTGTTCCACCCTTGAGGTGCACTGGGCCAAGCTCCGTTGGATTGGCGATAGTCGTGTTTTGCCTTCACATAGTGAGGCACTCGTTGACCGTTATAAATCAACCTTGTTTCACCTGGCTTAATGCCGCATTTGGTGCAAACTCCATCATAGAACGCGTGATTTCCATCAGCCGGTATCAATTCGGACTTTTTAGCACCACATTCGCTACATTTTAAGTATCGCTCGCCTTCGGCACCGCAGGTCGAAGTCTTAGAGTCAAATTGAGTCCATTGACCATGGTTTTGCTCGTTAATCCATATTTCACTAAGCCGCACACTGTTATACACACCCTCGGTGCATGTGAACTTGAAGTAACGGAACTTGCGTGTGTCATTCACCGGAATAACAACTTCGGTGAGGTCGACGAGGGGCATAGGGTAATCCTTTTGCGTGTCGATGACGGTCCAGTTCTGGAAGTCGTTGGAACCTTCAAGTTTCCAGCTGCGTATCATGTATTCATACACATATAGAGCATCGATGGCGGTAACAAGGCTGTATTGTTTCACAGCTACAGGCGCGCTAGCCTGCATCACCACATAGCATTGCTCTGGAACTGCCTGGAAGTAAGTATTGGCATTAACATCAACCACAAATGAGGGATCACAGCCATATTCTCCGGCACCTCCATACTCAAAGGCATAGCCCACACCATCGGCATCATAGCGTGTGAATGTGGGATTGGGATTGGGGCCTGCCCCCTCGAGCTTGCGTACGGTGAAACCCGTCGAAGTTCCTACCATTTCCTTGCCGGGATCTTGGTTGGTGACTCGCGCGGTGCAGTATTGGTCTTCGTAGGTTCGCATGATGGTGTGGGGATTATCCACTTCGACCTCGTTGACATAAAGATGCACTTCACCAGTTCCCACGCCAGTAACAAGATAATATTCATCAAATTGTTCAACTGTAATATAGGGAAGATTGCTATATGGCGATTCCTGCACAAAAGCCTCGGTCACCGTGAAGTAGGAATCCTTGCCCATAGTGGTGTAAAAACCACTGCCAGCTCTGTAACACAAGTAATTCTTTATTGTTCCAGAATTGAACCACGCATAGATGTAGAAACTGCTGTTGTCGCGCGTTTCCACTTTGTCGATAGCGGGATCGTTGTAATCACCAAAAAATTCGCCAGCATACAAATACTGCTTGGTGGCACGGTTGTAGATTCGGTAACCATTAGAAGCGTCGCCCACAAAGCACCAGTAGTAGGCATCATTCTCCTGCGAAGAGGTGCTTGCGGCAATATCGGCCTCATCGCTTTCGTGGGCATAAACGAAGCGTCCGCCAACTTTCAGGTAATACCAATGAATGGGTTCGGTTTGAGGACTGGTGGTGGGCACAAAGGGCAATGCCTGTGCCAACATGGGCAGCAACAGTGCTGCGATGAGTAAAATCTTTTTCATAACCATATATTTTTTGTTAATATTTTTTCGAGTTGACTAGTTTTTCTAGATGTTCTAGATATTCTAGTTTTTCTAGATTGAGATGTGCTCTAATGAATACCCAGGATGATGTTGATGAGGGCACTCACATCGCTCACATTCACGCGGCCGTCGCCGTTCACATCGGCACGGTAGTTGTCCATCGTGGTGAGCCCCAGAATCATGTTGATCAGAGCCGACACATCGCTCACATTCACGCGACCGTCACCGTTCACATCTCCGGGAATTGCATCTAATTCTTCCATAAAGAGTTCGCAGTCAAAGTAGGCACCACCCCAGTTCTGTTGAATGTAAATGGCCAGCACATTGTCGCCCTCTTGGAATGCCTCGGGGTATACCTCGGGGTATATGTAGCGTTCATCAAGGATATCATTCCAAGTGCTGTGTTCTGAAGTATAGCTCCACCCCTGGGCATTAATCACTTCCACACCGTTTACGTAAACCACCATGTTGTCGTCGTGCACGTAACGCAGTCTGAAGATAGCATTCGGCTTCAGTTCTTTGATGTTGAAGGGACGGCGTATCCAGAAACAGTTGTATTCGTTATACCAGTTGGAGTTGTACTGAAGCGATGCGAAAGGACCATCAGAGTGGTTGGGGCTTGCGATGGGCATCGCTACGTTATCCCAATTGCTATCGTCGAATCCTACAGTGTTCCAGCCTTCGGGGGCTTCGGGCCAGTTGTTCTCGCTGATGCGATTAGCACGCAATGCTTTCACATAATAGGGGTAGAGTGCTTGACCATTGTAGAGCAGTCTGGTCTCATTCTCACCGATGCCACACTCGGTGCACACTCCGTTCTCAAACTTGTGTGGGGTGATGGGGTCGGATAAATATGTCCGTTTCAAGTGACAATCGCTACAATACCAATTTCTTGTTCTTGGGTGACCGCATCCGTGTTCTACTTCTGCCGCGAGGCTTGTATTGGAGTGGGGCTGCTCGTTAATCCACACTTCGCTGATTTGAGCGTAGATCCCGGCACTACTTTCAGTCTTAAATCTGAAATAGCGGAATTTTTGACTGGAATTAACCTTAAACATCACTTCCACCTGGTTGTCAAATGGCATGGGATAATTATCTCGGCTATCAATTGTTACCCAATTAATGGCATCGTTGGAGCCTTCCAGTGTCCAACTGCGCAGGGCGCGGTCGTAGAATTGGCGTGAATCGTTGGCTGTGACAATTGAGTATTGGTTTACTGCGACATCGGTCGAAGCCTTCATGATAATCCAGCAGTTTGAGGGAGAACCAAAATACTTAGTGGAGGCATTGTTGTCGCACAAGTTTTTGCTCGACTCGTTCTCTGAATTGCCTGAGCCGCCATTGATGTAGCCGTAACCCACTCCGTTGGCGTCAAAACGCGTCCACACGGGATCGTCCGATAATGGAGTGCCTGCTTTGGCCAGTTCAACTGAGAAGACGCTTTTTTGTGTGTGTGAGGCATCCATATACCTCATGAATCCATAATCATCTTGAAAGGTGTTCATGAACAAGTAGTACCATTGGTAAGTTGCAAGACTGTAGAACGAAAGGTAGAAGTTGGTCTCTTCGTTCTCTTCAATGTAGGTGTAAGCGAGACTTTCGTCATAAATCAAACCTTCTTCTTGCAAGTAGCGACCTGTACCTTTGTTATACAATCTATAACCCCAATTGGGTTCTTCAACAAAGCACCACAAGTATTTGTCATTGTCGGCATCGGCAGAGTTGCGAAACACAATCTCGTAATTATCGTTGGCCGCGCAATAGTATCCTTCGGTCTTGAGGAAATACCAGTAGTTGGTCGACAAGGTAGGGTCATTAGTGGGCACAAAGGGCAATGCTTGTGCCAGCATGGGCAGCAGCAATGTCGCTATCATTAATAACTTTTTCATTGCTATATATCTTTTTTGCTTTTTAGTTGCCTATAAATTCTAGATGTTCTAGTTTGCTTGCTTGCCAAGTGCTTTAATGAACACCTAAGATGATGTTGATGAGTGCCGACACATCTGAAACATTCACGCGGCCGTCGCCGTTCACATCGGCACGGTCGTTGTCCATTGTGGTGAGCCCCAGAATCATGTTAATCAGAGCCGACACATCGCTCACATTCACGCGACCGTCACCGTTCACATCGCCAGGAATGGCATCTGATTCTCCCATAAGGAGTTCGCAGTCGAAGTAGGCGCCACCCCAGTTCTGCTGCATGTAAATTGCCAGCACATTATCACCCTTCTGGAATGCCGAGGCAGGGATGTCGAACGATTCACAGGCTTCAAGCCAAGTGCCATGGTCAGCCGATGCTGTCCACCCCTCGATATTAATCACTTCCTGACCGTTTACATAGACAACCATGTTGTCGTCGTGCACGCAACGCAGTCTGAAGGTAGCATTGGGCTTCAGTTCATTAATACTGAAGGGGCGGCGTATCCAGTAACAGTTGTACTCGTTATACCAGTAAGAAATGTACTGGAGCGAAGTGAAAGGACCGTCAGAGTGGCCGGGACTTGCAGTGGGCAGCGGCAAGTTGTCCCAGTTGCTGTCGTCAAATCCTACAGTGTTCCAGCCTTCGGGGGCTGTGGGCCAGTTGTTGTCGCTGATTCGATTAGCATGCAATGCTTTCACATAGTAAGGTATCAGGCCTTGACCATTGTAAAGCAGCCGGGTCTCATTCTCGGCAATGCCACACTCGGTGCAGATGCCATTATTAAAGTTGTGTGGGGTGACAGAAGGGGATAAATAGAATCTTTGCAACTTACACTCGTTGCAAGACCAATGCCTTGTTCTTGGGTTACCGCATCCGTGTTCAATGTATGCCGCGATGCCAACCGAGGAGTGAGGCTGCTCGTTTATCCACACTTCACTGATTTGAACATCGATCAGGGCGCTGTTGGTTGCCATAAACCTGAAAAAGCGGAATTTTCGGTTGTCATTAACCCTAATTATCACTTCCACGCGGTCGTCAAACGGCATTGGGTAATTCTTCTGTATGTCAATATCCTCCCAATTAGTACCGTCGAGGGAGCCTTGCAATTTCCAGCTACGCAGTGAGCGGTTGTAGAATGAGCGTGAGTCGTTGGCAGTGACAATCGAGTACTGGTTTACAGCGACATCTGACGAGGCCTTCATGATGATCCAGCAGTTTGAGTAAGACCCGTAATATTTGGTTTCGGCATTATTGTCGCACAGGTTGGCGCTTGATTCGCCTTGCGAAAAGCCCGTGCCGCCATTGATGAATCCATAGCCCACTCCATTAATGTCAAATCGTGTCCATGCGGGGTCGCCAGGCACTGGAGTGCCTTCTTTGGCCAACTCAACCGAGAAAACGCCTTTTCGTTCGGGATCGACGTCCATATATCGTATGAAACCATATGCATCCTGGTAGGTATTCATAAACAGATAGTAGTCTGCATTCCAATCAGAAAGATGGTATGTGAGGTAGAAATTAGTACCATCCATGTCCTGATAATAAGTGTAAGCATAACTATCATCATAAAGTAATCCTTCCTGTTGTAAGTAACAACCAGTACCTTTGTTATAAAGTCTGTATCCCTCATTAGGGGTGTTTACAAAGCACCACAGGTATCTGTCATTGTTCACATCACCCGAGTTGCGAAACACAATCTCGAGGTTGTCATTGCTCGCACAATATAACCCTTCAGTCTTAAGGAAATACCAGTAGTTGGTCGACAAAGTAGGGTCGTTGGTGGGTACAAACGGCAACGCCTGTGCCATCGCCCAACCCAGCATAATAGAAATTGAAAGTAAAATTTTCTTCATAATATTTTATTTATATTTATAAATTCATTTTTAATAAGTTTTACAAAATTACATCTTAAATTATAATTATACCCCTTAAACAAGTAAATAATTGGTTACATTTTCAAAAAATGCAACCAAAACGACAAAAGTGTAACCGTTTTTGACAAAAGTGTAACCCCATTTTGGTAATTCTCGGCCTTGATTTTGTCCATAATTATTGTTTTTGCTATTTTTGCAACATGGAACAGCTGTATCACATCATTGATGCATTCTTTGCGCCAGGCATCCTCTTGGGCATGACAATCTGCCTGTTTTTCCTTCACATTCCGCCCAAGGCCGCCCTGCGCAACTACCGCCGTGCGCGCCTCATCATGGGCAGTGCCTATCTGCTGTATGCCATCTGCATCTATCTGGAGTACCATGTATTTGAAGGCAGCGGCAGCAATACACTAACTCGCCCAATCATCCTCACAATCGCCTGCTATCAGGCTTTTCTTTTTACTTACACGCTCATCACACTCATCCGCATCAACTATGTTACATTGCGCCGACTGATCATCGAAGGCTCAGTTATCACCATCATGACGATTGGGCTGCTGGTTGCAAGCATCTGCTACAGCGGCACTGTAGCCCAATGGGCTTTCTGGATCTATGCAGCATTCTATTTGGTCATGCTGACACATTTTGTCATCGTCTTCTTCAGGGAGCACAAGCACTATGCCTCGCTCATGGACAACTACTTCAGCGACGAGGATTCGCGCCGCTTGAATTGGGTGAAACGCTCGTTCCTCGTTTCACTGGGCGTAGGCATCCTTGCGTTGCTCTATGCTCTGCTGCCCGTCGAGGCAGTAGCCCTTTTGTTTGTAACCGTTGCCATCGTGTTTTATGCCGCATTTGGTGTGCGTTTCATCAACTATGCGCATCACTTCAACTCCTTTGAATCGGCCATTGTCACCGAGAGTGAGGCACAAGACGAGGAGCCCGCTCAACTGGAACTCATTGAACGCATCGACGCACTCATGCAGCAAGAAAAACTTTACAGGAAGTGTGACCTCTCGGTCAACGACCTCGCGCAACGCTTGGGAGAGCAGCCTCGCACCATCTCGGCTGCCATCAACGCCAGCAAGCAGACCAATTTCAAAACCTATATCAACGAGTTGCGTGTGCTCGAAGCCAAAGCACTCCTAGACGGGGATAAGAGCAACAGCCGCACCATCGATGCCATCGCAAGCGAATCGGGGTTCTCTAACCGCAGCAGTTTCTACCGCGTGTTCAAGCGCTCACAAGGCATCTCGCCCACCGACTACCGCCTCTCACACTAAGCGATGCTAGCTGCGGCCTCCTTTCACAATGTGACTGCCTCGCGCCAGCCCGTAGGCTTGAGAATAATAGGATAGATATTATTCATGTCTTAAATTACTTGACCTTTTGTTTTTTGAGAATTTACATTTTTTTCAATGCAAAGGTAGCATGCCCCTGTACGGATTGCTATCTTCTGCAACATTGCAATTCTCAATAAACTAAAAAAGGGAATACATTTTTTGAAAAAAAGGAAGAGGAATAATTAGTGGTTTTTTGAAAAAAGGAAGAGGAATCGGGGAGACTAAACGATGCGACAAGGCGCAAAAGCTACCATAACTTTCGCACAATTTCGGCGTTTTTTCCACTAAAACAGGAGTAAAAGCTTTTCTACTTTTTGCCGGTGATGATGCCCTTGATGTCGTTGAGCTTGTTGAGGGCCTCCATGGGGGTGAGGTTGTTGATGTCGGTGTTGAGAATCTCGTCGCGAATCTGGCTCAGCACAGGGTCATCGAGCTGGAAGAACGAGAGTTGGTAACCGCTGCGCGAAGTGCCCACATCGGCCAGGTCCTTGGTGATGACGCTGGCGTCGCCGCGGTTGGTGTCCTCGAGTTGGTGCAACACCTCGTCGGCACGGTTCACAATCGAGGGGGGCATGCCTGCAATCTTCGCCACATGAATACCGAAACTGTGTTCGCTGCCGCCCTTCACCAGCTTGCGCAGGAACACCACCTTGCCGTCGATCTCCTTCACACTCACATTGTAGTTGCGAATGCGCTTGAACGACTTCGCCATCTCGTTCAGTTCGTGATAGTGGGTGGCAAAGAGCGTCTTGGCGCGGGTGCGCGACTCATGGATGTATTCCACAATCGACCAGGCGATGGAAATGCCGTCGTAGGTGCTGGTGCCGCGACCCAGCTCGTCGAAGAGCACCAGACTGCGCTCGCTCAGGTTGTTGAGGATGCTGGCCGCCTCGGTC
This sequence comes from uncultured Bacteroidales bacterium, assembly GCA_902768435.1. GTDB lineage: Bacteria > Bacteroidota > Bacteroidia > Bacteroidales > Muribaculaceae > Sodaliphilus. Next base: position 26,970 of record CACXLJ010000003.1, on the reverse strand, counting down.
ATCTCGACCATGAAGGTAGATTCGCCCAGCGAGATGTTGTCGCTGGCACCCACACGGGTGAACACCTTGTCGACAATGCCAATGCTCGCCTTGCGTGCCGGCACAAAGCAACCCATCTGCGCCATGAGCACGATGAGGGCCGTCTGCCTGAGCAGGGCACTCTTACCTGCCATGTTGGGACCTGTGATAATCATGATTTGCTGCTCGTCGTTGCTCAGCACAATATCGTTAGGCACATAGGATTCGCCCGGTGGCAGCTGGCACTCGATGACGGGATGACGGCCATCACTAATGTCGATGTCGAGTCCGTCGTTCAGTTCGGGACGGCAATAGCGGTTCTCGATTGAAACACGCGTGAAGGCGCTCAAGCAGTCGAGCTGGGCAATGAGCGTGGAGTCGTTCTGGATAGCGGGGATATATTCGGTCACTGCCTGCACCAGTTCGGTAAAGAGGCGGTTCTCGATCATGAGAATCTTTTCCTCGGCACCCAGTATCTTCTCTTCATATTCTTTAAGTTCCTGGGTCACATAGCGTTCGGCATTTACCAGTGTCTGTTTCCTGATCCAGCCCTCGGGCACTTTGTCCTTGTGGGTGTTGCGCACCTCAATGTAGTAGCCAAACACATTGTTATAACCAATCTTGAGGCTTGGAATGCCTGTGATTTCGCTCTCGCGCTGCTGCAATTTCAAGAGGTAGTCCTTGCTCGAACTCGAGATGAGGCGCAGTTCGTCGAGCTGCTCGTCGACGCCGTTGTTAATCACATTGCCACGATTGAGCTGATTGGGCGCTTCGGGGTTGATTTCACGCTCGATGCGCTCCCTGATGAGCTCGCACAGATTGAGCTGCTCGCCAAAACTCTGCAACACCTCGTTGCTGCTGTCAAGACACATCTGCTTGATGGGGCCAATGGCCACGAGGGCACTCTTGAGCTGCACCAGTTCGCGTGGTGTGATGCGACCCACTGCCACCTTCGAGATGAGGCGTTCAATGTCGCCCACCAGTTCCAGTTGCTCCTTGAGCAGCTGGCGGGCATCCACCTCCTTGAAGAACTGTTCCACCACATCGAGCCTGCGATTGATGCTTTTCACATCTTTCAGCGGGAAGAGCACCCAGCGGTGCATCATGCGGCCACCCATGGGGGTGATGGTCTTGTCGAGCACATCGAGCAGACTCTTGCCGCCCTCGCCCATAGTGGCAACGAGCTCGAGGTTGCGCACGGTGAACTTGTCGAGGCGCACAAAGCGGTCGGCCTCGATGCGCGATAGGGTAGTGATGTGCTTGATTTGGGTGTGCTGAGTGAGGTCGAGGTAATGCAGGATGGCCCCAGCGGCAACAATGGCGCATGGCATGCCGTCGACGCCGAATCCTTTCAGATTCTGGGTGCCGAAGTGCTTGAGCAGACGCTCGGTGGCAGCATCGTCGGCAAAGGCCCATTCCTCGAGTTCAAAAGTGAGAAACTTGGTGGAGAAAGTGGTGGCAAAACGGTTGCGGTTGCTGCGCTCAATGAGCACCTCCTTAGGGGCAAAATTGCCCAGCAGTTTGTCGACATAGTCGGCATTGCCCTCGGCAGCGAGAAACTCGCCTGTAGAGATGTCGAGGAAGGCGATGCCGCACATTTTCTTGCCAAAATGCACCGCCGCCAGGAAATTGTTCTGCTTGCGGTCCAGGATGTTGCTGCCCACCACCACACCGGGGGTCACCAGTTCGGTAATGCCACGCTTCACCAGTTTTTTGGTGAGTTTGGGGTCTTCGAGCTGGTCACAGATTGCCACGCGCTTGCCTGCACGCACAAGCTTGGGCAGATAGGTGTCGAGCGCATGGTGCGGAAATCCGGCCATCTCCAGGTTCTTGGCGGCTGCACTGGCACCATTGGAGCGGCGTGTGAGGGTGATGCCAAGAATTTCGCTGGCAATGACAGCGTCGTTGCCGTAGGTCTCATAGAAGTCGCCACAACGAAACAGCAAGATGGCATCGGGGTGCTTGGCCTTCATTGACACAAACTGCTGCATCATGGGTGTATATTGAGCGTCTTTTGCCATGACAAGAAATAATGAATAACAAATTTACAAAAGTAATGATTTTTCTTGTATTTGACAAAAAAACGCTCTAAAGCGAAAAAAGTCTATTAAAAAATGTAGAAATCAAAAATAATTGATTAAATTTGAACTTTTGATAAACAAAATAGACTCATTTTTATCAAAATTAACTTAATTTTACCACAATATCGCATACAATAAACTAATAAATAAAACCAAATCTTTTATGAAACGAAAATTGCTTTTATTACTATCACTTTTAGTAAGTTTGAGCATTTTTGCCCAAACCGGCCTGAAAGGTGTGGTAATTGATTCCAAGACGGGAATGCCCATTGCCGGAGCTACTGTGATACTCGACGAGCAGGGCGTTTCGGCCACCACCGGCCCCGACGGCGATTTCTTGCTCACGGGTGCTGTAGCGGGCAAGGATGTGCTCGTGGTGTTTGGCTATGGCTTTAAGGACTGGTCGCAAGGCGTTGAACTCTACAACGATGTTGTGAGCAATGTGGGGACCATCAGGGTATCGGCAACCGACTTCAGTTCAAGCGACAGCTACAACGAGCTGAACCAGGAGATGCAGATTACCGAGTCGCAACTGGAAGACGAGGAAGGCAACTCGCAAGCCATCGGTACACTGACCGGTGCGAGCGACAACCCCTTCTACAAGGCTTCCAGCTTCAACTTCAGCATTATGCGCTTCCGCCAGCGCGGCTATAACAACGAGTACAACCAAACCTTCATCAATGGCGTGAACTTCAACGACGCCATGCGTGGCCGCTTCAACTACTCGATGACGGGTGGTCTGAACCAGGCATTCCGCAGCAAGGCCATCGGCATGGGCCTTGACATGGTGAACTATGGATTCAGCGATGTGGGCGGCTCTACCAACATCCGCACCTTTGCCAAGGACTTCGCTCCTGGTTTCCGCGGCAGCGTGGCCTATACCAACGGCAACTACAAGTGGCGTGGCATGGCTACCTACAGCACGGGTATGAACGAGCATGGCTGGGCACTGGCGCTGAGCGTTGTGGGCCGTTATGCCGACGAGGGTGTGATTCCCGGTTCGTTCTACAATAGCTGGGGCTACTTCCTGAGTGCCACCAAGGAGTTCAATCCCAGACACAGCCTGTCGATTACCACATTTGGCGCTCCCACCAAGCGCGCCAGCAACACAGCCACCTTTGAGGAGGCCTATGAACTGACCGGCAACAACCTGTATAACCCCAACTGGGGCTGGCAAGAAGGCAAGAAGCGCAACGCCAAAGTGGTTGACGCATTCGATCCCACCGTCATCCTCAACTGGATATGGACACCCAAGACGGGAACCTCGCTGAACACCGGTGTAGCATTCCGCAAGTCGTTCTACGCCTCGAGCGCACTCAACTGGTACAATGCCCGCGACCCGCGCCCCGACTACTACCGCTATCTGCCCTCCTACTTCGAGAACGATGCCGAGACCTTCGGCCGTTACTACGAACGCTGGACGACCGATGAAGCGTTCCGCCAAATCAATTGGAACGAACTCTATAACACCAACTACCTGAACAACTATACGGCCGACCAAACCGGCGTGGAGAAAGGTTCAACCTTCATTCTTGAAAAACGCCACAGCAATCAGGCCAGCTGGCAGCTCAATTCTACCCTCAACACACGACTCACCGACAAGGTGACGCTGCAGGGCGGTATTGGCGCCAATTACACCCGCGCCTCTTACTACAAGACCATGAAGGACCTGCTGGGCGGCCGCTACTGGAGCGATGTGGACCAGTTTGCCGAACGCGACTTCCCCGCCGACGCCAGCCTTGCTCAGAACGACCTGAATAACCCCAACCGCCGCATCTTTGAAGGCGACCGTTTCGGTTATGACTACGACATCAACAGCTATAGCGCCAACATTTGGAAGCAGATTGTCATCAATCTGCACAAGTGGGACCTCTTCTACGATGTGATGGCAAGCTACACCGCCTATCAGCGTGACGGTAAGATGCGCAACGGCCGTGCTCCTGAGAATTCCTACGGCAAGGGCGTTACCCACGAGTTTGTGAATGCCGCCTTCAAGGCCGGTGCCACCTACAAACTCGATGGCCGCAACAACTTCCAGGCACACATCTACTACGGCACCCGTGCGCCGCTGCCCAACAATGCCTATGTGTCGCCCCGCATCAAGGACGATGTGATCAGCGACCTGCGCAGCGAGGTCATCTACTCGGGCGATGTGAGCTACAACTGGAACTACCGCAACTTCAAGGGCGTGATCACCGCATTCTATACCGACATGCAGCACGGAACCGAGCGCACCTCGTTCTATGACGACCTCAACAGCACCTTCATGAACTACGCACTCACCAATGTGCACAAGGTGTTCAAGGGCATTGAACTCGGTCTCACATTCAATCTCACCTCGTCGCTCACCGTGAGCGGTGCCATGAATCTGGCACGCTACCAGTACAAGAACCGCCCCATCGGCACCCGCAGCTATGAAAACGGCTCGCAGCCCGATGTGACGCAACAGGTTTACCTCAAGAACTTCTATGTGAGCGGCACGCCCCAGGAGGCCTACTGCATTGCCTTCAACTACGCTGCACCTCACCAGTGGTTCTTTGAAATTAACGGTTCTTGGCTCAACCGCGCCTATGTCGACCTGTCGCCCATCCGCCACGAGGCAATGGACAACCTTTGGACGCAGGTCTACAGCGAGCAGGAACTCGTGGAGAAGATGAAAGATATCGCCAACCAGGAGAAACTCAACGAGGCTCTGGTCATCAACATGAGCATTGGCAAGGTCATTTACCTGAACCGCCGCGCTTCGCTCAACATTAACCTGAACCTCAACAACCTGCTCGACAACCGCAACATACAGACTGGCGGTTATCAGCAAGGCCGTTTCGACTACAAGAACTTCACAACCACTAAATATCCTAACAAATACTACTACGCACAGGGCTTCAAAATGTTCTTGAATCTGGGCGTGAGATTCTAACCCTCTAACATATTTGATAATATCAAAAACAACATATCATTATGAAACGCATTAATTTATATCTCAGCATGTTGCTCCTCATGGTCATTGCCGTGGGGTGCAGCGACGAGTTCGACACACCTCCTATGGTGGTGCCCACGGCTGAACACAAGCCTAACATGAGTGTAGCCGACTTCAAGACTAAGTATTGGCAAGATGCGAATAACTACATCGACACCATCAAGGAAGATGTCGTGATTCACGGCTATGTAACGAGTTCCGATGTGTCTGGCAACATCTACAAGACACTCTACATCCAGGATGAGACTGGTGGTCTCGCCATCTCGATTAACGGCAACAGCCTCTACAACACCTACCGCATCGGTCAGGAGATTGTCCTTCCCATGAAGGATCTGTTCATTGGCAAGTATAACGGCCAACAGCAAATCGGCTATCCGCAGTGGTATGCCGCACGCAGCATTTGGGAAGCTACCTTCCTGCCGCTGGAACTCTTCCAGAGTATGGTTGAAATCAACGGTCTGCCCGATGTGAGCGCAGTCGACACCATTCCTTGCTCGATCGACCAGCTCAAGGAAACTCCCGAGAGCTTCCAGAAGTGGCAAGGACAACTCGTGAAGTTCACCGATGTGAAATTCCAGGATGCCGACGGCACCGTGACCTTTGCCGAGGCAAGTGCTACTACCAACCGCAACATCGAAGACGCCAACGGCAATGTGCTGGTGATGCGCAACAGCAACTATGCCGACTTCCGCGCCAACATCCTGCCCATGGGCACCGGCGATGTTGTGGGTCTGCTCAGCTACTACAACACCAGCGCCTCCAATTCAACTGGCGGCACCTGGCAGCTCTACATCCGCACTCCCAACGACTGCATCGGCTTCACCACTACCACCAAGGGCCTCATGAAAGATCCTTACACCGTGACCGAGGCCATCGAGGTGCAGAACCAGGGCAAGAACGGTTGGGTATTCGGTTACATCGTGGGTGCTGTGGCTCCCGAAGTCACCAATGTGTCGAGCAACAGCGACATCCAGTGGGGCGCTCCCACCACGCTCGACAACACCATCGTGATTGCCGACGACCCCAACGAGACCGACTACACCAAGTGTATCGTGGTTCCGTTGCCTCAGAACACTCCATTCCGCACCGAGGCCAACATGCGTGACAACGAGGGTGCTTACAAGACCGGCATCTACATCAAGGGTGACCTTGCCAGCTACATGAACACCTCGGGTATCACCGGCAACAGCGGTAGCCGCGAAGAGTACCGCATGACCATCGTGACCGGTGGCGTGACCGAACTCAACGAAGGCTTCGACAATGCACTGCCCGACAGCTGGACAAACGTTATCGTAAGCGGTGACAAGAAGTGGTATCAAACTTCATTCCAGGAGAACGGCTATGCAGCCATGACAGGTTATAAGGGCACCAAGCCACCCTTCGACGCTTGGCTCATCACTCCGGCACTCGACATCAAGAATGCCAAGAGCAAGATCTTCAAGTTCCGCACACAGGTGAACGGTTATGGCAGCACAACCTCGCACTTCGAGGTGTATGTACTCAACAGCCTTGACCCGACCACTGCCAGCAAGCGTGTGCAGCTCAATCCCGCTATTGCAGTTGCTCCCGCAAGCGGCTACAGCTCGTGGGTTGAGTCGGGCGACCTCGACCTGAGCGAGTTTGCCGACGGCAGCTACTACATTGGTTTCCGCTTCGAGGCTAAACAGGATGCCAACTATGCAACCTGGTGCGTCGATGATGTGCAGTTTGGCCTTGGCCCTGCCGCCGCCCCCACTCGCGACGACTTCATCACCATGAACAACGGCACACCTACTGCCACCTTCGGCACCTACACTTCGAAGAACGGCTGGGTAGCCACCAACTGCAGTCTGTCGATGGGCGGTGCTGCTGATGCAAACCCCGTCTACAAGTATATTATCGATAACGACACTACTGGCACCTATGGCATGGCAGCTAACATGAACGGCAAGACCAGTGCCGTGGGCACTATCGAGTCGCCCATCATTCCCGATGGCATCGGCGTGCTGAGTTTCAAGTATGGCTACTCGATGACCGAGAGCAATGGCGTGAAGTTTAAGGTTGAGATTCTCGACCAGAACAATAGCGTGCTCAAGACCTTCACCGTCGATCAGCCTCAAGCTGAACGCTATATGGCTTATAACTACGGCCTTCAAGTGAACACACCTGGTCCACTCAAGGTGAAATTCACCAATCTCTCGCCCACACAGTCCAACAGCAACAAAGACCGTTACTGCATCTGGTGTGTGAAATGGGATAATTATGGACAGAATGCTCCAAGAAGGGCACGCCGTCGCTAATGGCTTAATTCCCAAGCTACAGGCATAACACAGGCAGGCATCTCGCCAATGGCGGGGTGCCTGCCCTTTTTATCCAACTACGGTAATCGGGCCACAATAATGGGGCCCGATTTTCAGCATTGCCTAACCTACTACCGGTTCGATATCGTCGAACGAAAAATAAGCCTCATTATCTGCTTCGTCTATCTTGTTGATATAAATGTAGCACTCTTCCCATTCTTCATCATCCTCATGTTCTTCGTTGAGCACTTCCAGTTCTTCGTTCCAGGCTTCAATTCCGTCAAGACTATCAATGGGATGGTGGAGCTTGTTGCCGACAAAGTCAAGCACATTCTGCTCGGTGTTGAGATATTCGTCAAAGTCGACAAACGACATTTGGTCGTTCTCATCCTTGACAGGCACCGTGCCAATCATAAAAAAGCGTTGTGGGAAGTACTTGCCTTTGGCATCGTTGGTCTCGAAGTAGTCACTATTAGGTTCCTCGGCATAGTAAAGGTAATGGAGACTGGACCACTTGTCGGTGACTAGGCTCAAAACATCGTCACACTTGCTCCATGCCGACTCGGTGGTCAATGCCAAAACGGTGTCGCCACGGCGCTCAAGGTCATACCAGCAACCTTTACAATTGAAATCCCTATAGTCCTCTCCAAATTCGTTGACGATAAAACCGAGCCACTTCGAGCCCCAACTCACATTATTAACGGGGAAATCTTCTTCTTTCATTGCTTCGAGGCGACGGAGTATGGCCTCAAAATCATCGAGTTCAACCTTGTCGCCCTCGAAAACCAGTTTCGTAACACAATAATTTGCCATAGTGCTTTAGTTTTTAATTATAATGAATCTATGTAATGCTCAATATCTTTAATAATAGCTTTCAGGTATTCGACTTTCTCTTCCTTAGATAATCCACGCATGCCATCATCCAGCAGTTCGTCGACTGAATAATCCCAACCATACCCATCTTGATCCATCACAGTAAACTGCAGGTAGCAGTAATCTTGTTGTTGTTCCATATCACAGTTTTTTATTGATTAATAAGTATTTACATCCTCATTACTCGCCGCGCACCCAGTCGAACACATTGAGCAGCGCCACAAACAGCATGCAGAGCAAGTAAAATGCACCGCCAATTGCCAGCGCTGCCAACGCACCGACCACCAGGCCCGACAATATTCCAAACACAAATGCGAACATGACTAATAGGACCCAACATTGTCGGGGAAATCAGTACCCACATATCCTCCCATAGGGAGATTCAAAGGTTCCCAAGAGCGGCGGCGCTGCACCTGGCACGCGTTAATGCACAAGGTGGTGAGCTTGCGGCGTAAATCCACCATACCCGAGGCCTCCTTGACCATTCTCTTCCAACCAATGAGGAACAACCTCTTGGCATAGTCAACGGCATCCTCCACACTGGCCGAACCCAGTGCTACCTTGCAGCTGTCGTTACTGGTAATGATTTCCAAACACTTCAATGACACTTCGTCGGTGAGCGCTTTGTTGAGCGTTCCAGCGTAAAAGGCTTTTAGTAATTTTTGATACAAAGATCTTGCCATAGTTGTAATTGTTTTTAAAGTTTTACTTCGTTTTCTACGGCAAAATAAAGCAAGCACTGTGCCAAAATGCGGCGCAGAGAGGGAAAAATGCAAAAAAAGTTAGTTTATTAATTGAATTATTCTTAGTGATAACACATCGAAGCAAACTATTATCAAACCTGAATCATGCAAACTCTTCCTGTCTTGCGAAAATTGTCATAACGTTTTTTATAGGCATTCTCGTTGTCAAGCACCCATAGCAGTTTTGTTTTGAGCAGCGGTGGCACTTGTGGCACGGGAGCATAGCCGTCGGTAATGATAATCAGACCATCGTATGGGCCATGAGTTGCGGCATAGTCAATTGGGGATTGAAAGTTTGTTCCTCCTCGTCCCTGAATCTTGAACTCGTTCTTATTCTTCTTGGCCTCGTCAAGTTTCATGACAGGTTCCTTGATATCAGCATCAAACATCAGAACCTCAATATCCTGAATGCCATACTTGAAAAACGTAGTGATGATGCGAAAATAGCGCCCCAAATTCTCACTTGTTACCGACCCACTTGTGTCGATGGCTATGAGCAGGCGTGTGGTGAAATCGTAGTGGCTGCCCATCTGGTCAAAACCGAAGCGGCGACTGGGACGCATGCGGGTCAAGCGGCGTTTTTGCGAGATGATGCTTGCACGAAAGGCCTGCAGGGCACCACGATAGTCAATTCGTCCTTCAGCGGCTTTTTTGATGAGTTCAACCATACCAGCAGGCAGGCTGCCCCATTGCGTTGAACTTTGAATAATTTCAACTATCTTGAGAGCCTGGAATGGGTCTTCTTCCCACAGCGTGGTATAAGAGTCATCTTTGCCATCTTCTATCTCCAAAGAGTGTTCAGAATCCCCTGAATCATGCAGTTCTTCATCTTTTCCTTCACCAGGCCTCTGATTCTCGCCTTCACCCTTGTCATTTTCTTCGCCATCGCCACCACTTTCATTGCAACCTTTACCCGGGTTTGAACTGTTGCCTTTCTCTTGTTCTTGCCCGTGACCAGTGCTAGTGTCGTCTTTTTCTTGCTGTGAGTTTTGCGTTTGACTGTTTTCACCTGGCATTGAAATTGGCATAGTAATGTCCTCGCCTTGCTGCTCACCGGCGTCAGAAGCACCTTCACTAGGTGCTTCTCCGTCAACGTGTTTAGCCATGTCGCTCAATCTGTTGGCATACCATTCATAATGCTGCCCTATGGGCAATCCAAAATCCTCGGGATGCGACAGATTGATGTCATCCATTTTGTAGGCGGGTGCTATGACCATATCGCTAGCCTCATGTTGGATAATGGGTTTGCAGCCAAGAGGTTGACGAATGTAGGGATGTTGCAACAATATGCGAATCATCTCTACCTTCAACAGGTCATAAAGCGCGCTGTCGTTCAAAACATCGATGGCTGTTGGGTTATACTCAACACGTCCCTTTCCTGATCGCAGCGCACACAGCATATTGGCATTCATCGTCAATCGATGGCTGCAATAGACGGCAAAAAGCACCGGCTCGGTCAAAAACCAATGTTCCGCCAGTTGTTGTAGGCGCTCTCGAGCTGTCATAGCGTTTGGATAAAGTTCACGATTTGCTTATAGGTATCTGGCATTTCTTTGTTGATAAAAATCAGCAACTGCCTATAGCCTGTGCCATCGATGAGCGACACGAGATGTGCATAGGCCTCACGGTTATTTTTGAGCAGATAGTCGTGATAGGATTTCAGCGAAGCGCAAACAGTCTCACGCTCAAGCGTTGCCACTTTATCGGTCTCAAAGAAACGAACCAGGGCATCGTTGAGTAGCGAGAACTGATGCAATTCACACTTGTCTAGGCGTTTCTTAGCACGCTTGAAGTCGGTAAGCAAGTCGATAGGCGTCAGCTCTTCCTTGCGGAACGAGAGGAACAGTTGAGCTGCAGCATGCACACCAACAATGCCCGCGACAATCTTCTGATGTACTGGCATGGGGTCTGGCACATTTTCAAGCAATCGTGCCACCTTCTCCCAGGCGCGGCGGTCAGGGTCTTTTTCCAATCCCTGGTCTTCCTTGGTGTCTCCGCTGCGGTCAAGCATGTCGGGATTGGCATTGATGAAACTGATGATGCGCTCATCCAGTCCCTCATGCTCAGCCCAAAGCATCCATTCCTCGACTGTGGGACGGAAGGTATAGATATTAAATCGCGACACCAGCGCTGGGTCAAGGTCGGTCAACTGGTACTCCTCGCCATCGTTGCACGCCGAGATGATGCGGCTGCCGTCGGGCAAAGCACGACCCGCTAACTTGCGATTCAGCACCAAGTCCATCACCGTCTGCAAAATCTCGGGACGGGCACGGTTCAACTCGTCAAGAAACAGTACTATGGGCTTGCCATCAATCGGAAACCAGTAGGGCGGCATGAACGTGGTCTTGCCAGTGGCCTCGTCCTTGTTGGGAAGTCCCAAGAGGTCGCCAGGGTCACTCATCTGACCCAAGAAAAGAGTTTTCACCGTCATGCCCTTCGTTTCAAAATATTTGGTTAAGATTTGCGACTTGCCTATGCCGTGACGTCCAGCCAGCATAATGTTTTGCCACGAGGGAGTGACATCGAGCAGAGCAATGAGTTCTTTGCTATTGATTGATATTGCCATATTATTTAGATGCTTTTATTTCACTATACCTTTTTCTCACTTTTTCCTTTACCTTATCAATGCGCGCATTGATAGCAGGCATCTGCTTCAGATAACCTACGATAGCACTTAACGAGATTTTCGACAAACTGATATAACTTTTTGAAACATAAGTATATCTACTACTTTCCAAGTCTTTCTCTTTAGGAAAGGGGTAAAAGCAAAAGCCTTTACATAAAAAGACGTTGTAACCTTGATAATTGAAAAGAATGCCTTTTCGTTTATCTGGAATTGATACGGTCACATCCTGAAGTCCCGATTCTTTTATATAGGGTTGTAACGTGTTGTCAATAAATGTCTGTAAATAACGATTCCAATCAAAATAATAATCAGGCACTAATCCTCCCTTATTACTGCAGCGGGCCGTCATAGCCTCAAGATATTTCTTCACGCCCATTTTTAAGGGACGCAAGACGGCATAGAGCACATCTTCGGTCGAATAATTCTTGGCAGCATATTCTTTGAGTTTCTTCTCAATCTTCTTGTCGTCCCAAAGATCAAATTTCACGCTATCGATGACGGCTGCTTCCATCTGACTCAACTTTAACGACTTGGCGAAGTATTTAAATGCCTCTTGTTGTAACTCTTTTTCGGCGGCCAGCTCCATAAGCAGCGTGGCAACATTGAGCGAGTAGAAACTTGTCTCCTCCAACAAAAGTTCGCCTGCGATTAAGTCATTAGAGGGGATTAATTCATAGTAAGCAAACGGATTATCCTCGCTAGTATAGCGATTTATGACCATTGTGATGTCGCTATATCTAATGTGCACACGCTCAACCGTTGTGCATATCTCATAAATGCGGCGAAACCAGTTAATAAATCGGCTGTGTACTTCAAGACTCTTGCCCCAGAACTTTTTTTGAGGTACTTCTTGACCCACAATGGACTCTCTGATGGACTCATATTTAAAATTCGCAAGGTCAGCACCTTCGGCTTTCAATGCCGTTATTAATCCCTCTTGATCAAAACTGAATGCTCCATCTTTCCATTTAATGGCAGGGTTTTTAGCTACATAGTGGAATATTTTGTAATCTTCAATGCGAAAACCCTCATAATAATCCATAGGTTGGAACACTTCTTTACGCACCTTCTCGAGCGGTGTGTGGTTTTCTTTGTACCTGCGAGCTTTGCTCGCCCATGACTTGTGTCGCTTGGCAGCCTTTTCTTTCCAATAGTCGTTGAAACTCATCATATTTTAAGTTTATGTTATTTCTTTGATCTTGTTGTCCGCCAACACTTGCAAAATTATGCAATCACTGTGCCAAAATGCGGCGCAGAGAGGGAAAAATGCAAAAAAAGTCAACTTATTTATAGAGGTCGAGCATCTTGGCTAGCTGCTGGCGCAGGTCATCGCGCAGCCATTGCGGCTCAAGCACTTCCACATTGGCACCCATGGCCAGGATGGCCTGCTTGAAGTCGAACGACGGCCGCAGCCGGTACTGGAACACCGAATAGTCGTCGGCCTGCTCCACCTCATGCTGCGAGTGATGCAACGGCAGCGTGCGCAGGTAGGCGCGCTCCTCCTCATTGGCACGCAGGCGCACGGTGACCACCTGCACGCCATCGTTGCGGAACATGCCAAACGAGCCTTCGAAGTACTCTTGCGGATCAAAATCGGCAGGCATATTGAATTTCTGGAGCGTTATTTCTATCTTACTGATGCGGTCCAGGCTATAGATGCGCACATCGCTGGTGGGTTCGTGCCAGCCCACCACATACCAGCGCTGCTTGAACACCTTGAGGCAATAGGGGTGCAGACGGAACTCCGTCAACTCGTCGCGCGCAAAGCTCTGGTAACTGATGTCCAGCACCTTGCTCTCGCGCATGGCCTGGATAATGGTGGTGAGATGGTTAAAACCCGAGGGAATGTCTTCGTAGATGACCCGTTTCTTCAGGTTTTTCGCCTCGCCCAGCATATTCTTCACTGCAAAGTGGTTGCACAGCATGTGGGTCATCTTGCTCGACATGTAGCCCTCATCATCTTCAATATAATAGGTGTTGTCGCTCTTGCGGCACTCGATGTTCACATCAAAGATGGTCTCAATCTCGCGGCGGTGGTTGTCCCAGGTGCGGCGCGGAATGGCCCCGTCGTCCGCATTGTCGCTGCTGCGGCGCCCCATGCGCGCATCCTCGTCGGCCTCGTCATAAAGGTAGCTGTCGCGATACAGCGCATTCAGTTCCTTGAGCGTGATATGCCCACGCTCATACAGCGTGTTAATCTCCCACAAATATCTCGCAAATAAATTCCGCGCCATAATAGATTAAATATTTTTTCGCAAATTTAGCAAGAAAATACCAACCAGCAAACATATAACGAAAAGAACGAGAACTGTGTCATTTTTTTTCCAAAATACAACTAATGAATTAAAGAATTTGTATCTTTGTATATTTTATTGAAGTTTATAAAATTCCTATTATGAAAATCTCCAACATAGATGCCCCCGGGAACATTGTATCAAAAATATCAGCATTAAATATCCCCAACTTCTTGCTTGATGTTGTACGGCCACTAGAACGGAAATACTACTCCCCACGAAAATTTCAGTGTTCACTCTTTAGTATTTCACCTAATGGTTATCCCCAGTTTCTACCTATATGGAAATTTGCAGAACCACGTTATGAAAATGTTGCTGTTCTTCTACACACAATACCAATCTACCTTCGCGATTCAAGGCCAGATAGAAGGGGTGACAATTGCATTATCGATCCGCTTGGAGCTTATTTTTCGAAACGAAATGGTGACAGTCCATATATAGAACTGTATTTGAAAGAAATTGATGGCGCTGTGATTTCAGATAACGAATTCAAATGGCTTTTCACTAAAGTTCTATTACACGAGTTGGCTCATGCTGCATTAGATATCCATAATTTGGATTATTGCCCTGTTTCTAATGAGCGGGTATCTTACAACACCGACTTCGGCAGATGGCGTGAGGAGTCAATGGCTAATGCTGTGGCACTTCGTATCATCAAAGATTATAAAGATCAGGATTTTTATGACTTTGCAAAAAAATTCATGCTTGCCCAACCTCCAGAATATGCTCTCGGCGTGAAGATGCTAAGTTCTTTGTTTGGTTTTACTATTATTGATTTTTTAAGTGTTGTTAATGGCAAAATATATGGGGTAGACCCAGCGGCACAAAAAAAATGGCTAACATATGCAAAAGGGAGACCGGATTGGAGTGGATTACATCGATGGAACAAAATTATTTAAACAATAGCGTATAATAAAACAAAAAGCAACACAACTCTCTAAGATAATCCCACTAATGTCGGTTTTACTAAATTAACTTAATCAATAAATATAATCTTTAACGATTTGATATGAAAAAATATGACGTTCAGATACCATTAGAAGAGCAATTTAAAGAGTGGTTACTTAATGAAGGCATTACAACCACACAAAAGAGTGCTAGTAGTTATGTTAGCAGATTAAGGAGACTATTTATAAAAGTTTTAGATGTATTTTTTCCAAAAAAGAAGAATAACCGTAAAATTAGATTATTTCATGTGATTTTCAATGAATTACACATGAATCACATGGAGAAGGCGTCTGAATTGCTTGATGCTATGCGTGAACTTGCATTTGACAAAAGATGGTCAAAAAACAGAACCAATATTTCGGAAAACACTTATAGCGATTGTAGAACAGCGCTTGAAAGATATATTGAATTTTACGGTCAATCCATTAATTCATGCAGTAATAATGCAAATATATGTCAGAATGAAAAAGATGCAATAGATGGCATAATAAATAATTTTCAGAAAAAAGAGTTTACTAAAAAAGAGTTATACGATATTATAACTTTTCGCCGAAGAACTGAAGGCAGGTACACTGGAGACATTTATTATCCTATAGAATTAATTGATACAGTATTAAAAAAACACTCTGTTAACAACAAAAAATATTTCGAAGATTGGTTGTCAAGTATGGTGAATAAAATTCAAATTCTAATTGACAATAATGGATTATCAATTGATTTTGAAAACTTACGTGAGAATGACCCTGCGAATGACCCTGCTCTAATAATAGAAAACCATAATGTATACGTGATTTATGAAGAAGACAAAAAACAAGTATATACTCACACCGATAAGGAAGATGAAGTTAAAACTATGAAAGTTGCAATATTTCAGAGCATTGACATAGACCATAAAGTTGCCATATCAAAAATGCTTAACAAAACTGATTATCCAGCTTTTGCTAAATTGACAGACATGATAAAAAAAGACACATCATTCCCCAAATCAGGCAAAAAAAACCAAGTCAAATATCTGCGTGACCAATTCTACGAAAACAATAAATGCATGCTCGAAAAAATGATAGGTTGCATCAAAAAAGACTTAGAAAATCTCTTAAATAAGGTTGAATTCGAAATGATGGATGGCCACTACAATAAGAAAAAAAGTAATAATTAAAAAAATGCCTACTCCCTTTCAAGCGTTTCGGCTTCCTCTTTTTAAGATTTATGTTAGTTTACCTTATATGGTCTCAGTTTGTATCAGTTTATTTATCAAAGTTTTTAACTTATAAGCAAATTTAGTCATAATTCTTGAGGTATGCAAGCATTTTTCTCAAGAAATATTGTTTAAATTTCGCACCTGCTATTAGTATTCACGCTCTACCGATCTTATGTTGTCATCGATATATGACAACAATGGTTCATCACCCATAATAAGCTCCTGCGGGTCATTGATATAGCGTGTTGAAATAATCTGCGACATGTCGCCTACACTCTCGTTATAGTGATGGTCGTTGATAAACTGCAGCGCTTCCTGCTTGCTGCCACACTCATGCCTGTAAAACATAATTCCATCAATCGACTCCAATTCAGAATCATAGGGGTCAGGCAAGTAAGCTGGGTACACTACTGCCTGCCATGGAGCAAACCATTTGTGGTCGCAATCGTTGCTTAGGCTGCAGCTTGTTGATTCATCGGTAAGGGGAGTGATGGTGAAATACACGCCATTAAACATACTGCTAAGCATGGCGACAACCGCTGCACATGATTCTTTCCATGCAATAAACCGGAGATAGGTAGAGCCATCTTCGAAGGTGCGTAAGTGTATTGCATCATTAGCCTCTCCATCGAAAGAGTAGAGCAATGTAATAAAGTCGCAAAATGTGTCATTTAGGTTCTTCGCTCTATTGTCCTCAATGATGACTCTCGCAACAAAGATTCCCATGTTGAGCAAGTTTCCACACTCTGGACCGAGCAAACTGATGCCAGCACTGGCGCCTGAATGTAAAACACGGGCTGTGAACACATTGCGAATTACCAGTCGGCTATCATAATCATTGTCACGGCCATCCAATTTAACAATATAATCTCCGTGACATTTAGCTTCGGCTTTCAGTTTTTCAATCATCAACGGCACAGGATAGAACCCCTTTTCTTCCATCTCTGATTCTTCTTCAGCATCGCAAAAGGTTTCGATAACCACCTTGTCAAGAAACTTTATCACTGACACGCGACAGCGATCAAACATGTACTCATATTGGTCACAGAAGCCCGAAATTCGGTCAATGGGCACGTCAATACTCTCTATAATATTATTCAATTCGCGCAATGTCATCATTCACATTAGTTGTAATTAAGTTGTAATTATTTGCCTTCTCCCTTCAAAGCGTTTCGGCTGCCTCTTATCAAGGTTAAAAAAGAACGGTGTAAATATACGAAAAAATCTGGAAAAACAGCACGAAAAACCGAAAAAATGCTGGATAGCAGAATTTTTAGTAACTTTGCAGCGTTTTTTAAAATAATGTGGTGAGATGAACGCATTTTTCAAGACAATAAGCAAGGTGGCAGCCGCCATTGCACGCCCGGTGGTGAAGCAGCCGGTGTTCTTCTTTGTGACCATTGCGCTGCTGGCGCAGTCTAACATCGAGTGGCTCTGTTACAACGACCCGTTCTGGTATCAAATCAAGTTTTTCACCAAGGCTTTCCTGATGAACATTGCCGTGGCTTACCTGGCCACGCTCATCGTCTACATCACGGGCAAGGAATGGATGAAGTGGCTGCTCTATGCGTTCAACATCATGCTGTTGAGCATTGTGGTGTTCCTCAAGCTCAACTTCGACATGACCATCTCGCCGCAAACCATATTGGTGACAATGGAAACCAATCCCAGCGAGAGCAGCGAGTTCATCACCACCTATGCCCTGGGCGTGAAAAGCCTCATGAGCTACGCCATTGTGCTGGCAGTGATTGCCCTGGTGGTGCTGCTCGAACTCTACAGGAAACCCATTGCCCGCTTTTTCAGGCATGCGCTCAACCGCACCTTCTTCAACATTACGGCAGCACTGTTCATTGTGGTGGGCATCATTTTCCTCGTCACTTCCTACACCACCCTGTTCCTGTGCCACGACCAGCAGGATGTGGACCAGTGGGACGAGTGTACCCCTTACCTGTCGATCGACCTGTTCTCGAAAACCGTGTACTCGATCAACTCGCTACGCACCTCGCACAACGAGATTGAGAGCGCCATCGAGCAGTCGGTAATTCTGGCTCAATCCACACCCAAGCCCACCATCACCGAGCCCGACTCGCTCAATGTGATATATGTGCTGGGCGAATCCTACATTCGCGACCACGCCTCGCTCTACGGTTACCCCCTCAAGACCACACCCTGCATGGACGCCGAGCGCAACCGCGGCAACCTCTTTGTTTTCACCGATGTGGTGTCGCCGGCCAATGCCACCAGCATTGTGATGCGCAACACCTTCAGCTGCAACAGCATTGGCGATGGCGAGCGCTGGTACCGCTTCCCGTGCTTCACCACCATCTTCAAGCAGGCAGGCTACAATGTGTACATGTGGGACAACCAGCGCGACTTCTTCCAGCACCAGGTGTTCACCATCACCGTCAACTCGTTCCTCTACGACGAGGTGATGACCCGCAACTCTTACACGCAGAGCAATGCGCGCTGCTATGGCGCCGACCAGGACATTGTCAAGAACTTTGCCGACACCGTCAAGACCGTGGGCAAGCACAACCTCATCTTCTTCCACCTCATGGGCCAGCATGTGAACCCCGACCAGCGCTATCCCAAGAGCTGGGCACGCTTCACCGGCGACAGCATCACCTGGCGCACCGAGAAGTGGATGACCAAGGAAAAGCGACAGAACATTGCCGAGTACGACAATGCCACGCTCTATAACGACTATGTGCTCAAGCTCATCTTCGACCTCTACCGCGACAAGAACACCGTAGTGGTCTATTTTGGCGACCATGGCGACGAGATTTACGACTACCGTGACGGCAAGGGCCGCGTGGGCACCGGTCAGCACCCCAAACCCGAAATGCTCATGTGTGAGAATCTGGTACCTTTCGTCATCTGGTGTTCCGACACCTTCAAGCAGCAGCACCCCGACATGGTGCGGCGCATAGCTGCTGCCACCAACCGCAAGTTCATGGTCGACAATGTGTGCCAAGTGCTCTTCGAGCTGGGCGGCGTCAACACCACCTACTACAAGCCCGAGCGCAACCTCATCTCCGACCAATACCGTAACCGTCCCCGCATCGTCTATGGCAAGTTCGACTTCGATGCCATCGTCAAGGACGCCGAGCGCCGCCTGCCCGCCTTCACAGGCCAGCCTGCCACCCCCTCGAAATAACCACTGCATTCACCCTCAAGGGAAAGGAAACATTCTTATCATTTTGGGTTTGGGTTAAGAAAATAAGGGTATTGTTGGTTTTCATGAAAAAAATCACTATATTTGCAAGTTGAAAGTGAAATTTCATGAAATATAACATACATAAAGAAGGATTAGATATCGTTTTCGGCCTGCTTGCTGTGCTGCTGGCCATCAACATTCCGTTGTACCTGCTCATGAGCAGCAAGGTGATTCCGTGCATTGTGATTGCCATCTCGCTGGTGCTCTT
This sequence comes from uncultured Bacteroidales bacterium, assembly GCA_902768435.1. GTDB lineage: Bacteria > Bacteroidota > Bacteroidia > Bacteroidales > Muribaculaceae > Sodaliphilus. Next base: position 7,508 of record CACXLJ010000003.1, on the reverse strand, counting down.
CTTGCTGGTTGTGAACTTCTTCCGAGCTCCTCATCGTCACTTTCATGGCGACAAGGAACTGGCCGTGGTGTCGTCGGTCGACGGCAAAGTTGTGGCCCTCGAAGAAGTGATGGAAGACGAGTATCTGCACAAGAAGGTGCTGCAGATATCGGTGTTCATGACCATCCTGGATGTGCATGCCAACTGGGTTCCCGTGAAAGGCAAGGTGAAGATGGTGAAGCACCACAGCGGACGCTACATGGCAGCCTACCTGCCCAAATCAAGCACCGAAAACGAGCGATCGACCATCGTGATTGAAGCCACCAACGGCGAGGAAGTGCTGGTGCGCCAGATTGCCGGCGCCATGGCACGCCGCATCGTAACCTACGCCGAACCTGGCGACGAAGTCGACCAGCAGCAATACATGGGCTTCATCAAGTTTGGTTCACGCGTCGACATCTACTTGCCGCTCGACACCGAGGTGTTTGTGAAACTGGGCGACAAGACGGTGGGCGGTGTAACCGAAATAGCACGCTTAAAACCACGCAATTAATCATGAAGATTCTTCAATCTATCAAAAATAATGTGCCCAATGCCATCACTTGCATGAATCTGATGTCGGGCACGCTGGCGGTTGTAGCCGCCTTTCATTGTTTCGAGAACTGGTGGTGGGGACTGCAGGGCTATCAGGTGGCATTCATCCTGATTGGCGCTGCCGCCCTGTTTGATTTTCTCGACGGCTTTGCCGCACGCCTGCTGCATGCCGTGTCGCCACTGGGCAAGGAACTCGACTCGCTGTGCGACCTGGTGAGCTTTGGCCTGGCTCCTGCCGCCATCCTGTTCAACATGATGTGGCAGGCACTCAATGGTTCGCCCGTGTGCTATGTGGCACTGCTGCTCCCCATTTTCGGAGCGCTGCGCCTCGCCAAGTTCAACATCTCGACCGACCAGACCACGACTTTCTCGGGTCTGCCCATTCCCGCCAATGCCATCTTCTGGATTGGCTTCACCGACTTCTATGCCGCTCAGGGCAACAACATCGGCCAGTGGGTTGTGGTGGCGTTCATCGTAGCCTTCTCACTGCTCATGGTGTGCCCGCTGCGCATGTTCTCGCTCAAGATGCACAGCCTGGCACTCAACGAGAGCTGGCGCCAGTGGCTGCTGGTGCTGGGCTTCATCTCGTTTGTCATCATTGCCGGCCTGCCTGGTTTGGCATGGGGCATCCTCTTCTATGTGGCACTCTCGGCTTGCACCAAGTCGTGATCATTAATCGACAATACTATGGGATGGATTCTTCTTATATTGCTCGTTATTCTTCTCTGGCCTGCCATTCGTGGCTACCTCGCCTTTCGTGCCATGCGCAACCGCGCCGAGGAGATTTTCCGCCAGCAACAGCAGCAGCAACAAGAGGCCGAGCGCAAGGCTCGCCGTCAGGCACAAGGCAAGACCTTTGACAAAGAGGATGGAGACTATGTCGACTTCGAAGAGGTGATTGAGCACAACTACGGCGCCGCCCAGACCGATGCCACCGCTCAGCAACAGGGCAACAATGCCAGCAACGAGCAGCAGGTGAGCGATGCCGAGTTTGAAGACATCGCCTGATTGGCTTTATGCCACTTTGTTTCGAACATAAACTCTAAATATAACCAAATTATGAAAAAGATTGTATTTTCTCTGGCCACTTGCTTCAGCATGATAATGGCTGGCTGTGGCATGATGGGTAATAATGGCAATGGTGGTAATAACGGGCTGGGCAATGTGCTCAACGGCGTGCTGGGCGTGCTGGGCAGCGAGTCGACGCTGGGCAGTCTGGCCGACCTCGTGATTGGCAGCGTGAAACTCACCCAGGCCGACCTTGTGGGCACTTGGGGCTATGAGGCACCCGGTTGTGCCTTCACCAGCGAGAACCTGCTTGCCAAGGCAGGCGGCGCAGTGGCTGCAGGCCAGGTCAAAGAGAAACTTGCTCCCGTCTATAACAGCCTCGGGCTCAATGCCGAAAACACCAATCTCACCTTTGCCAACAACGGGCAGTTCTCGGGCCGAATCAAAGGCATTCCTGTAGGCGGTACCTACACCTTCGACCCCAGTACCAGCGCTGTGCTGCTCGACATGACCCTTCTCAAACTCACGGGCTATGCAACCCGCACCACCACGGGCATGAGCTTCACCTTCGAGTCGAAGAAACTGCTCAACTTCATTCAGCTACTCACCAGCCTCACCGGCAACAGCACCATCAAGACCGTGGGCGACCTGAGCAAGCAGTTCGAGGGTGTGCGTGTGGGCTTCGACATGCGTCGCTACCAGTAATCGCTTTAATGGCAGTCTCGCCATGATGAGCGTGTGAAAGAACCGCGATAGAAATAAACTATAAAAACAAGAAGCCTATGATACATTATCTGAAGAAACTGCAAGACACCATCCAGGAGCACTGGAACCTAAAGGCCCTCTGTGACTACGAGGGCGACAGCTTCACCTATGCCGACCTGGCCACCAGAATAGAACAGTTCCGCATCTTTTTTGAGGCCGCTGGCATCAACAAGGGCGATAAAATAGCCATCTGCGCCCGCAACTCGGCAAGGTGGGCAATGGCCTTTTGGGGCATCAACGCCAATGGCCGTGTGGCTGTGCCGCTGCTGGCCGACTTCCACCCCAACAATGTCTCGACTCTCACCAACCACTCCGACAGCGTTGTGCTGTTTGTCGACGACGATATTTGGACTAAGATGAATCCCGACGACACGCCATCGCTCAAGGCGGCCATCAATGTGAAGAAGGGCAATCTGCTCTGGCACCAAGATGCCGTTGTGGCCGAGGCCTGGGAACAGCGCACAAAAGCCTTTGAAGAACAATATCCCGATGGCTTTAAACCCGAGCATGTGTCCTATTTCACCGACAATCTGAAAGAGTTGGCCATCATCAACTACACATCGGGCACCACAGGCAACCCCAAAGGTGTGATGCTCACCTACGAAGCCATGGCCGACATCGACGATTTCGCCAATACCCAGTTCCCGAACACTCCTGGCGAGACCATTGTCTCGATGCTGCCCTTGGCACACATGTATGGTCTGGCCATCGAGTTCATCCACCCCAATGTAGATGGCGTTGCTGTCTATTTCCTGGGCAAGACACCGTCGCCCACCACGCTGCTCAAGGCCATGCGCAGCGTGAAACCTTACATGGTGGTCACAGTTCCGCTGGTGATGGAGAAAATCTATGCCAATTCCATTAAACCGGCGCTGAAGAAAAGGAGAATGCTCCTGGCTGTTCCGGGCATGAAAAAAGTGATTTACCGAACCATACGCAAAACCATCTTAGCCGTCTTTGGTGGGCAGGTGCGCTGCTTCATCATGGGCGGTGCGGCACTCAATCCCGAGGCCGAGCGCTGCTTCAAGAAGATGAACCTGCCCTACACGGTGGGCTACGGCATGACCGAGGCTTGCCCGCTGCTGGGCTATGAGTGGTGGACTAGATTTGTGCCAGGCTCGTGCGGAAAACCTGTCCACGAACTGCGCATCGACTCCGACGACCCCGTGAACAAAGCGGGCGAAATCCAGGCACGCGGCCGTAACCTTACCATTGGTTACTACAAGAATCCCGAAGCCACAGCCGCAGCGTTTACCGAAGATGGCTGGTTCCGCACCGGCGACCTGGGCGTGATTGACGAGGCCAACAACATCTTCATTCGCGGACGCATCAAATCGATGATACTCAGTTCATCGGGCCAGAACATCTATCCCGAGGAACTCGAGGCAGTGCTGAATAACAGCCCGTATGTGAGCGAATGTGTGGTGGTTGACCGCGGCGGGAAGATTGTGGCACTAGTGTATCCCGAAATTCCCGAAGATATCGACGACATCTCAAGATCGGTCATTCCGGCAACAATCCGCGACGAGGCCAACAAGTCGCTTCCCAACTACAGCAAGATTTCCAAGGTTGTGCTGGTCGACAAGCCGTTTGAAAAAACGCCCAAAATGAGCATCAAGCGCTTCTTGTACAAGTGACAAGCGCTCCAGTTGCACACGCACGAAATAGAGTGATTATACTTTCTGCAGAACCCGCTGACATCAGTGGGTTCTGTGATTATGTGAGAATAGGCGCTGGGGCAATTCCATGGCTATGATAATGCCCAAGACGATGGCGATGGCCACCTTGCTCGCCATCCAGCCACTGTGCATCGACAGGTCGAATTGCGAGTCGGTCAAGTAATAGGTAAACCAGAAAATGCCGGCTCCGGGCACCAGCGGGAAAATGCCGCACAGCAGAAAACCCTGGGCCGGGATGCGGAAGGGGATGGCAGCCATTCGCGACACGATGCACACCAGCGTCGAAGCCGCAAGGGTGGCTGTCACGGGCGATGCTCCGCAATTGCGCACCAATATCAAATAAAGCGCCCACCCAATGGCACCAATCACACCTGCGGGCACATAGTGCTCACGGTCGATGCCAAAGAGCAACGCAAACGCCGCTGTGCCTATGAAGGCCGCCAACGCCTGCAACAGCACGCTGGCCGTCTGCGGGTTCACAGTCATGGTGAGGCTCAGCATGCCTCCGTGCATCGAACTGTCGGTGATAAAAGCGAGCGACACGCCCACGGCAATGCAAAAGAATCCAAGCATGGCGTCGGTGAGCCGCGTGAAGCCGGCAAGGTAGTCAGAGTTGGCCAGGTCGCGCACGCCGTTGACAAACGGCACTCCCGGAATCAGTGGCATAATAGCGCCGATGATTACATTGGCAAGACTGTCGCCAAACCCTGCACGCCAAAACAAGATGCACAGCAGCGTGGCCACCAGCGCATTGCAAATGCCGCCCACAATCTTCGACAGATAACGGCCGCTCACACCCAAAACAAACACATAGAGCAGCAGTCCCACAACAAGCGCGGCAGCACAGTCGCTCCAACCGCCGCCAAACACAGCGCAGAAGCCGCCAGCGCCCAGTCCCGAGCCCAAAATCTGCTCCCAGAAGGGTTTGGGCCCCGATGCGCTGATGCGTTCGAGCCGCTCGCGTGCCTCGGCAAGCCCTATGCGGTTGTTAGATATATCGTAACTCAATCGGTTCACAGCCACCACCTTCGACAGCTGAATGCCCCTGAGAGGGATAAACTCCACATTGGCGTAGGTCGACGCCTGGCCGCCCGACTTGGTGACTTTGTTAGCATGGCCCGTGGTGAAGATGCCGTTAGAAAGCACAAAGAAATTGCCCGAATCCACACCAAAATGCGAGGCGATACGGCTCATGATGTCCTCCACACGCGATATTTCGGCACCATTTTCCAGCAATATGTGCCCCGCCTTCGAGGCCACTTCGAGCACCTCGGCCAAATCAACCTGCTGGTCGGCCACATCGGACTGTGAGGCCGATTCACGCACATCGCCACGGCCCACCGCTGCGCTGTTTTCTTGATATTTGTCGTTATTGTCTGTCGTCATGATAATTGCTTGGGATTGCCCCTGATGGCTTATGTCGTCATTTGTCATTCCGGCCCGTTCTCAGACAAGGTCGGCACAATTTGCCTGCAAATGTCCAAAAGAATATTGGATTTTGCAAATAATCGCCCCACAATCCACCAAAATCCCCCTCCATCAACGATTATATCAAGCCATTTATAACAATCGACAACGATTATGAGAAGTGTCCCCGGCCTCTACATCAACCGCCACCACAAGCTCGTAATCCCAAAAAAACCTTTATTTTTTGGCTGATTTTCTCAAGATATTTTTACAAATTAAAGTAGTTGCTGCGGTCGAGGGTGCGGTAGCCGATGGCTTCCATGAATGGTATGCCATTGCTCGCCAGACTTATCTCGCCCGGCATGGGATAGGTGTCTCCTGCGCCACGGCATACATATACGATTATGTGATGGGATACTTCTTCGTTTGTCCCGAGAAAATAAGGAGGTTTTTTCTGTAAATTCTGCTTATTTTCTTAATTTTTGCCAAATAAGCATTAAATATATTGTTTATTTTGTGTGTTTTCTATATCTTTGCGCAAAATAATAATATTTAAATATACTTTATGGAATATACAGAATTACTTGAAAAGCAGATAATAGGAAGGCTTAGAATTGATAATCCTTGGTGGGCAGAGGGGATGGTTCCTCAATTCTATCAAGACATGAAGCCGAGATTGTATCTGGATATTTTTTATTCATTAGTAACTGATACGGACTTGCAACGTGCGGTAGTTTTGATGGGACCAAGGCGCGTGGGTAAGACTGTAATGCTGTTTCATACCATAGCACGGTTGCTTGCTGAAGGTGTGCCCCAACAAAATATCATTTACATCTCGATAGAGACTCCTATCTATAATAAAATACATCTTGAGCAACTTTTCAATCTATCAAAGAAGACTTTAGGTAAACATGAGAATGATAAAGACCAATATTATGTTTTCTTTGATGAGATTCAATACTTAAAGGATTGGGAAGTAAACTTGAAGTCGCTTGTTGATACATACAAAAATGTCAAATTTGTGGCTAGTGGTTCGGCTGCTGCAGAGTTGAAAAAACGTAGCAATGAAAGTGGAGCAGGTAGGTTTACAGATTTCAGCTTGCCTCCATTGACTTTCTACGAATATATCCATTTAAAAGGATATGAACAACTCATGTATAAACAGAAAATGCAATGGAAAGAAACCGAAATTGACTGCTATAGCACCATTGATATTGACCGTCTTAATGCGCTATTTGTTGACTATATTAACTATGGCGGATATCCTGAAGTGGTATTCTCCGATAAAATACAGGAGAACCCAGGTCAATTCATTAGGCATGACATTATTGACAAAGTTTTGCTGAGGGATTTGCCAAGTCTATATGGTATTAATGATGTGCAGGAACTAAACTCACTTTTTACCATGATTGCATATCATTCAGGTGGTCAGTTTTCCTACGAGTCGATGTCGAAAGAGTCGGGTGTTAGGAAGGATTTGCTAAGGCAGTATATCAGTTATTTGGAAGCTGCTTTTCTCATTCGCAAGATACATAGAACTGATGACAATGCCAAAAGATACCAAAGGGAAATAAGCTTCAAAATCTATCTAACTAATCCATCGCTGCGATGTGCTTTATTCCAGCCCATTAAGGTTAGTGATGATGAAATTGGCAATATGGTGGAAACTGCCGTTTTTGCTCAGTGGATACCACGCCAAGGTGTTGATATCTCGTTTGCTAATTGGAGGTTGAGCAGCAAGCAGCAAGGCGAAGTGGATCTAGTTGGCATAGATGCTGGCAGGCAAAAACCACAATGGGCTGTTGAAATCAAGTGGAGCGACCGATACGCTCAACACCCTAGTGAACTTGAATCACTTCTATGGTATATGCCAAAGAATGGACTAACCGATGCCATTGTCACCAGTGAGACAACAACTCTTACGAAGAAAATGCAAGAAGTGACTCTTCATTTTATGCCAGTCGCTTGTTATGCTTTTACTGTGGCATCAAACACTTTAAGAAATACTCGCATGATTTATGGATTATAATATAGTTGCCAAATAAGCATGTTTTTTTGTGCTTATTTGGTAATCGC
>CACXLJ010000002.1:5447-264161 GCA_902768435.1 uncultured Bacteroidales bacterium | reverse complement strand
CGCCGCTTTGCCCAAAACGAGGAGATTGAGGTGACCGCCAACGACTTTGACCGCGACCTTGCCGCTCAGGGCAAGGACTTTTTGGAAATCAATGGTGACAAGGCGGTGTATTTCAACCGTTGGGTTGCCGGCGGTAACGAAATCACTTGGGACATGATTCACTATGATGTGCAGCTCATTGGCGGTATCGTGCTTCACCAGGGTAAAATTGCTGAGATGGCAACCGGTGAAGGTAAGACGCTGGTGGCTACACTGCCTGTGTTCCTGAACGCGCTGGCAGGCCAGGGCGTGCACATGGTGACGGTGAACGACTACCTCGCCAAGCGTGACTCGGAGTGGATGGGTCCGCTCTACCAGTTCCATGGCTTGAGCGTGGCCTGCATCGACAAGACGCAGCCCAACTCGCCTGAGCGCCGTGCAGCATATAACTGCGATATCACCTTTGGTACCAATGCCGAGTTTGGTTTCGACTACCTGCGCGACAACATGGCCATGCAGCCCGAGGATATGGTGCAGCGTCCGCATCACTACGCCATCGTCGACGAGGTCGACTCGGTGTTGATCGACGATGCCCGTACGCCTCTTATCATTTCAGGTCCCGTGCCCCGTGGCGAGGACCAGATGTTTGACCAATACAAGCCCAATGTGGAGCGTGTGTATGAGGCACAGCGCCGGCTGGTGACCAACTTGCTTGCCGATGCCCGTCGCCTGATGGCGAGCACCGACGAGAAACAGGTTGCCGACGGCACACTGCTGCTCTACCGTGCGTTCAAGGGTCTGCCTAAATACAAGCCTCTCATCAAGTTCCTCTCGCAGGAGGGTGTGAAGGCTCAAATGCTCAAGACCGAGGCGAAGTACATGCAGGACAACAGCCGCGAGATGTATGTGGTGACCGATCCGCTCTACTTCATCATCGACGAGCAGAACAACACCGTGGAACTTACCGACAAGGGTATTGATGTGCTCACCCAGGGCACCGACGACCCCAAGTTCTTTGTGCTTCCCGACATTGCCAGCGAACTGAGTGCTGTGACCAACGAACCTCTCACCGACGAGGAGAAGGTGCACAAGCGCGACGAATTGCTGCAGAACTACTCGGTCAAGGCCGAACGCGTGCACACCGTGACGCAGCTGCTCAAGGCCTACACCCTGTTTAACCGTGACGACGAGTACATCGTCGACAACGAGGGCAAGGTGAAGATTGTGGACGAGCAGACGGGCCGTGTGATGGAGGGCCGCCGCTACAGCGACGGTCTGCATCAGGCTATCGAGGCCAAGGAAGGCGTGAAGGTGGAAGCCGCCACTCAGACCTTTGCTACCATCACCCTGCAGAACTACTTCCGCATGTATCACAAACTCGCCGGTATGACTGGTACCGCTATCACTGAGGCTGGCGAGTTCTGGGAAATCTATAAACTTGATGTGGTCACGATTCCCACCAACAAACCGGTGATTCGCAACGATATGCCGGACCGCGTTTACAAGACCGAAAAGGAGAAATTCAACGCCGTGATCGACGAAATCGAGAAGATGCGCAACAGCGGCCGTCCGTGTCTGGTGGGTACCACCTCGGTCGAGGTGTCGGAGCGATTGAGTCGTCAGCTCAGTCTGAAACACATTCCGCACCAGCTGCTGAACGCTAAACCCGAACGCACTCAGAAGGAGTCTGAAATCGTGGCACAGGCAGGTCGCTCGATCGACGGCTTGGGTGTGGTGACCATCGCCACCAACATGGCTGGTCGTGGTACCGACATCAAGCTCACCCCCGAGGTGAAGGCTGCAGGCGGTCTCGCCATCATTGGCACCGAGCGTCACCAGTCACGCCGAGTCGACCGTCAGTTGCGCGGTCGTGCCGGTCGTCAAGGTGACCCGGGTAGCTCAATCTTCTTCGTTTCGTTTGAAGACACCGTGATGCGCTGGTTTGCCGGCGACCGCACCGTGAAACTGCTCGACCGCCTGGGATTGAAGGACGGCGAGGCCATCGAGTCACCCATGGTTACCAAGTCGATCGAGAACGCTCAGAAGCGCGTCGAAGAGAACCACTTCGGTCAGCGTAAGCACACGCTGGAATACGACGATGTGATGAATGCTCAGCGCAAGGTGGTTTACACCCGCCGTCACCATGCCGTGATGGGCGAGCGCATTGGCATCGATATCATCAACACGCTCTACGACAGTGTGGAAGACGCTGCCGACCGCTTCGGTCCCGACCAGTACGACGACTTCAAGATGCATGTGCTCTCGACCTATGCCATCGAGCCACCTTTCGGCGAGGACGAGTATCGCAAGATGGACACCAAGGATGTGATTGAGAAACTGTACGACGCCGTGCTCAAGGCATTCCGCCGCAAGACCGACCGCATCGTGGAGGTAGCCAACCCCGTGATTCGTCACATTGTTGAAGAACAACTCAGGAACGGCGCTCCTGAACCTATGGGCCAGATGCGCGTGCCCGTCAGCGACGGTCGTCGCACATTCGGCATCGTTATCGACATGAAGGAGGCTTATGAGACCGAGTGCAAGTGCCTTGCCAAGGCATGGCAGAAGGCTGTGATGCTCGTCACCATCGACGAGAGCTGGAAAGAGCACCTGCGCGAGATGGACCAGTTGCGCCAGAGTGTGCAGAACGCAAGTTATGAGCAGAAAGATCCCCTCGTGATCTACAAGGTAGAATCGTTCAACCTGTTCAAGACCATGCTGGGCAACATGAACAACAAGGCCATCTCAACGCTGATGCGTGGCCAGATTCCCGATGCTGCAGGCGATCCCAGCAATGTGGTTGACCGCGACCGTGAAGAGGCCATGCGCCGCCGTGCTCAACAGCAGCAGCGCTATAGCGAAGGCCGTGGCGGTGGTGGCGATGCTCTGGCAAGTGCCAGTGCAGCCAATGCTGCCGCTTCGCGCGGTGCCAGCCACAATGCGCAGCGTCCCACTGCTCCCATTCATGTGGGACCCAAGGTGGGCCGCAACGATCCCTGCCCCTGCGGCAGTGGCAAGAAGTTCAAGAACTGCCACGGCAAGGACCAGGTTTAACCCTCGACTACAACAGGCTCGGGTATAGCTCTCGACTTCTAAAGATTCAAGGCGTACCTTATGAGCCACATCGCAAAATAAAAGCCGATGCCTACAAGGGCACCGGCTTTTTGTTGTGGTTGCGGCCTTAGCGCTTTGCTCAGAGTTTGAGCAAGCAGGTCAGTCTTTGAGCGAGTAGGTGATGGTAGTCACCACGCGCAGCACCTTGATGTGCGGTGTGTTCTCGTCGCGGTCCTCAATCGAGAACTGGCCCTGGTCGGCTGTCACAATCTTGTTCAGGTCGCTGCCGCACTGTTTAGCAAACTGTTCGCCAGTGGCTTTGGCCTTCTCGATGGCCTCTTCCATCATCTTGGGCTTCATGTCCTGGAACGAGGTGAAGTCGTAGCGGATGCTGTTCTCATAGGAGTCGGCCACAATGGCAATGCCTTGCTTGAGCAGTTCGCCCTGTTTGGAGATGATGCCGCGCACCTTCTCTACCTGTTCACTCGTGACCGTAATCACCGACTTCACATAGTAGCGCTCGGCAGCACGCTCGTTGTAGTTGTACTCGTTGGCGTTCTTGTCCACGAGCACCGGCGGGTTCACGGTAATTTCCTTGTCGGTGAGGCCGTTCTGCTTCAAGAAAGCGACTACGGCAGCGTTGGTGCTGTTGATCTTTGCATACAGCGCCGGCAGGTCGTTGCCCATTTCCTTAGTCACGATGGGCCATGTCACTTTGTTGGCGGGAACCTCCTTTTCACACAAACCTTTGACGGTCACAACGCGGTCTTTGTTCACAAAGTTGTCGATGCCACCCTTGATGCAAAGGCCCAAAATAATAACGCCTGCGGCGATGATGAGTGCCTCGACCATCCAGCCGCTCAATTTGAATTTCGACATAAAAATTCTAATGAATAAACAGAATAATTAAATAGGTTTACAAACTCGCCAATTAGACCATTGCAATCCTCCCAAGGTTTAACCCAAATAAAAGAAATTTTTACTGGAGTTTTGGGGTGCCGGGCTCGATGACCAGGTAAACAAAATGGGAATCGTTGCCCTTGCCCACGAGAAGGGTGAGCGTGCGGCCATCGCTGCTTGTGAAATAGCAGTCAAATCCGTCGACGGTCTTCTTGATGAGCGTGTAGTTCTTGTCGAGTTTTGCGTGCACTTTGTTGGCAAACTTGATGGCGTCGTTCCTGCTCATGCCGGTTTTCATGAAAGTGATGGCGCTGAACACATCAGAGGCCATATCATGAGGGGTGAACTCAAGGAGTGCAAGGTCGTATTTGATGCCATCAAATTTTGGGTCAGAGATATAATAAAAACCGCCACTGTAGTCGCTGGGCACAAATCCATTAGATTCCAGATATATTTTCGCATCGAGGTTGGTTGTCTCGTTCAGCGTGCAACCAAAGAATTTCTTGGGCAATGTGTTCTCGGTTTGAGCCGAAACGGCAACTGAAGAAGCGATGCACAGGACGATGGCTGCGAGTAATGTGGTTATCTGTTTCATAATCGTAATGTCGTTTTATATATTAACGATGCTAAGGTACTAAGTTTTTTTAAAACTGATGCCCGACAGTGCTGAAAAATGTGCAAATGCACTTGATTCTCACATTTTTTAGCAGAATATGTGTATCTTTGTAACACCAGTTAACAAGATGAAGCGACTTGTGAGAATATTGGTAATAGTGAGCGCGGTGCTATTGACCATGTCATCGTGCAACAAGCAGGATAGGCCCGAGCCATGCATCATGCCCGCCAATTGTGTGCTCGAGGAGGGCGATGTAGTGTTTCGCCAAGGCGTGAGTATGGAGAGCGACCTGGTGATGCTGGCGCAAGGGCGTGAGGGCATGTACTCGCATTGCGGCATTGTGGTTGACTCGGCTGGTGTGAAGATGATTGTGCATGCCGTGCCCGATGAACCTGACTTTGAAGGCGATGTGAATCGCGTGAAGATGGACTCGCCCGAGCGCTTCTACATGCAGTCGCGTGCCAGCCGGGGCGAGGTGATGCGGTGCGACGATCCTGCTGTGGCGCAGGCTGCTGCTGCGCAAGCCATGCGCTGCTACAAGGCTCACATGCTTTTTAACGATGACTATGACGATGCCGACACCACGCGGCTCTACTGCACACAGCTCGTGTTGCGTGCCTATGCTGCTGCCGGGGTGAAACTCAACACAGGCGAGGCAAGGCGATACAGTGTGCCGGGTGTGTTTGATGTGAAGTGCATCTTGCCTGTTCAGGTGCACTCGTGCGGTTATTTCAAGAGCGTAATGCGCTTTGCCACTGACGCCAATCAAGTCTTAAAATGACCCGTAAGCGTGGTGAAAAAGTGCTTTTCATGCTGAAATAATGTAAATAATATGAAAAAAGTGTGTTTAATTCTTGTTCTTCAGAAAAAATCATTATATTTGCAATTAGAATAACGGCAAAATTTAGACTTGATATCTCAACATGCTTACTCAGATCTACAATGGTCACATTCTCACGCCTCAAGGATGGATTAATGGTGGTTCCATAATCATGGAGGACGGGCGGATTGCTGAAATCAAGAACAGCAGCAATCTTGAGCCCAAAGCCGACCATCAGGTGAATGCCTATGGCATGCATGTGGTGCCTGGCGGCATCGACTTGCATTGTCATGGCGGTGGTGGTTGTGACTATATGGAGGGCACTCCCGAGGCGTTCAAGACTGTCGCGCTGGCGCACATGAAATATGGCACCACAGCCATGTTTGCCACCTTGTCGTCGGCCACCCTTCCCATGATGGAGAAGGCGTGTGCCACCTGTTCCGAGGTGATGAAGGAACCCAACAGTCCCATTATGGGTCTGCATCTCGAGGGTCCCTATTTCAACCCCCGCAGGGCGGGCGCGCAGATGCCAGCGCTCATTCGCAACCCAAATGTGGCAGAGTACCATCATATTGTGGAGGATTACGACTCGGTGAAGCGCTGGAGTTCGGCGCCCGAATTGCCTGGCGCCATTGAGATGGGCCGTTATCTGGTCGACAAGGGCATTGTGGCGGCTATTGGCCACACCGATGCCGAGTTGCCCGATGTGCGTGCTGCCTACGAGGCTGGCTACTCTCATGCCACTCACTTCTATAACGGTATGCCCGGTTTTCACAATGTGCGTGAGTTCAAGCATGCCGGCACGGTTGAGGCCGTGTATCTCATGGAGGAGATGACAGTGGAGATGATTGCCGACGGCATACATGTGCCGGCCTCTATCTTGCGGCTGGTGCACCGCATCAAGGGAGTGGAGCGCACCGCCCTCATCACCGATGCGCTTGCCATGACCGCGAGCGACAGCGACAAGGCATTTGACCCCCGTGTGATTATCGAGGATGGTGTGTGCAAGCTTAGTGACCGCTCGGCACTGGCTGGCAGTATCGCCACGATGGACCGCTTGATTCGCACCGCTGTGCAGCAGGCCGACATTCCCCTGAACGATGCATGCCGCATGGTGAGCGAGACTCCAGCACGCATCATGGGTATCTATGACCGCAAAGGTTCGCTGCAGCGAGGCAAGGATGCCGATATCATCGTGCTCGACAGCGAACTCAATGTGCATGCCGTGTATGCCATGGGCAAGCTGGTGACAGGCTGATGCCGTTCTGGAGGCATGAAAAACGCGTTTTTTTGCATTAGATTGAAAAAAATGTGCCGTAGCGGTTGTCAGTTCCCAATTTTTTTGTAACTTTGCACCCACAATAACAAAACATGGTGAGATTAGCTCAGTTGGTTAGAGCGTCGGATTGTGGTTCCGAAGGTCGTGGGTTCGACCCCCACATTTCACCCCACGAAGTCACCACCCGGGAAATAAGGGTGGTGATTTTTTTTATGTGTAGATTGTTTTTTTTCAGAAACTTTTGTTGCTGATGAGCAATGGTGTTATTAAAAAAAGCCCCAAGTTTTAGGTGAACTTGGGGTTTTTTTGAGCCGCGAGCGGGACTCGAACCCGCGACCTTTTCGTTACGAATGAAATGCTCTACCGACTGAGCTATTGCGGCTGATGCGAAGCGCTATGATTGCTTCGTTGTGTCGTTACGACTGTGCAAAGATACAACTAATAAATGGATTGTCGACTATAAACTATCTTAATTTTTGCTTTGTCGAGCCGTAATTTTGCTATCGACGGGAATGAGACCGACGGGGCAATCTTGGTGACCACGGTCGAGGCCGAAGTGTAGTAGGATGCCTGCTGGGTGTAGGTCGTGATGTCGATAGGCGTGAGAATGAGGTTGATATCTTCGTTGCTGGCTATGCCTCCCTTGTTGTTGATGATGTCGGTGATGTACTCGCGCATGCCATTGAATGTGTAGGACTTCTTTGAAGAGCTATAGTAGGCATAGAACGAGTTCTTGTTGTTTGTGAGGCTGTCGCCGGCAAAGAATTCGTCTTTCTTGCCTTTCTTGACCAGCAGCAGGCACTTGGGCGGTTTAATGCCATACTGGTTCACGATTTCTTCGGCAGGCACCTCAAACGAGAGCGAGTTGATAACCGCGAGGGCATCCTTGGTGTTGGCTTTGTAGGAATCGATGATTTCCTGGATAGGGAAGTTGAGATTGACCTCAAAACCGGCAGGTCCCATGACGATGGCTTCGCCGTTGTTCACCATTTTCAACACATTTTCGTCAACGGTGAGATTGATGTTGTTGTTGGTAAGCACCTCGGGCGTAGAGCCTGCATAACTTTGGGTGCTGGCCGGATAGATGGTGTCGGTCCCGTTTTCGAGTTCCTCGCGTTGCCTGAAGAATACATCCAGTTCGGTAGCATTGAAGTTCATGACGCGGCCCGAGCCAAACGAGCTGGTAATGTATAGGCCAGGATAATGTTTCTTGAACTCGGCGGGGTCGGCAAAGACTTCGGGATGTGACTTGTAGAGCCGGAACATGCTCCTTGCATACTCCACAGGCATGGGCACATAGAGTTCGCGCCATGTACCGGTTGAGGCGGTGCCGATTATTTTTGCACTCTTGACCGAATAGGAAATAGATCCAAGCACTTTGGTCGGGTCGTAGTAGCCTTCGGGGTCAAAGTCGCTGTAGATGGGCGACGGCAAGGTTTTGTTGAGGGCATACACATTGAGCCGCATGGGCAC
The DNA here is from genome assembly GCA_902768435.1 of uncultured Bacteroidales bacterium. Taxonomy (GTDB): domain Bacteria; phylum Bacteroidota; class Bacteroidia; order Bacteroidales; family Muribaculaceae; genus Sodaliphilus. Next base: position 256,040 of record CACXLJ010000002.1, on the reverse strand, counting down.
AATAGAGTCGCCAGTGAATCCGCCTTCGGGAATCTTGAGTGTGAGGCGGCAAGAGTCGATCCAGTCTTCGCGTGTGCCGGTGGTGTCGACGGCAACAACAGGCATGAGTTCGGTCACCACATCGCTGGAGATTTGTCCGAAACCGGACGAACTCACCTGACCCACAAGCTGCGTGCTGGTGCGTGCCAGCACCTTTTCGTTGGACACCGACTTGCCAGTAACGGTGAACGACGAGTCTTGGATAATGGAGCTGGTGGTGTCGATTATAGAGGACCCTATGTTCTCTTCGGTGCAAGAATAGAATCCAGTGAATGCCGCAAAGGCAAGAATGAGCAGAATGAAATTTCTCATATTGGAAATAAATAAGAAAAATGGCTGTGAGATAGCAGGCTTCGTTGTGCGGGCTTAGAGTGACTGGTAGAATTCAGCATAAGTCTCCACATTGAAGTCCTCGCTTTTCTGATAGGGGAGGAACGGAATCTTTGATTTCGTGATGAAATCCATGATTTCGGGGTCGATGTTCTCGCTGCCCTGAATCACGCCGTCGCTGTGCTTGAGAGCCAGTTTGGTGAGTTCGAGCAAATCGGCCTTTTTGTCTTTCAGCGCCTTGATGTTGCTTTCTTTCATGCCGTCGAACTTCAGTTTCTCGTAGAACCTCACATCGAAGGGTTCGGGGAGCTCGTTGTCAAAGATGGTGTAAACCACCTTGGCGTTCTGGAACGAGGGGTCGTCGCCGTAGAAGTCCTTGATATAGAGTGGGGCAAGTGCTGAGAGCCATCCGCTGCAGTGAATCACATCGGGCACCCAGCGCTGTTTCTTCATGGTCTCGAGCGTGCCGCGCACAAAGAAGATGCTCCTCTCGTCGTTGTCGAGAGGCGACAGGTCGGTTTCGAGTTCTTCAGAGATGTTCTTGTTGAAATAGTCCTCGTTGAAGATGAAGTACACTTGCATGCGTGCAGGCTGCAGTGTAGCCACCTTGATGATGAGCGGATGGTCGGTGTCGTCAATGATGAGGTTCATGCCCGAGAGCCTGATGACTTCGTGCAACTGATGCCGGCGCTCATTGATGTAGCCATATTTAGGCATAAAAATACGCACCTCAGCACCTTTCTCTTGAATTGCTTGAGGAAGTTGTCTGCTCATAAGTGCCATGGGGGTGTCGGGCAAATATGGCGATATTTCTTGAGAAATGTATAAAACCTTGTTTAAGTCCATCTCGCTTTAGTATTATAATTAAGTATGCAAAGTTAGCGATTTTTTTTCAAAATCTGGTCAAAAGTTGTTGACTGTTATGGTTTTTAAGTAAAAATCGGGCCAATTTTAACATTCCTAAATCCTTTGTGTAATTGGTCTTGAAAAAAACGAGTTTAAACGGTGAAAAGCGGTGATACGTCTTTTGTGAGGGTCTAAGGTGTTGCGCAGTAATAAACTATGGCCTAAATTTGCAGTCAAAGTCACAAACCCGCTTGGGTAAAATGCAGCTGAAGCGGGAGTGACAAGAGACACAGAAAGAACCTAATAATATTAATGACTAAAAAACAAAGAAAGATGAAAAAGATTGTTTTAGTTTTATCGATGATGATGCCCATGGCAATTGCCATGATGGCACAGGAAGAGATGAAAGCGCCGCGCATGTTCGACGGTAAAAGCCGCATCGAGCGCATGGCAAGTGAATTGAACCTCACTCCCGCCCAGCGCGAGAAGATGGAAAAGATCTTCGGCGACGAGATGAAGCAAATGCGCAAGATGGGCGAGAAGATGGGAAGTGAGCGCGAGAAGACCGATAAGAAGGTGATGAAGGTGCTCACTCCTGAGCAGCAGCTCAAGTACGGCAAAATGAAAGAGCGTCACGCTCGCCACATGGGCCAAGGCATGGGTCCGCGCCATGACGGCAAAATGGGTCCGCGCCATGACGGCAAAATGGGTCCGCGCCACGACGGCAAGAAGGGTCCGCGCCACGATGGCAAGAAGGGTCCGCGCCACGATGGCAAGAAGGGTCCGCGCCATGACGGCAAGAAGGGTCCGCGCCACGATGGCAAGATAGGTGAGCTCCACGAAGATGGCCAGCTGCTCGCGCCGCCACAAAACGGCAATGATAGTGAACCTATCAAATGACCAATGTGGGAATCTGTATAGAAAGTTTTTTCATAAGCACTTGATTTTTAAGATAGAATAAGAAGGCCGAACCCGCGATGGGCTCGGCCTTTTGGTTATTTTAGGGAATTCTAGAATTTCTGGATTTTCTAGTTGTTCTAGTAGTTCTAGATTTTCTAGATTCTCTAGTTGTTCTAGTAGTTCTAGTGGTTCTAGATTTTCTAGAGATAGATGACCTAGGTTGTTTCTAGGGGGGTGGTGCGATTAGAACTCGGCGTTCTTGGGCGTGCGCGGGAAAGGGATGACATCGCGAATGTTAGCCATGCCGGTCACGAAGAGGATGAGTCGCTCGAATCCCAGCCCGAAGCCACTGTGAGGCACAGTGCCGAACTTGCGGGTCTCGAGATACCACCACATGTCCTTCATGGGAATGCCGCGACGCTCAATCTCGGCAATGAGTTTGTCGTAGTCGGCCTCACGCTCGCTGCCGCCAATGATCTCGCCAATTTGCGGGAAGAGCACATCCATGGCGCGCACGGTGCGGCCATCTTCGTTCTGCTTCATGTAGAAAGCCTTGATTTCACGCGGATAGTCGGTGAGGATGACGGGACGCTTGAAGTGCTCCTCGACGAGGTAGCGCTCGTGCTCGCTCTGCAGGTCGGTGCCCCAGTCGACGGGGAACTCAAATTTCTTGTTGGCAGCCTTGAGAATCTCGATGCCCTCGGTGTAGGTGAGGCGCACAAACTTGTCCTTGATGACGCTGTGCAGGCGCTCGATGAGCGTCTCGTCGTACATCTTGTTGAGGAACTCGAGGTCGTCCTTGCAGTGCTCCAGCGCATACTTGACGCAGAACTTGATGAAGTCCTCGGCCAGGTCCATGTTGTCGTTGATGTCGTAGAAAGCGATTTCGGGCTCAATCATCCAGAACTCGGCCAGGTGACGAGGCGTGTTGCTGTTCTCGGCACGGAAGGTGGGGCCGAAGGTGTAGATGGCGCCCAGTGCGGTAGCACCGAGTTCGCCCTCGAGCTGCCCCGACACGGTGAGACTGGTGGTTTTGCCAAAGAAGTCCTGCGAGTAGTCGGTCTTGCCATCTTCGGTCTTAGGCAGGTCGCCCAGGTTGAGGGTGGTCACCTGGAACATGTCGCCTGCGCCCTCGCAGTCGCTGGCTGTGATGAGCGGCGTGTGCAGGTAATAGAACCCACGCTCGTTGAAGAACTTGTGGATGGCAAAGGCCAGGTGGTGCCTGATGCGGAACACGGCGCCAAAGGTGTTGGTGCGCATGCGCAGGTGGGCCTTCTCGCGCAGGAACTCCAGGGTGTGACCTTTCTTCTGCAGAGGATATTCCTCGGGATCGGCAGTGCCGTAGATTTCAATTTCTTCGGCCTGGATTTCCACGCTTTGCCCCTTGCCTTGCGAGGGCACGAGGGTGCCGTCGACATGCAGGCTGGCGCCCGTAGTGATGGGTTTGAGGAATTCCTCGTCAAACTTCTGAAGGTCGATGACAATTTGGATGTTCTTGATGGTAGAGCCATCGTTCAGGGCAACGAACTGCACATGCTTGTTGCCACGACGGGTACGAACCCATCCTTTCACACACACTTTCTCGCCCACCAGCAGCGGGTCGAAGATGTCAACTATTTTTGTTCGTTTTAATTGCATTGTTTTGATATGATATTAAATCGGATAATTGTTTTTATTCAAATGAGTTAAGACGCAAGAAGTTCACCTCTTCCTGGGTGAGGAAGCGCCATTTGCCGCGAGGCAGGTCTTTCTTGGTGAGTCCGGCGAAGTAGACGCGGTCGAGTTTTACTACATGGTAGCCCAGTGCTTCGAAAATGCGACGCACAATGCGGTTGCGGCCCGAGTGAATCTCGATGCCTGCCTGCTTGCGGTCGGTAGCCGAGACATATTGCACAGCATCGGCATGGATGGGACCGTCGTCGAGTTCAACGCCGTCGGCAATGCGCTGCATGTCTTCTTCACTGATGGGCTTGTCGGTCCAGACCTGATAGATTTTCTTCTTCACATACTTGGGATGTGTGAGTTTGGAAGCCAGGTCGCCATCGTTGGTGAGCAGCAGCACACCCGTGGTGTTGCGGTCGAGCCTGCCCACGGGGTAGATGCGTTCCTGGCAAGCGCCTTTCACGATGTCCATGACGGTCTTGCGGCCGTTGGGGTCGTCGCTGGTGGTGACGCAGTCCTTGGGCTTGTTGAGCAGGATGTAAACCTTGCGCTCGCGTGCCACAACTTCGCCGTTATATTCCACTTCGTCTTTGGGGGTGATTTTTGCACCCAGTTCGGTCACGGGTTGTCCGTTGACCTTAATGAGACCCTTGGTAATGAGTTCGTCGGCTTCGCGGCGAGAGCAGATGCCGGCATTAGCCATGAACTTGTTGAGGCGAATCTCGGTATTGGGATCGATGATGGGCTCATCGTATTCTACGGGTTGAGGACGAGGAGTGAATCGCATTTGCGGACGCGGACCCATGTTGCGTTTGGGTTTTTGACGCTGCTGGTGGTAGCCGCCCTGCTGATAGCCAGGATTATAGCCGCCCTGCTGATAGCCAGGGTTGTAACCGCCCTGCTGATAGCCGGGGTTGTAGCCACGCTGCTGGTAACCGCCACGCTGCTGATAGCCACCGCGCTGCTGGTATCCGCCGCGCTGCTGGTATCCGCCGCGCTGCTGGTAACCGCCGCGCTGCTGATAGCCACCGCGCTGCTGGTATCCGCCACGCTGCTGATAACCACCTTGCTGGCGATATCCGCCTTGCTGCTGGTTCTCACCCTCGTTGGGTGTTGTGTCGGTTGGGTTTTCTTCGGCAGTCTGCTCGAAACGAGGCTGCTGGGGGTATCTCTGCTGATATCCGCCACGCTGCTGGTAACCACCGCGCTGTTGATAGCCGCGTTGCTGGTAACCGCCACGCTGCTGGTAGCCATGCTGCTGGTAACCGCCGCGCTGCTGATAGCCATAGCTGGGGCGCTGCTGATAACCGCCGTTGTTGTTTTGCTGATCTTCAGAATCCATTGAACCCTCGGTCTGAGGTACTTCGGGTGCTTCATGAGTGTAGTTGACCTTCTCATAACGTGCTATCTCATTCTCTTCAATAGCTGGTTTGTTTTCACCAATGCGAGGTCGTTTCGGTTTTTTTTCTAAACTCTCATCCATGTTGTTTTGAATTTAAAGGGTTTTGTTTTATTAAATAGTTTGAGGCCTCTCGGCCGTTATTCTCAAATGAATAAATATATGCTAAAGATTGTGATAAAAGCAGTGTGTCGCTAAAAATCAAAACAAAGGTAGTGATTTTTCTTGACATAGCAATGAATCGGCATTGTTTTTCACACAATTTAGTGTTTGTGCCGTTGGTATGGGCGCGTGCCGCCCGATTATGGCCTGTTTATTTTAGTAGCCAGTGTAGTTGTGCGGCGTGATGGCCTTGAGTTGGGCTTTGACCTGGTCGCTCACCTCGAGCGAGTCGACAAACTGCGCAATGCGCTGGGCGTCGATTTTCTCGTTGGTGCGGGTGAGTTGCTTGAGTGTTTCATAGGGTTTGGGGTATCCCTCGCGACGCAGAATGGTCTGCATGGCTTCGGCCACCACGGCCCAGGTATTCTGCAGGTCGGTCTCGATGGCATCGGCATTCAGGATGAGTTTGCCCAACCCTTTCAGCGTGCTGGCGGTGGCAATCATGAAGTGACCGAAAGGCACGCCCACATTGCGCAGCACCGTGCTGTCGGTGAGGTCGCGTTGCAGTCGCGATACGGGCAGTTTGTGGGCCAGGTGCTCCAGTATGGAGATGGCAATGCCCAGGTTGCCCTCGCTGTTCTCGAAGTCGATGGGGTTCACTTTGTGCGGCATGGCGCTCGACCCCACCTCGCCGGCCTTGATTTTCTGTTTGAAGTAGTTCATCGAGATGTAGAGCCAGATGTCTCGGTCCAGATCGATGAGAATGGTGGAGATGCGCTTGAGAGCGTCGAAAATGGCGCCCAGGTTGTCGTAGTTCGAGATTTGGGTGGTGAACTGCTCGCGGTCGATGCCCAGTTGCTCGCTCAGGAAGCGGTTGGCAAATTCAATCCAGTTGATATCGGGATAGGTCACGAGATGGGCATTAAAGTTGCCGGTTGCGCCGCCAAACTTGCCCGAAACGGGGACATTCTGGAGCTGCTGCAGCTGTTGCTCAAGACGGTAGGCAAACACCCTGAGTTCCTTGCCCATGCGGGTGGGCGATGCGGGTTGACCGTGGGTTTTGGCAAGCATGGGCACATCGTGCCACAGCTGGGCGTGCTCGTTGAGCCACGCGATGATTTGCCCGATGGCGGGCAGAATGGCGTCGTGAAGCGCATCCTTGATGCTCATGGGGGTGGCTGTGTTGTTGATGTCCTGCGAGGTGAGTCCAAAGTGGATGAACTCTTTGTATTGTTGCAGTCCCAGCTGGTCGAAACACTCTTTCAGGAAATATTCCACGGCCTTCACATCGTGGTTGGTGATGGCCTCGATGTCCTTGATGCGCTGGGCGTCGGCTTCGGTGAAATTCTCATAGATGCCGCGCAGCGTGGCAAAGCAGGCAGGGTCGATGCCCTTGAGCTGGGGCAGCGGAATGTTGCACAAGGCAATGAAATACTCGATTTCGACTTTGGCTCTGTAGCGTATGAGCGCGAACTCTGAAAAATACTGTGATAACTGTTGGGTCTTGCTGTGATATCGCCCGTCGATGGGTGAAACGGCTGTTAAAGGACTTATCATGATATAACTATAAATTAAATTGCAGTATGGTCGATACAAAATTACAAAATAAATCTGTATTGACAAAATGAGGCTTGGCAAAGAAAAAAGTGTGTCGGATTACCGGCACACTTTTAATATAAGTCATTTCAGTGGGGGGTGGTTAGATGCCCATGTCCTCGGGGAAGCCGAGTTCTTTCATCATCTGTTTGCCCCATTCCTCGTCGTCAAGCACCTTCTTGCCATTCTCGGTGGCCTTGGCGGCTTCTTCAAATTCAGTCATGGCTTTCTCGATGGGTTCGAATTCCTTTGACTTGGCTTCCAGCTCGCTCATGATCTTGGCAGCGTCTTCTTCCTTGGCACCTTTCAGCTTGGCCTGGAATTCGCTCATGGTTTCCATCATGGGCTTCAGGGCGATGAGAGCGCTCTTGAAAGCATCTTTCCACTGATCTACCGACCAGTTAGCGCCTTCGGCTTTAACCTTGGCAACCAGTTCGGTCAGGTCAACTTTTTGTTCCACATTTTCAGTGGTTGACTTTTGTTCGGCACTTGCTGCATCTTTACCAGCTTCGTTCTTGCACGACATGAAGCTAATGCTCATAGCAAAAGCTACCATTAAAAATAAAACTTTTTTCATTCTGATTAAATAATTGGTAATTAAATGTTTGCGGGCCTCTTGTTCCATCTTCCAAAGCGTGGCCCATCGCTGTGGAGATGTTTTGAATCACAAATATAGGATTCTTTTCTCAAAATTACAATATTCGTGCCAATAATTCACATCAAATCACGGTTTTTGGGTAAAGGAGAAAATATTTTTTTGAAAAAAGTGTGGAAAAATTTTGGTGGTTTGAAAAAAAACAGTAATTTTGCAACGCTTTTCAGGCAATGGGTGTTTAGCTCAGCTGGTTCAGAGCATCTGCCTTACAAGCAGAGGGTCGGCGGTTCGAATCCGTCAACACCCACATAAAGCTGCAAATTAAGCAGCTTTTTTTGTGGAAATAATAAAAATGTTTATATTTGCACCGCAAAACCTTATCAGGTGTATATTGGGTGCTTAGCTCAGCAGGTTTAGAGCGCATCCTTGACAGGGATGAGGTCACCCGTTCGAATCGGGTAGCACCCACATTTTTATATTTCTAAATCAAAATGAACATGAAAAGATTAATTATTGCATTGGTGCTGACCTTTGGTGGTTCAGTGGCATTGATGGCCGTTAATCAGATCCACATGAGTGCTGATCAGATTGAGATGACCAAGAAGGATACCGAGAAGCTCAACAAGCTTGCCAAGAGTGCCGAGAAGGCTACAAAAGATGCTGAAAAGCAAGCCAAGAAGGCCGAAAAGGCTCAGAAGGATGCTCAAAAGGCTCAGGAAAAAGCTCAGAAGGCTCAAAAAGATGCCGAAAAGGCTGTGAACAAAGCTAAAGACGAGCAAGAGAAGGCTAGAGATATGGCCGAAAAGGCTCAGAAAGCCCGTGCCGAGCTGATGAAACTACAGCAAGAAGTGAACTATCAAGGCCGCTAAGCAAGCGTTTTTTAGAGATTAAACAAAGAGGGACCAGCCGCAGTGGCTGGCCCCTTTTGTGTTTATTGGGGTTTTAGCTTTGCTAGCCGGGCTAGCCGTTCTAGCCTTTCTAGCCTTTCTAGCCTTTCTAGTATTTCTAGATATACTAGATTCTCTAGAATAACTAGAGCTGCTAGGGCTAGAATTAAAAGTGCTTGGTTAAATGATGCGGAAGCCAATGATGCGGCGCACCTCGTCGATGGTGGCGCGGGCGCTCTGGCGTGCTACCTCGGCACCGTCGCGTGCTATCTTGTCGAGCTGGTCGGTGTCGGCGCTAAATTGCTCGATGCGCTCACGGATGGGGGCAACGATGGTGCACAGGTCTTGCGCAATTTGCTTCTTGAGGTCGCCGTAGCGAATGGAGCAGTCGTTCCACTTCTCGTCGAAGTACTGGTAAGTGTCGGGAGTGGAGGCGATGCGCAAGAAGGTGAACAGGTTCTCGATCACCTCGGGCTTCTCGCTGTTAGGTTCGGTGGGACCGCTGTCGGTCACAGCCTTCATCACCTTTTTGGTGATGGTCTTGTCGTCGTCGCGCAGGTAAATGCAGTTGCCGGTGCTCTTGCCCATCTTACCGCTTCCGTCGAGTCCAGGCACCTTGAGCGCCTTCTCGGTGAAGTAGAAGTTTTGCGGCTCGGGGAAGAACTCCACGCCATAGATGTTGTTGAAGCGGCGTGCACAGCGGCGTGCCATCTCCATGTTTTGCTCCTGGTCCTTGCCCACGGGCACCTTGGCAGCGCGGTGCTGCAGAATGTCGGCCGCCATGAGAGTGGGGTAGGTGAGCAGGCCGGCGTTCACATTGTCGGGCTGCTGGCGAGCCTTCTCCTTGAAGGTGGTGACACGCTCAAGTTCACCCAGGTAGCAGTTCATATTGAGGTAAAGATAGAGTTCAAGCGTTTCACGCACATCGCTTTGCACATAGATGGGGGCCTTTTGCGGGTCGATGCCGCATGCCAGATACTCGGCGAGAATTGTGCGCACACTGTTCTGGATGTCCTCGGGCTTGGGGTGTGTGGTGAGCGAGTGCCAGTCGGCAATGAAGAACATGCACTCGTATTGATCTTGCATAGCAACAAAACTCTTCACAGCTCCAAAGTAATTGCCCAGGTGCAGATTGCCGGTGGGCCTGATTCCGCTAACAACTTTTTCCATCTTATTGTTCAATATTTGTTAATATTTGTGTATAATTATCGTTTTGTTTCTCTTGTGAATGAAATTTTTATGCAATGATTTGCATGAATATTGTGCAAAGTTAGCATTAAAATCTCACATGGCAAAACCTTTTGCCGAAAAGCGGCGGGAAAGGTTGTGGTGATGCTGGCGGTGTGTATTGAGTTTTTCCCGGCTTGCAACCGTTAGTGCTTTGTGCTGCCCATTAGCGGTAGTCGTTTATATTCAAAATCTCTTTTTTCTTGCTTTATTTTTCTTTAGGGGTATCTTTTGAACCAATTATGGGAAAAAATGAACACAGTGAATCTCTTCTATTTGTTTAAATTTGCGCCAAATTATTATCAAAACTGTTTTGTGCGCCAATTACTGTGTCATATAATTTTCGTGCTCATTGCTATAGTGTTATCATTGCCTGAGGCATGTGCTTATCAGGGTGTTACTCACTTGCCCGGCACGCTGTTGCGCGATGACTGCGAGGCTGACAGTGTGAATGCTCATGGTGCTAGTGCCGAAGAACTTCGCGTCATGACTCTGCCAGACACTTTGGGCATTGATGCTGCCTGTGTGGCATTGAGCGATTCATGCTCCGATATGGGTTTGTATGGCCAACCTTACTCCCTGATGGGGCGTGATGAAGATTACGGTCGCTTGAGGTGGAACACGCTGGCCTTTATGGGAGCAGGAGTGACAACGCTTTTTGTGCTTGAGTTGCTGCCCGAGGGTTCAACAGCGTGGAACAAGAAAGCGCTGCGCAAGATGAAATTCTTTGACCGCTGGTGGAATCATGTGAAGGCCGGTCCGGTGTTTGACAAAGATAACGCGGTGTTCAACTATGTGCTTCATCCGTATGGGGGTGCTGTCTATTATATGAGTGCTCGCAGCAATGGCTTCAACGCTCTTGGCTCGTTATTGTATTGCTCGTTTGTTTCGTCGGGGCTATGGGAGTATGGAATCGAGGCCTTTATGGAAATACCTTCGGCTCAAGATCTAATCATAACTCCGCTTGTGGGCAGTGTCATTGGCGAGGGTTTCTACCTGGCCAAGCGCAAGATTGTGAGGAACGGCTATCGTTTGTGTGGCTCGCGGGTGCTGGGCGGCATAGTTGCTTGGCTCATCGATCCCATTAACGAGTTTGTGGGACTTTTTGCCGGCAACCCCTGCCGTCCTGGGAAAAAACGCGTGAAAGGTGCCCGTGCCAACGTGTTTCCGCGTGTTACCCATGTGCATGGCAGGCGTGTGTTCACGTTGTCGGGCAGCATCGTCTTTTAGCGTGTCTGATGGTTGCAGCTTCATTTTTGAATTTTTTTTAGTTGCAGGGACAAAGATTATCTGGCTACCTTAGCTCAAAAGAAAAATAGTTTCTTTATCACGACTGGCTTATAAGTCGGGAATTTTATCTAATTTTGCAGTGCAAATCTAAAAGAACAGTTGAACACATGAAACAATTGTATTATGCCTTGTCGCTGCTGTTGTTGTGCACGCTTGGCGCATGCAAGGATAGCAAGCACACGGTGGCTCAGTCGCCAGCCAACAGCGACTCGACCATTACCGAGGCTCGGTTGCTGATGATGGACCGCCAGCCACAGTACACATGCGTGACCATCAAGGACCCGTGGAACGAAGGCAAGGTGCTGCACACCTATGTGTTGGTGCCTCGCGACTCGGTGTTGCCCGCTGAGTTGCCCGAAGGCACAGTGGTGCGCACTCCGCTGCAAAATGCGCTGGTCTACTCGGCAGTGCACACGAGCATCATGCGCGAACTGGGTGCTATTGATGCGCTTGGAGGCGTGGTGGATTTGCAGTATTTCACCGATTCGGCGGTGGTGCGCGATGTGGAAGCAGGGCGGCTGGCCGACTGCGGCTCGTCGATGAACCCAACGATCGAGAAGGTGATAGAGATGAATCCTGATGCGATTCTGCTATCGCCCTATCAGGATGCGAAATATGGTCAAATCACAAGTCTCAACATACCGCTCATTGAGTGTGCCGACTATATGGAATTCAGTCCGCTGGGCCGTGCCGAGTGGATTAAATTTTATGGAGAACTGCTGGGCAAGCGCGATGAGGCTGACAGCATTTATAATCAGGTGAAAACCGAGTATCTTGAGTTAAAGAAATTAGCCAATGATGTGTCGCACAAGCCCAAGGTGATTACCGAGATGGTGATTAGCGGCGTGTGGGACCTGCCAGCCGGCGAGAGTTACATGGCGCAAATGCTGCGCGATGCGGGTGGCGACTATCCATGGTCCACTACCAAGGGCTCGGGGTCGCTGAAACTCGACTTCAATCAGGTGCTCGACAAGGCTCAGGATGCCGACATCTGGCTCATCAAGTCTTTTAATATCCATACACTGGCCGATGTGAAAGGTGCCTATGCACTCAACGACAGTTTCAAGGCCTTCAAAGAGGGCAATGTGTATGCCTGCGATACCTATAAGTCACACTTCTTTGAGGAGTTCCCGTTCCATCCCGAACTGCTCTTGCGAGAATACACCTATCTGTTCCATCCCGAACTGGTTAAAGACTACCAGTTGCGCTATTACGGAAAAATGCAATGAGCTGTGGCAGGTCACATAGGTTCACGATAGTGACAGTGGCGCTGGTGGTGCTGCTTGTGGCGCTGGTGGTGCTGAATCTGCTGTGCGGCTCGGTCGATATCGAGAGCAGTGCCGTGTGGAAGATACTCACGGGCGGCAGCAGTGGCAACCAGGCTTGGGACACCATCATTATGCAGTCGCGTGTGCCCATGATAATCACCGCTTTGCTTGCGGGTTCCGCGCTTGCCATCTCGGGTTTGCTGCTGCAAACTACCTTCAACAACCCGCTGGCGGGTCCATCGATACTGGGTGTGTCGTCGGGTGCCGGACTGGGCGTGGCCGTGATCATGCTGGCGCTGGGTGGCAATGTGGGCAGCGTTTTTGGAGCGTCGGTGGGCAGTTATATCGCCACGCTGCTGGGTGCTTTTGCCGGTGCCGCGCTAGTGCTGGTGATACTCATTGTGTTCTCGTCGATTGTGCGCAGCAGCACCATGCTGCTCATTGTGGGTATTCTGGTGAGTTATCTCACCTCGAGCGTGGTGCAGTTGCTCAACTCGGTGGCTACCGAAGAAGGCGTACACAACTATGTGTCGTGGGGCTTCGGTACCTTCTCGGGTGTTTCGCTTGACCAGATGCCGGTCTATGCCACGCTTATCGTGGCCGGTCTGGTGGCATCGGTGCTCATGGTTAAACCCCTCAACGCCCTGCTGTTGGGCACGCGCTATGCAGAGAATCTGGGCATCAATACGCACCGCACCCGCAGCCTGTTGCTGTTCATCACGGGTGTGCTCACGGCTGTGGTGACGGCATTTTGCGGTCCTATCGGATTCCTTGGACTGGTGGTGCCGCACATCGCACGCCTCACGCTGGGCACCAGCAACCACAGTGCGCTCATGCCGGTGACTATGCTTGCCGGTGCTGATGTGGCGCTGTTATGCACTTGGGTGAGTGTGGCTGGCAAACATGGGGTGATACCCATCAATGCCATCACGCCCATCATAGGTGTGCCCATCATTATTTATATTATCTTGAACCGACGCAAAATTCAATACTTTAACTGATGAACGCAATACTCACTACTCATGACCTGGCTGTTGGCTATATGCACGGAAAGCAAGTGACCACGCTGCTGCAGGGGTTGAATCTCACGCTCAATGCAGGTGAACTGGTTGCCTTGTTGGGGCAAAACGGTGCCGGAAAGTCAACTCTGTTGCGTGCCCTCACTTGTGCTGCGCGACCCGTTGGAGGAAGCATAGAATTGAAGGGCAAGGATGTGACCGAAATGTCGCAACACGAACGGTCGCGCATCATTGGGCTGGTGTCGACCGAGCGCATCATGGCAGGGGCGCTCACGGTGCGTGAACTGGTGGGCCTGGGCCGTCAGCCCCACACGGGGTTCTTGGGACGCATGAGCTCGCACGATCGAGAGATTGTGGAGGCCGCCTTGCATGATGTGGGCATTGCAGGAAAAGCCGATAACTATGTGTCGGAATTGAGTGACGGTGAACGACAGAAGGCGATGATTGCCAAGGCGCTGGCGCAAGAAACGCCGGTGATTGTGCTTGACGAACCCACAGCCTTCCTCGATGCCGCAAGCCGCATCGAGACCATGAATCTGCTTGCCACCTTGGCGCATGACCGTGGCAAGGCCATCTTGCTCACTACGCACGACATATCGCGTTCGCTACTGCTCACCGATGCGCTGTGGCTCATCACGAAAGAGCGCACCGTGGTGACAGGCCCCACCAAAGAGATGGTGGCCAGTTCAGTGATGAACGAGGTGTTCACCTCGCAGGCGGTGCGTTTCAACCCCACCACCTGCGATTACGAGTCGTGCTAATGATGGACTTCTTTATAAATTACTCAGTTGAAGGAATTTTCTTAGATTCATGTGAATGATACCGTTATCGTTACTCTCATCAAACAGATTGTCGAGAGAAATGACATATTTTGGATAATTGTCTTTTATTAGTCTGAGATTTCCGAATTCTCTTTTTATTGTGTCTTCTGAAGCAAGCAAGTAAGTTGCTTGAATGTAGATTGTTTGACTTCTTTTTTGTGCAATAAAGTCGATTTCTGCATTTCGAATTTGCCCAACATAAACATCAAATCCCATGCGTCGCAAATGCAGATATACTGCATTTTCAATTAGTTTTTCAATGTCTCTCACATGATGATGTGATTTAACGATACTATTTCGTAACCCCAAATCCTCAAAATAGTATTTTTCGTTAGACTCAAACAGTCGTTTGCCATGAATGTCAAATCGCTTTACTTTGTTGATGATAAAGGAATTGCACAAGTAACTTATGTAGTTTAGAACTCCATAGGCAGTTGTGTCAATTCTTTGTGACTTGAGATACTTGGCAATGCTGGTAGCTGAGATTGGCTTACCTATATTGTCACTTATAAATTCTATTAAATTGTTCAGTAATGTTATGTTTCTGATATTGTATCTTTCAACAATATCCTTTAATACCACTGTGTTACAAACATCTTGTAGATAACTGTCAATGAAATCAATATCGTTAAGTCCTATGGCCCTTAATTGAGGTAATCCACCCAAGTCCAAATAACTTGTAATGGATTCTTGTGAGTCATTGATATTGTGGAATGTAAGAAACTCACTGTAACTAAGGCTTAGAATGTGGATTTCAATATATCGGCCTGAAAGATAGGTTGATAGCTCGCTTGATAGAATTCTTGAGTTGCTACCAGTTATAATAATATCACACTCATTATCGGCTTGTAGACTTCTAAGTGTCAGTTCAAATGATTGAATGTTTTGGATTTCGTCGACCAGCAAGTAATTGTTTTTATCCTTTGATAAGTTTTGAGCGACATGATTACTGAAAGACACATTATCTTTAATTGATTGAAACTCGTCTTTGTCCTTGTTAATGTAGATGATATTATTGTTGCTGTTTTGTTTCAGCGTGTTTTGAATGAGTTTCAATATGCTGCTTTTTCCTACTCTCCGTTGACCAGTCAAAGCGATAATAAGTCCTTTTCCTAGACGATGAAGGATTTGATCGGTGTAAGATTTTCTTTCAATTAGTTCCATCTGTAATTATTTTTCTGCAAAAATAAATGATTTTATCTGTTGTAGCAAATAATTTTGGCAAAAAGTTCAATTTTGTCTATCGTAACAAATAAACCATTATAAAACTCACTTTTATCTATTATAACAAATAAAAATAGCGATAGATGCGTTTTTATCTATCATAGCAAATAAAAATGCTAGGAATGTTTCAAAAAATCAATAGGTTTTTGTTGATTATCAGAGGTTTTGGGTGTCGGTGAGGCCCTTGAGGGCTTCTTCCTCGCTGGGACTTGCGGTCTTGTTCCTGAAGAACTTGTCGACGATGAGGGCGATGGCGCCGTCGCCTGTCACATTGCAGGCCGTGCCAAAGCTGTCCATGGCAATGTAGAGAGCAATCATGAGCGCCTGCTGCTCTTGGTTGAAGCCCAGAATGGACTGGAGCACACCCAGTGCCGCCATGATGGCACCACCGGGGACGCCCGGAGCAGCCACCATCATGATGCCCAGCATGAGAATGAAACCGGTGAACATGCCCAGGTCGAAAGGCATGCCTTGCATGAGCATGAGCGCCACAGCGCAGGCTGTGATCTTCATGGCGCTGCCCGAGAGGTGAATGGTGGCGCACAATGGCACCACAAAGCCGGCAATGCCGTTAGAAACCCCGTTGTTTTTGCAGCTGCTGAGCGTGACGGGGATGGTTGCGGCACTCGACGATGTGCCCAGCGCAGTGAAATAGGCCGGAAGCATTTTCAAGAGCAGTTTGAGCGGGTTGCGCCTGGTGATGGCTCCAGCGATGCAGTATTGTACAAGCAGCAGCACCACATGCATGGCAAAGATGATGCCTATGATAGAAATGAACGCCATCATGATTTGGTAGGCTTGTCCGTTGTTGCTCATCATCAAAAAGATGCCGAAGATGTAGAGCGGCAGCAGCGGGATGATGACCACTGCAATGGTCTTGGCAATGATTTTCTCAAACTCGTTGGCCACATCTTTGAGCGTCTTCATACCCAAGTAGGCAATGCCGAGTCCCACTACAAAGGCAAGGATGAGTGCCGACATCACATCGAGAATGGCGGGGATGTTGATGGTAAAGAAAGGTTCCACATTCTGGATGGCATCGATATGCGCTACCGAGTCGGCCGAAGATATGAGTGATGGGAAAATGCTGGAACTGGTGAAATAGGAAAAGAGTCCCGAGAGCACCGAGTCGCCATAGGCGATGATGACGGTGACCAACAGCAACTTGCCGGCACTCTTGCCAATGTCGGCAATGGCCGGGGTAACGAGGCCCACAATGATGAGCGGGATGAGGAAAGTGAGGAAATTGCTGAAGATGCTGTTGAAGGTTGCAAAGATGCGCACCGCCCACTCGGGAAAGAACTGCCCGAAGGTGATGCCAAGCACGATGGCGATGATGATGCGCGGCAACAGGGGTATTTTGATTTTTTTCATAGTCAGGGGTGTTTTAAAGGTTTCAAGATAAAGGTGTTATTGAGGTAAGCGTTGGTATTTGAGTCGGTCGTCGGGTGTGATGGGGCGAATCACGCGGCAGGGATTGCCCGCTGCAAGCACACCGCTGGGAATGTCGTGCACCACCACGCTGCCGCCGGCTATCACAGCGTTGTCGCCGATGGTCACGCCTGGCATCACGCACACATTGCCGCATATCCACACATTGTTGCCCACAGTGATGGGGAGCGAGTACTGGAGCCCATCGTTGCGCTGCTGCACATCGAGCGGATGTCCGGCAGTGTAGAAGGCGCAGTTGGGAGCGATGAAGACGTTGTCGCCAAAGGTGACACGAGCCTCGTCGAGAATCACGAGGTTGGTGTTGGCAAAGAAATCCTCACCCACCTCGATGTTGAAGCCATAGTCGCAAAAGAATGGAGGAATAATCTTGAAGCGCTCGCCGGTCTTGCCCAGTATTTGCTTGAGGAGCGCTTTGCGCTCTTCGGCCTGATGGGGCCGCAACTGGTTGTAATCGTAGCATTTCTCCGATGTGACGGCGAGCAGGTCGAGCAACTCCTTGTTATCGGAGGCCTCGTAGAGTTTTCCCGACATCATTTTTTCGAGTTCAGTCATGGTGATGAGTCTTGTTATAGAAGCAATATTTGTACAAAAATATGAAAAAAAACGCATAAATAGGGGATTAATTCGTAAATTCGCAGATTATTCTTATTAAAAAACACTTAAAAGCGTTGGTATAGGCAATTTTACTGCTATTTCTTCGTTTTTTAGGTATATATAGTTTTTGAACATGGAGAAACTGAAAGTGAAGATAGTGAACCGCAGCACCAATGAGCTGCCAGCCTACAGCACCGACCAGAGTGCCGGTATGGACCTGCGTGCATGGCTCGATGAACCCGTAACGCTGCAGCCGCTTGAACGCCGATTGATTCACACGGGCGTGTATATTGAACTGCCGGTTGGCTATGAGTGTCAGATCAGGCCCCGCAGCGGTTTGGCGCTGAAACGCGGTCTGACTGTGCTCAACACGCCGGGAACCATCGATGCCGACTATCGCGGCGAGGTGGGTGTGATACTGGTGAACCTGGGCAACGAACCCCAAGTGATTGAGAACGGCGAGCGCATTTGCCAAATGGTGGTGGCGCGCCACGAAACAGTGCAGTGGGAACTGGTTGAAACGCTCGACGACAGCGAGCGTGGCGCCGGCGGTTTTGGACACACAGGCACAAAGTGATGGTAAGCTGTAAATGCTTGAAATTATGAAGAAATCAAATCGATTGAAACAAATCATGCTGTGGTGTCTGGTGTGTGTCCCGTTGTGCATGTGGGCCGCCAAGGATCGCGCTTCGAAGGTGAGCGATGCCGACAGGCGCAAGGCCGAGTATGTGTTTCTTGAGGCTGAGAACCAGAAACAGCAGGGCAATACCGCCGCTTTCTACGAACTCACCAAATATGCACATCAACTCGACCCAACTAACACCACAGTGGCATTTTATCTGGGCTATGGCAAACTCATGCTCGAGGATGCAACCAAGCCCCAGCTCATGGACGGCCTGAACCTGATGAAACAGCATGTGGATGCGCACCCGAGCGACACCTACGAGGCAATGGTCTATAGCGATGCCAACATGGCGCTTGGCCGCTCCCGTGAAGGTCAGCGCGTGATACAGATATTGGCCGAACGCAACCCCAATAGTCCTGAAATCAAGATGCGCTTGGCCGACGGCTATGTGCGGCTCGGCGAGTATGCCAAGGCCATCAGTGCCTACGACACGCTGCAGATGATGGAAGGTCGGTCGGTGATGCTCTCGGCACGCAAGGTGATGGCCTACCAGGCAATGAACGACACCCTGGGCGCCCTTAACGAGATGCGCTCGTTGCTTGCCACTGCACCGCGCAGTGCCGAGTACAACATTGCCATGGCCAACATGCTGCACCTCTTTGGCCAAACCGATAGTGCGCTTGTGTATCTGAACAAGGCGCAGGAATTTGAACCCGAAAATGGCAACACCTATCTGGCTAAGGCTGACTACTATAACGAGTTGGGAGACTCGGCCAACTATGACCAGCAGATTTATCAGGCCCTCATCAGCAAGGACTTGGAACTGGAAAGCAAGATGCATGTGCTCATGGGCTACATTCGCAACCAGCTGATGGCAAGAGACTCGACCAGCCGCGTTGAGAACCTGTTCCAGGTGGTGCTCGACCAGCACCCGCATGAGCCCGAAATACGCTCCCTGTACAGCGAATATCTCGTAGCGAAAAAAGACTATAAAGGTGCAGCCGAGCAACTGGGCTATGCCCTTGACTTAGATGTCACCGATGCCAACTCGTGGCGCCGGCTCATGGTCATCAACATCATGGACGAGAACTATCCCAAAGCCATAGAGGCCGCCGAGAAGGCGCTTGCGTTGAACCCCGACAGCGTGGACCTGTACCGTTACATAGCACCAGTCTACTATCAGATGAAAGAGTATGACCGCGCTATTGCCACCTATGACCGCGCCTTGTCGATCATCGACACCACCGATGTAGAACTTTACAGCGACTTTGTGGGCGGCAAGGGCGATGTGTACGCAGCTATGGGCGACAGCATCAGTGCTGTGGAAAGTTACGAGCAGGCGCTCAAAATCTACCCCGGCAACACGGGCATCCTGAACAACTATGCCTACTATCTGGCGCAGCACAACCGCGATCTGAACAAGGCCGAGCGCATGGCCGCCATCGCGGTGAAGTCGTCGCCAGGCAGTGCCACCTTCCTCGACACCTATGCATGGGTGTTTTTCAAGAAGAAAGACTATAAGATGGCGCTGTTCTATATTGAGTCGGCAGTGAACAAGACCGAGGAACCCAGCGCCGAGATGCTGGAGCACTATGGCGACATCCTCTTCCTTGACGGGCAGACCGACAAGGCTGTGGAGCAGTGGCAGAAGGCGCTGGAACTTGATGGCGAGAACGAACTGCTGATGCGCAAGTTCAATGACCAGACCTATTATGAAAAATAAAACATTATTGAATAAAGCATGAAAAGAACACCCATCATATTGCTCACTTGCCTCATGCTCGCTGCATGCGGTTCAAAAAAGCCGGCCGTGACTACCACGACCACTACACAGGGAACAACCACTCAACCTGAAACTCAGAACCCGCTTGATTCTTATAAATCGCTCATTGGTAACACATTTGGGGCATGGAAATCGTTGGAGGCAAGCGGCTCAATATCGATAGGCGGCGCCAAGAGCCTGTCGTCGTCGATGACCATGAAGATGGTGCGTAACAAGAGCATCTACATCTCGGTTCGCCCTATGGGCATCATGGAGGTGGCAAAACTGGTGATTACTGGCGACACGCTCATCGTGGTCGACAAGATTCACAAGCGCTACCTGTGCGAGAATGTGAAACTCATCACCAGCGGCATTCCGGCCGATGTGAGTACGGTGCAGGACATATTCCTGGGACGCGCTTTCCTGCTTGGCGAGGGCACCTACAACAGTGCGCTGGCAAGTAATTTCAACCTTGAGGAAAGTGGCGATAAATTGCTGCTCAAGCCGGTGGAGGGCGAGAAGGATTTTGACTATGAATTTGCCTTCGACAAGGCTTTGAAACTGTTGTCGTCGACAGTGAAGCCTCGTGGCGGTGGCAAGAACGATACCTACTCGGTGCTTTACAGCAATGTGAAGAAAACCGTGGCGGGCAATGTGCCTCACGATTTGAAAGTGTCGACCGTGATGAACGGCTCTACTGTGAAACTGGGCCTTGAATATAAGAGCCTGAAGTGGAACGAGGCAGTGAAAATCGACACCTCACTGCCCAAAGGCTATGAGCGCATGAGTGGCAGCAGTCTGCTGAATATGCTTGGAGGTAATTGAATACCAGGTGCTTGAAACTTCGTCAAAATTAAAAAATCATGATAGAGATAAGCCGATATACTCCAGCCGACGAACCCTTGTGGAACCGCTTTGTGGCCGACAGTCACAATGCCACCTTTCTGCATGACCGCCGTTTTATGGACTATCACAGCGACCGCTTCGCCGACTGCTCGCTCCTAGCACGCGAGTCCGGCAAGGTGGTGGCTTTGCTGCCTGCTAATGTTGCCGAGGGCGTGCTCTACTCGCATCAAGGGCTCACTTATGGTGGCTGGCTCACACAGCGCAAGCACTTCGATGCCACCGTCATGCTGCGTGTTATGGATGCCGCTACCGCATGGATGCGTGCTGAAGGGCTTGAACGGTTGGTGTATAAACCCGTTCCGCACATCTATCATGCTTATCCTGCCGACGAGGACCTGTATGCCCTGTTCCGTTGTGGTGCCACACTGGCCGAGAGCAATCTGTCGGCGGCGATTGACCTGCACGACGCGTTGCCCTTTGACCGTGGTAACAAGAGCAGTGTGAACAAGGCTCGCAAAGCGGGCGTAGTCACAGGCAAAAGTGATGACTTTGCCTCTTATTGGCAGTTGCTGGGCGAGGTGCTGCAGGAGCGTCATGAGACGCGGCCGGTGCACACGCTCGACGAAATGCTGCTGCTCCAGAACCGATTTCCCTCCAATATCTCGCTGCACACCGCCACACTCAATGGCGAATTGCTGGCCGGTGTGGTCATGTTTGAGACCGCTATGGTGGCACATTGCCAGTACATTGCCTCGTCGGCCAAGGGCCGCGAACTCAAGGCGCTTGCATTGCTCTTTAGCGACCTCATCGAGCAGGCGAAGTGCAGCGGCAAGCGCTATTTTGACTTTGGAATCTCGAATGAAGACCACGGCCGCTACTTGAACGAGGGTCTGCTGCAGCAAAAGGCGCGGCTCGGAGGCCGTGGCGTGGTATATAATGTCTATCATCTGACTCTTTAACAATTTTCATCTCACTGTATGGCAACCGGCAGAAGCAATATCTCGCAACGCATCATGAAGGCCATGGGGCTCTTTGGCGGCGTTCAGGCTGTGGGGGTGATATGCTCAATTGTGCGCACCAAACTGGTAGCCTTGTGGATGGGCGATGTGGGTATGGGCCTTTTCGGTCTGTTTAACCAGGCGCTGGAGATGATCAATACGGGCACAAACCTGAGCATCAGGCAGAGCAGCGTGCGCGATGTGTCGCAAGCCGTGCAGCAAAACAACGACAAACTCATTGCCCGCATCATCACGGTGGTGCGTCGGTGGTCGCTATGGCTGGGGTTGGCTGGAGCCTTGCTCACCATGGCGTTTGCCCCGCTGCTCAGTGAGGTTACCTTTGGCGACAACGCTCACATTTGGGGTTTTGTGGCCTTGAGTGCCGCCGTGCTGCTCATGGCGGTGACCAATGGCGAGTATGCCGTGTTTCAGGGCTTGGCAAAGTTGCGTCGGTTGGCTCGTGTCACGATGTTTGGTACGCTGAGCGGCCTTGCCATCTCGATACCTTTATTCTATTTCTTCAGGCTCGACAGTGTGGTGCCGTCGATTGTGGCCTATGCAGCCAGTGCCGCCTTCTTTGCATTGGTGCTTAAAAACAAGGAATATCCGCCGGCACGCATTTCTAATAAGGAAACGGTTGCGCTGGGCAAGGACTTTGTGAGGCTTGGCGTGTATATGACCATTGGCAACTTTGTGACAATGCTTGCTGCCTATGTGTTCAACGCCTGGCTCAACCTGCACGCAGGCACAGGCGAGGTGGGCCTGTATCAGGCCGGATATACGCTGGTCAACAAGTATGTGGGCCTTGTGCTTGCTGCATTGGGCATGGAATACTATCCGCGTCTGGCACGCGTGGCTCACAGCAAAATGCGCCTCAGGGCCTTCGTTTCGCAAGAAATCAACATTTCCATGATGGTGATGATGCCCATTGTGGCCATCTTCATCTTGCTGCGCACGCAAGTGGTGGATTTGCTTTACACCGAGGATTTCCGTGTGATTGTCACCTTCATCTCACTGGGCATGGCGGGCACAGTGCTGCGCACACTGTCGTGGTGCATCGCCTTTGTGATACTTGCCAAGGGGTCGGGCAAGGTGTATCTGTTCACCGAGACATTGAGCGCCGTCACTGGGCTGGCTTTGAACATCGTGTGCTACATGCAGTGGGGGCTTACAGGCCTGGGTGCCTCGTATGTGGCATGGTATTTCATCTACACGCTTGTGGTTGCTATCGTTTATTATAGGGTGTTCAAATTGCGGCTGGCCAAGGGGTGCCTGTTGAGCATCGTGGCCACGCTTGCAGCAGCGGCGCTCATGGTGCTGCTTATGGAAAATGGGTGGTGGATTATGGGGCTGATTTTTACTGTGTTGAGTGCTGTTGTAGCCTTGTGGCAGATGAAAAAAATGTGGCAGCGTCGATAGAGTTAATAAAGCTGAAAAAATGCATTTTAATTGCCTTAAATTTTGACAGTTAAAAAATAGTCGCTAACTTTGTTGTGAAAATTACAAACTGACAACTCTATGGGGAATCTCGATATTCGTATATGAGATTCTTCAAATTTTTTGCTAACGAAAAAAAGTTTTTTTACCATGGCTATAACTTACATGACCAAGGAAGGCTTTGACAAGAAAATGAAGGAACTGGCTCGCCTCGAAAATGAGGAGCGCCCCGAGGTGGTGCGTGCCATTGTCGAAGCCAGAGAAAAAGGCGACTTATCGGAGAATGCTGAATATGATGCGGCTAAGGAGCGTCAGGGAATGCTCGAGGCTAAGATTGCCGAACTCAAGAATCTCGTGGCAAATGCCCGTATTATTGATGAAACCAAGATTCAGACCGATGAGGTGCAACTGCTCAATCGCGTGACCATTAAAAATGTGAAGAACAAGGCCACAATGACCTATACCATTGTCACCGAAACCGAGGCAAACCTGCGCGAGAACAAGATCTCGATTGCTACTCCCATTGCCAAGGGCCTGCTGGGTCACAAGGTGGGCGATGTGGTTGAAGTGACCGCACCGGCTGGCGTGATGAAATTTGAGATATTGAAAATTGAAGTTTAATCAAAAAGTTTAACAGCAATCATGGCTACTATCTTTTCAAGAATCGCAGCGGGCGAAATCCCGAGTTACAAATGTGCCGAGGACGAGAACTACTACGCATTCCTCGACATCAATCCGCTTGCCAAGGGTCACACACTGGTGATCCCCAAGCATGAAGTGAACTATATCTTCGACATTGAAGATGAGGAGTACAAAGGGCTTTGGGCGTTTGCCAAGAAAGTGGCTGTAGCCCTGAAGGCTGCCGTGCCCTGCGAGCGCATAGGTGTGGCAGTGATTGGCCTTGAGGTTCCTCATGCACACATCCATCTTGTGCCCATCAACAAGGAGAGCGATATGGACTTCCGTAACAAGAAGCAATTCCCTGCCGACGAAATGGCAGCCGTTGCTGCTCGTGTGCTTGAAGAGTTCAGCAAACTGTGATGCAACCCATGGCTGAGCCCGTGATTCGGGTTCGTGCTAAAGATAAAAAGAGATTCACCCATTGCGGGTGAATCTCTTTTTTTGTTATCAGTTGTCAGTTAACAGTTGTCAGTTGTTAGTTAACAGTTAACAGTTATCAGTTAACAGTTGTGAGTTGTCAGTTCTCAGGGTTATAGATGCTCTAGTTCTACTAGGCTATCTAGAAAAGCTAGCCAGGCTAGAGGCTAATTGCTAACCGCTTTTAGCTGATGCCTAAGATGATGTTGATGAGTGCGCTAACATCGCTCACATTCACGCGGCCATCGCCATTCACATCGGCACGCTCCTTGTCCATTGGAGTCATGCCCAGAATCATGTTGATGAGTGCGCTAACATCGCTCACATTCACGCGGTTGTCGCCGTTCACATCACCTTGCATGATGGGCACTTCTTCGGGAATGATGAAGGTGGCTCCGGTGATACCATAGGCGGCCACATTTTCGACTGCAAAGGTTACGACGGGTTCTTCATCGGCAGCCTTGCAAGTCTTGATACCTGTGTGGTGCAGCGGGTTGGTTTCGTCGAGCGGTGTGCTGCCGGCAATAGCGTTTGCGTCATCGGCAGGTGCAATGTAGCCCCAATAGATGTTCTCGCCATCGCCATAGATTTGAGCGATGCAGTCGATTTCACCACTGGCTTCGAAACTGCTGCCGCTGGAGCGGATAGGACTGTCGTCGATGAGTTGGCAGTCGGCAATCTTGAGTTCGGCATTGCCTTCAACATCGCTGCCGTCGGCTTTTTCGATGCGGCTCAGTGCAATGCGGTAGATGCCTGGCACAGCGCCACTGGTTGCATCTTTCTGTACATGCATCCACAAGTATCCGTTCTTCTCGTCGAGATAGAAGGTCTTGATGATTACATCTTTAAACAGGGCATTGAAGTGCTTGGTGTGTCCTTGACCGCCGTCGGGATAGAGGTCGCTTGTAGTGAAGCGCAGCAGTGCAAGGCCGTTGAACTTCTTCGACATCCAGAATATGCCATGGCTGTCGCGGGTGAAGCCGCCAGTGATAGAACCCCACGAAATTTCATCGTTGTAGTAGGGGAGCCACTGGTTTTGCATGAAGAATGGCTGTTGGCCATAGAGACCGGTAGCATCGGCGCTCATCTGGTGGATACCCACATTGCGGTCGCTGATGTAGATGATGTTCTCGACCGAGTCGATAAACATGGTGAAGGGATCTTCGCTGGGAGCAAAGCCCACATTGTTGAGCACCGTCACGCGATAGAATATGTCGTTGGTCTTGTTCACATAGAAGAGCTGACCGTCGCCCAGAGGCTGGTTTGGATCCTGATAAGTGAACCTTTCACCGGCATCGGCCACATAGATGCGGTTCTTGTAGTTGGCCAAGGTGAAGGCGTGTGCGCCGGCATTGAACTCGGTGTCGATGATGTTGCCTTCTTCATCACGATACATGAGTTTGCCGTCGGTAGTGGCAAAGTAGAGGCCGGTGGGGCAGCCAAGTGCGGCACCTGTCGAGGGGATGGTGGCATCGCCCACGATGTTCAGGTATCCCCACTGGGTGTCGGCCTTGAAGTCGTCGACCGAGTTGACGGCCACCTTGCAAATCACTTCGCCCTGTTCGGCATTGAACACATCGGCAGCCAGTGCGGGCACTTTGGGATTGAGAACGCGCAGACGCTTGATGGTAGCAGGAACTGAACCCATTTCCATGTAATTGGTGTTCAGAGGAATCTCCATTTCTTCGAGTGCGGGGCAGTTGGCGAAGCAGTCCTTCATCATGTTGGTGGTAGATTCGGGCAGGGTTACCGAATTGAGGTTCTGGCAGTTGGCGGCAAGACCTTGTGTGATCTCGTTACGGCCTTCTTCAATCACAAGTGATTCGAGTGCCGAGTTAGAGAATGCGTTGAGACCAGCCTGAACATTGCTTTTCAGGTTGAAGGTCTTGAGGGCGCTATAGGCAAATCCGTAGTCGCCAATCGTGGTAAGGGCGGGAAGTTCAACCGCCTCGAAAGTGGCATACGACAGACCATAGTTGTCGATGGTCTCAATGGTGGCATTGTTAAGTGCATTGCTTGCGTCGTCCTTTGATGTAGGCATGGTTCTCAACGCTGTGATGAGCAGTCGGGTTTCGGCCATGTTGGTAAGCACGCCGTCGGTGAGTTTAAAGGCCGTGTTGCCCTCGTTGAGCACGATGCTGGCAAGGTTGGGCGTGGGACCAAAGGCAGCATTGCCAATCGAGGTGACTGTAGAAGGCAGCTCAATGCTCGAGATGGGCGTGTTGGCAAATGCCTGGCTACCTATGCTGGTAAGTCCTTCGGGGAAGACGACGGTGCCTTCAATCTTGCTATTAGTGAAAGCGGTGGTGCCAATCGACTTCACGGTGGCAGGCAATGTGAGGCTGGTGAGGCCTGTGTTATAGAAAGCCGAGATGCCAATGCTGGTGGTGGCAGGGCTGAAGGTAACTGAAGCGAGGTTGCGGCAGCCAGTGAACACGCTGCTCTCGACTGTTGTAACGGCATCGGGGAAGGTGAAGCTGGTGAGTGCCGTGCAACTCTGGAAGGCGTTGACGCCTATGGTTGCAATTTGGCATCCCTCTTCAAATACCACATCGGTCAGAGCAGTACAACCCTGGAACATGGTGTTGTTGATGGCTGTGATGTTGCCAGTGAAAGTCACCTTCTTCAGGGCCGTGAAGTTGTGGAACGGCTGCTTGTTGTTCTCATATGCACTCGACTCGATGTTGCAAGCAAAGTAGATTTCCTCACAGGTCTTGGGCGTGAGAGAGGTTTCGGGGGTTTTACCGAAACCTTCACTGTTGATGGTGACAGCCTCACCTTGGGCAAAGGTAATCTTCTTCAAGGGGCAACCTGCAAATTGCTCTGAAATCACTTTGCCCCAACCTGCCGAGATGGTCACCTCTTCAAGGCTGGAGCAGCCATTGAACACACCATTGCCCACACTGGTAACAGTGGCAGGAATGGGACTCACGGTGAGTGCGGTACAGCCCTTGAACGAGTTGCGGCCGATAGTCACGCAGGTGTTGGGCAGCACGAGCGATGTGAGTTCGGTACAATCGAGAAACGAGTTGGCAGCAGTGGCAACCACAGTGTAGTCAACTCCTTCGTAGGTGATGATTTCAGGAATCACGATGTCGCCTGAATAGAGCACATCACCATACTTGGCAACAGTAGCACTCGCGGGAGCGGTGGTAGTTGCGGCTTTAGTGGTGTAGTTGATTCCATCAACTGTGATGGTTGCAGCGAAAGCCAGGGAAACTGTCATGAGACAGAGCGCTGTAGCAATGCTGCGCATCAATGAATGAGTAAATTTCTTCATATTCCAGATGGTTTTTAAATTATTAATAAGTTTATATAATCGTAATCAAGAGATTGTAGTC
This sequence comes from uncultured Bacteroidales bacterium, assembly GCA_902768435.1. Classification (GTDB taxonomy): domain Bacteria; phylum Bacteroidota; class Bacteroidia; order Bacteroidales; family Muribaculaceae; genus Sodaliphilus. Next base: position 228,682 of record CACXLJ010000002.1, on the reverse strand, counting down.
GTTGGGTTACCATAAAGGCATAATATGAATTCAACCACAAATATAATAAATAATTCTAAAAAATAGATACCTTTTTATAAAAAACTACTGGTATTTTCTATTTCGCGTTAATAATTCGTATCTTTGCACAAAACAAAAACTGACTAACCATGAACTGGAATCAATTGATATGCGACAAGCGACTGGGACTGGAGGAGAAACACGACGGCAAGGCAGGCGTGCGCAGCGACTTCGAGCGCGACTACGACCGCCTGGTGTTCTCGTCGCCATTCCGCCGCCTGCAGAACAAGACGCAGGTGTTTCCGCTGCCAGGCAGCATCTTTGTGCACAACCGTCTCACTCACAGCCTTGAGGTGAGTTGCGTGGGCAAGTCGCTTGCCAACGAGATTGCCGAACGGCTGTATCCAAAATATGCCACTGAGCCTTGGCGCAAGAAATTGCGCGACATGGGCGAGATAGTGGCAGCGGCCTGCCTGGCGCATGACCTGGGCAATCCGCCCTTTGGCCACTCGGGCGAGAAGACGATAGGCGCCTACTTCAGCGAGGGGCAGGGGCAATGCCTCAAGGATTCGCTCACGCCCGAGCAATGGGCCGACCTCACACACTTCGAGGGCAATGCCAACAGTTTTCGCACGCTGGTGCATCAGTTCAACGGCAGGCGGCCAGGCGGCTTTGCCATGACCTATAGCACGCTTGCCGCAATTGTGAAGTATCCCTATTCGTCGACCTATGCGGGCGAAAAGGGAAAATTCGGCTTTTTCACTACCGAGCGGGCCGACTTTGAGAAGATTGCCGCCCAACTGGGACTGATTCGTCTTGACGAGGGTCGCTACTGCCGTCATCCGCTGGTTTATCTTGTGGAAGCCGCCGACGATATCTGCTACCAGGTGATGGATATTGAGGACGGTCATAAACTGAAGATTATCAGCACTGAGGAGACTGTGGATGTGCTCACCGCTTTCTTTGACGAGGAGCGCAAGCAGCACATTCATCAGATGATGGCGGGTGTTGCCGATCCTAACGAGAAAATCGTGTATCTGCGTTCGTGTGTGGTGGGTCAGCTGGTGCAGGAGTGTGCTGCAACCTTTGTGGAGCACGAAGAGGAGATACTGAACGGCACTTTCGAGGGGTCGCTCATCGACCATGTGTCGCCGCTTGCAACGGCGGGTTATGCCCGTTGCAGTCATTTGGCATTCAATAAACTCTATCGCGCCGGCTATGTGGTGGATGTGGATCTGGCTGGTAACCGCATCATCAACTTGCTGCTCGAGAAACTCATGGATGCCGTGCTACACCCCGAGCGCAACTACTCGCAACTGCTGCTCAACAAGTTCCCGCAGCAGTATGATGTGCATGCCCCCACGCTGTTCGAGAAGATTCAGGCGGTGCTCGACCACATCAGCGCCATGACCGATGTGTACGCCCTGAACCTCTATCGCCAGCTCGACGGCATTGCACTGCCCACTGTATAATTTCTTAGGAATTCTAGTTTTTCTAAAATATATAGTAGTACTAGAGGAACTAGTAATACTAGAATGGCTAGAAATACTAGGGGGCTATAAAACCCGCCTTTGGTAAAAAGCAAAAAAACTCCCGATAGCTGTGAAGCTTCGGGAGTTTTTTATGTAGGCAGGTTATGATGGGTTATCCCTCATAGTCCTGGTCGTTGCGGTTGTCGCGACGCGGGGCGTTGTTGCGAGCGGGACGACGGTCATTATTGTTGTTGCGACGCGGTCCGCGGTTGTTGCCACCGCCATTGCGGTTGCCACCGCCACCATTGCCACGGCGCTCGTTGCGACGCTCTTCGTAACCCTCGGGTTTCTCCTGCAGGGCACGCATCGAGAGGCGGAACTTGCCGGTCTTCTTGTCGATTTCGATGAGCTTCACGGTTACCTCGTCGCCTTCTTTCAGGCCACTGGCTTCCATGTTCTCGAGGCGGTTCCAGCTGATTTCGCTGATGTGCAGCAGACCGTCGCGGCCAGGCATGAACTCAACGAATGCGCCGAACTCAAGAATTGAGCGTACGGTACCAGTGTAGATCTGACCCTCTTCGGGTACAGCGATGATGGCTTTGATGCGGTCGACAGCTGCCTGGATAGAGTCGGCGTTAGCGGCACTGATCTGGATTTCTCCCTTGCCGTCGATCTCGTCGATAGAGATGTTGGCACCGGTCTCTTCCTGAATGCCTTGAATCACCTCGCCACCCTTGCCGATGATGGCACCGATAAACTCTTTGTCGACGGTCATGCTCACGATGCGAGGCACATGAGGCTTGTAGTCGGCACGAGGTTCGGGAATGGCCTCGTTGATGAGGTTGAGGATGTGGAGGCGACCTTCCTTAGCCTGGTTCAGTGCCTGTTCGAGCACCTCGTAGGGGAGACCGTCGCACTTGATATCCATTTGAGTGGCAGTGATACCGTCCTTGGTACCTGTCACCTTGAAGTCCATGTCGCCCAGGTGGTCTTCATCGCCCAGAATGTCGCTCAGCACAGCGTGCTTCACATTGCCCTCGTCGGTGATGAGGCCCATAGCGATGCCAGCCACGGGTTTCTTGAGCTTCACGCCTGCGTCGAGCAGAGCCATGCAGCCAGCACACACGGTGGCCATCGACGACGAGCCGTTAGACTCGAGGATGTCGCTCACGATGCGCACGGTATAGGGGAAGTCCTCGGTGGGGAGCATGCGCTTCAGGGCGCGCCATGCCAGGTGGCCGTGGCCAACCTCACGACGGCTGACGCCACGGGGAGCCTTGGCTTCGCCGGTAGAGAAGGGCGGGAAGTTGTAGTGGAGCAGGAAGCGCTCGTCGTAGCGCTCGAGCACATTGTCGACAAGTTTCTCGTCGTCCTTGGTACCCAGGGTGCAGGTAGCCAGAGCTTGTGTCTCGCCACGGGTAAACACGGCCGAACCGTGGGGATAGGGCAAGTAGTCGGGCCAGCAGGTGATGGGGCGGATGTCGGTGGTCTTGCGACCGTCGAGGCGCACGTGCTCGTCGAGGATGCAACGGCGCACAGCGTCGCGCTGCACATCGTGGAAGTAACGAGCCACCATGGGAGTCTTTTCTTCACGCTCTTCTTCGGGAATGGTCTCGAGGAAGTCGTTATAGATCTGGTCGAACGAGTCGTTGCGCCAGTGCTTGTCGGCGTTGCCGGCCTTGGCAATCTCGTAGCACTTGGGATAGCACTCCTCGCGCAGGCGGGCCTTGATTTCCTCGTCGTCCACCTCGTGGCAGTATTCGCGCTTCACGATGCCCAGTTCTTCGGCCAGTTCCTTCTGGATGAGGCACATGGGCTTGATAGCGTCGTGAGCGGCCTTGAGGGCGGCAATCAGGTCTTCTTCCTGCACTTCGTCCATCTCACCTTCCACCATCATGATGTTATCGTAAGTTGCACCTACCATTAAGTCCATGTCGGCTTCTTTCATTTGTTCGAAGGTGGGGTTGATGACGAATTCGCCATTGATACGGGCCACACGCACCTCGGCAATATAGTCCTCGATGGGCACATCGCTCACTGCGATGGCAGCCGAGGCTGCAAGTCCTGCCAGAGCATCGGGCTGGTCGGCACCGTCGCTCGAGAAGAGCAGGATGTTCACAAAGGTGTTGGCGTGATAGTTCGAGGGGAACAGGGGGCGGAGCACGCGGTCAACGAGGCGGGCAGTGAGAATCTCGTAGTCGTTGGCGCGGCCTTCACGCTTGGTGAAACCTCCAGGGTAGCGGCCAAAGGCCGAATATTTTTCTTTGTATTCAACTTGAAGAGGCATGAAGTCGGCCCCTTCTTCGGCTTCTTTTGCAGAAACCACTGTGGCGAGCAACATCGTGTTGCCCATTCGCAATTCAACAGCTCCATCGGCTTGCTTGGCAAGCTTTCCAGTTTCGAGGGTGATTTCGCGACCATCACCCAGCACGATGGTTTTTTTAGTAGGTGTAAACATAAATTGGTTAAATAGATATATATCTTCTTGTAAAAATCGTGCAAAGGTACGAATTATTTTTCACATTCACAATTATTTATTCAATGCCAATCAAATCACTGGCCGTTTTTATGGTTTTTGGTGTTGTCATGTTACCATTCACATCGGCTTTGCGTGGGGTGGGGGAAAGAAAAAGGCCTTGTCTCGGTGGAGACAAAGCCTTTTAAGCATTTCAACTAAGATGCAAAGTTATTTAGCAACTTTCTTTGCGAGTTCAGCGCCAGCTTTGAATTTAGCAACTTTCTTAGCAGCAATCTTGATTTCAGCACCAGTTCTGGGGTTTTTGCCCTTGCGAGCGCCTTTCTTAACAACGGCGAAAGTACCGAAACCGATAAGAGCAACTTTGTCACCCTTAGCAAGAGATCCAGTGATAGCGGCAAGTGTAGCTTCGAGAGCGGCCTTAGCCTGAACTTTGGTTAACTTAGCTTCGTTAGCAATAGCATTAACTAATTCTGTTTTGTTCATAACAATTGAAAATTTTAATATTAGTACAATAGTTTATAGGCATTTACTACCGCAAATATAGGTAAAGCATTGATTAAAACAAAAAAAATTGCGAAAAAAAATCAATTTTTCACGAAAAATCCCCGAAAATGTCGTAAAATGTGGCAAAATATAGAGTTTTTCATTACTTTTGTTCTCTAAATAGAAGTATAAACAAGACATAACAGAATGAACGCTCAATATGGAAGACGCTCGGGTTTTTTAAGTTCAATACCCGTAGTCGTGAAAAATTTGCTGATAATTAATGTGCTGATGTGGTTGGCGACCATGGTGCTCAAGTCACGAGGCATTGTTGACCTGGACGACTATCTGGCCCTCCACTTCTGGAAGGGGTCTGATTTCATCCCCACCCAGTTTTTCACCTATATGTTTATGCACGACTCGAGCAGCGTGCAGGGTGGTTTGATACACCTGTTCTGCAACATGTTCAACTTGTGGATGTTCGGCACCTTGCTTGAGCGTGCGTTCGGATACAAGCGCTTCCTGTTCTATTACATCATGTGCGGCCTGGGTGCAGGCCTGGTACAAGAGGTGGTGTGGCAGCTGACTTGGACGGGCGACTTCTTTGCCAACATCGAGGCAGGCGGCACTCACATCAGCGCCACCGAAGCCGAGATGCTCTACAAGAGTGGTCAGCTCAATCACCTGTTGCCCAGTTTCTACAACATGCTCATCACGGTGGGTGCCTCGGGTGCGGTGTTCGGCTTGCTGCTGGCTTTCGGCATGACTTATCCCAACATGCGCATGTATGTTATTCCGTTCCCGTTCCCCATCAAGGCCAAGTGGCTGGTGATAGGCTACGGTGCAATCGAGTTGTTCCTGGGCGTGTCGCACACCATGAGCAGCGTTGCCCACTACGCGCACTTGGGCGGTATGCTCTTTGGCATCATCATATTACTATACTGGAAAAAGAAAGGCCTGCTGGGCGGTAACCAATGGCAATAGCAGTTGAAATAAAGAGACGATATAGCGCCGGGTCGATTCTCGTGCGACTCATATATATAAATATAGCGGTGTTCCTCGTGATGAGAATTGCCGCGCTGATAGGCATGTTCATGAATCAGCCGGCCATACAGTTGCTGCAGTGGATTGAATTCCCTTCGGGCGACATGGTGCTGCACAGGCCTTGGACGCTGCTCACCTACATGTTCTCGCACTACGACCTGTTCCACATCTTGTTTAACATGCTATGGCTCTACTGGCTGGGCCGCATATTCCTGGAGTATTTCACCCCAAAGCAGCTGGGCGCGCTCTATGTCCTGGGCGGATTGCTGGGAGCGGTGCTGTTCTGGGTAGCCTATGCTGTGCTGCCTTTCTTCGACGGCAAGATGGGATTCCTGATTGGCGCGTCGGCCTCAGTAATGGCCATTGTAATGGCCGTTGCGGTATATGCTCCGCATTACCAGATCAACTTGTTGTTCTTTGGCGCCATTTCGCTCAAGTGGGTGGCAATCATCACCCTGGTGATTGACCTGCTGAGTGTGGGCGAAGGCAACGAAGGTGGCATAGTTGCGCACTTGGGCGGTGCCCTGATGGGTGTGATTTTTGGTCTGATGATGCGCAACGGGCACGATGTGACAGCGTGGCTCAACAAGAGCATCGATGCGCTGGTGTCGCTGTTCAAGCGTGAGCGTGGTCCCAGGATTGGCAAGACCTCGAAGAAATGGGCCAAGTCAAGCGGTCAGGCAGCCAAGAGTGCTGCGGCGCCTCCCGACGAGGATGAGATTGACGCGATACTCGACAAACTGAAACGCTCGGGCTATGGCGCGCTGAGTGATGAGGAGAAAGAACGATTGTTTATGGCTTCAAGAAAACGATGACATGAAACCTCAGAAAAAAAGCAAAATAAGGCGAATCGCCAAGGCGGTGTGTGTGATAGGTACGATCGTGCTGTCGTGCCTGCTGGTGCTGTCGGCCTATAGTGGCAAGATTGACCCGCACACGAGCGCGATATTCCCGATGATCACGCTCACATTCCCGTTTCTCTTGGGGTTGACGGTGGTGGTGGCCATCCTGTGGCTCATTGCCCTGCGTTGGCGCGTGGCCCTTATCCCGATTGCCGCCATTGCATTGTCGTGGCCCATGGTGCGCATGGTGTGTCCGCTCAACATCACCCAGCACAAGATTACAGCCAAGGAAGATTCCACCAAGTTCACCGTGCTCACCTACAATGTGATGAGTTTTGAGAAAAATACCCACTGGGATCACCACGATGGCGAGCGAACGCTCAAGTACATTCTTGACAGCGATGCCGATGTGGTCATGATTCAGGAGGGTTCGTTGTCGGTAGACTACAACAATTTGCCCATGCTCAAACCCTACCTGAGCATGTTCAAGAAGCGATATCCTTACCGTTCGCACGGTTATCACGACCAGGTGATATTGTCGAAACACCCCTATACGGTGGTCGAGGACTCAACCATCAAGGAAGGTTTTGCGTCGCCCGACGACCCGCTGAGCATGTATCATTTTTATGCTCGAGGCTATGATGTGCTGGTGCCGGGACACACGGTGCGGTTCATCAACCTGCACCTCTCGTCGATGATGCTCACCCATGAGGACAAGAAGGCCTATATGGACCTGACAAACTTGAACGAACAGCCTAAACGCAGCGAGATTTCAACCATACGCCACTCGGTGCTATCGAAACTGAGTGCGGCTTTCAGGAAGCATGCCCGGGAAGCAAGCATCATCAGGCAAGTGATTGACCAGAGCGGTGAGAATGTGATTGTGTGCGGCGACTTCAACGAGGTGCCAGGGTCATATACCTACCGCACCATCAAGGGCGCCGATATGCGCGATGCCTACAGCGATTGTGCCTTTGGACTCGCCAACACTTTCCGCGACAACCGCTTTTACTTCAAGATCGACCACATCCTGTATCGTGGCGACATGAAGGCGGTGCGTTGCCAGGTCGACAAGGAAGGCGACAGTGACCATTACCCGCAAATTGCTACTTTTGTTTGGAAGAACTAAACACTTAATATACCATTATTTATGAAGCGTATTGTATCATTTGCCGTTATCATTGCCTGCTTCACATTGCTGGCAAGCGGCGCAAAAAAGAAGAATGTGAAAGCTAACGAAAATCCGTTTATGGCCCCTTACACGGCCAAGTATGAAATTCCTCCTTTCGAGAAGATTAAACTGTCGCACTACATGCCTGCTCTCGAGGCCGGTATTGCACAACAGAACAAGGAAATTGCCGACATCGTGAACAACCCGGCTGCGCCCAACTTCGAGAACACTGTGCTGGCCCTCGACAACAGTGGTGATATATTGGCCAAGGTGGGCGGCGTGTTCTTTGCCCTGAGCGAGAGCGACGCCACGCCGGAGATGCAGGAACTGGCCGAGAAACTCTCGCCCATGTTCACCGCACAGAGCGACGCGATGTATATGAACCTGGACCTGTTCAAGAGAATCAAGGCCGTTTATGACAACGCCGATGCCTTGGGACTCGACAAGGTGCAGAAACGACTCACCGAAAAATACTACAAGCGCTTTGTGCGCAATGGCGCTTTGCTGTCGCCGGCATTGCAAGACACGCTCAAGGCCATCAATACCCGCCTGGCAACCGTGCAGCTCAACTTTGGCAACAATGTGATGCACGAGATTGCCAACAACATCATTTGGGTTGACAATGCTGCCGATCTCAAGGGTCTGTCGCAGGCTACCATCGACGATGCCGCCGCTCTTGCAGCCACGAAGGGCCAGCCCGGCAAGTGGGCATTCACCGCATCGGCTGCCACTCGCCTGGCAGTGCTTGGCAGTGCCGATAGCCGCGAACTGCGCCGCAAGATGTATGAAACCTACACGATGACCGCCAGCCGTGGCAACGAATGGGACAACAGCAAGAACATCAACGAGATACTGCAACTGCGCCAGCGCAAGGCTAAACTGCTGGGTTTTGACACCTTTGCCGACTATGCTGTCGATCCTGTGATGGCCAAGACTGTGAATGCTGCCGAAGACCTGCTGCTCCAGATCTGGTGGCCTGCCATCAAGAAGGTGGACGAGGAAGTGGCCGACATGCAGAAGTATGCCGATGCTCACGGTGCCAACTTCAAACTGGCTCCCTGGGACTATTACTACTATGCTGCCAAGGTAAAGGCTGAGCGCTACAGCTTCAGCGACGACGATGTACGTCCCTATTTTGAACTGAACAGCGTGGTGAAAAACGGCCTCTTCTACATTGCCAACAAGCTTTATGGCCTCACCTTCACCGAAATGAAGGATGCTCCCAAATATAACCCCGAGGTTACCGTCTATGATGTGAAAGACGCTAAGGGCAAGCATGTAGCCGTGTTCATGACCGACTACTTCCCCCGCGCTACCAAGGCACAGGGTGCTTGGATGAACGAGATGCTCACCGAGTATAACTACAACGGCAAGAGCGTGCGACCCATTATCTATAATGTGGGCAGCTTCACTCCTCCCACCAAGAACACACCCTCGCTTCTCACCCTCGATGAGGTCGAGACCGCTTTCCATGAGTTTGGCCATGCCCTGCACGGAATGCTCACTACTGCGCCCTTCCGCGGCATTGCCGGTACCAATGTTGACCGCGACATCGTGGAGATGCCCTCGCAGCTCAACGAGCACTGGGCCTATGTGCCTGAGGTGCTGAAGAACTATGCCCGCCACTACAAGACTGGCGAAGTGATTCCGCAGGAACTCGTTGACAAGATTCTGGCTTCGGGCAAGTTCAACCAGGGCTTCATGACCACCGAGCTGGTGGGTGCCGCCCTGCTCGACATTGAGTGGCACAAGCTTGACTGGTGCAGCAACATCGATGTGAAGGGCTTCGAGAACTATGTGTCGAAGAAGCTGAAGAAACCCGCACTGGTCGAGTATCGCTACCGCAGCCCCTACTTCAAGCACATCTTCGACAGCGACCAGTATGCTACCGGTTACTACACCTATCTGTGGGCACAGGTGCTTGAGGCCGACGCTTGGGAACGCTTTGCCAACGACCCGCTGAATGTGAACACTGCCAACGATTACCGCAAGTACATTCTCGAGGCTGGCGACACCGACGATGCCATGACCCTCTACAAACTCTTCCGTGGCAAGGAGCCTAATGCCGATGCCCTGCTCCGCTTCCGTGGCCTGAAGTAAACAAGAGGTATCAGCAGGGGGCGCTGGAGAGGTTGAAATCCCGCTAAACCTGTTGGTCCGATAGAGATAACCGCCATCAAGGGTGCGACCCAATCACGGCCGCACCCTTGTTGTGTAGATCTAATTCTGTTGATTGTTTTTGTGTTAGAGGTTCAGTGTTTGATTTTAAAGTAACTGAGTAGGGCTTTAAAGTTGTCTTGTGCAGTGAGGCATGTGTCGAGCAGGTATCCTTTAATGCGAGGCCACTCGTGCAACCCACGATAATAGAACAACTTGAGTTCATCGGTTATGATGAATGGCACAATGCCATTTTTGAGGCACTCCTTGAACATGATGAGTCGTCCCACACGCCCATTGCCGTCTTGAAAAGGATGAATGGCCTCGAAACTGTGGTGGAAGTCAATGATGTCTTCGATATTGGGATATTTCAGATTATTGTAATCATGAAGCAACTGTTTCATTTGCTGGTGCACCTCGCTGGGTGGTGTGGTCTCTATGCCCCCCACTTCGTTGGGCAACAGCTTGTATTCACCCACGGCAAACCATGATTTTGCGGCATGCGATGTTCCCGACTTGAGTATGCTGTGCAACTGCTTGATAAAGGTCTCGGTGAGCCGTGCCTGCGCTTGCTCAATGATGAGGTCGATGCAGCGGAAGTGATTGGTGGTTTCGATGATGTCATCTACCTTAATGACCTCATCGGCAAGACCTATGGTGTTTGTCTCGAAAATATACCTTGTTTGTTCGTGGGTGAGCCGGCTGCCCTCTATGTGATTAGAATTGTAGGTCAAGTCAATCTGCACTCGGTGGTAGATGCCTCCGCGCATCTTGGTTGATTGCTGTTCTTTCAGGGCAGCAAGCAGGGGTGAACCTTTCGCTTTTGACCTGCGACCTGGAAGGGTGGCATCGGCAGGAATATTCCATGTTTTTCCCACGAGTGTGGCCCCATCAATCTTTCCTTTGGCGCAATAGTTGCGGGCGGTGCGCTCGGAGATGCCCATTTTTTGGGCAAATTGTTTTACTGAAATGTATTCCATCGTGCTATCGGCAAGAAATTAGTGAATAATTGATGCAAATATAGTAGTTTTTGCCGATAACGGCAAGAAATGGAGGCTTAAAAGCAATCTGTTTTGTTAGTTCAAGATGTTTTTCCTAAATTTGTAATCGATTGTTAGGCAATTATTGGCAAGCAAAAACCAACGGTTTGCCGTTCTGAGTTTTTTATTACTTGATTATTTATAAAACCGAAATAGAAACATTCACATGAAACGCATCATTACATTCATCGCCCTGTCGCTGGCCATGACGGCAGTAGTAACATCGCCGAACTCTTCGACGAGATGAGTGGATTTGTGGGTTACTCTACCATTACCCGCATCCTCACACTCGATAATGCCACCATCACACATCCCAACCGTGGCATTGATGTGGGGAAAGAGTTCACGGTGTTTATCATAAAACTGAAAGGAACCAATGCAATTAACCACTCTACGTCGGGCGGCATAGCTATCAATTTACACAATGTAGTCAATCATTATATTAATGGAGATGGCACGCTAAACATCAGTGTACCTGACGGGACAATGGCATCGGCCGCCATTTATCTCGAGAATTACACCGAAGCTACTAACCACAGGCTGCACATCGAAGACTGCACCATGAATGTGAGTGGCCGTGCCGAGATTCTTGAAATTGATGGCGACAACAACCTCACAATCGACCATGCCACTTTGCGCATGTCGAACGGCAGCATCTCTGTGGGTAATAATGTGGAACTCGTCGACTGTTACATCAGCAAACCCGTTGGTGGTCATATAGTAGGTGGCAGTTTGTGTGCCGCAGGGTCGAACAGCTACTTCATGGGTGAGATTGAGATTTTGCCCGGCAATGATTTCTTGAAAGGCGATGTTGACGGCAATGGCAAAGTGAATGTGAGCGATGTTTCAGCACTGATTAACATGATTTTGGGCATCATCGCCGTGGACTCGGAGCGTGGTGATGTGAATGGCGACGGCCGCGTGAATGTGAGCGATGTTTCGGCGCTGATCAACATCATCTTGGGAATTGACTAAAGTTTAGGCTTTATCGAACACTCGAATAATCGAATAGTCGAACACTTGAGCGCTCGAGGTTAAAAAAAACGAGGGGCTGGCACTTCATTTTCTGCCAGCCCCTCGCTAATGATTCGTTTCAATATTAATTGTTCATGATGATGTCGATGAGTGCAGTGATGTCGCGCACATCGATGTCGCCGTCTTCGTTCACATCGGCACGAGGATTGTCGGTAATCGAGTTCATGATCACATCGATAAGAGCGGTGATGTCGCGCACGTCAACCTCGCCGTCGCCGTTCACGTCGCCCCTGAGGTAGCTGGGAGTGGTAGCCTCGCCGGGCAGCTCAATGTCGGTGTGGTTTTCAAGAGCCTCAAGCTCGGTGAAGTAAGCGCGGAAGGGCTCAACGGCTGCGTTGCCCCACTTAGCTACAGAACCTGCTGCGTTGACAGCATAGGCTTCCTCAACAGTCTCGCCTACGAAAGTACCTGTCATCAGGTAAGTGTCGCCACTGGTGTAAGCAATGGGTTCGGGTTTCATGAGCACGTTGCTTGCGCTCCAAGTGATGGGAGTGCCGATAGCGTCCTGCTTAGCAGCGATGATGTAAGGCACATTAGCCTCCATATTGTTAACTTCGCTGAAGGTTACCACGCCGTCAACCTCTTGAGCAAAGCGCTCAATCCACAAGTTGTTGTTGCTCACAGTGGTGGGAGTGAACGGCAGCACGATGGTGCTCCAGTTCTCGGCAATGCCTTCACGGCGAGCCTTGGTGAAGGTGCGCTCGTAGCTGATAGCCTGAGCAGTGAAGCTCTGAGGAGTCATGAAGGGATAACCGTCCTTGATGGCGATATTCTGAGCCATAGAACCGTTCACGATGTTGCAGTTCTCGATGCCTGCGGGAGCGGTAGCGTTCTCGTCAATGAAGTAGAGCGTGTTGGGGTTCTCGTTAGGAACAATGCTGTTCAAGGTGAGGCCTTCGAGGCTCACAGCGACAACGTCGCAGCACATCGTAGTAAACCGATTCACCGGGTTTCACGATGTTATCAACGTGCGAGCCTTCCTGTTCGGTAGGCACGTTGTTGCGGGCATAGATGTTCATAGCGTAGGTTGAACCGGGAGCCAGGTTATCGAAGTCGAAGTAGAAGGTCTTGGTTTCACCTGCTGCCAGCGAGATGGTGAGTTGCTTGTAGGTCACCATTGAACCGCCGGCGACAGTGCCGTCAGCATTCTTTTCGACGAGGAACAGAGGAGCCAGCACATACTTGTTGTAGTTGCCTTCGCTGTGGTTAGTGATAGCAGCGCTGAAGCGTGCGTGGGTATCATAGATCACATCGAAGTTGTTAGGATCATCGGCAGGCACTGCGTTCTCGGCTTGAATCACAACTGAGAGGTTGAGTTCTTCAGCCTCAACGCTTTCGCCAATGGTAACTGTTGTTTGGCCGATGGTCTCATAGTCGTAATCAACCTGACGCATGATTCGCACAGTCTTGGTACCAGCCGATGCGGGAGTGACATTGAAGGTAATGGTGTTCTCTTCGCCGGGCTTAACCTCGCCGGTAACCACAGTGGTGTACTGCGAATATTCGTCGATTTGCTGTCCGCCGAAGTCAAGATACAGGTCGCCGTAGAAGCGGTCAACGCTGTTATTCTTCAGCGTAACGTGTACCTGTTCGCTCAAACCTACACGCTCACCGCCGGTGAATTCCCAGTTGGTGGCCTGCAGGTTGATAATCGGGTGCTGAGTGCCGGTGCAATAGGTGTTGGTCATGCTCACCTCAAGGTAGTGGCGGTCGGCCTCTTTCATGACTTTCCACTCGCTTGTGCCTTCAACCTGATAGACGCCCACCAGACGGTAGGTACCAGTAAGGCCCGCGCCAAACTTGATTACATTGGATGCGGTAGAAGCGATGCCGCTACCAAACTGGCGGGTCTCGCCCTGGGCCGAAGTGGTAACAGTAAAGTATGCGTAGTCTTCAGAATTAGGCAGTACGGTAAAGGTGCCATCGGCAGGATTCTGGAGCGCAAGCGCAGCCTTGAATTTCTTGCCTGTGCCCGAGTGGTCAGAGAAGCTCACTTTCACAATCTTAGACTTGTGGATTTTGAAGGGGTCGGCGAGGCGGTCGCGATCCCAACCCGATGGACCGCTAACAGCGGTGCAGGTGAGTTCGGGTTCGGCAGGATCGTCGGCGGGAGCTGTTCCACCGGGAATCACGTTGTAAACGATGTTCTGCTTCATGTTGTAGCCTTCGGCGCTCGATGAGCCACCGATGCCGCTCTCATGCGGATTGAGCACAGCCAGTTGGAAGTAGCCGTTGCCCATACCACCCCAACCCCAGTTGATGTGGTAGTAGTTGCCATATTCATAGCCGTCGCAAATGAACGAGTGGCCACCGCCGCTGCCGGCAGTACCGTTATAGATCATGGGGCGACCGGCAGCAAGCTCGTCATAGACCATGCCTTCCCACACATCCTGGGTGTAGTCGTTGCGGTAGGCAAGCTTCGAGCCATAGCCAAAGATGCCGAATCCCTTGGGGATGTCGTCGGTGTAGGCACCGGTAGCCGACACGCCGTACTGTGACTTGATGGAGCAACCCACATAGAGCATGAGGTGCGCCACAGCGGTGGTATAGACCTCGTCTTCGGCACCGGTGTAGCTGTCTTTCATGTGTGCCCAGTCAAAGGTGGTGATGGGCAGCTCGGGCATTTGCACGGTGCTGTAGTTGTAGTTGCCGTCGCTATAGGTGAAGCTGTAAGCGGGAATCACCTGTGAGGTTTGTGCGGGATATTCATAGAATTTCATGATTTGCGACATGGCGGTTGCCACGCAGCCGGTATAAGCCAGCTCATAGCCATCGGCTTCATCGTCGCTGTTCATGAACTGCGGGCACTCGTTCCAGTAGGGAGTGGCCTGGTCCCACTTGGTGGAAATCATGGGAGCAATTGAGTTGCGGGTGTCGACAGTGGCTCTGAGCTTGGGAGCGGCGAGCAGTGTCTTGGCCTCGCTGTCGCTCATGCTGTCGAGGGCCTTGATTTGCTCCTCGTAGCCCTTGAGCCACGACTGCATGTTGGCAGGAATGTTGTTGGGATCGAACGCGCCCTCATCGCTGAAGCCCAGGATGGGGTTGGTGCGGTCGTCACCCGACACAATCACGAAGCCGCCATTGTTGCCCACGTTGAAGATGTAGTAGCAGGCGTTATCGACCGAAGCCGACTGCACGCGCGGAGCCGATGCCATGAATCGCAGCGACTTGGGAGCACCCTGCTTTTGCTGAATGAAGGCAAGCGCTTCACTCTTTGCTTGGGCTTGCGTTACATGAGCCGCCGATGCAACGAGCGACACTTGCAAAACGAAGGCCAGCAAGAAAATCAGTTTTTTAGTCATAGTAAGATAAAGTTAAAAAAATTGTGTGTTTAATATAGGTTTAGTTAAACTAAGATAGTTGTTAGTTTTGTGAGGTACAAAAATAGTGGTTTTATGCAATATACACAACTGCATGGAATTGTTTTTCAATAGTTTTAACTAAAAACACAGTAAAAAAGAGACTACCTCGAGCGAAGTAGTCTCTTTATGATTTTCACGCACTTTTACAGCGGGGTAAGAATGTAACAAAGAAATGATGCTGTAAATGTGTGTATTAAAAAAGGATCCGCATCCACCCTTTAGGGGGGTAAGGGGGCCTATTAGTTGTTCATGATGATGTCGATGAGGGCAGTGATGTCGCGCACATCGATGTCGCCATCTTCATTCACGTCGGCACGTGGGTTGTCGGTAATCGAGTTCATGATCACATCGATGAGTGCAGTGATGTCGCGCACATCAACTTCGCCGTCGTTGTTCACATCGCCCTTGAGAGCGGGAGTCTCTTCGGCTTTCTGATAGCTGAACATGGCCTTGGGCAGGAAATAAACCAGGCCGCTGGTTGTGTTGTAGGTGTAGCAAGAGTAAGCCTCAGAGAAGTTCTCGCCAATCCAGTAGTCCTTGTCCATAGCAACATTGGTCGATTTGTCGATGGCAGTAACATCTAAAGCAAGGTTGCCGCCATTGTAGATGATAGGCTCGTTGAAGGTGAACACCAGTTCAGAGTCGTTGGTGGTGACTGCAGCGTTGGCTACAACGGCCATGTCGGCAATCATGTTGGGAGCAGCGTTGGCTGTTTCCTGTTCAAACACACTCTGCTCGGTTTCAGCCATCGAGAGCTGAATGTTGGTGTTGTTGAAGTGGAACTTGGTTGAATTGAAGAAGGTAACGCCGGTAATGGTTTGACCTTGGAGTTCGGTAAGCATTTCGGCGGGATAAATCATCTGTGCCTTAGTGCTATACATGTCTGACCAGTAGCCATAGACAGGTACAAACATATTAGAGTTGGGACCATCGCACACAACCGTGTTGACGATATTGCTGCCAGTACCGCTCAATGCCACTTCGAATGTGCCGGCTTCGCCACAGTTGATGGTGAGTGTGCCGGTAGCGTCGGTGAGTTCGGTGGGGCTGAATGTGATGGGAATCACAACTTCCTGGTCGGTGGCAATCTCACTTGCCTCCCAAGTGGTGCTGAAAGGAGCAGCCAGGCCACTCAGGGCGGGGGTGAAGGCGTTCAGACCTTTGTTACGCAGGGTCACATTGAGTGTGGCCTCGGTGTTGAGTAAAACATCGCCAAAGTCAAGTGCTGCAGGTTTCACTGAAGCAGCGTATGGCTGTTTTTCAACTTCGTAGGTGAAAGTTGCCATGGGCAGGAACTGGTATCTTTCAGTTCTGGAGAATGCAGTGTTGGAACTTTGAGATTGCCCCAGGAAATAGGCGGTTTTCCATGTACCGGCAGTGGTTACCTTGCTCTCAAACACGAGGTTGCCGCCATGATACTCATAGGGAGTGTCGAAGGTGATGAGCAACTCGGTAGCGGTGGCGTTAGCCTCGGTGAATTCGATTGTTGCCACAGGGGTGAGATCGGCGATAGCAGAAGCCGAGCTGAAAGTGGTCTGCTCGGTTTCACCTATGGAGAATTGCAGTGTGCAACCATAGAAGGGGATGCCTGTGTCGGCCTTCACATAGAACTTGATGGCTGTAATCGTGCCTTCGTTCATTTCGCCAAGAATCTCGGCGGGATAGATGCATTGAGAAATGGTGCCCTGAGTATCAACCCATGTGGAGTTGATGGGAATACTCGAGTTGTTGATTTGGGGAGTGCCGTTGATCACGGTGAGCTCATCGGCATTCATGCCCAGTGCCATGCTGGCAACAGCCAACAATGACAAGATTTTTTTGTAACTTTTCTTCATGAGTAGAAAATGGTTGTTAGGTTAATAAAATAAGGATTAATTGTGTGTATTTCTAAAAATTGAAATAGTTGTTGGTTTTGTTGTTGTTTTCATGCATAAAAAGGTGGTGAGTGCTGTGATGGCGCTGTGTGTAATGGCATGGTCAACCGCCTGTTCATGGCATTATGGTGCAAAGTTAATGTTTTTTTTATAACTGCCAAAATTTTAGGGAAATAACAATTGGTTTAGAGTTTAGAGTTTAGGGTTTATGGGAGGGACGAGGGTGGTTTTTCTAGCCTTTCTAGCCTTTCTAGCCACTCTAGATATTCTAGTTGCTCTAGAGAATCTAGATGATCTAGAAAACCAGGTGTTGGGTGGCTAGTAAAAAACAGAAAGGGGCGACCCTTGTGGCCACCCCTCACTGTGTATAAAAAGAGTTTACAGCTTATAGCTTATTTCAGAACTTTGCTAGTCGAGATTGAACCATCGGTGTAGCGGGTCACAACAATGTTCACGCCGCTGAACGGTTCGTTGCTCTCAACACCCATCAAGTTGTAGTACTTCACACCAGCCACAGTCTTGTTAGTGACATCTTCAATGCCAGTAATGATATTTTCGCCTGTTTTAAGTGTGACTTGCTTTTCAACCACATAGTAGAGGCGGTCGCTGTCGGTTGGACGAGCCTTGAGACTTGAAGTCGAGTTCTTCTTGTAATAGAAGCGTGCTACCAGTTTCACCTCTTCCAAGTCGGCGGGAGCAACAAATGCCCAGTTGTCTTTTCTGCCTAAAGTACCCTTGCCGCCAATTTGGGAATTTGTGCCACTGTAGAGCGGACGGTCCATCTTAGTGGTCAAATGGATTTTACCATCTTCTTGTCCAACTTCGAAGTCCCATGCAGGAGCATTCTCATCATAGTCTACCCACAAGCGGTAGTTATAGAGTTGATAACCAGTAGCAGCAGGCAATTCGCTTGAAAGTTTAACATATGGGTTGTAGATGGCATAGGTCACATTATCGTTTTCCCAACTCCAAGTGTAGTCACTCCTGTAGCATGTGTATGTATCGAAATCAACCGAACCGTTCTTCTCTACCTGCTCCATAGCAGAGCCGTAGGTGTTGCCTTCAGAGCGAACAACACCGTCATCACCAATACCATTAGCAACAGTTACTGGCAAGAAATACTTCTGGGACTCAGCTGGGTACATTGGCAACCACATACCGTCGATGTTACCCAGCGACTCGTCGCGAACATATTGGTAAGTGCTATTATATTCACTTACACTGCTAACTGTATAACTATTTGCATTATGAGTAGCTGTTGCTACCTGAGTCATGCCAGTTGTACTGGCACTGCTGTTCTCATATAATTTGTAATTAGTAACAGCGGGGTCGCCGTAAGCCAGAACGTTTACATCAGCCCTTGTGGTTTCAGTATCGCCACTCTTCATAGCCACGAGGCTACGGTCAGTGTCTTCGTCAACCTGCTTTTGGGTGTAGGCCTTCACGTTCATTGATGACTTGTAAATGCCAACAGTGTCGATGTTGCTCACGCCAGTGCCACCACCATAGATGTAAATACCGGTGGTTCTATTAAAGTCGGCACCTGTAGATACCAGTCGGATAACTACGCCCATAGGCACTTGCTCAACAATAGAGCTGGAAGGTATTTCATCCATCAAGGGCACAGTCCAAGAGTAGTCTTTAAACTCCTCTTTTGCAATAATCTGCTCAACGCCATTCACGCTCATGGCCTTGTAGTTATCGGCATTAAATCCGCTACCCGACAGGGTTGTGTTAACAACCACGGTCACAGGACCGGTAATACCACGCTCATCAAAGAAAGACTTCTTAATATAGAGGTCGTAGTAGTAGAATGTGTGTACACCATCGGAAGCCTCATTGTTTGGACCAGCAAACGAACCACGCTCCCATCCTTCGGGCATAACGAGCTGATCACCATATCCGGTCATGTGACTTTCCACATACTCTGCAGTGAGCGAAGTAACCATGTCGCCATACTGGCCCACGCCACGAATCTGGAACTTGTAGTGGTCGGGGTGAGAGTTGGTGGCTGTGTTGGCCGACCAAGTGTCGTTCACGTAGTCAATCACGCCCTCAAGGTCTACAAGTTCGTTAATATCGTTGTAGGTCTTCTCGGTGTAGTTGAGAGTGGTGTTGTGCGAATAGGTGGGATGCACGGGCATACCATCCTCGGTGTAGTATTCAACCGAAGGAGTCACCTTGATGGGAGCATCCATTGCGTTAACCGATGGGTTGCTTGAAGGCTGACCCTCGGCAAAGAGGTTGATGGTAGCGAAACGGAACTCGGTTCCGAAGTCGTCGATAGCATAGAACTCAAAGAGGTTGTTGCCAGGACGCAGGTCACCAGCCTTGATTTGCTTGGCGGGATCATCGGGCTGAGCCATCTTGAATCGCATGTCATAGCAGTTGAGCTGCTGCTTCTGAGTTGAACCGTTTTCTGTAAATTCGGGCTCATAGATACTGCGCTTGTCAACAGTGATCAGCTTAACCACCTCGTTCTCGGCAGTGGGTTCGAAAGAATCCACACCCTTACCGGTGAGGTCGTAAGTAATGTTAGCAATAGCACCATTGGACTCGGGGAACGAGAGGGTGATTGTGTTGCTGTAATTCTCTACTGCAGTAGGAGCGAAGGTGATTTCAATGGTTGCGCTTTCGCCGGCAGCAAGAGCTGCAGCAGTGTAATTGGTAGTGAAGGGAGCCTCAATACCGGTCAGGGTAGGAGTAACAGCCTGAGTACCATTGTTGGTAATGGTGATTGTCCAAACCTTTGTATTGTCAACCAATACGTTGCCAAAGTCATAACCGTTTTCAGGATTAACTGTCACTGCATAAGGTTGAGCAGTTGCAGTACCAGTCAGGGCGATAGTCACGTCCTGAGCACCAGTGCTCGAGAGGGTGACGGTGGCAGTGTGGTTGCCGGCAGCGGTGGGGTTGTAAGTAATGGTGAGCTCACCATTCTCCAGAGCTGCAGTGAAGCAATCGGCGTTAGCACCGCTGACAGTGGCAGTGATGGCATCGGTCAGGTTCTCACCACTAACGTTTACAGTAGCAGTTACAGGAGTACCAACCTCAGTGCTGAATGCATCTACAGTAGCAGGATCAACGGTGATCACCGGAGTAGCAGCTGTCTCTTCATAAGCAAAGGTGACCTTGGGAAGGAATTTTTGTCCCTCGTTTGCGGTCGATGATGTACAAGAATAACCTGCATA
Source organism: uncultured Bacteroidales bacterium (assembly GCA_902768435.1). Lineage (GTDB taxonomy): Bacteria > Bacteroidota > Bacteroidia > Bacteroidales > Muribaculaceae > Sodaliphilus. The sequence continues at coordinate 208,532 of CACXLJ010000002.1, read as the reverse complement.
ATCGCTGGTTTCTATGCCTTTGAAATAAGTTGTTCCCCATGAACCACTAACGGTTGATACATCAACAAGCAAATCACCACCAGTATATTCGAAGCCTTCACCTTCAAATGTCAAGGTCCATTCTGTCAAGTCATTCTGAGCGGCTGTTGGCATATTAATAGTGCCAACTTGTGTCAAGCCTGCAGGTGATTGAGGTGTGTTTTCTGATTCAGTGAAAGTTATTGAACCTGCTTCCACATTTGCAAGTGAGAAAGTTACAGATCCTCTATAGAACTTAATTCCAGCAGAAGGATAGAAAGTGATTGATTTAAGTTTTTTACCCACTAAATCAGTCAACAATGATGCTGGATAAACCATTTGGTTGTGCTGGTTATAAGAATCATGATTATAGCCATATACAGGCAATTTATCATTCGTTTGTTCACCATCAGCTATGGTTTGCTTCAGAACTGCACTACCAGAAAGGTCAACAGTGAATGTTCCGGCATCTCCACAATTAATAGTCATTGTGCCAGTATAGCTACCAGCAGTAGCAGGATTGAAAGTTACAGGGATCGTAACTGATGCTTTGGGAGCAAGCTCTGCAGCAGTATAAGTGGTGCTAAAATTAGTGCCACTAACGCTCACACTAGGAGTGAAAGCATTAGCTCCTGTGTTCTTAAGAGTCACATTCTGAGTAACAGCAGCAGAACCCACATTAATATTCCCAAATGCTATGCTTTCAGGAGTCACCTTGGCTGCATAGGGCTCAAGAGTTGCTGGCTCGTAGTCAAATGTGATTTTGGGCATAAAATTCTGCACATTAGTGTTGCTAATTGCCCAAGATGTATATGCAGCACCCGTTTGACTAATTCCATAAAAAGTTGATTTGTCAGAAGAACCTGCAGCCGTTTGAGTTAGCTTCACAACGAGATTTCCTCCTTTGTAATTATAAGGAGTAGAAAAAACTATATCAAACTCAGTAATGCCTCCTGCTAAATTAACATTTGTGGCAACCTCAGTCAGTCCTGAATTAATAGGAGACCCAAAATTTGATTGTGTTGCTGATTCACCAACCTCCACTTTGAATTTCTTGCCATTAACGTATGAGTTTGATTTGCAATAAAACTTGATAGCATTAATCGTAGCTCCATTCATATCTTCAAGCATAGTACTAGGATAAATCACTTCCACATAGCGATTATTTGTAGTACCGTTACCATAAATAGGAACATACTGATTAGTCGTTGTCCCGTCAGCTACCAAGAGCGACTCAGCCTTCAGTTGTGGCACGGTGAGTGCCATGAGCAGAAGGCTCATCAGTAGTTTTAGATAAAATTTTTTATAAAACATGTTTTTAAAAAGTTAATTAATAAAAGGTTTTAAAAATGTGTGTTTCAATAAAATACGTGTCTTGCGCCGAGCCTAAAGGGCCCAGTGCGATTGTTGTGATTTATGTTTAAATGTGCAATGTGTGTTTTGCATGTTTGTGTTTATCACGATAGATCACAATCCGTTTTTAGCGGTGCAAAGTAACGCCTTTTTCAGTAAACTAACAAATTTTTTCTATACAATTGCATAAAATATATGCAAAAAAGTTCTAAAGTAAGGTGAAATGTCGATATGTTTAGGCAGATGGCAATAGTAGCCTTCCCAAACCCCTCCAAAAGAGGGGCTTACTGCTAAATGCCAGTTGCTATCGGCTAGTTGCTAGATGCTAATTGCTAAATGCTAACAGCTATCTGCTAAATGCTATCTGCTAGGGTAGAGGGTGTGGGATCGATGGCGATGATGGTGCCCTGGGGGTCGATGAGGAATGAGTGGAGAGGGCCATCGAGCTGTTTCCACTCGCTCAGGAGTTGACGGTTGTCGCCACAGTGGAACTGTGTGGCGTCGTTGAGGTGGTCGATGCGGCAGAGTTGGCCAAAGACGGCCTGGCTGCGGTCGGTATTGATGGCAATGTGTGTGAAGCCAGCCTTGGCAGCGAACCTGTCGTGGCTGATGTTGGCAATGCGCGACTCGGGCTGTGTGGAGTCCCAGAAGGTGACGAGCACATAGTTGCCACGCAGCTGCTGCAGCGAGAGTGTGGTGTGCTCATTGGTCACGGTGAAGTTGGGTGCCATGCTGCCTACTGCCGACTCGGCGGGACTGTAGTTACCCGAAGTTGCGAATAAAATGAAAAGCGCTAATGCCGTTAAAGAAATAACACTTTTAATGTTCATAAACTGTGAATTAAGTTCTAAAAGAAGACTACTGTGCGAGAATCACACACGGACGGTAGTCTTTGCCGATTTTCGGCGAAGCCCAGCCGCTGCCGGGCAAGGGCTCTGCACTCGCAGAGCGCGAAATGGACTGCAAAGGTACGAAAAAAACTTTTACGCGCCAAATCTTTAACATTCGGCATTTCGCTAAAACGCTGTAATACAAAGGCCGCGTCGTTTGTTATTCGTGGCAAATTCTTAATTAGTGGCATTAAATTAACTTAAAATGTTAAATCTGATTTAAAAACATGGATTCCCGGTGCCACAAAATGCCGCTAATCCTACTTGTTTCGGAAAATAAGTTGTAACTTTGCGCCACCAATGAAGCAGTTGCGAAGTTACATAATAATTGTGGCGCTACTGAGTGGTGTGTGGCTCATGTGGGCCGGCGCCCAGCGGCTCAATAGTCCTTCTCCCGACGGCGGTTTGCGTCAGGCGGGGGCATTAACCCTTGCTCATCAACCGGGCAATAACCAGGAGGCCACCCTCACCGATGCCACCCTGCTTTATCGTTTGTGCGGTTCACGCCAGCAGCGCACCATAAGCACTAACTCCCTGAAGACCGAGCGCACGGTCACTTCGCACTCGGCTCTTGCCAAGTTTCACATTATTAAACCCCTCTATTCGCACTACGACAGCAGGTGCCGCCTTGAGACGGCTCCCTTCTGTCCCTCGGCCTCGCGCGACTATTATGTGATTGCGCTCAGGCGCATCATTTGTTAGCATAAGGTTGCATTCTTAGTTAGGAATCCGCGTTGTTCCTCCTTATTTATTTTTACTCATTTTATTTACCAACCCTTTCAATCGGTGATTGTGACGGCCATGTGAGTGGTTACGCCATCGTTTTTCTCTGTTGGTGTTGCATTGCTGCCGCGCATTGCCCGGCATGGCACGCTATGGTGTCAGCCCCGATGTCACAATCGGCTCGAAGGATACGCCGCACTCGCATAAGCTATTGTAACCGATTGAAATTTAAAAGAATACAACAATTATGCCAAGTTTTAAAAATTTGGAGATGGCTGCAGCTGTCTCAACCCATGAGAATATCATAGTCAAAAAGTCATTTTTTGGTACCAAGGTGATTTATGCCCCCACACAAAGCCCCGTGAAGGTGATTGTGCGGGAATATGACCCGGTTGAGGGCGCTCGCCTTCAACGCCTGCTTGATATGCCCATAAGCAAGATGGAGGCTGAGTTACAGCGCAAGGGCAAACCCGCCACGGCTCAACTGGGCAACTACCGCCTGGAGGTGTGCTTGAGTCAGGATCACCGGTTTTGCGCCCTGCAACTTATTCGTTTCGAGAACTATAAGAACCATGCACTGTTTGAGCCCCGTTACTACGCCGATAACGACGTTGAGGCCATTGTCAAATTGCTGTAATACATGACGCCACTCACTGTTGCGATTGTAGTCGCATTTTGCATCGGCTATTTTTTTATAGCCATTGAAAGTGTCACCAAAGTCAACAAGGCTGCCATTGCCTTGTTGATGCTGGTGGTCACTTGGACTTTGTTTATGATTGACCCGTCGGGTTTTCTGCCTGAGGCGGTGGGTGAGCAAATGCCCGCTGTGGTGAGCGATGTCATGGAACGCCACCTGGGCTCAACGGCCACCACGCTCTTTTTCTTGATGGGGGCCATGACCATTGTGGAACTCGTTGACCAAAACGGCGGCTTCAATTTTGTGCGTGACCTCATGCACACACGCAGCAAGCGCAAGCTGCTGTGGCGCATTGCGTTCATGACCTTCTTCCTGTCGGCCATTCTCGACAATCTCACTACATCGATAGTTATGATTATGATTTTGCGCAAGTTGGTGAGCGAGCGCCGCGACCGCATGATTTATGCCTCGCTGGTGATTATTGCGGCCAACTCGGGTGGCGCTTTCTCGCCCATAGGCGATGTGACCACCATCATGTTGTGGAACAAGGGCGTGATCACGGCACCGGGAGTAATAAGCGAGATGCTTGTGCCGTCGTTGCTGTCGCTCATCATTCCCGCATTTATATTATCGCTGTCGCTAAAAGGCGAGTTACGCTACGCCACTATGCCGAATCAGACTTCGCAGCCTAACGAGCTCACCGCTTTGCAGCGCAAGACCATTTTCATGCTGGGGGTGGGCGGCCTCATCATGGTGCCCGTATTCAAAAGCATCACCCACCTGCCGCCGTTTGTCAGCATTTTGTTGGTGCTAGGCGTGCTGTGGACTGTGACCGAGGTGTTTTATGCCCACCTCAAGAATCCCGAAGAGAAAGGGGCCATGCAAAAGCGCGTGGCACTCATGCTCTCACGCATTGATATGTCGACCATTCTGTTCTTTCTGGGCGTTCTCATGGCAGTGGCATGCCTCAAAACCACAGGCGTGCTCACTATGCTGGGCAATGGCTTGAATGTGGCTTTCAATGGAAACCAATATCTCATCACCGGCATTATCGGGGTGCTCTCGTCGATTATCGACAATGTGCCACTTGTGGCAGGTTGCATGGGCATGTATTCCGTTGCTCCAAGTGGCGATATGGCGGTTGACGGCATCTTCTGGCAGTTGTTGGCCTACTGTGCCGGAGTGGGCGGTAGCATGCTCATTATTGGGTCGGCGGCCGGAGTTGTGGTTATGGGGCTCGAAAAAATCTCTTTCGGGTGGTATTTGAAGCACATCTCATGGATTGCGCTCATTGGCTACCTGGCGGGCATTTTGTGCTATTGGCTCGAAAAAATGTTTATTATTTAGTCTAGCCTCTTGGCTGTGGGCCCTCGTCGTTAATGGGGCTAATCGCGTCACGGGAGTCGGCTTTCGGCAGTTGCTTGGTGGCTTTGGCGCCAAGCTGCTGCACCTTTTGCGCACGGGTCACGAGGTTGCCCTTGCCGGTTTTGAGCTTGTTCATGGCGCCATCGTAGTGCTTGCGCGCCTTGGTGAGATCATCGTCAATGTCCTCGAGGTCTTTGACAAATGTCACGAACTTGTCGAGCATCTTGCCAGCCTCTTCGGCAATCTGCATGGCGTTCTTGTTCTGGCGCTCTCGCGTCCAGAGTTGGTCGATGAGCTTGACGCTGGAGATGAGGTGCGTGGGACTCACGATGACCACATTGCGCTTGTAGGCATACTGCCACAAGTCGTTATCGGCCTGCATAGCTTGGAGATAGGCGGCCTCGTTGGGGATGAAGAGCATGACAAAGTCGGCAGCGTCCTTCACCCACTGTTCGTAGCGCTTGTTCTGCAACTCGTCGATGTGCCGCTTGACCGAGTTGAGGTGTTCTTTGAGGTGCTCTTTGCGAAGTTGCTCGTCTTCCTCGTTGGCCCACTGGGTGTAGGCGGTGAGAGATACCTTAGAGTCGATGACGAGGTTCTTGCCGTCGGGCAAGTGAATCACCACATCGGGTCGCAGAGCCTTGCCCTGGTCGTTGGTGATGAGTGAGCCGTCGGTGTTGTGTGTGACCTGCAGATGATAGTTCGTTCCCTCGACCAGTCCTGAGTTTTCAAGGATGCGGGTGAGAATCATCTCGCCCCAGTCGCCCTGCGTCTTGCTGTTGCTTCGCAGTGCGTTAGAGAGTTCTTTGGCCTCCTTGCCAATGGATTGGTTCATTTTGTCGAGATCTTCAATCTGCTGTTTGAGGGCAGTGCTATACTCGACCTGCTTGTGCGAGTAGTCGTTAATCGACTTCTTGAGTTGCTCCAAGTTGACTGACAGGGGGGTGAGCAGTTGCGATATTTGTTGCTGACTGTTTTCGCGCAGCGTTTTGCCGTGCTTTTCGAGCAAATCAGAGGCTACTCTGCTGAACACAAGTTTTGAGTCTTCGGCCAGTTGCTTTTGCTCCTGTTCAAGGAAGTTGAGCCTTTGCTGCAATGCTGCACGCTCGGTGTCGAGCGCGCGCAACTCTTGCTGCTTGGCATCGATTGCCTTGTTGAATTCTTGCTGCTTTGCCTCGGTTTTGTCATCATACTCCTGTTGTTTGGCCTCGAGTTTCTGGCTAAATTCATGCTGTTTGTCCTGAATGATTCGGTTGAATTCCTGCTGCTTGGCCTCCACTTTGCGGTTAGAAAGAAAGAGCAGCGCGCCAAGTACAGCGATAATCACAATAAAAACGATGGTGATAAATATATTCATAATATAATAAAAAATGTGTTATGTAGAAATGTGTGTTAAAGGTAAGCTTTTTTTGCCTCATGTGAAAATTAGAGAGCAAAAATCGTGCTAAAGTGGTGAAAAATGACTAATTTTATCGCCTAAAATCAAAAAAAGTTATGGGACGACTGAAATTGAGCGACGAGTGGTGGAGTGCCCCCACCGAGGCCGAGAATGGCCGTGTGATTATCGTGACAGGCCGCCGCGACATGGACGAGGCTCGCGCCTTGGGCGTGTTTAACTATCGCGTGGAGGTGACCTGGACCTATGAGGGTGACCGCAACGGCATGCCGACCTACAAGACCTCGATGCTCATGGACGAGGTGAACACAGCGCTAAGCGAGTGCTTCAGAAAGGACCCCGTAGCCATCATCACGGGCATCTACACTGGCGATGGCGAGCGCAACTGGGTGTTCTACACGCGCAGTCTGCACATCTTCCAGCGCAAGTTCAACGAGGCGCTGGCGCAGTTTGAGCAGTTGCCCCTCTCGTTCTATGCCGAGGAAGACCCTGAGTGGACCGAGTATGAAGAACTGCTCAAGACCGAAATCACCGAAGGCACCGATTGAGATGCGAGCTGTGCTCGCGGTTGAGAGTTTAGGGTTGAGGGTGGCTCCGAGAGCTCCGAGAACTCCGAGAACTCCGAGGGCTTTGTGAACTCCGAGATCTCCGAGCCAAATAAAAGAAAAAAAACGGCGAGGCCTGTGGGCTTCGCCGTAGTTTTTTTGTGTAGCAAATGCTTGCCGGTAATTACATATTCATGCCGCCGTCGACCTGGATGACCTGTCCAGTGACATAGCTCGAGAGGTCGCTGGCGAGGAAGGTGGCGACATTTGCGATGTCGTCGACTGTGCCGCCGCGGCGCAGGGGAATCTTCATGGTCCACTCCTTGCGCACCTCGTCGGGCAGAGCCTGTGTCATGGCAGTGTCGATGAAACCTGGGGCGATGGCGTTGGCACGAATGCCGCGGCTGCCCATCTCCTGGGCCACGCTCTTGGCGAGAGCGATGAGGCCAGCCTTAGAGGCTGCATAGTTGGCCTGTCCGGCATTGCCGTGCACGCCCACCACGCTTGCCATGTTGATGATGGAGCCGCCACGCTGGCGCATCATGATGGGCACGAGTGCGTGGATGAAGTTGAATGCCGACTTAAGGTTGACGGCAATCACGGCATCCCACTGCTGCTCGGTCATGCGCATCATGAGCGAGTCCTTGGTGATGCCTGCATTGTTGACGAGGATGTCGATGTGTCCGAATTCCTCTTTGATTTGGGCCACAACCTGTTCGGTTTGAGCAAAGTCGGCTGCATTGCTGGCATAGCCTTTAGCTTTGACGCCCAGAGCGGCGATTTCGGCTTCGGTTTGCTTGCCGTTCTCGTCGATAACGAGGTCGGTGAATGCGATGTCGGCGCCTTCGGCGGCGAACTTGAGCGCAATCGCCTTGCCAATGCCACGGGCGGCACCGGTGACGAGAGCGACTTTTCCTTCTAGTAATTTCATGTTGAAAAATGTTATTTAGTTGATAATGTTTTTTCTTATTTAGGGTGCGAAGTTAGTGAAAAACTGCGATATGCCCAAATTCAGGTGGTTAAAGAAGTGAAACGGGGTTGAGGTCGGCAATCTGTTCAGCGCTGAGCCAGTGTATCGACGGGTCGCGAGTAAACCAGGTGAGCTGCTTCTTGGCATAGACGCGGGTGTTCTTCTTGATGCGTTCGCGGGCGGTGGCAAGGTCCATGGTGCCGTCGAAGTAGGCAAACATCTCTTTCATGCCCACGGTGTTGAGGGCATTGAGGTGGCGCAGGTGATAGACGCTGCGGGCCTCGTCGGCGAGCCCTTGCTCCATCATGAGGTCGACGCGGCGGTTGATGCGGTCGAACAGGGTGGGACGGTCGAGGCCGATGGCAACCTTCACGATGTTGAAGGGGCGCTGCTTGACGATGCCGGTGCGCAGCGAGGTGTAGGTGACGCCCGTCTGTCGGCAGATTTCCACGGCATGCGCCACCCGCTTGGTGTTCTGCTTGTCGACGATGGCATAGTACTCGGGGTCGAGCCGCTGGAGTTCGTCGAGCAGCGGCTGCAGTCCATCCTGCGCCAGTTGCGCCTTGACGGCGGTGCGCACCTCGGGCGAGATGTCGGGCATTTCGTCGATGCCACGGCACACGGCGTCGACATAGAGCATGGCGCCGCCGCACATCACGGCATAGTCGCCCTTGCTCCAGAACGAGGGCAGGAGCGCCATCACATCGGTCTCGAACTGCGAGGCGCTATAGTAGTCGGTGATGCTCTTGGTGGCCACAAAGTGGTGCTTGACAAGGGCTTGCTCGGCAGCGGTGGGGGCAGCGGTGCAGATGGGGATTTCCTTGTAAATCTGGCGTGAGTCGGCATTGATGATTTCGCACCCCAGCCGCTGTGCCAGCGCAATGGCGGCAGCGGTCTTCCCCGACGCTGTGGGGCCAGTGACGACCACGAGCGTGTGTGGGCTGATATGGGGCGAGAAATGGGTCATGCGTGAAAATTTTTGGCAAAGATAGCACAAAATTAATTGGTTATCGTTAAATTTGCATTGAAATATCAAAACAAACCGTCTATGGCTGAAACTGAGGCTAAAAAATATGACCTTGACCGCGTGGTGCGCCTAGTGATAGCGCTTGTGTGCATCGGGTTGGGCATTTATCTTATCAACTACCTGAGCAGTGTGCTGCTGCCTTTCCTGGTGGGTTGCGTGCTGGCCTATATGCTGAATCCCATTGTGGAGTTTTTCAAGAAAATCCTGTTCATGAAGAACCGCATCATTCCATCGATACTCACGCTGGTGCTGTTCTTTGGCGTGATATATCTTGTGGTGAGGTATCTGTTCCCTTATGTGGCGAAAGAATTTGGCGAGATGGGCGAGCTGCTCAGTGCCTACGCGCAGGCCGAACTGAAGGGCCGCGAGATACCGGTTGAGATAACGCAGTTTATCAATGATTATTTGAATATCGACTATATCAAGAGCCTGTTCACGCAGGAGCAGTGGATGAACATCTTCGATCAGGTGGTTTCGAGCACATGGTCGTTCCTGGGTGGCACGCTCAAGGTAATCATCACCGTGGTGGCATGGTTGCTGGCGTTGCTCTACATGTTCTTCGTGATGATTGACTACGACAAGATTACGCGCGGCTTCAAGGCGGCTATTCCACCACGCTATCGCCGCACGGCCTTGCGCATCATGAACGATGTGACGGGCACCATGAGCCGCTACTTCCGTGGTCAGGCGCTGGTGTCGCTGTTTGTGGGTATCATTTTCGCCATCGAGTTCTATATCATAGGGCTGCCCATGGCAGTGGTGTTCGGCTTGTCGATAGGCATATTGAATATGGTGCCTTATCTGCAACTGGTGTCGATGCCGGTGGCTGCTTTCTTGTGCCTGGTGTCGTCGGTGGCAACGGGCACGCCGTTCTGGCCGCTGTGGTGGTGGACCTTTGCCGCCTATTGCATTTGCCAGTTGATTCAGGACCTGATACTCATACCGCTCATCATGCGTCAGCAAATGGGGCTGCGCCCGGCTATCGTGTTCCTGGCGCTCTCGATTTGGAGTTACATCTTGGGTTTTGTGGGGCTCATTGTAGCCCTGCCGCTCACCACCCTCATCATCTCCTATTACAGCGAGTTTGTGCTGCACCGGCCCAATCCGCTCTACGAAAAACGGAAAAAGAAGAATAAGAAAAAATAAACCCAATCCTAATGACCGAATTGGGTTAAAAAGAGGGGGCTTTCAAGGCTCCCTCTTATTGTATTAATGAGTCAAGTCACTCGGGTTGCTGAACGGGAATCTTGTCGATTCGGCGCTGGTGGCGTCCGCCCTCAAAGGGTGTGGCGAGGAAGGTCTTGACCATCTCGATGGCCTCTTCATTGCTCACAAAGCGGCCCGGCATGGCAATGACATTGGCGTCGTTGTGCTGGCGTGCCAGTCGTGCAATCTCGGGAATCCAGCACAGTGCCGAGCGAATGCCCTGGTGCTTGTTGAGGGTGATGTTGATGCCCTCGCCGCTGCCACACACGGCAATGCCCGGGTAGCACTCGCCGCTCTCCACGGCATTGGCGCACAGGTGGGCAAAGTCAGGGTAGTCGCAACTGTCGGGTGTGTAGGTGCCAAAGTCCTTGTATTCAACACCCAGTTCTTTGAGATAGTCGATAACGGCGAGTTTGGTGTCGAGTCCGGCGTGGTCGCTGCACAGGCCCACAGGAACTCCAGGTTTGAGAATTGAAAATTCGTTCATAGTGATAAGAGTTTGTTTATAAGGTTATTGATTAGTTTGTTGCTGTTTATGCCACTTGCAGAAGGTGGTCAGTTCATCGGCATACTTCTTGAGCAGCATCTGTGAGAAACCGAGCACATCGTAGCAGGTGGGTTGCGGCACGGATTCGGTAGATACGGCAAATGCGTTCTGCAAATCGCTGGTCTTTTCACGCCGTGCCTTGTCGTTAAATTCCTCGCCTGCGCTCACCGAGCGGAAGGCCTCGTCGATGTAGAACTGCCAGCGCTTGGCGTAGTAGGCACCCATGAGTCCGCTCCAGTTGCGGCTGGCATAGTCGTTGAGGTCGCCGCCCCAAGTGGTGATGAGTCGGCGTGCGTTCATCTCGTAGTAGTCTTTGACTTTGGGTGCTTGGCCCAGGTCGCGTGCCTGCTCAATCCACTTGCCAATGGTGCAGAAGGGGTGTGCTGCATTGAGCACATCCAGGTCGTGCAGAATCTCCTGCATGAGTGTGGCCCGCTGTCTCATGGCGGCAAGGTCGCGCTGCTGCATGGCGCGGTCGAATTGTTGCTTCTCGTAGTAGAAAAGGTCACCAATGAGTTGGCGCCCGGTCCACACCAGGTCGATGGTCATGGCATCGGTGCTTACCGAAGGCTGGTCGAGTAGCAGACTCCATGCCTGGCATAGCGACTCGGGATTGTATTTGATTGACGCGCGCTTCTGTTCCTCGCCCAAGATGGGGTAGAAGACGGGAAGCGGCCCCACAAAGGAGGTGGGGCGTATGTTGAGCACCTCGTCGAACAGGATTTGCCACGCTTTGTGTGCCGATTCGTTCTCGTTGCCGGCATGGCGTGCCGCCAATTGGCTCACAAATTGTTCATCGGTCTGTTGCAGGTTCCATGCCTTGTCGAAGATGTACTCATAGGGCATCTGCTGCACTTCGAGTCCTTCCAGGGTAGAGCCGATTCCCACCAGGTTTTTGCCACCCTCCTTGAGAGCAGCCTCGAGTTTCTCGCCTGCTGCCTTCACATTGCCTTGTATGGGCGAGTTGCCGCCAAAGTTGCCCAGGTAGCACCAGATGTAGGGCTGCCCAAAGAAACCGTCGAGGTCGCGCCACATCTCCTTGAACTCGCAGTAGTAGTCGAGCATGGTCATCTTGCCGTTAGGCACGCCAGTGAGCATGGCCTTGGCGCGCTCGGGGGTGTAGTCTTTACGCTGGTAATAAAGGAACCAGCCCATTTGCAGCCATTCGGCCTTTTTGTCAACGGCCTTGAGACTCTCGTAGATGTGTTTCGATACCTTGTTGAGGTATTCAGGCTCGAAACTGGGCGGGTCCATCTCGTTGAAGGGGTCGATGCCGTAGATGTGGTCGGTGCCAAAGAGTTTGGTCTGCTCTTCGAGGAAGAGTTTCTGTATCTTTGCATAGAGCGGGTCTTCGCTGTTGAGGAAGAAAGTGCGGTATTGAGGCTCGAACTCGTCCCAAGTGCTCAGCGGCTTGATGTCGGCGTTCGGGAAGAGAGAACGCAGTTTCCCAGGTACATGTCCAGCAAAACCAGGCAGCACGGGACGCATGTTCAACGCCCTCTCGCGAGCCAGAATTTGCTGCTGCAGTTTGGTCTGCCCTTCGAGCCATTCCTTGGGCAGCGGTCCGCACCAGCCGTCGATGTTGGCCATTCGGTGCCAAGGCAGGTAGGCGGGACCGGTGAAGTAACTGCGCACTTCCTCGTCGGTCATGCCCATGCGTGTCCACACATTGTACCACACCGATTCCTGTCCGGTGATGGCGAGCGGCATATTGATGCCGTTGAGTGCCATCCAGTCGATCATGCGTTCCCAGTCGTTCCAGTCCCAGAAGGGCATGGTATAGCCATAGGTGCAGTAGTTGAAGAAGAAGCGCTGCGGCACCCGCGAAGTGACGGTCTCGGTTGTGCCCACTTGCGGTAGCACTGCTGGCAGGTCAATGGGCACATCGGCGTACCACGACACGGTAGTGTGACAGTATTCTTTCAAATATCGGTTCAGGCCCACCGCCATGGAGTTGGCGTTGTTGCCGCCAATGAGCACTTTATCGTTCTTGTTCTGGATTGAAAAGGCGTCGCAACCCTTTTTGGGCGATTTGATTTTCTGGAAAATCACTTTCTCGGCCAGTCGGGGTGAAAGTCGCGCGGCGAGGTCCTGCGCCTCGGTCACATCGTTGTTTTGGGCCCAACTGCCCGCAACGATGAACAAGGTGGCAAGCGTGATGATGAAATGCTTCATAAGATTATAGTGGTTTGTGTTGTGACACGAAAAGTTTCATGATTTGCTTCACAGTGGCCTCCACATTGTGCAGGCAGCGAGTGGTGTCCATGGCCTGCTCAAGCGTGCAGGGTTGCTGCACGACGGGGAAGATGCCGTCGAATTCCATATCATCGATGCGTGCATCGTTGGCAAGCGCTCCACAAATGGCAACCACGGGAATGCCGTTTCGCTTGCCGGCGCGCAGAACGCCTCCTGCTGTTTTTCCCATGGTTGTCTGGCCGTCGATGCGGCCCTCGCCGGTGATGATCAGGTCGGCATCGTGAATGGTTTCGTCAAAGTTCAAGCAGTTGAGCACGGCATCGATGCCAGGCGTGAGCGTGGCATTGAGAAAAGCCATGAGTCCGCCACCCACACCGCCGGCAGCACCGGCTCCCGGCGTGTTTGCAACTCCGTCGGGCATGAGTGTGGCAAAATGCTTCACTCCTTGGTCGAGTTGTTCCACCTGACTGGGTGAAGCGCCTTTTTGTGGACCATAGATGTGTGCGGCGCCGTTCTCGCCATAGAGTGGGTTGTCGACATCGCAGATGATGGTGAACTGGCAGTCTTTCACCGCTTGGCTCACTCCGCTGGCGTCGACTGTGGCAATGCGTCCTAGATTCTCGCCGCAAGGGAAAACATGGCACTGGTCGTTGTCGAGAAACTCAAATCCCAGCACTGCCAAGATGCCCGTGGCGCAGTCGTTGGTGGCACTGCCGCCAATGCCCAGCACAATGTGCCTTGCTCCGTTTCCTATGGCATCGAGAATCATGACACCGGTGCCCAGTGTTGAGGTCTTGAGCGGATTGCGCATGTGTTGCGGCACGAGTGTGAGCCCGCTTGCGGCTGCGAGTTCGATGATGGCAGTCTGGTGCTCTTCGTCGAGCAGATAGGTGGCCGTTACAGGGTCGAGTTGCGGGAGCGGAGCGGCTACCTCGCATTGCACGGTGTGGCAGTGCGGCAGTGCTGCGGCAAAAGCCTCGATGGTGCCTTCGCCGCCATCGGCCACGGGCACACTCACGACTTGGGCTTGAGGGCAGACCGACATCACTGCATTGCTCACGGCTTGAGCAACCTGAGCGCTTGTGGCAGAACCCTTGAACTTATCGGTGGCAATGACAATCTTCATTGTGCGGTAATAGCAGTGACTAAAAGGTGTGTGAAATGAAAAGCGGCAGGAACCCTTGTTCCCACCGCTCTAAAAGGTTTACCATCAATCGATTTTCACGACTAGATAGTTAGAGAGCTCCCAGAATTTGTTGGGGTTGAGGATGTTGAGCACTTTTTGCCCGCCCACTTCCTCGATAGAGTAGGAGCCCGATGGGTGCTTCGACATGACCTGAGCCTTCTTGCTGTGCAGAGCAATCTGGTTGAGGGTGCGCTTGTCGGCCTTGGTGAAATAGGACTTGGTGTAGTCGCCTTCCATCACCTTGGTCTTGCGCAGGAAGCCGGTCTCGATAATCTTTTGTTGTTTCAGTTCCTTCTTGGTGCCTACCACATAGAAGCACTCGTTGAGGTTGTTGACCTCGTTGGTGAGTCGGGACGACTCTTCCTGGGCCCTGATTTTCTCTTGTGTCACCACTTTGTTCTCGGTCTTGAGCGAGTCAACACGGGTATTGAGGTTTGTGATGGTGGCATTGGCAGCACTCAGCTTGGCAGTGAGGTCGTCAATGATGCCCTGTTGCCTGGTGAGCTGTTTCTTGAGGCTCTCGATGCTGTGCTTCATCTCGTCGGTGTAGGTAATTGACTGGCGCAGGCGGTCTTCGAGCTGGCGCAGTCGTCCCATTCGATCGCTAATGGCGTTCTTGATGGCAGCAATGTTGTTTCGCATCTCGGCTTTACGGTCGCTCGACTCGATGTCGAGATTGGCAGCGGTAATCAGTTGCTGCATATCCATGATTTCGGTCATGCCATCGCTCACTTCGGTCATGAGTGCGGCAAGCGAATCTTTCTCGGCGCGCACGGTGGCAAGCGAGTCGTTAAGGGCGATGTTGTTGATAGAGTCTTGATTGACCTTGTCGCCATCGTCGGCGCCGTTCTTGTTGCAACTGCTAACAATAGCGGTCATGGCGACGATGCTCATAAAAAGAAAACTAAGCTTTTTCATAATTATCATTGTTTTTGTTTTTATTGCTGTTTTGAAAGGCGGCATACTTGTCGACCTTTTCTTTCTCGGTAGTGGCACCTGCCACCACAATCACAATCTCGCCCCGTGGGGCATTGGCCTCAAAGTAGGTTTTGAGTTCGAACAGTGTGCCGTTGTGGGTGGTGTTGTGCAGTTTTGAGATTTCGCGGCTTACCGAGGCATCACGGTCGTTGCCAAAGGTTTCGCAGAACTGCTGCAAGGTTTTCACAAGGCGCAGTGGCGACTCGTAGAAAATCATGGTGCGTGTCTCTTGTGCCAGTGCGGCAAGTCGGGTGGCGCGGCCTTTCTTTTGCGGCAGGAATCCCTCAAAGGTGAAGCGTTCACAGGGAATGCCCGAGTTGACCAGGGCGGGAACAAATGCAGTGGCACCTGGCAGGGTCTCGACCTCGATGTCGTGCTGACGACAAGCGCGCACGAGCATAAAACCTGGGTCGCTGATGGCTGGTGTGCCGGCATCGCTCACCAGGGCCATGGTCACGCCTGCATTGAGTTCGTCGATGAGTTTGGGAATGACACTGTGCTCGTTAAACTTGTGATGGCTGCGCATGGGCGTGTCGATGCCAAAGTGCTTCATGAGCACACCGCTTGTGCGAGTGTCCTCGGCGAGCACCACATCGGCCTGCTTGAGCACCTGAATGGCGCGCGGCGTCATGTCGTCGAGGTTACCCACGGGGGTCGGCACTATGTAGAGTTTTCCAGCCATTGGCAGTATATCTAATTCTTAAATGCGGAATTAAAGGAAGTGTTTCTTGATGATGTTCATGAAATCGGCCACATCCATGTTTTCGGGGTCCCAGCCCATGTCGTCATAGAAGTACTCTTCGGCCTCTTGGAACGACTCCATGGTTTCGACCAGATTCAGCGTGTCGGTCATGTCGGGCTCGCTGTTCGAGAACAGTTCGCGGCGAAAACGGAAGTGGTCGTTCAGCGAGAAGGCCTTGCGCAGGTCTTTCGACAGGTTGCGTTGCAGTTTCTCGTCGATGCGCAGGTCTTGCTCTTCCTCGTCATCGGTCATCTTGGAGAACACGGGTGGTTCCTCTTCCTTGGCGGACTGGTCGTCGGTCACAGGCAGGTGCGGTGGCTCCTCGTAATGGAATCCTGAAAGAATCTCTTTGAATTCCTCGCCATTATCGTGTTGCCAGGTCTCTTCCTTGTCGTAGTCGTCGTCGGGTAGTGAGTGATCGGCAACCGGTTCGTCGGTCACTGGCTGCTCCTCGGGTTCTGGAACGACTGGAACTTCGGGCTCAGGCTCGGGTTTGGGTTGTTCGGGTATTTCGAGCAGTTGGGCCATGTTGTGCAGCTCGGCAGCCTTTTGCTTGATTGTGTCATAGACAACCTGGGGCGTGTCGGCGCCATGCTTGTCGATAACCAGTAGCAGTCCTTCTAATTCATAGACCTGTGAAAGCAGTTTAGCGATTGAGGAGTTCATAAGAAATATATAGTTTATTTAAATATAGTTCATTTAGTGGCACAAACATAAGCATTTTGTTTGAAACGGCAAAAAATTATTTGCCGAAAATGCCTATGAGCATCTTGTCCATGCGGTCACGCATGTCGGCTCGCGTGCCGTTCCAGTTGTTGACTAGCAGGGCGAAGGTATATTGCGGATCGTGGGCAGGATAGTAGCCCACAAAGCACTGCACGCCCGTCATGCTGCCCGACTTGAGCACGATATCGGTGGCGAGCGGCGTTTCGGGCAGCAGTTTGCCAATGCGCTTGCTTGCAGTGGGCATGAGGGTGCTCAGCTTGGCAGTTTGCGGCATGTTGTTCTCGACATAGTTTAGCATCTGTATAAAGAAACGGGCCGAGTTTTTGTTGGCTCGTGCCAGTCCGCTGCCGTCGTACTGGAACAAGGGCGTGGTGTCAATTCCGTGACTCTTCCAGAGGCTGTCGACCACGGTGGCACCGTTGGCGGCAGTGGCCCGATGCCCGGTTTCGTGTGCCACGGCACGGAGCAGTCCCTCGGTAAACATGTTGTCGCTGCGGTCGAGCAGTGAGCGCACAATGTCGCACAGGGGTTCTGAGAGATGCTCGGCTATGAGTGTGCTTGTGGGTGCGATGTGCTTGACATCCTTGTTCTTGACCTTGATTTTATTGTTCTTGAGCACGCGTTGCAGGCTGTCGACGAGCATGTTGGCAGGCAAGGGGTTGGCAATGGTGAAGTCGTAGCGCTGGTTAGCAGCCGAGCCCATGAGCACAGCGGCGGGAGTGGCATATTCAAGCCCTATGTTCACATTGTCGCGGTTCTCGCTCGACATGCGGTTGATGACGGTCAGACCCGGTACCGGAGGTTCCAGCATGACGCTGTCGATTTTGCCGTTAAGAGCGTTGAACTTGAGGTGAGTGCGGTTGTCGCTGTAAGTCAGTCCGTGGATGCCCATGCCATAGTCCCAGGCAAGGTCGCCCACATCCCACCAGCCGTTGTAGGCAGGGTAGGGGATGATAGACTGGTCGACAATGATGCGCCCGTCAATTTTCTTGATGCCACGCTCCTGCAGTGCAAGCAGTATCTCTTGCACAATGTTGGCATTCTTGGGGAAGTAGACCGAGCCCAGTGTGGGGTCGCCGCATCCCAGGATCAAAAGATTGCCCTTCAGTCGGTTGCCCTTGATTTCGCCTTGCGCATAAACCCGTGTTTTGAAACGGTAATCGCCGCCCAGCAGTTCGAGTGCTGTGGCACTGGTGACCGTCTTCATGGTCGATGCCGTGATGCACGAGAGGTCGGGGTTGTGGCTGGCGATAATCTTTCCGGTTTTGATGTCGGCTACTGCGATGGTCATGGATGCGTGCTGCATGTCGGGGTGCAGGACAAAGGTGTCGATGGCCATCTGGGCCGAGTCGGGGGTGAGGGCATTTGCCATAAACATGGCGCAGAACCCGATGCAGGAGAGAAGGAGGCGTTTCATCATTCGGTAAGTAATCGTTTGTATTGTTTCTTTTTTGATTTCTTTTTCTTGCGCTTGCACTTGCACAGGTAGAAACGGTAGGGGGCGTAGTGCTTGCGCACCTCGAGGTAGGAGGGCTCGTTCTGGTGGTCGTAGGCCTCTTGCTCAAATGAGATGTTGCGATAGGCATTGCCTTTGAATGGCAGTCGGATGAGCCACTCGAGGCCGTAGAGGATGTAAAAGAAGATGAAGCCCAGTTCACGCATTTGTGCCGTGTGTATGCGCTCGTGATTGATGAGCGTCTCGCTGGCAAAGACACCGCGGCGCACCACAATGAACCCGAAAAGGTTGATTGCGGCGAAACCCTTGAAGGGGATGCGTTTGCTCCTGAAAATCTTCATGCCTCTTGTCACAATAGTTAAACCCTAATGACCCGATTGGGGTTATAAAAAGGCAAAGTTACACTTTTTTCGTCAAATCACGAATAGTGATGCCTCAAGTTCCCGTTTTTTGATTAATTTTGTGAAAACAATCCAATTGAGAGAAAAATGAGCATCATTCAGGAAATCAGGCAGCGCTTGGAAGCCTTGCGCGATGATAAAAATGTGGAGTTTGTGAACAAACTGTTCCCCACGATCGATTCCAGCCGCATACTGGCGATTCGCACGCCGGTGTTGCGCAACATGGCCAAGGAACTGGTGAAACGCAGCGATGTGGGCGAGTTTCTGGCCGATATGCCTCACCAGTATCACGACGAGAATCAGTTGCATGCGTTCATTATCTCGGTCATGCGTGACTATGGGCAGTGCATGCAGGAGTTAGAACGATTTCTGCCTTATGTGGATAATTGGGCCACTTGCGACCAGTTGAGTCCCAAGGTGCTGGCTAAGCACAAGACCGAACTGCTTGAGCACATCACGGCATGGCTGGCATCGCCTCACGACTACACGGTGCGTTATGGCATGGGCCGGCTCATGGCGCTGTACCTCGATGAGGATTTCGAGCCTCGATTCCTGGAGATGGTGGCGCAGGTGAACCGTGACGAATACTATGTGCAGATGATGCAGGCTTGGTACTTTGCCACAGCGCTCGCCAAGCAACCTGAAGCGACGATGCCTTATCTGCTGCCCAATGCCGACGGGCAGTTCCGACTGAACCGTTGGGTGCACAACAAGACGATTCAAAAAGCGGTGGAAAGCTATCGCATCACCCCCGAGCAGAAGGCCTACCTGCGCACCCTCCGCCGCAAGAATAGTTCTCACACGAAGCCGGGGTTTCTAAGGAGTTGAGGAGTATGGGAGAAGTTTCCGTGATTGCATGAGAATCTTGTTATACAGTTGAGTCGAGTGGTGCTGCTTTTGGCACCGCACGCCAGCGTAGCTGACTCGTGCTGCACCATTGACCCGAGTTGGTGGTTGATGACAATGAGATGGCAATTACTGATTGATGACAATTGTTTTTATTAGTGTGTTATGAGTTTTACAAATTTGTAAATTACAAATAATTAAAACTCGTTGCAAAGCTAAATATTTTTTTTGAAAGACATAATAAAATAATAGTTTTCATCATGCCGAGAGCTTCAAAATAGGCTCATGCAGAATTCACGAGTAAACAATCGCGTGAAATTTTTGTTGTAAATGGTGGTGATTTTCAAAAAATGATGTATATTTGCAAGTGGATTGCTGAAGTAATCCACCTTACATTTTGATAAATAGAAGCGACATGCTTATTCTTGTCATTTGAAAACCTGAGAAATTTTCAATTAAGAGTACAAGAGAATTGCACGGCGGCTTCTACGTTATAAGCGTAGGCTGTCTCTATATCCCTTTTTGTACTCGGGTTTTCTCAGGACCTTCAAATGACAAAGCGTGGCATAGCAGTCTGCGCTTTCTCTGTGTTTGTATGTTTAGCTCCCAAATATCAGGTGTGAAAAAATGCAACCTCTGCTGCAATATGGCCGACCCCGCAATTACTTTTGACCCGAAAACTACTAACTAAATAAAAACATAATAGAATGTCAAGTATTAAGTTTTATGATTTCCTGTGCATGCTGCTTTGTGGTTACTTGATTGTATGCCTGATTTTTGGGAGAACAATACCATTTAATGAATCAAATTTACTTATATGGTTACTATGCTATGTTGTGGGTTTGATTTATCATAGGATTTTGGAGCATATACTTGTTTTTATGAAATATATTGAATGTATGTCTAAAAGGGCATACAGAGCAATATTTGAGGAAAACGATGCTATGGATGAATGTACTCAAGAAAACTATATTCAAGTTTACTACGAATTGATGCGAGCCAATTGCTTGAATAATATACCTGTTCTTGAGGCTCAGGCTGCATTCCTGCGTAATATGTTTTTACCATTAGTCTGGTTTGCTGTTGCATCTGGTACAGGATGTGTTAATTTGGAGTTTATGCAAATCGATAATTGTGTAATCACTACCTTGATAGGCTTTTTTTGTACCATAATACCAATTGTTTGGTTTCTCACTCAATACAAAATCTATTATTTGGTATGGGAAGGCAAGAAATATTTAAAAACAAATAAATTTTGAAATTGATAAAACTTTAAATGTTTAATTTATTAAAACAATCATATTATGAAAAAGTTAATTAACTCATTATTTGTTATTTGTTGCCTGCTATGCCCAGCTACATCCAAGGGCTTAGTGGTTGATAATATTTATTATCATTTATATACTGAATATACATCTTATTCCGCAAATCATTATGCAGTAGTAACTGGTTGCTCTTCCGAATTAAAATCATTATATATTAGGTCTACTGTGACTGATGAAAGTTATTCATATAAAGTGATTGCCATCGGTTCCTCTGCATTTTCTGGTCGTAATGACTTAACGAGTGTTACTTTGCCTTCCTCCCTTGAAACTATCGATAATAATGCATTCAATGGGTGCAGTGGCTTAGATAGTATTGATATTCCTGATCACGTCGAATCGATCGGCCAGAAAGCGTTCAAGGATTGCAGTGGTCTAAAAAAAGTAGAGATGCCTTACTATCTTATGACGATAGGGGATAATGCATTTGAAGGGTGCAGTGGTATAACAAGTTTGAATTTCTATAGATACATCATGTCAATTGGTTCTTCTGCGTTTGATGGTTGTAGCAGTTTGGCAGTTGTTACCATTCCTAATTCAGTCACTTCAATCGGAAGTGGTGCATTTAAAGACTGCACTGGCTTGAAAAGTGTAACCATTAGCAACTCTATTTCAGTCCTATCAATGAATGTGTTTAATGGATGCATTAGTTTGAAGAGTGTAGTCATTCCAAATTCCATCACCTCAATTGGCGAGTATGCGTTTTATGGATGTTCGGAATTAGAGACTATTTCCGTCCCTAACACGGTCTCGTCTATAGGGATTGGTGCATTCGATAATACAGCATGGTATAATAATCAACCAGATGGTTTGGTGTATGCTGGTTTAGTAGCATATAAGTACAAAGGTACGATGCCAATCGGTACAAGTATTGTAATTAATGAAGGGACACATAGTATTACAACAAAATGTTTTTATTGTTGCAGTGGGTTGTCTGCTATTTATATTCCCAATTCTGTAACTTCTATTGGAGAAGAAGAATCATTTTTTGGGTGTGATAATCTAGTATTCATTGATTGCAATGCTGTTATTCCACCAAGTATTTATCCACAAACTTTTTCTCCTGTGATTTACTCGAATGCTATTTTAAATGTTCCCATTTCATCGTATGAGTTATATGTCTCCCATGAAATATGGAAAAAATTCTGGGAGAAAATCGATTTTGGCGAAGAACAAGGTGCAGGCGGGTTTTCAGGCTCAGGTTCAGGCACCGAAACAGACCCATTTTTGATATTTAACCCCATCCAACTATATAATGTGCGCAATTATATAGGGCATGAAGGCGTTGTTTTCAAACTAATGGCTGATATTGATTTAACTGAATTTTTGCAGGATAACGACCCTATACAAGGATGGGAGCCAATAGGGGGCCCCTTATCTCCATTTAAAGGTGTCTTTTATGGTGAAGGTCATACAATTAGGGGGATGTTTATCAATCGTCAAACTGATGAATATGTGGGCTTTTTTGGGTGTATGCAGAACGCTTTAGTTTGCAACCTTAAGATAAAAGATGCTTCAATTCAAGGAGGTGCTTATTCTGCTACACTTGTTGGTGGTGTTAAAAACTCAAGTTTTAGTAATATTGAATCGACCGATATTGTTAGTGGTAACAATTATACAGGTGGAATAATCGGTTTAGGGGAGGATGTAACAGTTGTCAATTGTAAACATGTTGGTATGGTTTCCGGCTCCGAAATATTTACAGGAGGTTTTGCTGGTTATCTTAAAGGCTCTATTACATCAAGCTATCACATTGGCGATGTTTCTGGAATTAATTATACCGGTGGGTTTATTGGCTTTGGCGCAGGTGTGACATTAACAGACGATATTAGTTCAGGTGGGATGAATGTGTCAAATCATGCAGGCGGATTTGCTGGACTTTTGACAAATAGTGATGTCAACAGATGTCAAACTGAAACCTCGTTATCAGGATGTTCTCATTTGGGTGGTTTTACTGGTGATGTTATAAATTCAAATATCAACGAGTGTTATGCTTTAGGACAAATTAATGCATCAGAAGGCTGTAATGGTGGATTTGTTGGATATGCAGACGGAGAGGTAAGCATTGAAAAATCGGGAGCTGTAATCAATTTGACAGGTACCCCAGCCTCAAATGATAGCACCTCTTTTATTGGTGGCATTGTAGGTTTAAATGATGGAGGCTTGACTATTGAAAATTGTTTTGCTGTAGGCGATTTAACTGCATCTGGAAGTGGGGTCGGTGGAATTGTGGGTACTTCTAATGGGACTACTGATATATCAGATAGCTATTATAATGGTAAGATAAGCGGTGTTAGCCTATGTGGAGGCATAATAGGTGATGGTAATAATGTTACGTTAAATCGTAATTATGCTTCAGGTTCAATTATGGGAAATAAAATGGTTGGAGGTATTGTTGGTGCTCTGACGGGGTCAAGTACTGTCAATAGTTGTGTGGCCATTCAGGATGTTATTAACGCCGTGGCTGGCCAAATAGGCAGAATCTATGGTAATGCATCAGGACGTTACACTATAGGGGCTTCAGGTACCAGCTTTGCCAACAAGGCTATGACTACAATGAGTGTGGTTTCAGAAGGTAATCAACTTCAAGTGGTGAACGGAGAACAACACGGGACTTCAATAGGAAAAGGTATGCTGAAATACAAGTCAAGTTATCAAGGGCTTGGTTGGGATTTTACAACCAATTGGACCATCATTGAGACCGAGTGTTATCCTTATAAGCTATCGCAATGTGCACCACCTGTTATTCTTTCAGCACCTGTGTCAGGTGCTACATCGTTAAATGGTAAATGTGTACAAGGAGCGCAAGTGTACATTACGATTGGTGAAGATACTTATGAGGCAATAGTAAATGGCACAACATGGAATGTGACATTGCCAGCTATGCAATCTGGAACAATCATTAAAGCCCATGCAGTTGCAGATAGTCTATTGCAATCTTATTATGTAACCACAGTAGTAGGGTTTGAAGGAAATGGAACTGAGGTTTCGCCTTATCTCATATATACAGCCAATGATCTTGCTAATATCAATAGCTACTCATACTACAAGGTAATGAATGACATTGACCTTACTGACTGGATAGATTCAAATAGTCCGATAACAGGTTGGATTCCTGTCGGTTTGAGTACTGGTGGAACAATGAAACAACTTGATGGAAACAATAAAACTATAAGTGGACTTTGGACAAATAGCAATACCAGCAATGTTGGATTACTATCGACAACAGAAAATGCTACGATAAAAGATTTATCGATAGTTATATCTGAAAACAAGTCGTTGACATCCAATTGTGATAATGTGGGTGCTGTTGTTGGAAAAGCCATTGGATCTACTTTTAGAAATATTCATGTAACAGGTTCGGTTAGTGGTTGCAATTATACAGCTGGCATTGCTGGTAATAATGACGGCTGTACATTTGAGAACTGTGAAGCAATTCATATTCAGGTCAATTCAAATGGAGATTATGCTGGCGGTATAGCTGGTATTGGAACAAATTGCAGTTTCACGAATTGCCGCATTAAAACCGCAACAATTCATTCCTTAGGCAATTATGTGGGTGGACTGGTTGGTAAAACCACGGCAATAGTAAACAATTGTTTGGCCGATGTTAATATAACAGGAATGGATTATATCGGTGGAATAACTGGCCATTCAAATAGTATGATAACATGCTGTAAAGTAATGGGAAACATTGAATCCTTTGATTTGGCGAATTGCCGTGCTGGCGGTATCGCAGGTTATACTTCTGGAAATATCGCTAACTGTTATAGCGAGGCGCATACGGTGGGTGGACTATATGCTGGTGGTATTGCTGGTTACAGTTTTGGAAGCATTGATAATTGTTATAGTTGTGGCGACCTCTATGCTACCAACTTTGCAGGTGGCATAGTTGGTTACCTCGATGGTGAAAATGCAGCTGTCAATAATTGTTTTGCAATAAACAATAAGATTGAAGTAAGTGATCAAAGTGGTATTGCAATGCGCGTGATAGGTGGTTTCAAAAATGGTGCAGCCATACCTCAGACCAACAACTATGCATTGAAGACGATGGTGGTCTCAGTCAATGATGTGACACAAATCATCTACGACGATTTGCTCGAAGGCATTAGTCTTACCAACGATTTGCTTAAGCAACAAGTCACATACGAAGCTCAAGGTTGGGACTTTTCCCAAATTTGGGGCATTGACGAAGCCAATACTTATCCATATTTACTGGCATTTATTAATGCAGGCCCTGATTATTCTTTAGGTGATGTTAACGGTGATGGAGAAGTGGATGTGCGTGACATCACGGCTCTCATCGATGTTATCATGAACTCTATCACTGATAATCCACGAGCAGATGTTGATGGAAACGATGAAATCGATGTACGCGATATCACCGAACTCATCGACATCATTATGAACAGCTGATTGAAGATGAGTGATTAGTAAGTCTTATCAGAGAATGGGGCTGGCATATCATTTTGCCAGCCCTTATTGTTTATTGTCGGCATTTCATCAGGGGTATTCCATTCCTTAGGGATATTTACGCGCGAGCGGGCTTTTTGTGGTTTTGCGGTCAATTAGAGGGTGCTTATTTACCTGCGAACGGGTGTTTTTATGCTTTCGCGGGTAATTAAGGTTCAAAATGATCTGTTGTCCCGAGGGGACTAATTAACGGGGTTGTTCAATTAACGGGGGTTCCGCCTACGGCTGCACCCCCGCCTAAACTCTTTACAGTCCTAACGGACTTTTTATCAAATACAAATGGTTAAACAAATGTTTTGGATTGTGGGTTTGGCCTCAAGTACATTGAGCATTTCTTCCCCAACATGTTCACCACGCTTAGGCGTCGTTTTTACATGTAGAGGCGCTGGTTTTCGAAGTCGACTTCGTGGTCGAGTTTGTCGATGAAGTCGTTGAAGACTTCGGGCTCGACATCGCCCAGTGAGTATTCCTTCTCGGCATCCTCCTTGATGAGGGCAATCCACTTGCGGCGCGCCTCGACATAGTCAGCGCGGATGCGTTCAACGGCAGCGTCGTCGAGTTCCGTAATGCCGTAGTAATCCAGAATCATGTGGTAGCTCCAGCTCCAGCGCAGTTCGTTGTAGCAGTTGTGGATGTGGCGGAATCGTTCCAGAATGGCCTGGATGGAGCCGAGTTGGCCGTTGATGATGTCGTCGATGAGGAGTTGCTCCTGAGTTTCGGGCAAAAGCAGTCCGGCAAGGTCAATCCAGTTGCCTTCGCCCTCGGTAGATTCAGGCTTTATGGGTTTGTGCCGCTTGAGCACGGCGCCCATGTAGATGCGAAGCGCCAGGTCGTAGTACTCGATGCCTTTGCGCAATAACGAAGCTTTGATGACATACTCGTGATAATTGTAAGTGCTCACCTTGTCGCCCGAAGCCTCGCGCAGTCGTTCGAGAATCTTCTTGCCGCGCAGCACCTCGCTGATGGTGAAGGGACTGAGCCAGTCGAAGTTGACACAACTCTTGCGCTCGCCCCCACGACGCTTGTCACGGTTTGGCCACTTGCGAATGTCGCGATAGAGTCCCACGGTGGCAAAATTGCGTCCAGGCACAATATACATGGTGTCGCTATAGGCAATCAGGTAGGAGAAGGGCAGGTCGCGCGTGTCGGGGTGGTACATCAGTTTGCCGAACAGCACCGAGAATGAGCCTATGTTGGCGGGCATGAGCAGATAGGCACCACTGGCGGTCTTGGTGCCACGCTCGAGAATGCCATAGTGCAGGGGCCCCATCTTATAGGCATGGTTGCTGAAGTTGGTGGCAGAGCCGGCATTGTAGAACGAGAACATGCCGCCAATGAGGAGCGAACTCTTGTGATGGCTCACGCTGAAGGGACCGCAGAAAGCAGCGCAGGCCTCACCGTTGGCCATGTAGCTGTTGGCGAAGAACACGCTGCTGGCGGCGGTGAATCCGTTGGCGAGTTCGCAGGCCTCGCCCACAAAGCAATCGATGATTTTCACGCTGCCCGCAATCTTGGAACCGCCGCTCACCACCGAGTGCTCGCAGATGACGCCCGTGCCAATGTGGATGGGGTTTTCGCAGGTGCTGTCGATGGTCGACTCGTAGATGCGCGAAGCACCGCCAATGAAGCTGCCGTCGCCAATCACGGCATTGCATATCTCGTTGGAACTCACAATGGTGACATGGTTGCCAATGGTGGTGCATGGTGGGCGGTGATCCTCGACGGTTTTCTTGACAAGTTGAGAGAGACGGTCCATGAGCGGCTTGTTGTCGCTGTGTTTCACCATGAGCGCTGCCAACTGGCTGTTGAGTTCGCTGAAAAGCAGCAGATTGCCGTTGCCCACCTCGTTGAGCACTGAGATGAGTCGTCCTTGCCCGAAGGTGGCATTGTTGCGTGTGTTGATGTTGCTCACATTAGCAATATAGCAGCCGTCGCCAATGGTGACATTGTTGATGAAGTTACCGATGTTCTCGATGAGGCAGCCGTCGCCAATGGTGACATTGCGCAAGGTAGCGTTATTGAGTCCGCACAATTTGATGAACTCGTCGCTCACCTCAATGGTGCCCTCGGTGCTACCAATCTTGATGGTTCCGTAGAATGTTACGCGGTGGCAGTGCGCAGGATTGAAGCCGTCGGTCACGGTAATCTGCTGCCAATCTTGTGCCAGACAGCCATTATCAGTCAATATTTTAATCTCTTCAGTTGTGAGGTTTCGATATGTTCTCATATTTTGGTTACTATGTGAGTTTTGTGTTTCATGAAAATTAGGCTGCGAAGATAAGCAAAAAATGCCAACTGCGCCAAAAACACTACTTTTTTTAAGAAATCACACAGGATTATTTAAAAAACTGTTGCCAAAATCTATCAGTTGTTTAAAGGAAAGTTATCGGCCTGTGAAATAGCTGTTTAAAGTAACTGCATGGCGATGGCGGCGCAGGCTTGTGCATCGGCCAGGGCATGGTGGTGCCGGGTGAGGTCAAACCCGCAGGCGGCTGCCACCGTGTCGAGCTTGTGGTCGGGCAGCCCCTTGAGGGCGGCCTTTGAGGCCTGCAGGGTGCACAGGAAGGGATAATCGGGGTAAGTCATCCCATAGCAGCGGAACACGGCGCGCAGGCAGTTCTCGTCAAATCGCTTGTTGTGCGCCACGAGCGGCAGTCCTTGGATGAGTGGCTCAATTTGCGCCCACACCTCGGGGAAGACCGGTGCCGAGCCGGTGTCGGCGTGCGTGAGGCCATGCACGCGTTGACACCAATATATATAATAATTGGGTTCGGGCTGGATGAGCGAGTAGAACGAGTCGGTGACGATGCCGTTGCGTACCACGACCACGCCAACACTGCACACGCTGCTGGCGTGCTGGTTGGCGGTCTCGAAGTCGATGGCGGCAAAATTATCCATTAAATTGAGATGTTTTGACTGAATGAAAAAAGAGGCTGAACTAATTCAGCCTCAGATTGTTGAGTGGCGGAGGCAGGACTCGAACCTGCGACCTTTGGGTTATGAGCCCAACGAGCTACCACTGCTCCACTCCGCGATATGCGACTGCAAAGGTACTGCTTTTTCGCGATTTGTCAAGAGTCTGGTGCTGAAAATTGTGATATTTTAACAAAGTTTTACAATATGCAGTCATGACCGATTGGGGTAAAAAGTGCTTAGCGGAAAGGGTGGGAGGTGCTTAGTGGAGTAGGTGAGAGGCGCTTAGTGGAGTGGGTGAGAGGGTGCTTAGTGGAGTGGGTGAGAGGGTGCTTAGTGGAGTGGGTGAGAGGCGCTTATATGGAAAGGGGGGTGGAGGGAATGCCGGTTGTGCACTGCATGCATGTTGCACAATACAAAGCAAGTGCGGCCGTGACACGACACGACCGCACTCGTATTGGTTTTGATTACCAGGCGATTAGTGGCAAGCGCAGTTGCGGCCAATCTGCTGGAAGAAGTCGTTGCCCTTGTCATCGACGAGGATGAATGCGGGGAAGTCCTCCACAGTGATTTTCCAGATGGCCTCCATGCCCAGTTCGGGATACTCGACACACTCGATGCTCTTGATGCTCGTTTGCGAGAGCACAGCAGCAGCGCCGCCGATGGTGCCCAGATAGAAACCGCCATGCTTCTTGCAGGCATCGGTCACATCTTGCGTGCGGTTGCCCTTGGCAATCATCACCAGCGAAGCGCCATGATCCTGGAACTCATCAACATAGGGGTCCATGCGGTTGGCGGTTGTGGGGCCCATAGAGCCACAAGGATAGCCTTCGGGTGTCTTGGCCGGACCGGCATAGAGGATGGGGTGATCTTTGAAATATTGCGGCATCTCTTCGCCTGCATCGAGGCGTGCTTTGAGTTTGGCATGTGCAATGTCGCGCGCCACGATAATGGTGCCTTTCAGGTTCACGCGAGTGCTCACGGGATACTTTGTAAGTTCCTGACGTACAGCGTCGATGCCCTTGTCGAGGTCGATTTCCACGCCCTTGCCGCCTTCGCCCGGCATGCGCAGTGCTTCGGGGATGAGTTCGGTGGGGTTGCTATCCATCTGCTCAAGCCAGATGCCGTCGCGGTTGATTTTGGCCTTGATGTTGCGGTCGGCCGAGCAGCTCACGCCCATGCCGATGGGGCAGCTGGCGCCATGTCGCGGCAGACGCACCACGCGAATGTCGTGGGCAAATGCCTTGCCGCCGAACTGTGCGCCCAGGCCAATCTTGTGTGCTTCGACCAGCAGTTTCTGCTCCAGGTCGATGTCGCGGAAGGCGCGACCCGTCTCGTCGCCCGTGGTGGGCAGGTTATCGTAATATTTGATCGATGCCAGTTTCACGGTGAGCAGGTTTTTCTCGGCGCTGGTGCCGCCAATCACGAAGGCGATGTGATAGGGCGGGCAGGCTGCAGTGCCCAGGCTCTTCATTTTCTCCACCAGGAAGGGGAGCAGTGTGCCCTCATTCTGAATGGTGGCCTTAGTCATGGGGTAGAAGTAGGTCTTGTTCGCCGAGCCGCCGCCCTTTGCCACCATCACAAAGCGGTATTCGGCACCCTCCACTGCCTCGATGTCGATTTGAGCGGGCAGGTTGCAGCGGGTGTTCACCTCGTCGTACATGTTGAGGGGCGCATTCTGCGAGTAGCGCAGGTTATCGGTAGTGAAGGTGTTGTACACGCCTCGCGACAGGGCTTCCTCGTCTTCAAAGCCGGTCCACACTTGCTGGCCTTTCTCGCCGTGGATGATGGCGGTGCCGGTGTCTTGGCAGAAGGGGAGCACGCCCTTGGCGGCTGTCTCGGCATTGCGCAGGAACTGGAGGGCTACATATTTGTCGTTTTCCGAGGCTTCGGGGTCGTTGAGGATTTGAGCCACTTGCTCGTTGTGTTCGCGACGCAGCTTGAATTCCACATCGTGGAAGGCTTCCTGGGCGAGCAGGGTGAGAGCCTCTTTGCTCACTTTGAGGATTTCCTTGCCTTCGAAATCACCAGTGCTGATGCCTTCTTTCGAGAGCAGCCGGTACTGGGTGTTGTCTTCTCCCAACTGGAACATGGGAGCATACTTAAACTCGGGGTTTGCCATAATTGTTTTGTGTGATTTAGTTATTTTAGTTTTTTGTTGAAATTTCGGGAAAATGCAAAATTACAAAAAATATTCTTAGCTGTCAAGTGCATTGCCGTGAGTTTCAGGTCAGCCCCGACGCCAATGCCTGCCACAACGGATCGTTGGGAAGTGGCGCTGTGACATCGACCAGCACATGGCTCACGGGGTGCTCAAACCAGATGCGATGCGCCTGCAGCGAGATGCCGCCGTCGGGGTTGCTGCGGGGCGCGCCGTACTTGAGGTCGCCCTTGATGGGGCAACCAATGTGCGAGAGCTGTGCCCTGATTTGGTGCTTGCGGCCAGTGAGCAGCTCCACCTCGAGCAGGTGGTAGTTGTCGCCTGTCGCCATGAGGCGGTAGTTGAGCACTGCCTTGAGCGCACCGTCGCGCGGTGTCTCGCTCACATAGGTTTTGTTGTTTTTCTCCACTGGCGTGAGGTAGTGGGTGAGGGTGTCGGCATCCTTGGGCGGACGGTTCTTGACGATGGCCCAGTAGGTCTTGTGCACATCGCCCTTGCGAAACAGCTCGTTCATGCGCGACAGCCCCTTGCTGGTGCGGGCAAACACCACCAGCCCGCAGGTGGGGCGGTCGATGCGGTGCGTGACGCCGCAAAACACATTGCCGGGCTTGTCGTACTTCTCCTTGATCCATTGCCTGACGCGCTCCACCAGCGGCTCGTCGCCGGTGCGGTCGCCCTGCACAATCTCGCCGCTCTGCTTGTTGACGATGATGATGTGGTTGTCCTCGTAGATGACTTGCATAGGTGTGAAAATGGTTGAAAACTGATTTCAGGGCAAAGTTAGTCACTTTTTGGCAGAAGAAAAAGAAAAATGCTCAAATGGAACAAAAAGCCTTTTTTTTGGGCAAAATGCCACTTTTAACATATAAAAATTAGCATAAATCAAAAAAAATGTGTTACTTTGCGTAATAATTTAGCATGCCTATGTTGAACGACTGTTAAGTTAACAATTTGAAAACCAAAGGAGAACCGATGTTTGGTGCTGTAAAAGGAATGATGCGTCGGCTCTATGTTTTTCTATTGTAATCAGTTGATTAACAAAACCTTGCTACAAATGAAAAACTTCAAAATTAATTAATAATAAATCAGTGCTTATGAGTCTTAAAAAAATTCTCGCGCTCTTCATTTTGGCGATAACCTCGCTCGCTATGGCCGCTCAGGTCAAAGTAACGGGTGTGGTTCTCGAAGAAAATGGTGAGCCTGCAATTGGTGCCACTGTGTTTCAAAAAGGTAAGCCCGGCAACGGTACCGCCACCGACCTGGATGGCAAGTTTACCCTCACAGTGCCTAATGGTTCTCGAATCGTTGTTAAGTCGATAGGTTTCGAGGATTATGAGTTTGCCGCTAAAGCCGGCGATGTGAAAATTCAATTAAAGCAAGCTGGACAGGTGCTCGACGAAGTCGTGGTGACCGGTATCCAGAAGATTGACAAGCGCCTCTTCACCGGTGCAGCCACTCAGGTGGATGCCGAGAAGACAAAATTGTCGGGTGTGCAGGACATCAGCCGTGGTCTTGAAGGCCGTGCCGCCGGTGTGCAGGTGTCGAATGTGACAGGTACATTCGGTACAGCCCCCAAGATTCGTGTGCGTGGTGCAACATCAATCTATGGTACATCGAAGCCGTTGTGGGTTGTCGATGGCGTGGTGCTTGAGGACGCAGTAGAAATCAGTGCCGACGACCTCTCGTCGGGTGACGCTGTGACGCTGATCTCCTCGGCAATCGCTGGTCTGAATGCCGACGATATCGCAAGCTTCCAGATTCTGAAAGACGGTTCTGCAACCTCGATCTACGGTGCCAAGGCAATGGCAGGTGTGATTGTTGTGACGACCAAGACGGGTCGTGCCGGCCACACCTCGATCAACTACACAGGTGAGTTCACCTATCGCTTGAAGCCCAACTACCGTGACTACAACATCAGCAACTCGCAGGAGCAGATGGGTATCTACAAGGAAATGGAAGCCAAGGGCTGGCTCGAGTTTGCTTCGCTCGTAGGTTCGTCTAACACCGGTATCTATGGCAAGATGTATGACTTGCTCAACACCTATGATCCCATTACCGGAACCTATGCTCTGGCTAACACAACCCAGGCTCGCAACGCTTATCTGCGCGAAGCCGAAATGCGCAACACCGACTGGTTCGACCTGTTGTTCAACAACAACATTCTCCAGAACCATGCAGTGAGCATCTCGGGTGGTACCGACAAGGGTAACTTCTACACCTCGGTATCGGTGATGCAAGACCCAGGCTGGTACAAGTCGAGCCATGTGGAACGCTACACCTTCAACGCCAATGCACAATACAACCTCACCGAGAACATCCGCGTGAAGTTGTTGACCAGTGACAGTTACCGTAAGCAAAAAGCTCCCGGTACTCTGAGTCAGGACATCGATGTGGTGAGTGGTGCTGTGAGCCGTTCATTCGACATCAACCCGTTTAGCTACGCTATGAACACATCGCGTACGCTGAGCGCCAAGGAGAACTACAAACGCAACTTTAGCGAATTCAACATCTTCCAAGAGCTTGAGCAGAACTACATCGATGTGACTGTGGCCGACCTCAAGTTCCAGGGCGAAATCAACATTCGTCCCGTCAAGGGTCTTGAAATCAACCTGCTGGGTGCTTATCGTAACAGCCAGAGTGACCAGAACCACTATGTGCTCGATAACGCCAACCAGTCACTGGCCTACCGTGCTGGTGTAGATCCCGAAGATGCATTGATTCGCTCATCTAACCCCTATCTGTATACCGACCCCGACGATCCCAACTCACTTCCTATCTCGGTGCTTCCTAAGGGCGGTATGCTCTTCTACCACAAGTATAAGATTGACCAGTATGACTTCCGTGGAACCGCACATTATAATAAGGTGTTCGCCAACAAGCACTCGATCGATGTGCTCGGCGGTATGGAAGCCAGCAAGGTGAAACGTATGGAGCAGGTGTTCCAGGGCTGGGGCATCGTTTACAACAACGGTAACCTTCCCTTCACCGATTGGCATCTGTTCAAACAGCAGCAAGAAGAGAACACTAACTACTTCGCTCTGCCCATCACTAACACTCGCAACCTTGCCTTCTTCGGCACAGGTACCTATAGCTTCGCAGGCCGTTACATGTTGGTAGGAACCGTTCGCTATGAGGGTTCTAACCGCATGGGTCACTCAAACAAGAACCGCTGGCTGCCCACATGGAACATTTCGGCTGGTTGGAACATCTACGAGGAGCCCTGGTTCCGTAACTGGAAGGGCAACAGCGCTTTGAGTTATGCTAAGCTGCGTCTGTCTTACTCGCTGACAGCAGAGGCAGGCCCCACGGGCTATACCAATGCTGAGGCTCTCTTCTATCCTAGCAAGCCCTGGCGTCCTGAGACAACTGCTCAGGAAATGGCGCTTGAGCTGAGCAGTCTGGCCAACAGCGAACTCACCTTCGAGAAGAAGCACGAGTTTGATGTGGGTCTCGACCTCGGTTTCATGGACAACCGCATCAACCTGGAGTTTGACTGGTACACCCGTAACAACTATGACCTGATTGGTCACATCTACACCGAGGGTGTTGGTGGTGTGACAGGTAAGTATGCCAATGTGGCCGAGATGAAGTCGCACGGTGTTGAGTTTACACTCACAACCCGCAATATCACTACTGAAGACTTCAACTGGACCACCGACTTCACCTTCTCTTATGCAGTGACCAAGATTTCTAAGCTGCTCTCTCGCTCAAGAATCATCGACCTGGTGGGTTCGTCGGGTTATGCACTCGAAGGCTATCCCCAGCGTGCTATCTTCTCGATTCCGTTCGTGGGGCTTGACTCTCATGGTGTTCCCGTGCTGCTGAACGAGGATGGTATTGAGACCAGCGATGAGGTATATGTGAACTTCCAGGAATTTGATCAGGACAAGATTAAGAGCGTCATGAAATATGAAGGTCCGGTCGATGCACCCTACACCGGTGGTTTCGGCAACAACTTCTCGTGGAAGGGCTTCCACCTGAATGTGTTCATGACCTATGCATTTGGCAATAAGGTTCGTTTGACTCCGACCTTCTCGGCAGCCTACAGCGACCTTGCCGCTATGCCCAAGGAGTTCAAGAATCGCTGGGTTGTTCCTGGTGACGAGGCTTATACCGACATCCCCGTGATTGCATCACGCCGTCAGTATTTTAACAACAATTACCTGAGCCGCGCCTACAATGCTTATAATTACAGTACTGCACGCGTGGCAAGCGGTAGCTTCATTCGCATGAAGGAAATCGCTCTGACCTATGACCTGCCCGCAAGCTTCCTCAAGCACCTGCGTCTGAACAGTGCTTCGCTCAAGGTGGCTGCTACCAACCTGTTCTTGCTCTACAGCGACAGCAAACTCAACGGACAGGATCCTGAATATGTGAACTCAGGTGGTGTGGCTTCGCCTAACCCCAAGCAGATTACCTTCACTGTAAGATTTGGACTTTAATAACAACAAGAAAACTGAAAATATATGAAATTAAGATATTTAACAATTGTAGCAGGTTTGTCGATGCTGGGACTGTCGTCGTGTAGCGACTTCCTCGACACGGCTCCTGATACTCGAGTCGAACTCGTCACGGTTGAGCAATTGCGCGAGCTTCTTGTTACTGGTTACAATAGCTATGATTATTCAGTAGTAGGAGAGATGTCGAGCGACAACATGATTGACAACAACTCGCCCGACGATAAAGGTAACCGCGAGAACTTGAGTTCTTTTGATGTGGGCGACGAGGAACTGTTTGCCTGGGAAGATGTGAAGTCGAACATCAGTAGCGACTCTCCCTCAACCATTTGGTCGGGATGCTATCATGCCATTGCCACTGCCAATGCAGTGCTTGAGCGTGTAGCTGAACTTGAAGCCGACCCCTCGAAGCTCAGCGAGTCAGAACGCGGGATGCTCTCGGCTGTCAAGGGCGAGGCTCTCTTGATTCGTGCTTATCACCACTTTATTCTGGTGAATGTGTTCTGTATGCCCTATCAGGGTGATAATCCAGTGACCTATGATGGCCGCACCGTTGACTATCAGGGTATTCCTTACATGACCCACTCTGAGACCGAGGTGAAACCTCACTACGATCGAGGCACTGTGGCCGATGACTATCGCATGATTGAGGCCGACATTGAAGCAGGTGTTCCTCTGATCAACGACGCCATCTATGAGATTCCCAAGTATCACTTCAACCGCGCTGCTGCCAACGCCTTTGCCGCTCGTTTCTATCTGTTCAAACGCGATTATGAGAAGGTGGTGAAGTATGCCGATGCAGCCTTCAACGGTGTGAACCCGCTGGATAGGCAGAGCGATATCTGGTCGCACCGCCTCGATGGCTTGTTCTATTATGTGAGCGACATTGCACGCTACTATACCAGCACTTCGCGTTCTAATGTGTTCATGTGCATTGCAACCTACTCGACCTGGTTGCGCCGTTTCGGTATGCGTTATTGGACCAACCGTGAGGCTAAACGTGCCACCATCGAGGGTGCAGGTCCTACATGGGAGAACTGCAAGTGGCGTAACACCCAGACCCAAGAGGTGTTCTCGATGCACCCCTGCTTCAATGGTCTTTGCTTGTCGTCGGAGTATGGCCGCTGGTTCTGCGGTATGGCAGAGCAGTTTGAGTTCACCGACAAGCTCGCCAGTATTGG
This sequence comes from uncultured Bacteroidales bacterium, assembly GCA_902768435.1. Lineage (GTDB taxonomy): Bacteria > Bacteroidota > Bacteroidia > Bacteroidales > Muribaculaceae > Sodaliphilus. The sequence continues at coordinate 172,817 of CACXLJ010000002.1, read as the reverse complement.
TTATCCCCACATCGTGCGCGCCGAGTTCACGGGCGAGGAAACCATCTTGTGTCGTGCCGAGGCTAAGTTGTTCCTGGGCGACATTGAGGGCTGCTTCAACGACCTGAAGATTTGGGACGATGGCCGCCAGAATGTTGGTGAGGAAAACACTGGATTGGTTGAACTCACTCACGCTCTCATCAAGAAGTTCTACAGCGCTTCGGGCGAAGGACGCTACTATGGTATTATGAAAGACATCCATATCGATGAGGTTTGCCCCAGCGACAAGTATCATGTAACCGAGGAAATGATTCCTTACCTGCAGTGCATCCAGCACTATCGCCGCATCGAGACTATCCACAACGGTATGCGTTGGTTCGACATCAAGCGCTATGGCCTCTCGTTCACCCACAAGATTGGCAAGAACCGCGTAGAGCGTCTGCACACTTTGGATCCTCGCTACGCAATCCAGATTCCGAGCGAGGTGCTCTCGGCTGGTTTCACCGAGAACCCACGCGTTCTTCCTCAGCCCGCTTCTCAAATGGCAGTACCCAGTACTAAAAATATTGTTCCTGTAAAATAATCTAATTATTTATGACTATGAAATCAATGAAATATTATTTAATGTCATTGCTGATGGGGGCAATATTCGCTATGTCGTTCACATCGTGCAGCGATGATAAGCTTGGTGAAACCATCTTCCCCGACGAGGAAGATGTGCTCGACCCCACCAGTGCTACCTATCAGCTCGATAAATGGCTGAGGGATAATTATCTGAATGTTTACAATCTGGAATTCCGTTATAAGATGGAAGATGTGGGTACTAACATGAACTACAACCTGGTGCCCGCCACCTACGAGAATTCACTCGACCTGGCAGTGCTGGCAAAATATCTGTGGTTTGATGTTTATGCCAAAATTGCCGGTCCCGACTTCCTCAAGATGTATGGTCCGCGCATTATTCACTTGATTGGCTCACCTGCCTATGAATCGACAGGCTCTATGATTCTGGGTCTTGCCGAGGGTGGCATCAAGGTGTCGCTGTTCCGTGTGAACGAGATGAATGTGAATAACCCACTTACAATGAATGAGTTCTATTTCAAGACAATGCACCATGAGTTTGCTCACATCTTGCACCAGACTAAGTCTTATCCCGTTGAGTTTAACACCTACTCGGTAGGTCGTTACGATGCAACGAACTGGACTTATCGTGGCGATGAAGTACATTCACTGGGATTCGTTACGGCTTATGCTTCCGAGTCTTATCGTGAGGACTTTGCCGAGACAATTGCAAACTACATTGTGCTCACCGACTCACAATGGGCACGCATCTATGAGCTTGCAGCTCGTGGTTGGGCTACCACCAGTAGCGAGGACGACTTGTTTGCAGTTTACTATAGCTTCTTCTACTACACCAACAACGAGGTGGGCGAGGAAAATCTCAACTATATCGACGAGGCCGATGTGTTCACCGAGGTTGACAGCGAAGGTGTAGAGCAGCTCTATTATAAGAATAATCGTGACTCTAATGGCAACCGTATCAAGGTTTATCCTGTGCCCGATACCGACGGCATCGACGGTGTAGCAGTTATCAACAAGAAGATTGAAATTGCCCGCACCTGGTTGCGTGACGAATGGGGTGTAGATCTCGACGCTCTGCGTCAGGAGGTTCAGTATCGTCAGCAGCACTACGATATGAACGAATTGCGCAAGCAAGTGACCGATATCCAATAATGATGTATTAATCAATAATTTCAGCATATTATGAAGAAATTCTTAAATATTTCGCTACTTCTGCTCGGCGCGTTAAGCATGGGTCTCATGTCGTGTAACCACGAGGAGAAGGATATTTTTGACGAGTCGGCTGCTGAGCGTCTGGAGAACTCGAAAAATTATTTCTCTAACATTCTCGTTGACCAGGGTGGAAAGTGGCAGCTCGAATACTTCACCACCACTGGCGAACCCGGCTACATTTACCTGTTCACCTTTGAGAAGAACGGTACTGTCACCATCTCGGGCAATAACAAGTACATTGGTCTGCTCACGAACCCCAACAATAAGGTTCCCGTTTTTGGTAGTGCCCAATCGATGTGGGAGGTGATTACCGACGATGGTCCTGTGCTCTCGTTCAACACCTATAACAAGAACTTCCACCTGTTTGCCGACCCCGAGGACATCCCCGACACCGAAGTGGATGAACAGGGCTATGGTCATAATGGTGATTATGAGTTCGACCTGATGAAGTATTCTAACGACACCCTGTATATCGAGGGCAAGAAGCATGGTGTGCACATGATTATGACCCGCGTTCCCGCTGATGTTGACGATAACACTTATCTTAACGAGGTGGTGGCCCTGAAGGACTCTCTGTTCCACGCTAAAATCCCCACAGTGTACTTGAACCTGCCTAGCGGCTATCGTTATGTGGTTAGTGGTGGCGCTTCGCTCATGCTCTCGTTCTATCCCGAAACTGGCGACGCCATCAGCGAGACCGAGAGCTACAATGCAGTGGTAACTCATGATGGTCTTACCTTCATGTATCCGTTGCAGCTCATGGATTCGCTCACGATGACTCCTTACACGGTACAGACGTTCAAGCTTGCACCCGACGGATCGCTTGTGAGCCGCGAGAATCCTGAAATCAGCTTCACCGCCGATATTCTTAACAATCTGGTGATAGATTCAAAACTGCAATGGACCCTGAATCTCAAACAGAGTTCAGATGGGGGCTTCATTGAGAAGTATAACGAATTGAGCGACCAGTTAAAGGCAGCCAACAAGAACTATAGTTTAGTGAAAGTGGTGATGTACTTTGACAAGACCTTGGGTGAAGAGATTAACCCTGTAACGCATGAACATGCCGGAAAGTTTGTGTTGGCACCAACCATAAAAGTTAAGGTGGGTAACAAACCGAAACCTCAAAATGTTGATTGTAAGTTCTACTATGATGTAGAGCGTGAAGGTGAAGATGTGATTGGCTTCAAGTACAATGGTGATATGGACAGTTTTGCTTCGCTCAACTCGAAACTGTACTCGAAGTTGCTCGATCTGGCCTCCTATTTAGGAACAGTGAAGTATCATATCTCAACTGCATCGCTGCTTGCTCCTGTGACTTTGAAGATGAGCGAGACATCGAACGAATCTAACTACATTACTGTTGACGTGTCGCGTCGCTAAAAGCTAATTAGGTTTTCTGTTCTGGCGGCAGGCAATGCACAAGCCGCCAGAGCAGAAACTAATCATAGAAAATTTTTAATTACTATATTTATTCATTTTTAAAATCAGAGAAACAATGAAAAAGAGTTTACTTTTTGCAGCTATTGCACTGCTTGCTGTTTCGGCAGGTAATGCACAGATGAAGCGCTCTGATCTGAAAGTCAAGAAGATTGACGCTCAGATTGAAAAGCAAATGCGTCCGATGGCCAAAATGGCCGAGGCAAAGATGAACGAGAGCGGCAAGATGGTTGCCGCTGCATCGCTTACCCCAAAGGACAATGCAGTAGCATGGTATAACCGTCCTGCCGGTTCATTCTATGTAAGACATGGTGTTGATGAGTTAGGTGCCTATATTGGATCTTTCTCAAAACCATACTTGGTGATGAAACCCTATGAGGAGTACACTTGGAAGAATGCTAGCCAAGGTGCTGATTCCTATGAGTGGTTAGTACAGATGGTGGGTCTTGATCCTGAGACCAATAAACCCGCACGTCTGTGGTTCACCACCGATGAAACCGACCTCGTTACCGCTTATGGCTGGGAATGGGATACTATCCCTGCGCTCACAGCCTTTGGTGCCGATGGCTCGAGCACCTATCAGCTTTACCACAACAAGAACGAAGTTAACCCCAGAACAGGTAAGGTTACCACTACCACTTATACCTGCGAGGTAGCATGTGCTCCCACCATGCCCGACATGTTTGGCGATAGAATGTTGGCTTCTTGTCACTTTGATGGTGTTCGCAATAAGGTCGATGAGAATAGTGGTGTGTACTATTATGGTCAGAACCTGACTCCTCACGGAGACAACCAGTATGGCTGGTACTTCGGTAAGAATGACAATGGTTTGGATGGTATCTGCCAGCTCTTTGAAAAGCCCGAGCATCCCTATGCCCTGAACGCTGTAGCAGTAGACGCTGCAACCATTAAGGTGGCTGATGACGGTGGTGAACTGACCGCAAAGGTCTATAAACTGAAAGTTGACCAGCCTCAGTATCAAGCTGATGCAAGCGTATATCTCACCGAGGATGACCTGGAACTTCTCTCAACCTCAACAGTTTTGATTGACACTACGATGCTGAACAATGGTTTCTATATGTTCCCCATTATGGAGACAATCGAAGTTGATGGCGAACAGCTGTCGTTTGAGACTCAACTGCAAGTAGATTATCCTCTGTTTGTCGAGATCACGGGCTATAATGGTGATTGGAGCATCAATGAAGAAGAAGGCAAGCTGGAATATACCGATAATGGCATCGTCGACTTCTCAGGTTCTATTACAACCGATGAGAATGACGAGGGCTTTGGCGAGATGGCATTCATCAAACGCCTGAGATGGGTTGACGGTGATAATATTCTTGAAGAGCCTTATTATGTATATCAAGGTATTTGCAACTTCTTCCAGAACAGTGCCGACATGAAGCCTGGTTTCAACATTTACCTGGAGGTTGAAATGCCGTTCTTGACCTACTACTACACAGCAGAAGATGGCGAGTATGAGTTCCCCGTTGAAGGTGGTAAATTCACCAAGTCTTATAGTGAAAGTCTTACAGTCGATTACCTGTCGCTCTACTCATACCTTCCTAGCGAAGACTGGTATATCACAACCGTAGATGATGAAGATCTTCCCGACTGGTTGACCATCGAGCCCGAGGACATCTATGAAGTAGATGAAGAAACTGGTGAAGAAGAATTCTCTGGTGAAGTTCGCCTGAATGTAGAAGCTGCTCCTCTTCCCGAGGGTGTGGCAGGCCGTGAATGCACCGTGAAGTTTGGCTATACTGGTGTTGAGCTTCTCTATCACTTCACTCAGGGCGACACCAGCGGTTCTGGTCTGCTCGTGGGCGACGTGAACCGTGACGGTAGGGTGAATGTGTCTGACGTGAGTGCTCTTATCAACATGATTCTGGGTATCACCGAGAAGGATATGGAAACTGCTGATGTGAATGGCGACGGCAAGGTTAACGTTTCTGACGTGAGTGCTCTCATCAACATCATTCTTGGCATCACTGCTTAATTCTTGAAACAATAACTTATTGTTTACCATAATGTTTGGGGTGGCTCTCTCAGCCACCCCAACTTTTTTCTTGGAGTGGGGCAATAAAGCGGTGAAATTATCGTTATATATTATTAAGCTTAATAGACCGCAAAATTGGACATCTCAATAATCATAGTGAGTTACCGCGTCAAGTACTTCCTGGAGCAGACCATCAGAGCCGCACAGGAGGCACTTAACGGCATCGACGGCGAGATTATCGTGGTCGATAACAATTCGCCCGACGATACCATGACCTTCGTCAAACCCCGCTTCCCCGATGTGAAGTTTGTCGAAAACAAGACCAATCCTGGTTTTGCCAAGGCCAACAACCAAGGCATCGACATGGCACAGGGCGAATTCACCTTGATTCTCAATCCCGACACCATTATTACTGTCGACAGCATCAAAGAACCGCTGGCCTGGATGCGCAGTCACCCCAAGTGCGGCGCCATAGGGGTGCACATGATCGACGGCGACGGGCGTTTCCTGCCCGAGTCGAAGCGGGCATTTCCCTCGCCTTGGGTGTCGTTCTGCAAGATTTTCGGTCTGTCGAAACTGTTCCCCAAGTCGCGCATCTTTGCCAAGTATCACCTGCGTTTCCTCGACGAGCACAAGCCGCATGCTGTCGACATTCTTGCCGGAGCCTATATGCTGTGTCGCACCAGTCTGCTGCGCCAGCTCAAGGGCTTTGACGAAGACTTCTTCATGTATGGTGAGGACATCGACTTGTCCTATCGCATGGTGCAGGCAGGCTATGAGAACTGGTATCTGCCCGTCGACATGATTCACTACAAGGGCGAGAGCACCAAGAAGGACTCGATGCAATATGTGCGTGTGTTCTATAATGCGATGCTCATTTTCTATCGCAAGCACTTCCCGCGGTTCAGGGTGGTGGTTTATCCGTTCATCAAGCTTGGCGTGTGGGTGCGTCAGTCGCTCGCCATGGCCAAGCGGCTGCTCAAGCGGGTGTTCTGCCTCAAGAGCAAGGGCGACGACACCACTCCCTGGGTCATCTTGAGCAACCGTACAGACTCGGTAGCTGCGCAGGCGGGCATTCCTCACTATGCGAGCGAGATACCGGCCACAGGCAAGGCGCGTGTGCTCGTCGACAACAAGTGCTACACCTACTCGCAAATTGTGGCCACCATAGCGCATGAATCACGCAAGGGTCTCACCTTCCACATCTTTAGCGACGAGAACCAGCTCATCATTTCACCCAAAATGCAATAAACTCATGGAAAAACTGCTCAGCAACTCCACCATAACTTTGCGTGCCATTGAGCCCACCGACCTGGACCTGCTCTACAGGCGTGAAAACGATACCGACCTGTGGGCCGTGACCAACACGCATGCACCTTATTCGCGCCAGATGCTGTGGCAATACCTGCAGAGCTACACTGGCGACATCTATGCCAGCCAGGAGGTGCGTTTTGTGGTGACCCTCACTGGCACAGGCGAGGCGGTGGGACTGCTCGAACTCATGCATTTTGACCCGTTCAACAACCGCGCCGAGCTGGGACTCTGCATTTTTGGCGAGTACCGCGGCAAGGGTTACGGCCGCCAGGCGTTGCGGCTCATCGAGGGCTATGCTGCCCGCCACATTGGCTTGAAGCAGATTTATGTGATGATACAGTCGTCGAATGCCGATTGCCTGGCATTGTTCAAGAGCGAGGGCTACCGCGAGGTGGGCATTCTTGAGGCCTGGGTGAAGCGCGGCAACACCTACCACGACACCGTCCTCCTCCAGCACCAGCTCTTTTGACTGAAGTCATAGCCGTGCTTCGCACTAAAAATTACAACACTCCGTGTTAAAATTACGAGATTAAAAATTAATACGGCTCCGCCGTTAAAAATATGGATTCAAAATCTTGTGACTTTTTCAATCGCTCCTGTTTCTTTGACACGCTCATACCACTCAAAATATAAGTGTTTCATGCCGAAATTGAGGATCATTCCATAGGGCAAATGTGTCAGATTCATATAGTTGAATAGTTGTCGCCGATGCTCACTTCCAGTGCCGTTAGTTGCTTTCAATTCAACAATTATGTTGTTGTTAACAACAAGGTCTAATCGATAACTCTGATCAAGTTGTGTATCGTCCCAATACATGGGGACAAAAACTTGTTGCTCTACATTAAATCCTTTTAGCTTCAACAAGTGTTTCAGTGCTGCTTCATAAGCCGATTCAAGCAACCCATACTTGTATTTTGCATGTACACGCATGGCTTCACCGGTAATCATGTAAAAGAAATCATATTTTTTCTTATGTTCTTCAAGTAAATTCATATTTATATGATATGATGGTCGCTAATTTACTGATTAATAATCAGTTCGGTGCTATTTTTTTAGCGCGTTAGCGCATAAATTTTTATTTTTATAATTTTAGCGAAGCTGTAATTTTAAGCCCGCAGGGCGTCCTCCCTTTCTTGCGTCTCGTGGCCGTGCTTGGCTTAGTTATTTGCCGGAGAGGAGGAAACGGCGTAGCGATGCATATCCCGAATTCATACTCACCACATTGCGCGTGCCACGCAGGTATTGCAACATGGCATTAGGCACCGGTATGCTCTGCTCGAGCGCATCCTCGACCGCATCGATATATTTTGCCGGATGTGCTGTGGCCAGCGCCACGCCCGTCTCGCCCGGATGCAGCAGACGACCCAGCGCCTCGAGCGCCAGTGCTCCGTGCGGGTCGGCAAGGTAGCGGCGGTCAATCCACAGCCGTTTCATGGAATCGTGTATCTCGCTGTCGCTCATCGACACCCCTGCCACCTCGCGCGCGATGGCCTCGTGCGAACCGCCAAACAGGTCGAGAATGCGGGGGAAGTTGCGCGGATTGCCCACATCGATGGCTTTTGCCAGCGTTACTGTCATGCTCTTGGGCTCAAACCTGCCAGTGCGCAGATAGCGCGTGAACACATCGTTGGCATTGTCGGCGGCAATGAACCGCTTGAGTGGCAGGCCCATGCGTTTGGCCATGATGCCCGCGGTGAGGTTGCCCAGATTGCCGCATGGCAGCGAGATGACGACCTGGTCGAGCGAGCGGCCCTGTCGCTGCAATTGCGCTATGGCATAGAAGTAGTAGAACATTTGGGGCACCAGGCGCGCTATGTTGACCGACCGTGCGCTTGTGAGTGCCATGCGGCCTTTCAAATCCTCGTCGGCAAAGGCCTGCAGAATCATGTTGCGGCAGTCCTCGAGCGAGCCGTTCACCTCAATGGCGGTGACATTGCCGCCCAGGGTGGTGAATTGCGCCTCTTGCAGGTTGTCGAGCCCGTCTTGCGGATACAGCACCACCACACGCACACCGGGCCGGTTAAAGCAACCGTTGGCTACCGCGCCGCCCGAGTTGCCAGTGGTAGCCACCAGCACCGTCACTTCCTGGCCATGCTTGGTGGCAAAGTAGCTGAGCAAGCGGCCCATGAAGCGTGCGCCCACATCCTTGGAACTCATGGTGGGGCCGTGATACAGTTCTAGCGCGAAACGGTTGTCGTCGACCTGCACGAGCGGAATCTCGAAGTTGAGCGTGTCGTCGACAATTTCCTTGAGCATCTCAGAGTCCACAGCACCTTGCAAGGCAAAGTTGGCCACCGCATAGCTGATTTCTTGCAGCGTCATCATGCTCATGTTGTTGATAAACGCCTTGGGCAGCTGCGGAATGTGTTCAGGCATGAACAGGCCGCCGTCGTGCGCCCTTCCTTGCATCACGGCCTGCTCGAGCGTGGCAAACTCGCTGGGGTTGTTGGTGTTATAGTATCGCATGCTTGAATCTTGATCTTGGTTTTTCTCTTAGTTTTTTAAGTGGTTTTCTAGAGCTGCTAGCCTTTCTAGATTCTCTAGAATAACTAGATTTTCTAGGTTGTCTAGTTCTTCTAGGGGGTCAGTGGGCTTTAGTCGTCCTCGATCACGGTGCCGGGGGCAGTGGGGTTGAAGGTGTTCTTCACCCACACGGGAATGTGTTTCAATGCCACTGGCGCAATGGTGGGGGGATAGATGACCTTGGCGCCGGCATCGCACATGCGCTGGGCCTCGGCATAGGTCATGCTGGGAATCACCGTGGCGGTGGGATCGGTGCGCGGGTCGGCCGTCATGAAGCCGTCGACATCGGTCCAAATTTCGAGGCACTCGGCATCGAGAGCTGCGGCAATAAGGGCAGCCGTGAAGTCGCTGCCGCCACGGCCCAGGTTGGTTTTCTCGCCAGTCTCCACATCGGCGGCGATGAAGCCCTGCGCCACATGCACGCGCTCGGTGCGGTGCTCAAACTCTTCACGGATGAGCCGCTCGGTAGTCTCGGCATCAAGCACGCGTTGGGTGACGGTGTCCATAGTCTTGATAAAGTTGGGGGAGAAATGCGGCACGGCATCGTCGATCATGGCGGTGACGATGGCCGACGACATGATTTCGCCGTGGCACACGATGGCGTCGCTCAGGCGGTCGATGAAGTCGGGTGCCAGCTCGTCGTTGGCATAGAGCAGGGAGTAGAACGATGCCAGTCCCTCGTCGATAAAGGTGTCGATCACTTGCCGGCACTCGTGTTGGCGCTGCTCGGGCACCATTTGGCCAATGAGGTCGTGGTGGCGGATTTTCACCTGCTGGAGCATTGCCTCGTAGTTGGAATCGTGGGCTTGCGCCATGCGGGTCATTTCAATCAGCTGGTTGGTGACACCCCCCAGGGCCGAGACCACCACAATCACCTGCTGCGGGCAGGCAGCCACAATTTCCTTGACGTGGTTCAGACTGTGTGCCGAACCCACCGAAGTACCTCCGAATTTCAAGACTTTCATAGCTATAACAGTGGTTAATGGTTAAGCAAATTATTATTTGTTGTAAAGATAAGAAAAAATGAGGAAAAAAACACTTTTTTTGAAAAAAGATTGCGAAAAATGTGCCGAGTTTTATAACTTTGAAACTCAATTTGGCCTCACAGCCTACTAGACCTGAAATTTAAAGAATGGAAGAACTCAATCAAGACATATTCAACCTGCTCGACGACCAGCCCGTGCCTGCACGCGGTTCGCTGCTGGTGGCGAAGCCCACGGTGCAGGACTACATGTTTGGTCGCACGGTGATTGCTGTGGTCGACCACGATTCCGAGAACGGCACCATGGGACTCATTGTTAACAAGTTGAGCGGTTTTATGTTGCACGATGTGCTGCCCGATGCCGCCTCGCTTGAGGTGGATATTCCGCTCTATGTGGGCGGTCCCGTGCACACCGACATGCTCTTTTTCCTGCACACGCTGGGCGAGGAGTTGATACCCGACTCGCTCAAGATTGCGCGTGGACTCTACTTTGGTGGCGACTACGAGGCTATGAAGCGCTACATAGCTGGCGGTGGCACTGTGGAGGGCTGTGTAAAGTTCATTACTGGCTACAGTGGCTGGGAAGGCCAGCAGCTGGAGAGCGAGATTGAGCGGCACGACTGGGCGGTGCTCAAGGGCATGAAACCTGCCGAACTGATGCAGGCCGAAGAAGAGGGCCTGTGGCGAAGGGCTGTGGAGCTGTTTGGCGACAAATACCGCTTGTGGCAGAACTGGCCCCGTGACATCCACCAGAATTAGTTTTAAACATAAGAACAGAATTAATTTAGACAGAAGAACATAAGAACATAAGAACAAAAAAACGGCCGCAAAACTTATGTTCCTTATTATTAGTGTCCGATTAAAAGTCCGTTAGGACTGTCAAGAACTTAGGCAGGGGTGAAGCCGTAGGCGAGAACCCCTGTCAATTAAGCATATACAACATTAGTCCCGTAGGGACGGCAGAATGTGAATCAATTTTTTCTGTCGCCCCTAATGGGGCTAATTATATTGAATATCGCCTTAAAACAGGGGTTGCGCTTCGCTCCACCACCTGCCTATTATCTGCTCAGCCCTAACGGGCTTCATAGTAAGCCCAACACATTTAACAACCATTTAAATAGCTCAAACATAGCGGATTGCTATGTGTCTGAAATCCTTTATCGGACAACAATAGTTCCTTATGTTCTTATGTCCCCAAAAAACAAAAAAGAGACTACTCCAAACCGGGGTAGTCTCTTTATGATTTAGCTCAACAGCAGCGTAAGGTAAGAATGTAACAAAGAATAGAGCGCTGCTGTAAAGCGTTGTTTTCAGTAATCAGGAACTGATTAGCTGTTCATGATGATGTCGATCAGGGCAGTGATGTCGCGCACGTCGATGTCGCCATCTTCGCTCACATCAGCACGAGGATTGTCGGTGATCGAGTTCATGATAACGTCGATAAGAGCAGTGATGTCGCGCACGTCAACTTCGCCGTCACCATTCACGTCGCCCTTGATAAAGGGTTCAGCAACCTTCTCGATGATGAGCTTCATGTTGGCATAGTCAAGAGTCAGATTATATTTGCCCTTAAGCACCTTGTAAGCGTCGCCGCCGGCCTCAAGACTCAGCTCTTGACCCAGCAGTTCGTCGGTTACCAGGAAGTCACCTTCGCTCACAGCGCCGAAGCGTGCGGCTGCGATAGCATCCCAGTCGTCAGCATTTTCAGCGAGCTGAGTAGTGAAGCTGAAGTAGTCATAGCCGTTGTTGTCAGCGTCTTTGCACTCGATTTGGGCAGTGTAGAGGCCAGTCTCCTCGCCATAAGCCATCTGCACACCTGCGTTGGGAGCCCAAGTCTGGTCGCCAACTTCACCCAGGATATATACATCGGGATTTGCGCTGGGATAAACAAAGGTTCCATTTATATAGGTGATGGTAGCGGGTTCGAGGTCGCCCATCCAGTAGTTGTAAGTTGCATCAAAGGCAGTCCAGTGAGAACCGAATGTAAGAGCAGTTTCAGTACCATTACCTGCGAGTTGACTCAACTGATCAGCTTCAGGATCATAACCTGCGAGTGCATAATTAATGGTGGTGTCGGCACTTACTACTTGAGAATAAATCACGTCAGCATCAGCAGTCCAAGTCTTGTCTGCTGCCAGATTGAAGTGTGCAGGATTGCCAAGACCATTGAAGTTGTTAACAGTCACAACATAGTTGGCATCTTCAGTAATAGCTACAGCTGAAGCCATTGTACCAAGGTTAGCATCGGCATAAGTCATTACACCATTATTGGCGGGCTTGTCGGTCATTTCGCTGTAAGGACAAAAATAGAAGGTAAGATTATAACCTGCATATTGGCCTTCTGCGATCAGATAAACCATGTAGTCATCGAGGAACACGATCTTTCCATCTTGGAATGCAGCATACACACCATCATCCAGATACCAGCCTGCTTGATAGTTGGTGTTGCCGGCGAAATAGAAAATAGCACCTAAATTGCACACACCATAAGAAGAAGAATAATAAATGGGTTGAGCCGGGTCGGTAGGGATCTTAAGAGTTAAATCATAAACGCCTGACCAAGTTTCAGCATCCAATTTTGCAGTAAGAGGAGTCTCGAACATGCCCGCAATCATGCATGTTGAATCTACATCGTTAGCATCATAGATGACCACATCCAGAGTCTCTGTGCCTGCAACAGTAGGATCTGTTGAGCCGTTGGCGGGCAACTCAGTGGCATAATTATAGGTCCAGCTGTAACCACCCACGAGGTCAGAAATGTTGGTAGGTTGATTTACCTTAGCACCACCTCTCAAGGCTGCTAATTTTTGTTCTCTCACCAATTTAGACAACTCTTTAGGGGCCTTTTTGATGTTCATGTTGTCCAATTTCATCATGGGGCCTTTGGGAGCCATGTTGAAAGCTGCGGCCGAGAATGCTACGGCCAGAGCAAAAGCACTAAGTAAGAACTTTTTCATAATAAAAATTAATAAAGTTTTAAATGAATAACTTTGCCACGACCGATTCCGTTGCCGGAGTTGGTCGCAACGTTAATTAACACAATATTTTGAAGTATATTTTTCACAAATTTTGGTATTCAGTTTTTCATCGATTCAACCCGTCGGGGAGTGGGCGGTTGACTGCCCTGCAAGCCCATTGTGCTGAATTCAGTTACAAAATTGCGAAAATATCGTGAAAAATGCAAATCTTTTGGCATTTTTTTTTGCATTCTGCCATTTCTGCGCCTCAAACGCTGGAACGAAAAAGATTGAAAATTAAAACCTAATGAGGTCGTTTTTTTAGACATAAGAACATAAGTTCACAAGTTTTGCGGCCGTTGAGTTTTTTAAGACATAAGAACATAAGGAGCCCAAGTTTTGTGGCCGTTGACTTTTTTGGACATAAGAACATAAGTTCACAAGATAGCGGCTACAAACCCTTATGCTCTTATGTTCTTCTGTCTAAATAACTTGTGGCGTTGTGTCTTGTGGCGTTGTGTCTTGGTCGTTGTTCTTGGGGGCGTTTTGGGCGAGGCGTTTGCGGTAGGCATCGAGGTAGCGGCGCAGTTTGCGCTTGTGCTCGCGCTCCTTGCGGGCCCGTCGTGCGGCCATTTCCTCGGCCTGGTATTCCAAATAGTTATCCGCCATAGTTATTAGTTATTTAGCCGTGCTTCGCACTTAAAATTTAAACACTCCGTGTTAAAATTACGATATTAAAAATTGAAACGGTTCCGCCGTTAAAAATATATTTAATTATATGTGATTTAGCGCGTTAGCGCAATAATTCTAATTTATAATTTTAGCGAAGCTGTAATTTTAAGCCCGCAGGGCGTCCACGTTCTCGCGTATCACGTTTCTTTGGCGAAGGTGTCGCTGAAGAGGGTGCGGTTCAGGATGGAGCGGCCCAGTGTGAGTTCGTCGGTGTACTCAATTTCGTTGCCCACGCTCACGCCACGCGCCAACATAGTGATTTTCACATCGGGGTAGGGCGCCAGCCGGCGGAAGATGTAGAAATTGGTGGTGTCGCCCTCCATGGTGGCACTCAGCGCCAGTATCACCTCACTGATGCCGCCCTGTGCCACACGCTGCACCAGACTGTCGATCTCAATGTCCTGCGGCCCAATGCCGTCCATGGGCGAGATGAGTCCGCCCAGCACATGGTAGAGGCCATGATGCTGATGGGTGTTCTCGATGCTCATCACATCTTTCACATTCTCGACCACGCACACGATCGAGGGGTCGCGGTTGGGGTTGGCGCAGATGGGGCAGGTGTCTGTCTCGCTAATGTTGTGGCAAGTGTGGCAGTACTGAATCTCGTTGCGCAGCTTGATGATAGCCTCGCCAAACTGTTGCGCCTCGGCAGGGTCGCGCTTGAGCAGATACAGCACCAGCCGCAAGGCGGTCTTGCGGCCTATGCCGGGCAGCTTGGCAAACTGTGCCACGGCGTTCTCGAGCAGCGTTGAAGCAAATTCCTGTTCCATGATGATAGGTGCAAAGTTAATGTTTTTTTCATAATGTGTGAACCATGATGGGTTGAAAATCAGCCACTGAAAAACTAAAAAAGTATAACATAGTTATAAAAATTGCTTTTCATAAAATAAATGACTATCTTTGCGTTTGCTTTATAAGTGAAAAATTATATTTACAATCATAAAAAAAGATTCAATTGATATGGAATTTTTAACAAACGACAAACTGGTAATCGTCGGCGCAGCCGGCATGATTGGCTCTAACATGGTTCAAACAGCCCTGATGATGGGCTTGACTAACGACATTTGCCTCTATGATGTGTTCCCCCCCACGGGTGTGGCCGAGGAAATGCTACAGAGTGGTTTCGATAATGTGAAAATCACTTCTACCACCGATGCCAAGGAAGCTTTCACTAACGCTAAATATATCATCTCGTCGGGTGGCGCTCCCCGCAAGGAGGGCATGACTCGCGAAGATCTGCTCAAGGGTAACTGCGAGATTGCCGAGGGTCTGGGCAAGGACATCAAGCAATATTGCCCCGATGTGAAGCATGTGGTGATTATTTTCAATCCCGCCGATCTCACCGGTCTGGTGACACTGCTCTACTCGGGTCTGAAGCCCTCGCAGGTGACTACCCTCGCCGCTCTCGACACTACCCGCTTGCAGAGTGCACTTGCCAAGAAATTTGGCGTGATGCAAAACGAAATCACAGGTTGCGCCACCTATGGTGGCCACGGCGAACAGATGGCAGTGTTTGGCAGCCATGTTGAGGTTGCCGGCCGCAAGCTCACCGACATCATCGGTACCGACGAATTCCCCGTCGAGGAGTGGGAAGAGATGAAACACCATGTGACTCAAGGTGGTGCCGCCATCATCAAGTTGCGCGGCCGTAGCTCGTTCCAGAGCCCCTCTTACCTGTCGGTCGAAATGATTCGTTCGGTCATGGGTGGCGAGAAATTCCGCTTCCCCGTGGGCACCTATGTGAACAACGAGAAGTATAACCACATCATGATGGCAATGAAGACCACACTTGATGAGAACGGCGCCAGCTATGAGGTTCCGCAGGGCACACCCGAGGAGAATGCCAAGCTCGACGCAAGCTATGAGCACCTATGCAAGATGCGCGACGAACTGGTTACGCTCAACATTGTGCCGCCCATCAGCGAGTGGAACAAAATTAACCCCAACCTGTAACCCGATATCTATAAACAGCAGACATGAGAAAGTTATTCATGGTCAAGGCGCTGATGGCCTTGGCAACCGTTGCGGTGTCGCAACAGACCTTTGCCGGCAACATCAATGAGTCGGCTGCTCGCAACACGGCCAAACAATTCATTCAGCAACAAGTGTCGGCTGGCACATTCAAGGCAAGCAGGGGCGTCAATCTGGCCCTTGCTCATGCCGAGGCGTCGGCCACTGTTGCAGGTGCGCACGATTACTATGCCTATAACCTTGAAGGTGGCGGCTGGATCATCGTTGCCGGTGAAGACCGCGCATCCACAGTGCTGGGCTACAGCGACCAGGGTGAGCTCAACTTCAACAACTTGCCCTGCAATTTCGAGGGACTGCTCAACAACTATAAGCGTGAAATTGAGTTTCTGCAGACCTATACCGATGACGATCTTGTGCCGCGCATCAGAACAGCCGAAGGAAAAGGGCGAGTAGTGGACCCGCTCATCAAAACCAACTGGGGCCAGGAGATGCCATACTTCTTGCAGTGCCCTGTTTATAATAATGAGTACTGCGTGGTGGGCTGTGTGGCTACGGCCATGGCTCAGGTGATGAAATATTGGCAGTATCCGCAGGAGTGCAGTGGGGTCTCGTCGTTCTATTGCTACGATATAGGCCGAACCTTGCCCGCCTTGCCTGCCACCACCTTCGACTATAACCTCATGCTTGACAGCTATTGCCACTGGGACTACAACAACAGTACCCTCGTGCAGGACACCTATACCGACGCCCAAGCTCAAGAGGTGGCAAAACTGTCGCGCTATTGCGGCCAGGCCGTGGAGATGGGCTATAGTCCCGAGGGCAGTGGTGCCTACACCGATGACCAGCTGGCCGCCATGAAGGCTTTTGGCTACCGTTCTACCGCGCAACTTGTCAGCAAAAGTGGTTGGTACTCTAATAACTACACCACTGCCGAGTGGGAACAGATGATGAAGACCGAACTCACTGCCGGTCGCCCCATTCTTTACTCGGCCAGCGACCCCGCAGAGGGCGGTCACGCCTTTATTTGCGACGGCTACAATGGCGAAGACAAGTTCCACTTCAACTTTGGCTGGTATGGCACCTGCGACGGTTGGTATGTCTCTACAGCGCTCAACATGGTGCACCGCGAGGGCGACGAGTTGCACTTCAACTCTAACCATCAGATGCTCATAGGCGTTCAGCCCCCCGAAGGCTGGGAACCTCCTGTGACTATAATTAAGGGCGATGTGAACGGTGACGGTGAAGTTGATGTGCGCGACATTACAGCACTCATCGACATCATCATGAACTCGATCACCGACAATTCTCGTGCTGATGTGAACGAAGACAGCGAAATTGATGTGCGCGACATCACTGCCCTCATCGACCTGATCATGAACATGTAATGTGAAATGTGGCAACTCGAGATGTGTCCTGTTACACCACTCTACAATATCATATCTTTGAAAACAATAACATAAACATTTATAATCATGAAGAAAATATTTGTATTACTATTCTTCGCAGCTGCATGTAGTGTCGCAGCTTATTCTCAGTCGCTTGACTATGAGCAAGGCAAATCGCCGGTCAGCAGTCATGAATATGTTGACCTGGGACTTCCCAGCGGCACGCTGTGGGCAACGATGAACATTGGCGCCACCGCTCCCGAGGAGTGTGGCGATTACTTTGCCTGGGGCGAGATCGAGCCTAAAGAAAGCTATAACTGGATCACCTACAAGTGGTGCAACGGTAGCTGGAACTCGATGATTAAGTATGGTGTCATGAGCAGTTTTGGCGTTGTGGATAACAAGACGGTGCTTGACCCCGAGGACGATGCCGCGACCATGAACTGGGGATCGGAGTGGTGCATGCCCACAAAAGAACAGCAAGACGAACTGCGAAACAACTGCACAAGAGAGTGGACCACGATAAACGGCGTGAAAGGTTGCTTGTTAACCAGCAACATCAATGAAGCGACGTTGTTCTTGCCCGCCGCAGGCTATATCTGGAACAGCACGGTGTCTAGTGGCGGCTCTTGCGGCTTCTATTGGTCGCGGAATCTGAAGACCACAGGCGCGGGCAGCCACAGTTTGTTCTTTGCTTCGAATAGCATGTCCATAACCGACTACAGCCGCGGCTATGGTCAAAGTGTGCGTGCAGTGCGTGCTCCTGAAGGTTGGGGACCGCAACTCAAGGGTGATGTGAATGGTGACGGCGAAGTGGATGTGCGCGACATCACTGCGCTTATCGATGTTATCATGAACTCGGTCACCGATAACCCGCGTGCTGATGTGAGCGAGGATGGCGAAATCGACGTGCGCGATATCACAGCACTCATCGACATCATCATGAACAACTAATCGTTTTTCATATTGGTATTTTTTGGGCGAGGAGGCGCTATCACGGCGTCTCCTCCTTTTTTGTTGCATTCATAATTATTGCTTTTATAATAATTGTATTTATGATTATTGTATTTGCAATAATTGTATTTATAATTATTGTTTTTAGGCCAGAGCTCTAGCAAATAGCACTTTTTTTACCACTTGTTTCTAAAAATGAGTAACTTTGTGGCGTATTGTAAACAACGACTGAATGATGAGCAAAATGAAACATTACTTGCAACTGGCTGTAGTTGCTGTGGCCGTGATTGCCGCGAGCTGCAGCACGCAGCGCAACCAGTCGCTCACCTTGCCCAATGGGGAGTACACCTATAACCTGCCTTGCCGCGTGGTGAACTTGCACACCGACCAACCCGGGCGCGCAATGCTGGTGGTGTGGCTTCATGGTGGTGTGCACGACCAGGCAAAGCACGATTTGTTCACGAAAAACCACCTCGACATGTGTGCCGCCGACGATTCTATCGTGTGCTACCTCGACCGCCACAAAATCAAGGCGATAGCGTTGATGCCTATTTGTCACAAGGCTTCGTTGCCCACATGCGTGACCTGGAAGGACTGCGCCGGCGAGGTGCGGCACATCATCAATGACTATGTGAGCAAGGGAATCGTCGACCCGGAGCGCATCTATGTGGCGGGGTCGTCCGACGGCGGTGATGGCGCCTGGGACTATGCCGCCGACCTTGGCGATGTGTTTGCCGCAGCCATTGCAATGTCGAGCGAGACCCCACGCATGACATCGACCCCGGTGTACTTTTTCAACACAGCCAGCGAGCCCGACTGCACGGCAGCGGTCGACTCGCTCAAGCGCAAAGGATGCAATGTCACCTATAAGCATTGCCCCCAATACCGCCATGGTGGCGACGCTGCCGAATGTACCGACCAACTGCTAACTCACTTCTTCTCTAACACCCTACATCACCGGCACAATCTCTACACGCCCTAAACTAGAAATAATCACATAAAAAGCCGCCTGAAAATACTGCATTCTCAGGCGGTTGATTATATAAAAGAGGGTGAACCATCGGGTCCACCCTCGTGTTATGATTGCTGAAATGCTTCAGGTTTATTCTTTCACTTCCCAGCCCAGGGCCGATGCGCCAAGCACGGCGGCATCGCTTTCCTTGAGTTCGGAGATGAGGATTTTCACCTTGCCCTTGAACACCTTCATCACATTCTTCTCAAAGGCGTCGCGCACGGGTTTCATGATGAGATCGCCACTCTTGGTCAGGCCGCCGAAGAGCACAAATGCCTCGGGGCTCGAGAAGGTGGTGAAGTCGGCCAGGGCCTCGCCCAGAATAGTGCCGGTGTACTCGAAGATTTCCTTGGCCAGCTTGTCGCCAGCCACAGCGCAGTCGTACACATCTTTCGAAGTAATCTTGTCGGCATCCAGTTCGCGCAATTTCGAGTCGTCGGTGCGAATGTCGAGGAACTCGCGTGCCGTGCGTGCCACGCCCGTAGCCGAGCAGTAGGCCTCGAGGCAGCCAGTGCGTCCGCAGCCGCACATGCGTCCGTTGTTGCGTTTCATCACCACATGGCCAAGCTCGCCTGCAAAACCGTCGTGGCCGTACACCATCTGTCCGTTGATGACGATGCCGCTACCCACACCGGTGCCCAGTGTGATCATGATGAAGTCTTTCATACCGCGTGCCACACCGTAGGTCATTTCGCCGATGGCGGCAGCGTTGGCGTCGTTGGTAATGACGCAAGGAATGCCGAATTTGTCGGTGATGAGTTCGGCCAGTGGAATGGGAGTGGGCCAGGGCAGGTTCACGCCGTCTTCGATAATGCCGGTGTAGTAGTTGGCGTTAGGAGCACCAATGCCAATGCCGTTGATTTTGCCCACTGCATCGTTGGCCTCAACAATGCGGGTAATCTCGGTGTAGAGTTCATCAATGTAGTCGTTAATGTCACTGTGCTTGCCGGTTTTGATTGAGTCGCTGGCAATCACATTGCCGCGAGCGTCCACGATACCGAAGGCGGTGTTGGTGCCGCCCATGTCAATACCTATCACATAAGGTTTTGTAGCCAAATTAGCCATGTTGAAAAGAGTTTAAGCGTTTATAATTATTGGTTATTGAATTTCACAAAGTTAGCGTTTTTCTTCACAAAAAACAAGATTCTGCCCTGTTTTTTGCCATGGCCGCATCAGAATGTCATGGAGATGCGTGCGTTAATCTGGCGGCGAGTCAGGTAATTGGGCACGGCATACTGAATGGCGTTCACATCGGTCACCCAGTAGTAGCTGCTCACATTGGAGATGTCGAACAGGTTGAACACATCCACGCCCAGCCAAATGCTCTTGAAGTGGCTCAGGAAGCCCGACGAGGGCTTGTGTTCCTTGCCCACGAGTTCGAAACTCAAGCCGGCATCCACGCGCTTGTAGGCGGGCTGGCGGAAGTAGGCCACATCGCGCGTCATGCGAGGCGAGGTGGTGGGCAGACCATCGGAGATGATGCCCTTGAGGCTGAACTTGAATCGGGGGTGATTGGGGAAGTAGTCGGTGAAGAAGATGGCCACGCTATAGCGCTGGTCGGTTGGCAGCGGCACTTTCACACCGTTCAGGGTCTCTTGGGTCTTCATGAGCGAGAGGCTTATCCACGAATCGGTGCCCTCGACAAACTGGCCGAAGAACTTGAGGTCGATACCGGCAATGTAGCCCTTCGAACTGTTGGTGCCCGAATACACCAGCTTGAGGTTGTCAACTTCGTAGGTGATGAGGTTCGACAAGTTCTTGTAATAGATCTCGGTGGTGAACTTGAAGGGGCGGTTCATGGCGCGGAAGGTGTAGTCGCCACCCAGAATGGCATGGATGCTGCGGGGCGACTTGATGTCGCGGTTCAGCTCAATGTAATTGTTGCCCAGATCGTCGGTGCGTTCAATGCGGTATTCCTTGTAGAAGGGTTGCTGATAGTAGATGCCGCCGGCCAACCGCAGCGAGAACCGGTTGTTGCGCTCGGGCACATAGCCTATGCTGAAGCGCGGCGAGAACAGCGTTTCCTTGTTATAGTCCCAGTACGATACGCGCAAGCCCAGGTTCACCGTGAGCATGCCGGCGTCCATATACAGCTTGTAGGTGTCTTGCACAAAGCCCGAGATACGCGTGGTCTTCAAGTCATTGTGCGAGGCCAGGTTTGAAATCACGTTCACCTCGTTAGGCAGGTGAGGCAGTGAGTATCCGGCCGAGTCACGCCACTCCCACTCGCGAGAGCGTTCGTAGATGTCGTCGCGGCGGAAGTTGAACCCATAGCTGATGTTGTTGTGACTAATGGCTGCCGTGCCCTTGAAACCCAGATTTAGCACCTTGATGCGCAACCTGTTGCGGGCGTGTTCGTGATATTTGCCCACTCCCAGCTCTCCACCAATCGACTCCTCGCCGGCGCTGGTGCCTGCGGCATCGAGCCAATACTCTCCGTGAATGTCATAGCTCACCAGCTCGTTCGTTTGGTAGGCCGACGCCAGCACGGTAAAGTCAATGCCCTTGTTCAACTTGTAGTTGAGCGATAGGGCGCCAAAGAAGGTCTGGAACTTGTCCTTCTCATGACCGTCGAAATACACCAGAAACGATTTGGCGTCGCTCGACGTTCCGAAACTCGTCTCGCGGTTCTTGGGCGTGAAACGGTAGTCGTTCATCGAGATGTTTCCCAGCAGTGAAATCTTGAACTTGTCACTGGGTTTGAGGGTGATAAACGTTTGGTAGTCGAAATATTGTGGGTCGTATTCGCCTTTTGAGTCCATCGAGCCCAGCAGCGACGAGTTGCGCTTGTAGCGCACGCCATGCAGTTGCGAGAATTTGGTGCTTGCTTGACCTATCGACAGGCTGCCGCCTTGCAGACTTGCTGCCAGCGACCCCTCGAATGCCTCGGGCTCCTTGTAGGTGATGTCAAGCACCGACGACATCTTGTCGCTGTACTCGGCATTGAAACCACCCGTCGAGAAACTCACGCCCTTCACCATGTCGGGGTTGATGACGCTCAATCCCTCTTGCTGGCCCGAACTGATGAGCTGCGGACGATAAATCTCTATGCCGTTGATATATACGCTATTCTCGTCGTAGGTGCCGCCTCGCACCATGTATTGCGAACTCATCTCGTTTTTCGAACTCACACCGGCTTGTGTGGCGATGATGGCCTCGATGCTGCCGCCCGAGGCATCGGGCGTGAGCGACAGATTGCTCGCGTCGATCTGCTGCATGGTGTTGGTCTGCTTCTTGAACTCTGTGATCTGCACTTCGGCAAGTTCGTGAGTCTTCTTGTAGAGTTTGGGGTTGAGCGTGACGCTGCCCGCAGGCTTGATGAGCTGTCGGCGCACATCGCCGTAACCCAGGCACGAAAAGACGACCATGATGGTGTCGGCGGGCGGTACGGTGAGTTCATACATGCCCTTGGTGTCGGTCACGGTACCCACAGCGGTGCCCTCGATGCGCACGGTGGCAAAGTCGATGGGCTGTTCTTTCTCGTCAATAACTTTTCCCGATATTTTTACTTGTGCCGTAGCCTGCAATGCCATCAGGCAGCACATGAACAGCAGCAGTAGTCTTGTTCTTAAAATTCGTTTCATACTTACCTTAACGGAAAAAAACGCATTTAAGTATATATAACAAGCATTTTTTTTGAAAATAATGATTGTGGGCTGCACCGGGTTATTGCTTCAGTTGTTCGTTGATGCTCTGGATGTAGTCGAGCAGTTCATCGCGACCTTCGCCGGTCTCGCTCGAGGTAACAAAGATGGGGGGCAGTTCTTCCCATGTCTTGAGCAATTCGTCTTTGTATGCCTTCACATTCTGCGCCTTTGCCTGATTGCCCAGTTTGTCGATTTTGGTGAACACGATGCTGAAGGGAATCCCCGACTCGCCCAGCCACTGCATGAATTCCATGTCCACCTTTTGCGGTTCGAGACGCGAGTCGACGAGTACAAACAGGTTGGTCATCTGCTGGCGGCCCATGATGTAGCCGCGAATGATTTGTTGCAGTTTCTCGCGCTCCTCCTTGCCGCGCTTGGCATAGCCATAACCGGGCAGGTCAACGATGTACCACTCGCCATTGATAAGGAAGTGGTTGATGAGCAGCGTTTTGCCGGGTGTCGACGAGGTCTTGGCAAGCGCTTTGCGCTGTGTGAGCATGTTGATGAGCGACGACTTTCCCACATTGCTGCGCCCAATGAAGGCGTACTCGGGCTTGTCGCTCTTGGGACATTTGCGGAAGTCGCTGTTGCTTATTTCGAATTGTGCGGTCTTGATTTTCATTGAGTTGTCATTTTTTAGAAGGTTTGGCTTTGCGGGCCAGTTCAAAGAGGCCCAGGGGCAGATGGCAGTAGCCATTGGGGTTCTTGTCGAGGTAGTCCTGGTGGTAATCCTCGGCAGGGTAGAAGCACTTGAGCGGCAGCACCTCGGTCACGATGTCGGCTTCGTAGCGTTTGGTCTCGGCAGCCACGCGGCGCTCAATGACGGACAGGTCGGCGGCATCGGTGTAGTAGATGCCGGTGCGGTACTGCGGACCCACATCGGGACCCTGCTGGTCCTCGACCGTAGGGTCGATGGCAGTGAAAAACATGTCGAGCAGGAACTCCAGGTCAATGCGTTCGGGGTCATAGACCACCTTTACAGTCTCGGCATGGCCTGTCTTGTGGGTGCACACCTGCTCGTAGCTGGGGTTTTCGACTGTGCCGTTGGCATAGCCCACTTGGGTGTCGACCACCCCGTCGATCATCTTGAAAAAGTGCTCGGTGCCCCAAAAGCAGCCACCGGCCAAATATATTTCGCGTGTCATATTAGGGTTTATCTTCTTGATCGTTTCGACCGTTTTGTAGTTTTCTTTGAGTATGTTCTTTTCTTTTTATAGTATTTCTTCGAACTTTTGCGGGCAGTGCCCTGTTCAAACTCTGAGTCAGTGTCTATGTCGACATCCACTGTTTCCTCGGTCTGGGACTTCTCCTGCATTTGCTCTTTCTTGGCAATTTCGACCCAGGGCTTGAAGAATTCGACAATGTCAAGATAGGCACTTTCGGCCAGTTTGTCGGGTTTCTCGGCAAACCATTCGGCATTGATGTGCTCGCCTGTGGAGAATTCCATATAGACGCGTTTGGTTGATCCGCCCATCATGTGTTCGATAACCTTGTAGCCGTCGATTTCATAATATTTTTTCTCCCGAATCATGGCCTCCATCTGTTCAGCCACTTCGGCGCCGACCTCGTAGTGTCGTTCGTCGGGTTTCTCCATATTGCGATTGTAGTAATAGACTACAACAGTGGTTTTTCCTTTCTCGTTAATGAGTTCACAGAAGTGTCGTCCCCAGCCATCGTTGCGGGTGTTGGCATAGCAACAGTATATGATATTTCCCTTGGGTGCCTCGGTGGCGGCAGCAGTGGTGACCACTGTGGCGAGCAGGAAGCAGGCGATAAGAAACTGTTTCATAGTTGAGTGATTTTATGCATTAGTTAAAAAAATGAGTTCTATATCTATTATAAAGTAGTTGACAAAGATAGCAAGAAAATTTAAAATGAAACAGCAAGTTGTTGATTAGGTCAGATTTTTTTGCTATTTTTGCTAAAAAATAACGAAATTGCCTCATGGATATATTCGAACAGCGAATCAAGGAATTGCGTGCCGAACTGGAGCGCCATAACCACAGTTATTATGTGCTCAACAGCCCCACTATCAGCGACCAGGAATACGACGAGATGATGCGCGAACTGCAGGATTTGGAGCGCGACAATCCGCAGTACTTCGACCCCTTGTCGCCCACGCAGCGGGTGGGCAGCGACTTGAGCCAAGGCTTCACGCAGGTGGCGCATGAGCGACCTATGCAGAGCCTGGGCAATTCCTACTCGATCGAGGAGGTGCAGGATTTTCTGCGTCGCGCCAAGGATGGTCTGGGAGGCGAACCCGTGCAGATTGTGGGCGAACTCAAGTACGACGGCACCAGCATCTCGCTCACCTATGAGCAGGGTCGTCTGGTGCGAGCCGTGACGCGCGGCGACGGAGTGCGTGGCGACGATGTTACTGCCAATGTGCTCACCATCAAGAGCATTCCCTTGCAGCTGCTGCCAGGTAACTGGCCCGAGAAATTTGAGGTGCGAGGCGAGATTCTGTTGCCGTGGGCCAGTTTCGAGAAACTGAACCAGGAGCGCGCCTACAACGAGGAACCGCTCTTTGCCAACCCTCGCAATGCGGCGGCCGGTACGCTCAAGCTGCAGAATTCGGCCGAGGTGGCTCGGCGTGGTCTGGATGCCTACTTCTACTTTGTGCTGGGCGACAATCTGCCCGGCGACACACACTACGACCGCATGCAGGCCGTGAAGTCGTGGGGTTTCAAGGTGGCGCAGATGACGCTGCTTCCCTCGATCGATGCCGTGAAAGACTTCATCGACCAGTGGGATGTTGAGCGCAAGTCGCAGCCTGTGGCTACCGATGGCCTTGTGTTCAAACTCAACAGCATACGCCAGTGGCTCAACCTGGGCAGCACCGCCAAGTCGCCCCGATGGGCCATCGCCTATAAGTTTGCCCCCGAGCGCGAGTGTTCGCGGTTGCAGTCCATCACCTTCCAGGTGGGGCGCACGGGCGTCATTACCCCGGTGGCTAACCTCGAACCTGTGCTGCTCTCGGGCACCATCGTGAAGCGGGCCTCATTGCACAACGAAGATGTTATCAGGCAATTAGACATTCACGATGGCGACAGCCTCTATGTGGAAAAGGGCGGCGAAATTATTCCCAAGATTGTGGGCGTCGACCTCAAGCAGCGCGTGCCGGGCAGCAAACCCGTGGAATTTGTGCGCGAGTGCCCCGTGTGCGGCACACCGCTGGTGCGTGTCGAGGGCGAGGCGGCTTGGGTATGCCCCAACAAATATGCCTGTCCGCCCCAGATTACGGGCCGCATCGAGCACTTTGTGGGCCGCCACGCCATGAATATCGACGGCATTGGCGAGGAGGTGGCCATTCAGTTGCACGAGAGTGGGCTGGTGAACAACATTGCCGACCTTTATGACCTCACTGGCAACGACTTGCTGCAGTTGGAGCACTTCCAGAAGAAGGCGGCATCGCGCCTGCTGCGTGGCATCGAGGCCTCGTTGCAGGTGCCCTTTGAGCGTGTGATATTTGCACTTTCAATCACCTATGTGGGCGAGACCATTGCCAAGGTGCTTGCACGCAATGTGCACAATATCGACAACCTCATGGCGATGGATGCCGAACAACTGGCCGCCATTCCCGAAATCGGCCCCAAGATTGCCGAGAGCATTGTCGACTACTTCAGCGTGCCCGGCAACCGTGAAATTGTGGAGCGGTTGCGTCGCGCCGGTGTGCAGATGTCGCTCAGCGAGGAGCAGCTGCAGGGCCGAACCGACAAGCTTGCAGGCAAGAAAATCGTTATCAGCGGCGTCTTTGCCAAGCACTCGCGCGACGAGTACAAGGCTATGATTGAGCAACATGGCGGCAAAAATGTGAGCAGCATCTCGAGTGCCACCAGCTTTGTGCTGGCGGGCGAGAACATGGGGCCTGCAAAGCTTGAAAAGGCACAGAAACTGGGCGTTAACATCATCAACGAAGACGAGTTCCTCGCCATGCTCGAATGAAAAGTTTTGGCAACAAGTGCTATTATTGACTTCATTTTTCGTGATAGTTGAAAAATTTGCACTACCTTTGCGGTAAGACCGCGAAAATAGGCTGCATCTCGGCATAACTCAAATGAATTTGGTTCTGCTCTCGATTTGCACTATCTTTGCCAATAGTCAAGGCACAAGGCGTGCTTGGCGTGACATGAAACTGAAAATAAAACATACTTAAAAACAATATAAAACTATGTTTATCATTGGTATAGCCGGTGGAACCGGTTCGGGCAAGACAACCGTTGTGCGAAAAATCATGGAACGCCTTCCGCAAGGCGAAGTGGGCATCATCTCGCAGGATTCTTACTACAAGGATTCGAGCCATGTGCCAGTTGAAGAACGCCAGAACATCAACTTCGATGAGCCGGCAGCTTTCGACTGGGAGCTGTTACTCAACCACTTAAAGCAGCTCAAGGCGGGCAAGTCAATCGAAATGCCCACCTACGACTACCTCACCTGCTCGCGCCAGAAGGAGACGGTGCACATGGATCCGCACGATGTGGTGCTCATCGAGGGCATTCTGGTGTTCTCCGACGCTCGTCTGCGCAAGATGATGGATATCAAGGTGTTTGTCGATGCCGATGCCGACGACCGTCTTATTCGCGTCATCTCTCGCGACTGCATTGAGCGCGGACGCACACCGCAAATGGTGATCGACCGCTATGAGAAGGTGCTCAAGCCCATGCATCAGCTTCACATTGAGCCAGCCAAGAAGTGCGCCGACATCATCGTGCCCGAAGGCGGACACAACGAGGTGGCCATTAGCCTGCTTACCGATTACATCAAGAGTCGACTCAATAAGGCCGGTAAATGAAATTCTCGCTGAAAAATAATAAGAAGCCTGCCATGGAACAAGAATTGCAGGCCGCTGAATCTTTCGCCCCCAGGGAGATGGATGCACACGTTGCTGAATCAACTGAATTGACAGAAAACGACAATCCGGAAACCTCCCCGTCACCCACTTCGGAGCCAGTATCGGCTCCGAATGCTGGCAAGCCCTCGAAGGAAACGGCCGCTATGCTCAAGAAGGCGGGCGAAGAGGGTAGGCTGGTGCTGCGCACCGACAACCTGGTGAAGAAGTATCGCCAGCGCACCGTGGCCAACCATGTGTCTATCGAACTGCATCAGGGCGAAATTGTGGGTCTGCTGGGGCCGAATGGTGCCGGCAAGACTACCACCTTCTATATGACCACAGGTCTCGTGTCGCCTAACGAGGGCCGCGTGTTTCTCAACGATGTGGATATCACCAAGTTGCCCGTTTACAAGCGTGCCAAGTTGGGTATCGGTTACCTGCCGCAGGAGGCCTCGGTGTTCCGCACCCTCACGGTGGAGAACAACATTCGCACTGTGTTGGAGATGACCGATACAACCCCTGAGTATCAGCGCGATAAACTCGAGGAACTCATTGCCGAGTTCCACCTCGAGAAGGTGCGCAAGAACCTGGGTAACCGCCTGAGTGGTGGCGAACGCCGCCGTTGCGAGATTGCGCGCTGTCTGGCCATCAATCCGCGCTTCATCATGCTCGACGAACCCTTTGCCGGCGTCGACCCCATTGCCGTGGAGGACATCCAGAGCATCGTCTACAGCCTCAAGTCAAAGAATATAGGCATCCTTATCACCGACCACAACGCGCCCGAAACGCTGAGTATCACCGACCGAGCCTATTTGCTGTTTGAAGGCAAAATCCTTTTCCAGGGCTCAAGCGAAGAACTTGCTGTGAACCCCATTGTGCGTGAGAAGTACCTGGGGCGCAACTTTATCTTCCGCCGCAAGCACTTCGACTAAATCTTATCCTGAACTTGGGTATTAATTAATTGTGCGATTTATGCAACAAATGGTATTATTCTCAAAGAAAAAATGTATTTTTGTAACCGGAAATAAATAAAAATAATGAAAGCGAAACCATTTGTCAAATGGGTCGGCGGCAAAACGCAACTCATTGAACAACTCGAAGCTCTGCTTCCTGCTGACTTTGACCAATGGGAGAATGTCACTTACATTGAGCCGTTCGTCGGCGGAGGAGCGATGCTCTTTTACATGTTGCAGACACACTCCAACATCCAGTCAGCTATCATTAACGATATCAATCCTGATCTTATCACGTGCTATAAAGTAGTACGTGATAATCCTACCGAATTGGTGAACTCTCTCAAAGAACTCCAGAAAGAGTACTATTCCCTTCAATCAGAAGAAAGTCGAAAGCAATTTTATCTACTAATGCGTGACAAGTTTAACACAAAGGCATTAGACCCGCTACGCAATACAACCCTTTTCTTCTTCCTTAATCGCACATGTTTTAATGGCCTGTATCGTGTAAATAAAGCGGGACTTTTCAATGTGCCTTTTGGTCGTTACGAGTCACCGACTATTTGTGATGCAAACACTATTTTTGCCGATAGCAAGTTGTTGAAGAATGTTATAATATTGACTGGCGACTATCAAGAAACATTATCATACGCGGAAGGAAAAACGCTTTTCTATTTCGATCCACCTTATCGGCCGCTGAACAACACAAGTAGTTTTAACGACTACACGAAAGAAGCGTTTAACGACGTAGCACAACATCGCTTAAAGGAATTCTGCGACAAAGTAGAAGCCTCTGGTTATAAGTTCATGTTGAGTAATTCTGATTGCGCAGACATGTTCTTTGATGACCTTTATTTGCAATATGTAATTGACCGCGTTTGGGCTTCGCGTAGCGTGAATGCTAACGCAAGTAAACGAGGAAAACTAACGGAAATCCTTGTTCATAACTACGAGAGAACAAGACAACAACAAATAGCAGTATAATGGCAGCACACACTAAAGAACAATTCGATTTGTTTATGTCTCAGTTGCGCGAAACGAACGCAACATTAGATTTCTATTGCGATTTCCCAAAGATTGCTCGTAATGTAGCAGATATCGAAATCAGTCTTAACTCACTTAACTACCTCATCGGCAAAGAAAATCTCCGTGAGGCAGTTGAGGCACTTTGGAATCGCGACTCGCGCGTCTTTGAAGCGATGGACATCCTCATCGCCACTCGCAAGAATAACGATAAGAAGTATATAGACAACGATGGTTCGATGCACTCGGTTCATTCGTTGTTTAGTTCTGTGGATGGTGTGATGAAATTCATTGAAGGCACAGGTCTTGACACGGTTTTCAAAAATAAAGAGGTGAAAGACTTGGTGGACTATGTCTTTGGTGTAGAGACCGGCTTAGATACAAACGCGCGCAAGAACAGAAGCGGAAAGATAACTGAAACGCTTGTAGCGCGTATTCTTGCAAATGCCGGTATTGCTTACCGCGAACAGGTATCATCCCAAGAATTCCCTGCTATTGCATCCGTACTTGGTGCTGACCAGAAAGTGTTTGATTTTGCTATTACTGTTAACGCCAAGACTTACCTCATAGAGGTGAACTTCTACTCTAGTGGTGGTTCCAAGCTTAACGAAGTGGCTCGTTCCTACACAGATGTTGCTCCGAAAGTAAATGGTGTTCTTGGCTATGAGTTTGTTTGGATTACTGATGGCATTGGCTGGAATAGTGCTCGTAACAAATTGGAAGAGGCGTTTGCTGCAATACCGAGCATTTACAATCTGACAACGATACAAAATTTTATTAACACATTAAGATAAAATGCCATAAAGGCACACAGTAAATGACTGGCAAAATCTTTACATATCCTGGCTTTACCATCCTGCAAGGTGATTGCATGGAGCGGTTGAAAGAGATAGAGGATAACTCTATAGATGCTATTTTTGCCGACCCGCCATATTTCCTCAGCAACGGTGGCATCAGTGTACAGAGTGGCAAGCAGGTTTGTGTGAATAAAGGCGAGTGGGACAAAGGCGGAACACCCGAATATATCTATAACTTCAATCGTCAATGGTTGGCCCTATGCCGCCCTAAACTCAAAGACAATGGCACTATCTGGATTAGTGGCACACACCATAACATCCATGTCGTTATGCGTTGCCTACAAGAACTGGGCTATAAGGTGCTCAATACTATTACATGGCAGAAATCCGACCCGCCACCAAATCTGTCGTGCAAGTATTTCAACTTTTCCACTGAATTGATAATCTGGGCACGCAAGCATGAGAAAAAAACGCATAAGTTCAATTATGAAAAGATGAAACAGCTTAACGGTGGTAGTCAGATGACAGATGTTTGGCGCATTCCTGCGGTTGGACTTTGGGAGAAACAACAGGGCAAACATCCCACACAAAAACCTTTGCGTCTTCTTTATCGTATTATCCTGGCCTCAACCAATGAGGGTGATACCATCCTTGACCCGTTTAGTGGATCTGGTACAACTGGAATAGCTGGCAATTTGCTTGGGCGTCAATTCATTGGCATTGAACAAGAGGCTGAATTCGTACAACTTTCCCTGCGCCGTAGAGAGGTGCTAAAGGACGAAAAGACACGCAAGAAACTATGTGACAAAATGCGTGAAAGTCCGCAAGAAACTACCGTACTCGTCAATCACATGCGTGAGGATGACCGCCATCTTGCAATGCAAACGGGTTTTACCTATATGCGTGCTGGTGATTCAAAGGGTTCATTACTTGTCAAGCAGGGATTTGAACGTCTGGGATATGTATGCCTACATACCAACGGTAATAATCCACGATTGTTTAAGTTGGCGAAGAAAGGCTTTCAGATTTGGACGGCAGAATCTTTGCGCGAGAAAGGTTTTTCTGCGGAGAATGCGCCATATTACGCTGTTATGCGGTTTGATGCAACTAAAGCTATTCCGTTTGACCAACCAATTAATCTCCATAAGCGCAACTATACCACTGTTGCCCAGATATATCCACTCAGCAATTTTATTGAAATAAAATAAACTATTCTTCTGGCGTGGAAATGTATTGAATGTCCTTGTCAACCTTCCCGCATTTCCTTGTTTTGACAAAATAGTAGATAATTAAAGCCGTTACAATGGCACTCACCAGAGCCATGAATGGAAATTGCCCGTCTTGAGGCAGTCCAATATTGTTAAGAGCATGAGTATTGATTGCATGGGTGTTGGCAAGGTAGGTCGCCACCACCACCACACTGTTGTTGAGCGCATGCGCGATGATGGGCACCCACAGCGATCGTGTCCACACCACCAGGTAGCCAAACCACATGCCCAGCAGCAGGCGCGGGACGAAGCCGAAGAACTGCATGTGGAAAGCACTGAAGATGACGGCAACAAACACGATAGATACATGCTTATTGACAGATTTTTGCAAAAATGTGCCCAGCATGGCTCCGCGGAAGAACATCTCCTCGCCAATGCCTGTGAGCACGCCCACAATGAGCACCAGCCACAGCATTTCGGCCAACGAAGTGGTGTTGATGAGCGAACTGGTGAGTTCCTGCGCTGCATCTTCGCTCTCGCGCATCCATTCCTCCACGCCGCTCATCCAGTCGGGCAGGTGCATTTGGCTGTTGAGGTCAACCAGATAGTTCATGGCAGGCAGCGACACTATCATTACTGCCACCACCAGCAATATATCTTTGAGTGCGGGTGCTTTGTCAAGACGCAGGAAGCGCCACGGGGCTTTATAGACCAGGTAGGCAAAGATGGCTGCCGGGGCAATGAACACCGCCACATTCTGGGCCACCATGCCGATGGAAACCGATTGTCCTAATGCGACAAAACTGGCGATAAACAGCCCTGCAAAGAGCAGTACCCACAGCACCACCTGCTTCATGCCGAACGAGATGTTCAGTTTCTCTTCAAGTTTCTCCATATTTCTTTTTTTCGCCTATGTTTTCAGCAAAATTAGTAATTTTCATTTGAATTTGCTATATTTGCAACAAAAAGGAGGACTTTACTATGAAAAAAATTATGTTCTTTACGATTTCCATGCTTTTGGGCATGGCGGCAGCACAGGCGCAAGATGCAGTGACTGCTAACGAAAATGATGTGGATCTTGTGGTAGTGAAGCCAGCTGCTCCCTCAAAGGAAACCAAAGCACAGCAAAAGGCGCACGAGAAAGAATTGCGTGAACAGGTCAATGTATTGGCACACGAAAAGGCGCTCCAGGCCATGGAGCAGGGCTATTTTGTGGTTATGGCCGACCGCATTTCAGACGGACGAACCGGCTACACAGCCAGCGGATTGTCGAATAATGCCAACTTCTTGCTTCGTCAGGGCGATGCAGGCATCTTTCAAGTGGCATATATGGATGGCCGTATGGGTGCCAATGGCCTGGGTGGCATCACGCTTCACGGCAAAGTGAATGGCGTGAAAATGAAGGAAAGCAAAGATGGTAGTGTGAGTCTGAGCTACAACATGGTGAGCTACCAGATGAATGCCTATGTTTACATCACTCTTTACAAGGACAGCGACCATGTGATGGTGATGGTGAACCCCACGATGGGCAGGTCAAATATCACCCTTTATGGTCGACTGGTTCCCTACCGAAACTCGAGCATCAAAATCGACAAATAGTACCGTTTGCATTTGTAAACACAACAAAGGGCGCGCGAGTTGGCCATCGCGCGCCCTTTGCTATATTTTGTGTTTTGTCTATTAATGGCAATGGTTGCATTTGCCTTGCAAGGGGCAGTCGAGACAACCGTTACCAGCCTTGTGCTGCCCTTCACTGCATGAGCAATTTCCCTCTTTACCCTCGCTATCCGAGCAGCCACATCCACACGATTTGTCGCCTTTCCATTGTCGCATGATGCGCCTTGCCATGAACAGCAGGGCGGCAGCGACAATCACTATGACAATGGCGGTTTGCATTTCAAGCAGCTTTAGGGGTAAATACTGATTTCGGTTTGTCAAATCTTGGCAACTATACAATTAAATTGGCTATTTGGTAGAACACAAACGAGATGAGCCAGGCCACTGCGGTGGTGTAGAATATCTCGAACAGCATCCACTTGGTTCCTGCTTCACGACGCACTGCCACCAGGGCGGCGATGCACGGGAAGTAGAGCAGCACAAAGAGCATGAACGAGTAGGCCACGATGGGGTTGAACACCTTGTTGCCGCTGGCGTCGGTCAC
This sequence comes from uncultured Bacteroidales bacterium, assembly GCA_902768435.1. Classification (GTDB taxonomy): domain Bacteria; phylum Bacteroidota; class Bacteroidia; order Bacteroidales; family Muribaculaceae; genus Sodaliphilus. Next base: position 139,155 of record CACXLJ010000002.1, on the reverse strand, counting down.
CGATTGCAGTTTCTCCTTGAGCGGAGCCGATTCTTCATCGGCCTCTTCGCCGGTGTAGAGCACGCCCATCGACGATACCACAATCTCCTTAGCAGCGGCGCCTGTGAGCACGCTCACGCCCATCTGCCAGTTGAAGCCCAGTGGTGCCACCACGGGTTCGATGGCCTTGCCCATCTGTCCCATGTAAGAGTTCTCGATTTGCTGCTGTTTCGACTGGCCCTCGTGCCGTGGGAAGTAGCCCAGCGCCCACACGATGATAGAGGCGGCGAGAATCACTGTGGCCATCTTGCGCAGGTATTGCGAGCCCTTGCTCCACATGTGCAGCGTGGCGTTGCGGGCTGTGGGCATGCGGTAGGGCGGAAGTTCCATCACAAATTGCGTCTTGTCGCGCTTCATGAGCGTGCGGCTCAGCAAGATAGCGGTGAGAGCGGCAACCACGATACCCACCAGGTAGATGCTCATCAGTATAAGTCCCTGATGTGCAGTGAAGAAGGCCGACACAAGCAGCAGGTAGAGCGGCAGTCGCGCCGAACACGACATGAAGGGGATGGTGAGAATGGTGATGATGCGGTCGCGCCTATTCTCGAGCGTGCGTGTAGCCATGATGGCGGGAACGCCACACCCGAAGCCTATCAGGTAGGGGATGAACGACTTGCCGTGCAGTCCTATGCGGTGCATGATGCGGTCGACGATAAACGCCGCGCGTGCCATGTAGCCGCTGTCTTCCAAAATTGAGATGAAGAAGAAGAGTATCAGGATGTTAGGAAGGAACACAAGCACCCCACCCACACCGGCAATGATGCCGTCGACCACCAGGTCGCGCAAGATGCCGTCGGGCATGATGTCGCCCACCCACGAGCCAAACCATTCCACGCCTTGCTCTATCCACTCCTGCGGATAGGCGCCCAGCGTGAAGGTGGCCTGGAACATGAGCCACATGAGCCCGAACAGGATGGGCAAGCCCAGCCAGCGGTTGGTGAGCACCACATCAAGCGCGTAGCCCAGTTTCGACTTGTCGGTCTTGCGGTTCTGCGTCAGCACCTCGGCAAGGGCGCCGCGCACAAAGCCATATTTCACATCCGAGATGATGCTGGTGATGTCGTCGTTATACTCTTTTTCGATGCTTTTGCGCAGCTTCTCGGCCTTTTCCTTGATGGCGTCGTAATGCTCCGAATTCTCGGTCAGAGCCAGAGCATGCTTGTCATTTTCTATAATTTTGAGCAGCGTGTAGCGGTTCAATTCAGGAGTAAGTTGTCCGATTTCGGCAATCGCTTCCTCTATCACGGTGCCATAGTTCACATTCTTGTGGGTGGTAGTGTGTTCCGATTCCTCGATAGCTTCGAGCGAGGCCTTGAGCACATCTTTCACGCCTTTGCCGTCGCGGGCCGTTACGGGGATGATGCGGGCGCCCAGCAGGCGGCTCATGGCTTCCACATCAAGGGTGTCACCGCTTTTCTCAAACTCGTCCCACATGTTCAGGGCAATGACCAAAGGGATGTTCATGTCCATGAGCTGAGTGGTGAGATACATGTTGCGCTCCAGGTTACCGGCATCCACTATGTTGAGGATGGCGTCGGGGTGGTTGTCGCGCAGATAGGTGCGCACATACATCTCTTCGGGCGAGTATTCGGTGAGCGAGTAGGTGCCCGGAAGGTCCACCAACTGTACCTTTTTGCCATTTATTGTAAACTCGCCTTCTTTGCAATCTACGGTCACGCCGCCATAGTTGCCCACCTTCTCCTTGGCGCCTGTGGCGAAGTTGAACAGCGATGTCTTACCGCAGTTGGGGTTGCCCACAAGTGCCACGCGCAGCACATTGTCGGCCATGGGGTCCTGTTCGCCTATGGTGGTGTCGGTGGTGCCCATGTACTGCAGTTCGCCGTTGGTCTCAATCTCCTGGTCGAGGTCGGTCACATCGATTTGTGCTGCCTCGCTGTGCCTGAGCGAGATATGTGAGCCCAGAATGCGGTATTCGACAGGGTCGAGCAGTGGTGCATTCTTGATCACCGTCACTTCGGCGCCCTTCACGAAGCCCATCTCGAGCAGGCGCTGGCGAAAAGCGCCGTCGCCGTTCACGCGCACCACCTTCACGGTGTTGCCTATGGGTTCGTTGTCAAGTTTTCTGATATATGTGGTCATTGTCTATGAAATTTTCAAAATTCAAAGCCCAGCCGCAGCGAGCCCACCAGGGCGTTCTTCGCCCCCTCGGTGCCTGCCGGATTGATGATCCATTGCAGGTCGGGCATCAGTAACAGGTAGTCGTTGAACTGGTAGCGGTAGTTCATCTCTATTGCTGTTTCCCAGGTCTTTCCAACGGGAGCAGCCGTGGTAAGGCCCAGCCCCAGGCAGTCTTTGCCTGTTTTCGAAAACAGCGAGGTGAAGGTGGCGCCCAACGCAAGGCTTGCCGTCACCAGTTCCTCTTTGCGCGGAGCAAAGGCGGCGGTGGCAAAGGCATCGAGATGGCGTTCGCCAGCCTGCCAGCATTGACCGCAGACTGAACCGTAGATGCCCCAGTTTTCGAGGCCGGTATGGTAGAAACCACCTGCCTTGAAAGTGGTGTTTTCGATGGGTGTGAATTCCACTTCCGAAATGGCCATGTAGCCTTTATTCTTGTTCAACTTATGCTTTAAGTTGTATTTGTTACCGCTCTCTTCATCAATGATTCCGCCGTTATATACTGCTCCTCTCCATGTTGAAGCATCGCTTAAAGTCCACTCTACATTTACGGCCAGACTGGTGTAAGGTGCAGTGGGGAATTTGGTGTTATAGATAACAGCGCTGGTGATGAAGCCCAGGTTCATGAAATTGCCCGATGCATCGCACAGGCCATACACATCGGTCATGTCCTGGATGCCGGCGGTGATTTCCACATTGCCTATCCTGTGGCTGTAGTTGGCAAGGTGCAAGAAAATGGGAAGATTGTCGTTGTCATTGTTGTTCACGCACTGCAAGTCACCCACAAGGTCGTCGGTGGGATGGCCGCAGTGGGCACTTCCAATTCCAAAGGTGAAGCGGCCGTTGCGCCAGGGGTTGATTTCCAGATCCAAGGTCGCATAGCCCACATAGCGGGCACCAGTCTTGATGCCTCCAGCCATGTTCACATTTAAATCAGCAGTATAACTTCCCATTGGAACAAATGTTTTTACGGTGTCTTGCGCCACGGCTATTTGGCTGAATGTGAGCACCACAGCCATGGTGGCAACGGCAATAATTCTCATGAATGTTTTGTTTTCGAATTGCAAAATTAGAGTGTATTATAGGTTTTGAAATCCCAAAATTAAGGTATTTTTTTCAAAAACACTCCCTATTATTGGTGAGAAAAGGCAAATAATGCCAAAAAATAGTATATCTTTGCCCAAAATATAATATATATGGCACAGATTTTCTTTGATAAAGGGAGCAAATTGTCGGATATGATCACCATGTATCCCAATTTGCTGCACACACTGCCCCGATTCGACATCAGTTTGGGTTTCGGCAACAAGACCATTGCCGAGGTGTGCGAGCAGAACGGCGTGAATCCCGATTTCTTCCTGCTCATTTGCAATGTATACTCGTTCGACGACTACCTTCCTTCGAAACAAGAGCTTGCTACTGTCGACATGAGCCAGCTGGTCACCTACCTCGAGAAGTCGCATCGCTACTATCTCGACAAGCGCATCAGCCACATTCAGCACCACATGAACCGAATTGTCGGATTATTGCAAAACAAGCGCATTGGCGATGTGTTGAACAACTTTATGGAGGTGTATCGTGGCGAGGTGGAAGAGCACTTCAGCTATGAGGAGCACAATGTGTATGCGCACCTCACCAAACTGCAGCAAGGCATCCCCGACAAGGCCTATAGCATTGCCCAGTTCATCTCGTCGCACGGCAATCTGCAGGAGAAACTCGAGGACCTCACGCAAATCATCTTCAAGTACCTGCCGGCTCAGATGTCGGCCGAGGACGATGCAATCGAGGTTATCTTCGACCTGCTCCAGCTCTCGCGCGACCTCAAGAAGCACTCGCTCATTGAGGAGAAGATCATGGTTCCTTATGTGATGCAGCTCGAAAGGAGGGTGAAATGAAAAGTCGCATTCTCATCGTTGAGCCGTCGGAGATGATTGTGGCAGGCCTCTCTGCCATACTCAAAAACCTGAACTACAGGGTGCTGGAGCCGCGTCGCACCGTCGACGGTCTCAGTGGCGACCTGGCTGTGCTGCGCCCCGATGTGATGATCATCAACCCCACACTCTGCCCAAATCTGGCGCAGGTGCTCGACAGGCGCCCCATCAGGGTGGCGGCACTGGTCTACCAGTATGTGGAGCAATCGCTGCTGCGGCAGTACGATGCCGTGATTGATGTGCGCGACCAGGCCAACATCATCGAAGGCAAACTCGTGGAACTGTGTTCGGCCGCCGCCCCAAGCGAGGCGCGAGCCACCGCCAGCCACGACCTCACCAAGCGCGAGACTGCCGTTCTGGTTGAGGTGGCAAAGGGGTTGACCAATAAGGAGATAGCCGATGCGCTCAACCTCTCGGTGCACACTGTTATCTCGCACCGCAAAAACATCATGCACAAGACTGGCATCAAGAGTGTGGCAGGCCTCACCGTCTATGCCATGCTCAACAACCTCATTGACTAGAGGACTTAGGCATTAGTGGGAGATACTGACCTCGTCGAGGCGCAACATCAAACCATTTCCGAACTGCAACAAAAATGATTTGTTCTTGGATTTTGAAAGATTTCTCGAGAAGCGACTCCCACCCGATACATTCGTTTTTATGGTCGATTTCCCTGTTTTTTGGTCAAATCTCACCTTTTTTTTGATTTTGCCACGAATTTGCCGTATCTTTGCGAAGTTTTCGACGAAATTGTCACCTTTATGATGTTAACGCACTCCATAGCGAAATTTGGCGAGTACTGCGTCTTCTTGTGGCGCAGTGTGAGCATTCCCGAGAAGTGGCGGGAGTTCTTCAAGAACTATCGCAACGAGATCTACAAGCTGGGTATCGACTCTATCCCGCTCATTCTCATCATCTCGGTGTTCATCGGCGCGTTGTGTACCATCCTCATCAAGATGGAAATCTCCAACCCGCTGTTGCCACGCTATTCGCTGGGCCTCACCACGCGCGAAATCATCATTCTCGAGTTTTCGTCAACCATCCTATGCCTGATTTTGTCGGGAAAGATAGGTTCTAATATCGCTTCCGAGATAGGCACCATGCGCGTCACCGAGCAGATCGATGCCCTTGAAATCATGGGCATCAATTCGGCCAACTTCCTGGTGATGCCTAAGATGCTGGGCCTCATCACCATTCTGCCGTTCCTCGTTATCATCAGCATGGGCACCGCCCTCATTGGCGGCTATGTCACCTGCATCATCACGGGGCTCTTGCCGGTCGAAGACTATGTCTATGGCATTCAGACCCAGTTCATTCCGTGGTATGTGTGGTTCTCCCTCATCAAGTCGTTGTTCTTCGCCTTCATCATCTCCAGCATCTCGTCGTTCTACGGCTACACCGTCAAGGGCGGCTCGGTCGAGGTGGGCAAGGCCAGTACCGACGCTGTGGTCATGAGCAACATCATGATTCTGGTGGCCGATGTTATGTTAACCATTTTATTGCTTTGATTGCCCTATGATTGAAGTGAAACACCTCGATAAGTTTTTCGACGGCGGCACCCGACAGGTGCTCTTCGACATCAATGCCAAGTTCTACGATGGCAAGGTGAACCTCATCATTGGCCAAAGCGGTTCGGGCAAGACGGTGCTGGTCAAGAACATCGTGGGCCTCTTCTCGCCCGATGCCGGCGAAATCCTCTACGACGGACGCGACATCACCCAGATGGACCGCAAGCAGATGAAGGCTCTGCGTGCCGAGATTGGCATGCTCTTCCAGGGGGCGGCGCTGTTCGACAGCGAGACGGTGATGGGCAATGTGATGTTCCCACTCAAGATGTTCTCCACCATGAGCCGCGAGGAGCAGATAGAGCGTGCCCAGTTCTGTATCGACCGCGTGAACCTCACTGGCAGCGAAGACAAGTATCCGCCCGAGTTGAGTGGCGGTATGCAGAAACGAGCAGCCATTGCACGCGCCATTGCTTTGAATCCTAAATACTTGTTCTGTGACGAGCCCAACTCGGGTCTCGATCCCAAGACCTCTATTGTCATCGACGAACTCCTCTACGACATCACCCACGAGTTCGGCATCACCACCATCATCAACACCCACGACATGAACTCGGTGATGGGCATCGGCGAGAACATCGTCTTCATCTACAAGGGCCATGTAGGCTGGGTCGGCAACAAAGACCAGATCTACGATGTCGACAACGAGAACCTCAACAACTTCGTCTACGCCACCGACCTCTTCCGCGATGTGCGCAAATACCGCCGCGAACACGGCTACACCCGCACCATCGTCACCTAACCCCCTATCCACCACCAGACCTCATCAACCCCTTTCGAGTTCTCCGAGTTCTCCGAGTTCTCCGAGTTCTCCGAGTTCTCTGAGATTAACCAATGCGGTGCAATCTTGGGGATTCTTATCTTGTTCATTACTAATTTTTTAAATAAAAAGAAATCTCGATTTTCCCAGATTTCCCATGCTTCCCGCATATCTCATCCATCCCAAATGTACCCAAAAAACTAAAATAATGGCTTCAGGTAGTGCTATTGTGCCAAGATTTTTTGTAACTTTGCACATTATTTAAAAAAGGCTATTAAAACGGCTTGTAAAAGGCTATAAAAACGAACAAAAACTATATGAAGAAATTCAACGAATATAGCAAATTCAACCTCTCGGACGTGAATAAAGGCGTCCTGAAACAGTGGGACTCGGAGAACGTGTTTGCACGCAGCATTGAGGAGCGCGAAGGTGCTCCCACCTTTGTGTTTTATGAGGGACCTCCCTCGGCTAACGGCATGCCGGGCATTCACCATGTGATGGCACGCACCCTCAAGGACATCGTGTGCCGCTTCAAGACCATGCAGGGCCACCAAGTGCTGCGCAAGGCTGGCTGGGACACCCACGGACTGCCCGTGGAGCTCGGAGTGGAGAAGTCTCTGGGCATCACCAAGGAGGATATCGGCAAGAAGATTAGCGTAGACGACTACAATGCCACCTGCCGCAAGGAGGTGATGAAATACACCCACGAGTGGGAAGAACTCACGCACAAGATGGGCTACTGGGTCGACATGAACGACCCCTATATCACCTACAAGAACGGTTATATCGAAACCCTGTGGTATCTGCTCAAGCAGCTCTACAACAAGGGTCTGCTCTATAAGGGATACACCATTCAGCCCTATTCGCCCGCTGCCGGCACCGGACTCAGTTCGCACGAGCTCAACATGCCTGGCTGCTACCGCGATGTGAAAGACCAGACCGTGACCGCACAGTTCACCGTGCCCGCTCAGGACCATCCCGTGATGAAGGCCATCATGGACAAGGCCGACGCTGGTTTCCAGGACCTCTATGTGTTGGCATGGACCACCACTCCCTGGACCTTGCCCAGCAACACCGCCCTGTGTGTGGGCCCCAAGATCGACTATGTGGCGCTCGAGAGCCACAACCCCTATAATGGCAAACCGGGCATCTACCTCATGGCCAAGGCCCGTGTCAATGCCTATTTCAAGCCCGAGGGTGCCGAACTGCCCCTCGACAGCTACAAGCCCGGCGACAAGGTGATTCCCTACAAGGTGATTGCTGAGTTCAACGGCAACGACCTGCTCGGCCTCCACTACAACCAGCTCTTCCCATGGGTGAAACCTGTGGACAAGGTGGGCGACCAGATTGTTGGCAACGACAACGGTTTCCGCGTGATTCCGGGTGACTACGTCACTACCGACGACGGTACTGGCGTGGTGCACATCGCTCCCACCTTTGGTGCCGACGACGCCAATGTGGCTCGTGCTGCAGGCATTCCCGCCCTGTTCCTCATCAACAAGAAGATGGAAACCCGCCCAATGGTGGACTTCGATGGCAAGTATTGGCTCATCGAAGACCTCGACCCCGACTTCGTGAAGAACTTCGTGAATGTCGACCTCTACAAGGAATATGCCGGCGCCTTTGTCAAGAATGCCTATGATCCCAAATACACCGTCAATGGCAAGTACGACGAGGCTGCTGCCAACAAGGACGAGGACCTGAACATTTATATGTGCATTCGCATGAAGCAGGATGGCACTGCTTTCAAGATTGAGAAGCATGTGCACAACTATCCGCACTGCTGGCGCACCGACAAGCCCATCCTCTACTATCCGCTCGACAGTTGGTTCATCAAGTCAACCGCTTGCCGTGATCGTATGGTGGAACTCAACCACACCATCAAGTGGAAACCCGAGCACACCGGCACTGGCCGCTTTGGCAAGTGGCTCGAGAACCTCAACGACTGGAACCTGAGCCGCAGCCGCTACTGGGGCACTCCGCTGCCCATCTGGCGCAACGACGATGGCGAAGAGAAGTGCATTGGCAGCATCGAGGAACTCTACAACGAAATCGAAAAGGCTGTGGCCGCTGGCGTGATGAAGTCGAACCCCTACAAGGAGAAAGGCTTTGTTCCCGGCGACTATAGCGAAGAAAACTATAACAAGATCGACATCCACCGTCCCTATGTCGACGACATCGTGCTCGTGAGCGACAGTGGCAAACCCATGAAACGCGAACTCGACCTCATCGATGTGTGGTTCGACAGCGGTGCTATGCCTTACGCCCAGCTGCACTATCCCTTCGAGAACAAGGAACTCGTGGACGAGCGCAAGTTCTATCCCGCCGACTTCATCGCCGAGGGTGTGGACCAGACGCGTGGATGGTTCTTCACGCTCCATGCTATCGCCACCATGGTGTTCGACAGTGTGGCCTACAAGTCGGTCATCTCCAACGGTCTCGTGCTCGACAAGAATGGCAACAAGATGAGCAAGCGATTGGGCAATGCCGTTGATCCCTTCATGGCTATCGACAAGTATGGCAGCGACCCGTTACGCTGGTACATGATCAGCAACTCGGCTCCTTGGGACAACCTCAAGTTCGATGAGGCTGGCGTGGAAGAGGTGGCACGCAAGTTCTTCGGAACGCTCTACAACACCTACTCGTTCTTCGCCCTGTATGCCAATGTCGATGGTTTCGACCCCGCAACAGCCACTGTGCCCATTGCCGAGCGTTCCGAAATCGACCGTTGGATCATCTCGCTGCTCAACAGTCTTGTGGCACAAGTTACTGCCGACCTTGATGACTACGAGCCCACCCGTGCGGCCCGCGCCATCAGCGACTTTGTCAACGAGAACCTCAGCAACTGGTATGTGCGCCTCAACCGCAAGCGCTTCTGGGGTGGCGATATGACGCAAGACAAGCTTTCGGCCTATGTCACGCTGCATGAGTGCCTCACCACCGTGTCGCTGCTCATGGCGCCCATCTCGCCCTTCTACAGCGATATGCTCTACCGCGACCTCACCGGCAGCACCACTTCGGTGCACTTGGCCCTCTATCCCAAGGCCAATCCTGAGGTCATCGACAAGGCTCTCGAGGAACGCATGCACATGGCACAGACCATCACCTCGATGGTGCTCTCGCTGCGTCGCAAGAAGAACCTCAAGGTGCGTCAGCCTCTCACCTCGATCATGATTCCCGTGCTCGACGAGAAGCAGCGCACCGCCATCGAGGCTGTGGGCAACCTCATCATCAACGAGGTGAATGTGAAGGAAATCAAGTATGTGGGCAACGACGAGGGCGTGCTCGTGAAACGCGTGAAACCCGACTTCAAGAAACTTGGTCCCAAGTATGGTAAGATTATGAAGGCGCTGGCTCAGGCGCTCACCACCCTGCCGCAACCCGACATCAACCGCTTTGAGCAGGAAGGGGCTATCACCCTTGATATCGCCGGACAGCAGGCAACTGTTGAAACGGGCGATGTGGAAATCATCAGCGAGGACATTCCCGGCTGGCTCGTGGCCAACGAGGGCAACCTCACCGTGGCGCTCGACATCACGCTCACCGACGACCTCAAGCGCGAGGGCGTGGCACGCGAACTGGTGAACCGCATTCAGAACGTGCGCAAGAGCAAGGACTTTGATATCACCGACAAGATTGTGGTGCGCATCAGTCCCGACGAGCGTGTGGCGGCGGCAGTGCGGCAGTTTAGTGACTACATTGCCCGTCAGGTGCTGGCAGTGGACATTGCTCTGGCCGACGTGGACAATGCTCCAGGGCGTGTGGAACTTGACATGGACGACTACATGCTCAACGTAACCGTTGAAAAAGCATAACAGTGAAATAACTAAAATAGAGATATATTATGGCAGAGACTACTAACAAAACCCGCTACTCAGATGCTGAGTTACAGGAATTCAAGGACTTGATTCTTGAAAAAATAGAGGTCGCACGCAACAACTACGATCTGCTCATGTCAAGGATTAAAGCCGACGAGTCTGACCCTGGTTTCAAGGTGCTTGAAGAAGGCGCCTCTACCCTTGAGAAGGAGGAAGCCAGCCAGCGAGCCGCACGCCAAATGGACTTTATCAAGAAGTTGCAAGGTGCCCTGGTGCGCATCGAGAACAAGACCTATGGCGTGTGCCGTGTTACGGGCAAGCTCATACCCAAGGAGCGACTCATGGCTGTGCCTCACACCACCTTGTCGGTCGAGGGTAAGGAAATTGAGCAAAAACAGAAGGGACGCTAATGAAACATCGCTTATCCAATGGCGTTCTTGCCACGATCATCATCGTGGTAGCGGTGCTTGTCGACCAGATTCTCAAACTCTGGGTCAAGACGAGCTTCTTCTATGGCGAGGAGGTGAAGATTGCCGAGTGGTTCCGCTTGGTGTTCATCGAGAACAACGGCATGGCGTTTGGCATGGAATTGGGCAGCAAGTTTTTCCTCACCTGGTTCCGCATCATTGCTGTGGTGCTCCTCATCTGGTATCTGCAGAAGTTGCGCCGTCGCACCGATGTGCCCAAGGGCTATGTGGTGTGCATCGCCTTTATCACAGCCGGGGCGCTGGGCAATGTCATCGACTGTATCTTTTATGGTGTGATTTTCGACGCGCCCCAAGCACCGCAGGTGGCACAGTGCTTCCCGCCTGGCGGCGGCTACGAGAGTCTGTTCAACGGCCGTGTGGTGGATATGTTCTACTTCCCGCTTTGTGAGTGGGACTGGCCGCAATGGATGCCGGTGATTGGAGGTCAGCACTTCAAGTTCTTTGAACCCATCTTCAATTTTGCCGACGCTTGCCTCTCGGTGAGTGTGATCACCCTCATTCTCTTCTATTCTAAGTATTTTATCAATAGCGGCAAGAAGAAAGAAGAAGCAACCGAAGAAATAGGCGAGGATACTCCTTCGAGCGAAATCCCCACCGAGGAATAAAAACCTGATGTGAAATGAGAAGATTCCCTGTAGTCATATTCACGCTGATGCTGGTGCTGGTGACCGTTGTGTCGTGCAGCAAGACTCCACCAGGGATTATCTCGGAGCGCAAGATGAAGAATCTGCTCAAGGACATCTACCGTGCCGAGGCTTATATCGAAGGCCATTCTTCGGAGTTTGCCACCGACTCGCAAAAGATGGTTCTCAAGCAGTCGATTTTTGAGAAACACGGCGTGTCGCAAGCCCTTTATGACTCGTCGCTCGTGTGGTATGCCAAGAACATCGATGTGCTCAACAATGTCTACAGGAAAGTGGGCAAGGAACTGCAGGAGGAATCGAAAGATTACCAGAAACAGGTGAAAGGCCCGGTGATGCAAGGAAATGCTAATGGCGTCCAGAATGGAGGCGGCCGACCACTTAAGAAGTATCATGCGGCAACAGGCGACACGGCCGACTTGTGGACACAACCGCGCCAGTGGCTGATGACACCAGCCATGAACGGGAATTATGTGACATTCGACTACAAGCCCGACAAGGAAATGCGCAGCGGCGACCGTTATCGCTTGTCGATGAAACTGTTCACGGGCGGCGGCAATGCCCAGTTGGTGCTGGCACTCGAGTATCTCGACGGTTCCATCTCCTTCATCACCCGCAATATGTCGCACAACGGCTGGCTCGAGATGGTCATGCAAGCCGACACTGCTCGCACGGTGCGCCGCATCTATGGCCACATGTCGTTCAAGATGACAAACACAGCTCCCATTGCCTTTGCCGACAGCATCGAACTGGTGCGCACGCACTTTGATGCACAGCAATATGGCTTCATCAGTGTGCAGAAGAATCTGTACCGGAACCTTGACGGCACCAGCGCCAAGCCAATTCAATCGATTACCGCCAAGCCAGTAACCCGTACACCCGAGCCTCGTGCTCAGGTGGTTGCCTCGCCCAATGCGCAGGCAACCATGCAACGCGAAGGCCACTACAGGCCAAAACCGGGCGTGAATAAGAGTGGGGTGGAGCACCAGCGCAGGCAGCTCACGCCCATCCGGAGTCTTCGCAATAACCCTAAACCATCTAACATACAGCGATGAAATGGATTTCTAATTATGTGTTTGTTGCTGGTGAGCGACGCAAGAATCACCTGGTCGAGATTGATGCTGATTCGCGGCTGATACAGGTGTCATCGCTGCTCAACGAGCTGGCTAACACCGAGTATGTGCCATTTGCCCTGTGCGTGGTATCAAGGCGGCGCAAGCGCAGGCTCCAGTCGCTCTTTGACCGTGCCGTTTCGATCGAAGACTTTGAGCAGCAGTTCGCCCGTGAGTTTGCCGACGACGACTATCGCAAGGGAAGGGTGGCGGTGGCAACCATCGACTTCGAAGCCATGCGTTTGATTTTTCTGAACTGAAAAACGCATTTTTTTCTGAAAAAATTTTAATAACATCAAAAAAATCCTTAACTTTGCTGAACATAATATTCAGCAGGACTTTTTGTGTGCCTGCCAAGACTACAATTCTAATAAAAAACGTTATGTATCAGCTACCTTTACAGTTGGAGAGCTTGCCGCCAACACCATTTTATTTCTACGATCTTGATTTGCTGAACAGCACGCTCGATGAGGTGAATCGACTCATTGAAGGCAAACCATTTTGGGTGCACTATGCTGTTAAGGCTAATTCTAACCTTGTGATTTTGAAAAATATCGTGTCAAAAGGCTTTGGGGCCGACTTGGTGAGTGGTGAGGAGATTGAGGTAGCTCTCGAGGCTGGTTTCTCGCCATCCAGGATGATGTTTGCCGGGGTGGGTAAAACCGACAGAGAAATCAATCTGGGCTTGGTACACGACATTGCCTGCTTCAATGTGGAGTCGATACCCGAACTGCAGGTGATCGACGAACTGGCACAAAAGGCCGGCAAGGTGGCGCGAGTGGCCATCAGGGTGAATCCCGATATCGATGCGCACACGCACAGCTACATTACCACTGCCACAGCCGACAACAAGTTTGGCATCAGCATCGAGATGCTGCCACAGGTGGTTGAAATGGCTCAGTCCTTGCCTGGCATCCAACTCATGGGGCTGCATTTTCACTTAGGGTCGCAAATCACACTCATGGAACCCTATCGCATGCTTTGCGAACGCATTAACAGCCTGCTCGACTTCTTTGATGGCCGCAATGTGCACTTCAAGATAATTGATGTGGGTGGCGGACTGGGCGTGGATTATGCCAATCCCGATGCGAATCCCATCCCGTCGTTAGAGCAGTTTTTCGACATCTTCAGCACCCATCTCCACTTGCGTGAAGGGCAACAGTTGCACTTTGAACTGGGGCGTGCCCTTGTGGCGCAGTGTGGTTCACTCATTGCAAGAGTAGTCTATGTCAAGGAAAACCGCAACAAGAAGTTTGTGATACTTGATGCGGGCATGACGCAACTTGTGAGGCCTGCACTCTATCAGGCACACCATCTCATTCAGAATCTCTCGGCAGCGCATGACTCCGAGACCGATGTTTATGATGTTGTGGGGCCCATTTGTGAGTCGAGCGATGTGTTTGGTCACAACGAGCAGTTGCCCATTACACATCGTGGCGATATCTTTGCCATCCGTTCGGCAGGTGCCTACGGCGAGGTCATGGCATCGCGATATAATATGCGCGCCCTCCCTCAATCAGTCTTCTACCGCAGCTAACTGCTATTTGCTATTTGCTAATTGCTAATTACTTCGCAATCACTGGCCGCAGCGAGAGTCCGTTGCAACGCAACTGGGGCACAAACTGTGGCTTGCCGTCGTGTATCTCTACTGCCCATGCGCAGCAACGCACGGTCGACACAATGTTGTTGGCAGTCTGCTCGGCAGCAGTGAGCGAGGCATCGGTCCAGTACATCCCAATCACATTCTTCATCGTTACCGAACCCGTATCACGCACTCCGCTATAAGGCAGGAAAATGCTGTTTCCGTTAGGCCCCGTCACCTGCACGCCTTTGATGCCCTCTTGGGTGGTCTCGGTCCAGGTACAGCGGTCAATGAGTTCTTGCCACTCGGCCTTGGTGGGCAGGCGCCAAAGGCTGCCCCAGTGGTTGCGGGCATAGTCGAGGAGCGAACCTGATATGCTCATGGGAGGATTGTTGCCGCCATAGCGAGTGGTGTTCCACTCGCAATAGGTCTTCTCAACGCCATCTTCCATCCTAAAGTACACCCTGATGCCTTCCAGGGTCGAATTTCCGCCCACCGAGTCGCCCCAGCAGTGCAGCGAGCCATAGCTTGCCGTGTTGGTGGCACCCAGGTTCTGTGACGACCAGTTCACGCTCAGACCCAGGTCTATTGCGTCGCCCTTGATTTTGTACTGTGGTTCGTCGTCATCGCCACACGCTGTCATCGCCACTGCCACAAGGCAGAGCACGGCCGATATAAAGAATTGAAAGTACTTTTTCATAGTTATCAAAAATTGAAATAAAAAGGATTTACGGGTTAGAATAACAGCATAACACCAGCAGTCACTTGATCCATTTTTGGTCCCCAACCACTCTTGAAGATGCCCTGCGGCCTATAGCGCACATACACACCAAAGCCACAGAATGAAAATCCTCCCATGATATCGAAGGTCACTGGGCGATGATGAATGTGATGAGTGGTGATATTATAATCCACATCGCCTATTTCATATTTTTGCTTAGCCCACACCCAGTTCACATTCATGATGCCACTGGCATAGAAACTGATAGTATTGTAGATGCGCTGGCGAAATGTGAGTGGCAACTGAAGACTGGTGATATGTACATAGGAGTCTGTATGCACAGCATCATCAGGGAATGAACCGGCCATAAACATGTCGTTGGCGTCTTTCATAAAGGCCACACCCTTTTTGGCACCTAAGTCTCGGGTTTCAAAGCCCGCACCAAATGTGATGAGTTGGTCTTTACCTGCCCTATAGTCAACACCTATCAGATATAGTACACCAAACTCTCCTGTCTCCTTCCAGGTAAAGGCATTCTCGAAACCAGGATTGTTGCCGTGTAGTCGAGCACCTCCCCAGCCGAAATAGAGGCCGCCTATGGCCAATGACCATTTGGTGGTGTCTTCTCTATTAAAGAAATGAGGAAAAGGGTGACGAGTCTTTGTGGGTTCATCCTTTTGGACTTCTATTTCCTTGCCGACACCATATTCATAGAGTGCGGCAGGGTCATTAGTGTTGCCCACCACTTTCACATGCACACCGGTAGTATCTTCCATAATCACCACCTGCTTGGGGTTGTCGATCACCGTGAGGGTGTCGATGGGACTTGTAGCCTGCATTGCCAGAGGCAGCGCTAAAGCCAGTAATGATATAATCTTGTTCATCGTAATTCTATATTTTTGAATGGTCAAAAAATTACATTTTGGTTACTATGCCGTCAATGCTAAAACCGCGCAAGAAGGCGTCGGCATCCATGCGTTTCTTGCCAGCCAGTTGGAGCGATTTCACTTCAATCCAGCCGTCGGCACATGCCACCCACAGCCGTCGGCCGTCGGTCTTCAGCGTTCCGGGCACTGTACCACTTGCTGCTTCGGGTTCGCCCGTCTCAAAGATCTTCACTGCATAGGTCTTGCCCTCATGATCTTGCCACTCGGTCCAGGCGGCAGGATAAGGTGAGAGGCCGCGCACATGGTTATAGACTTGTTCGGCGGGTCTGTGCCAGTCAATGCGGCAGGTGTCCTTGAAAATCTTGGGCGCCGGAGTGGGTTCTTCGCCTGCATGAAGCAACTGCTCCTGCGGGATGGGAGTCACCGTGCCATCGACAATCGACTGTACGGTGTGGAGCACCATGTCGGCGCCCAGCAGCATTAGGCGGTCATGCACCGCCTCTACATTGTCGGTGCGAGCAATTGGCACCCGGCGTTGCTCGATGATGTCGCCCGTGTCAATCTCGTGCTTCAGGAAGAAAGTGGTCACACCCGTCTCGGTATCACCGTTCATCACCGCCCAATTGATGGGCGCGGCACCACGATACTTGGGCAGCAGCGAAGCGTGCAGGTTGAAGGTGCCCAGCGGAGGCATGGCCCACACCACTTGCGGCAACATTCTGAAGGCTATCACGATGTGCAGGTCGGCCCCGATGGCGCGCAACTCGTTCACAAACTCCTCGTCCTTGAGGTTCACGGGTTGCAGCAGGGGCAGACCCTGTGCCATGGCATATTGCTTCACTGCCGACTGTAGCAAATGATGCCCGCGGCCTGCAGGCTTGTCGGGCATAGTGACTACGGCTGCCACATGAAAACCATTGTCAACAAGTCGCTTGAGGCTCTCAACCGCAAAATCGGGAGTGCCGAAAAACACAATCTTCAAGTCTTCTTTCTTCATCTATGATGTTCTTGTTTTTTAGTCAAAACTGTAATGCTTGAGCACCTGTCTATAACTGTTGAATATCTTTGATTTTGACACGAATCCCACATAGCGCCCTTCTTCATCAACCACTGGCAGGTTCCACGCACGGGTGTCGTCGAATGTCTTCATCACCTGCTCCATGGGCGTGCCTACCACAATCTTGGCAGGCGGCGATGACATGAAGCGGTTCACATACATGCGGCGGTATAGGTCGGGGCGGAACATGATGTTGCGTATGTCGTCGAGTTGCACCACGCCCAGCAGTTTTCCGTCTTTGTCGGTAACAGGAAACAGGTTGCGTCTGCTTTGCGAGATTACATCTACCACCTCTTTGAGGCACATCTCGGGACTCACCTTGATAAAGTCGGTCTCAATCACACTGTCCATCTTGAGCAGGGTGAGCACCGTGTGGTCTTTCTCGTGTGTGAGCAGTTCGCCGCGCTTGGCAAGTCGCTTGGTGTAGATGCTGTAAGGTGTGAATATGCGGCAAGTGAAATAGGAGATGGCCGACACGATGAGCAACGGTAGGAACAGTTCGTAGCCACCCGTCATCTCGGCGGTCAAGAAGATGGCCATCAGTGGTGCATGCATCACACCAGCCATCACACCAGCCATGCCCATCAGGGCAAAGTTCTTGGTCGACAGTGCACCGTCAATCACTCCAAGCGTGTTGAAAAGGTAGGCAAAGAAGAATCCTGCCATGCAACCCACATAGAGCGACGGCGCAAAGGTACCGCCCACACCACCGGCACCGTTGGTCGATGTGGTCGCCACCACCTTCATGAGCATGATCATGCCTATGAACAGCAGGGCGGCATAGGGGTTGGCGCGGTCGGCATAGAAAAGACTGTTGTCGAAAATCGACTGCACATCACCGGCAAGCAGGGTATTGATGGCTCCATAACCCTCGCCATAGAGCGGCGGGAAAATGAAGATGAGCAAACTCAATATGGCAGCACCCACAACGAACTTCAACTGCGGATGCTTCATGCGGCGGAACCAGCCCTCCATCAGGTCGGCAATCTTGGTGAAGTAGAGCGACACGAAACCACAGAAAACACCGAGCATAATCACAAACGGGATGCGGGAGGTGAAAAAGGGTTCGCTTTGCGAGAAGAAGAACTCTACCTGATAGCCCGTGAAGGCGTATGCAACCGTAGCGCCTGCCACACTTGCCAGTATGAGTGGCACTGCCGAACCTGCAGTCAGGTCGAGCATGAGCACCTCGACGGTGAACAGCACACCGGCAATCGGGGCCTTGAAGATGCCGGCAATACCCGCAGCCGCGCCACAGCCCACAAGCATCATGAGCAACTGTGGTGAGAG
The DNA here is from genome assembly GCA_902768435.1 of uncultured Bacteroidales bacterium. Classification (GTDB taxonomy): domain Bacteria; phylum Bacteroidota; class Bacteroidia; order Bacteroidales; family Muribaculaceae; genus Sodaliphilus. Next base: position 121,128 of record CACXLJ010000002.1, on the reverse strand, counting down.
CCTGAACAATTGGCCCAGATTAGATCCGATGGATGCGCCGGTGAACACGATGGGCGCCTCGGCTCCCACCGATCCGCCACAGCCTATGGTGATAGACGATGCCACCACCGAGGCATACATGTTGTGCTTCTTCAATCGGCTCTTTTTCAAAGCAATAGCATAGAGCACACGCGTCACGCCATGCGAGATGTTGTCGCGCACCAAATAGCGCACATAGAGCGATGCCACCAGGATGCCCAATATAGGGAATACCAGATAGGCCCAGTTACCGTGCGACACTTCAACCGTTTTGCTCACCCAAAACGAGATAGTGGAAATGAGGAATTTGAGCAACACGGCAGCCAGTCCTGATGCAATGCCAATCACGAGCGCAAGCATCACCACAAAGGTTTTTTCGCTGATGTGCTTCTCGCGCCATGCCAGCAACTTCATGAACCATCCTTGCTGCTGATGCTGGTCGGGTTTGGAACTGTCTTTATCGTGATTGCTTTCCATATTAGAATTCTACATTCCTCGTCCTTTGAATACAATCTTCACAGTGTAAATCATAATCTTCAGGTCGTTGAGTAGCGACATGTTCTCAAGATAAATCAGGTCGTAGCGCAATCGCTCAATCATCTCGTCGATGCTCTTGGCGTAGCCAAATTTCACCATGCCCATCGATGTGATGCCGGGACGAATCTGGTGAATGAGCGCATACGAAGGTTCGCGCTGCAGAATGAGGTTGGCATAGTATTCCCGCTCGGGTCGTGGACCTACAATCGACATCTCGCCCTTGAGCACATTCCAGAACTGCGGGAGTTCGTCGAGGCGGTACTTGCGCAGCACCTTGCCCACGCGGGTGATGCGGGGGTCGTCCTCGGTCGAGAGTTGAGGCTTGCCATCTTTCTCGGCATTCTCATACATAGAGCGGAATTTAATGATTTTGAATGGTTTGCCTCGCAATCCCACGCGCTCTTGCCTGAAGAGCACGCATCCCTTGGAGTCGATCCTGATGCAGAGCACCAGAATGAGGTAAACGGGGATGAGCAAGATGAGCAGGATGAGCGACATTACCACATCCAGTGCGCGCTTCATGTTTTTCCAACCCTCGGTCATGTTGCTGCTCGAGATATCGACAAGCGGTTCGCCGGCAATGTCGTTCAGGCGAACTCGCGAGAGCATAATGCTGTAGCGGTCGGGGGTTATTTTGATGGGAAGGTTGAGCGGAAACAGTTTGTTGATGGCATTGAGCACCACCGATGATTCCTGCTTGGTGGGAACCACAATCAGTTCCTGAATGCCCTCACGGGCACACACTTCTTCGAGTTCATCGAGTTGATATATGGGTTTTGAAATTCCCTTCACCTTGTTTTCATGAGGCATCTCCACATAGCCCACTACATCGTAGCCAAGTGAGGCTCGCATCCTCTCGAGTTTGTCCACAAATGTGTAGGCCGCCTGTCCGCATCCTATCACCAGTGTGCGGAACTGCCAAATCCTGTTCTTGATTTTGTGCGAGGTGATGCCGGTAATCACGGCACGCACACCGTACACCATTACAAAGAGCAGCACGAAGAGCATGAGAATCAGCTCGTAATTGACGCCTCGCGAGCCAGAGGTCATGTCGTTGATAAGAGCCGCCAGGAAGATGATGATCACATTGACGAATGTTGATGAGAAAGTAATGAATATCTCTTGCAGGCGGGATTTGCGGAACACATTGTTATAATACCCCGACAGGTAATAGACGAGCATCATAACGAGTGGGAAGGCAATTTGACCCAGCAGAATCATGTGTGACCCCAGGTATGCGCCCAACGACGGAGCACCCTTGGCGGTGCCCACGAAGTAGCGCAGGCAGTTGTAGATGAACCACGCCATGTTAGAGGCTACAAAGTCGCCAATCACATATTTCAGTCGTTGTTGTCGTTCGCTAATCACTGGTTACTGATTTTGGGTTACCGTATTATCTTGAAAGTCCCATCGCTTCTCAAGAGAATGATATTTGATGCCTGGTGGCTTGCAGTCTCGTCTTGTCGGTATTTCACCACATAGTCAACGGCTTGCTTGATGTCGTCGCCTATTTCAGCAAATGTCAGCGGGGCGGGTTGTCCGCTCACATTGGCCGATGTCGACACAATAGGTTTGCCAAAGCGTTCGCACAACTGCTGCGAAAACTCCTCATGAGGAATGCGTATGCCCACCGAGTCGTTCTCGCCCAGCAATTCCTTGGCCACATTAAAGGCTCCCTCGTAGATAATGGTCAGGGGTTTCACGGCCACATCGAGCAGTTCCTTTGCCATCTCGGGCACATCAATCACATAATGGTCGAGGTGTTGCACACTGTCGAGCAGCACAATCAGCGCCTTGTTATCGGCGCGTTGTTTCAACTTATATATTTTCTTCACGGCTTCGGCATTAGTGGCATCGCAGCCAATTCCCCATATCGTGTCGGTAGGGTAGAGGATGATTCCGCCATCTCGAAGCACCTGAATGCATTGTTTTATATCTTCTTCCATCAATCGTGGTTTATAACTTGGGCAATCGTTGTTACCAACTAACAAAGGTAATGAAAGAAAACGAAATAATAAGCAATTTTTCCTAAATTCATTATTCAACGGCTATAAAATTGTTAAAAATGGCGACTTGGCAGGTTTTTGTCTTGCATTTCTCAGCGCTTTTTTTCTAACTTTGCCAAAAAATAACCAACACTAATAGACAATGAAGGCTGCAAAATTCAATATCATGTTAGCGGCTGCCGCACTGGTGGCAGGTTGCTTGAGCGCAAATGCTCAGGACAAGGTAGTATATACGGGTGAAATTGCCAAGAAGGTGATAGGCTATAATGGTCCCACGCCCCTTAACATCACCATCAACAAGGGCAAGATTACTAAAATCGAGGTGCTCGACAACGAGGAGTCGCCTCGTTACCTCGACAAGGCCAAGGCCAAGGTATTTCCTCAATTCATAGGCAAAACCGTGAGCGAGGCTTTGAAGGTGAAAGCCGACATAGCCAGTGGCGCTACCTACACCTCCAATGCCTTGATTGAGAACATCAGGCTCGGTTTGCAGCAGGCGCAGAAGAATGCTGTGAAACCAGCCAAGAAGGCTACCAAGAAAGCCGGCAAGAAGGTTATCAAGAAAAAACACCGCCGCCGCTAATTTCGGTCACGCTTCATGCATTACACTGCCACATATCCCAGCCCGCTGGGAGTCATGACGCTGGCAAGCGATGGCGACCGGCTCACTGGCTTGTGGTTCAACGGCCAAAAACATTTTGGATTGACGCTCGATGCGGATCATGAGCCGCGTCATTCTCTTCATGTGTTCGACCTGACGCGCCGCTGGCTCGATAGTTACTTTTCAGGGCAAATGCCCGATTTTACCCCTCCCATAAACCTGCTGACCACGCCCTTCGGGACCGCTGTTTGCAACATGCTGTGCAGCATTCCGTTTGGCGAAACCACTACCTATGGCGCAATTGCTCGGCGCATTGCTCGCGATAGGGGACTAGCGCATTTCTCGGCGCAAGCCGTGGCGGGTGCTGTGGCACGCAACCCCATTTCCATCATCATTCCCTGCCACCGCGTGGTGGGCAGCGATGGCAGCCTCACGGGTTATGCTGGTGGCTTAGACCGCAAGATGAAACTGCTGGAAATAGAAAGAAACACCTTAAAGGGTTTGAAGGGTCAATTATATTGCACAATAGCATAACATCTTAAAAAACCATATCACATGAATTCAAACCACCAAAAGTCCATCCACTTCATTAAAATGCATGGTCTGGGAAACGATTATATTTTTGTCGATACCACAATCAACGACCTTCCCAATCCTCAGGCGGCTGCCATCGCATGGAGCCGGCCTCACTTTGGCATTGGCAGCGATGGAGTGGTGCTTATAGGTCGCTCTTCGACCCCCGATGCCGACTTCACCATGCGCTTCTTCAATGCCGACGGCTCAGAGGGACAGATGTGCGGCAATGCAAGCCGCTGCATCGGCAAGTATGTCTACGAGCGTGGCCTCACCACAAGCACACAGGTGCGTCTGCGCACCGGTTCGGGCATCAAACTGCTGAATTTGAAGGTGAACGATCGTGGCGAGGTGGAGCAGGTCACGGTTGATATGCTCGAACCGCAATTTGATGTGCCTGATTTGTTCCTGCCTCAGGGCGAACCGTTGCCCGATGGCGTTTTTGTGTCGATGGGAAGCGCGCACTATGTGATTTTTGTCGATGATCTCGATGCTGTGAATCTGGAGGCCGAGGGCCCCATACTGGAGCACCACTCGCGGTTTCCGCAGCGTTGCAACATCGAGTTTGCACAGGTGTGCCCCGAGGGCATTCGCATGCGCGTGTGGGAGCGTGGCAGCGGCATCACCATGGCGTGCGGGTCGGGAGCAAGCGCCACTGCTGTAGCAGCAGCTGTTACAGGGCGTGCTTCGCGTGATTCTCTCGTAATCATGGACGGCGGTACCCTGCGCATCGAGTGGCGTGACGACAACCATGTGTATATGAGCGGCCCGGCCACCATCGTCTTTGAGGGCGACATTCCCCTGCCCGAGTGATTTGCATTATTGTGATTGATATAGCAAGAGGACCTGTGCATCATGCACGGGTCCTCTCGTATTTTAATGATGTGAGAAATCTTACTTGTTGAAGGCGTTCCAGCCTTGCGCCTTGAGAGGTAACTCGTTGTCGTCACGGGTGACGAGGCAAGCGCCCAGTTCGGGTTTGGTGATGCGGCCAATGAGGCGTGCGGTCTTCATTTGCTGCACCTTTTCGTGGTCGGTGAGCGGCACGGTGAAGAGCAGTTCATAGTCCTCGCCGCCATTCATGGCAGCCGTCACCAGGTTCATGTTCAGTTCTTCGGCCATGATTGCCGTCTGGTAATCGATGGGGATGCGGTCCTCGTAGATGCGGCATCCCACATTGCTTGCCTTGCAGATGTGCAGCAGTTCACTCGACAGTCCGTCGCTCACATCCATCATGGCGGTGGGCTGAATGCCTAGTTCGCGCAATTCGGCAATCACATCGCGGCGTGCCTCGGGTTTGAGTTGGCGCTCGAGCAGATACTCCTTGCCGGCAAAGTCGGGCTGAAAATCGGGGTCATCTTTGCCCACGATTCTCTCACGCTCGAGCAGTTGCAGACCCATGTAGGCAGCGCCCAGGTCGCCGCTTACGCACACCAGGTTGGTGTCGGCAGCGCCGCTGCGATACACAATCTTGCCCTCCTCGCCCTCGCCAATGCAGGTGATGGAGATGAGCAGTCCGGTGACCGATGCGCTCGTGTCGCCCCCGACGAGGTCCACACCATATTGCTCGCATGCCAGGCGGATGCCTGCATAGAGCTGGTCGATGTGCTCAATGGTGAATCGCTTGGAAATGCCCAGCGACACGGTTATTTGCCGTGGCGTGCCGTTCATCGCATAGATGTCGCTGAAGTTCACCACAGCCGATTTGTAGCCCAAGTGCTTGAGCGGCACATAGGTGAGGTCGAAGTGGATGCCTTCGAGCAGCAGGTCGGTGGTGACGAGCGTCTTTTTGCCGGCATAGTCGAGCACGGCACAGTCATCGCCCACGCCCACTTGGGTCGAAGCGTTCTTGATGGGGAAATCCTTGGTCAGCCGGTCGATGAGACCAAACTCACCGAGCGTGGAAATTTCAGTTTCGCTGATTGGCATGGCTCAGGGCGTTAGAGTTCCTCAAATTGGTTGATGATTTCCTGCATCACATGGCTCATGATGGGTTCGGCCATGGCAGCGGCTTTCTGCACCTCCTCGTGCGACACATCCACAAAGATGCCCTCGCCGCCCAGGTCGGTAATCACGCTCATGCCAAACACTTCCATGCCGCCATGGCGTGCCACAATCACCTCGGGCACAGTGCTCATGCCCACGGCGTCGCCGCCTATGCGATAAAAGAAGCGGTACTCGCTCGGAGTCTCGAAAGTGGGGCCTTGCGTGCCCACATACACGCCCTCCATGAGCCTGATGTTCTCGTTCTTAGCTATTTCTCGTGCCTTCTCGATGAGTCGGCGGCTATAGGCCTCGTTCATGGCAGGGAAGCGCGGACCCAGTTCGGCGTAGTTCTTGCCACGCAATGGGTGATCGGGAAACAGGTTAATGTGGTCGGTGATGATCATCAGGTCACCCACCTTGAAGTCGGGGTTCATGCCACCGGCGGCATTCGACACGAAGAGCGTTTTCACGCCCAGTTCTTTCATGACGCGCACAGGGAAGGTGACCTCTTTCATCGAGTAGCCCTCGTAGTAGTGGAAGCGGCCCTGCATCGCCATGATGTACTTGCTGCCCAGGTTGCCGAAGATGAGGCGTCCCGAATGGCCCTCGACAGTCGAAATCGGGAAATTGGGTATCTCCTTGTAGGAGATTGATTCCTTGATGTCGATGTGTGTAACAAGTTCGCCAAGACCTGTGCCCAGAATGATGGCAGTCTTAGGCATCTCGCCGCCCACACGGTTCTTGATCCATGCAGCGGTTTCTTGAATCCTATCTAACCAGTTGATTTCTTCCATAGTCTTTTATGTCGTTAGTTATTTTATTCGATATGTGATGAAAAGAGGCGAGGCACAATGCCTGCACTATGCTGTATTATTGCTGCCCAATCAGGCATTGATGCGCTTGATGAGCGTGGGAATAAAGTCGTGTTCGTCGTTGTTGTTGAGGAATCCCACCTTGATGGGGATGTAGAAGATGTATTCACGCATCTCGAGCGGGAAATAGGGGTTGTTGAGAATACGCACCGCATCTTTCTCGGTGGTGATGATGAATTTCCTGCGACCTTCAAGTTCCTCAAAGATTTTGAAGATGTAGCGGAAGTCGTCGCGGGTGTAGTCGTGGTGGTCATCGTAGTGGATGACCTTCACCTTGCACTGGAACTGCCGCAGATACACCACAAACGGACGCTGGTTGGCAATGCCGGTCAGACCCAATATCAGGTCGTCGGGCTGCAGCATGTTCAGGTTGGTGAGCCGCAGGTTCTTGACAGGGAACACCGATGCCGGCGGCGCATAGCGCACATTGGAGTAGAACAGGTCTTGCGACGGGAACAGTTCGAGTTTGTCCTTCACCAGTTTCACCTCGATGGGCTTAATGTCGCTGGGGCACTTGGTCACTACCACGATGTCGGCCTTGAGAATGTGGTCGTAGGGTTCGCGCAGTGTGCCCAGCGGCATGAGTTTGTCGTTATAGGGCGGTCGGTTGTAGTCAACCAGCACAATGTTCACCTTGGGCTTCACCCAGCGGTGCTGGAATGCATCGTCGAGCACAAAGAGGTTGATGTCGGGATTAATTTTGAGCATCTCTTTGATGCCTTTGCGGCGGCTCTCGCACACGGCAAGCGTGATGAGACCGTTGAATTTGCGATAAATCTGATAGGGCTCGTCGCCCAGATCCTTCGAGGTGAGGGTGTCGCGGGCCATGATGAACCCTTTGGTCTTGCGCTTGTAGCCGCGGCTCAGTACGCCTATATTATACTTTTGGCACAACGACTCCACGATGTACTCCACATGCGGCGTCTTGCCTGTGCCGCCCACGGTGATGTTGCCCACACTCACCACAGGCACATCAAAACTCTCCTGCTTGAGAATGCCCAGATTAAAGGCTGTGTTGCGCAGCCACACACCAGCGCCATAGGCCCACGAGAACGGCGTGAGAATGCCGTTCATGATGGCCTTGCGCTGCTGGCGATTCAATATTTTAGAAAAATCAAATTTCTTCTGGTTCATTTCTCAGTTTGCTTGAAGCAACAGTATTAGCGTATTTCGGTATATTCCATCAGGCAAAGCACATGATGGCGATTAAGGATTGACTTGAGCTGTTCAAAATATTTATAGAAGTCGCCCATCTCCTGAGCCAATTTATCACGATACTTGCTCGTTGCAAATGAGCCCAGCATGGTCTTCCAGTTCATGGTGACTTCGGGCGCTTCGATCACGCCATAGCGTCCTTCCTGCAGTTTGGCTTTGGCAGCCACCCACTTGATGGCATCGTCGAGCGAACCGAAGTCGTCGATGAGGTTCAGTTTCTTGGCGCTCTTGGCATCCCACACGCGTCCTTCAGCAATCTTCTTGATGCTGTCTTGCGGCATGTGGCGGCCATCAGCGCAGCGCTTGGTGAACAGGTCATAGGTCTGGTTCACATAGTTCTGTAATGCTGCCAGCTGCACGGGAGTGAATTTCTTGTTGTAGATTCCCATGGCGCTCATTTCTGAGTTGGCGTTGGTCTTCACCACGCTCACATTGATGCCCAGCTTGTTTTGATAGAGTTCCTGTCCTGTGGGAATGACACCAAACACACCAATGCTGCCAGTGATGGTGACGCTATCGGCAAAGATGTGGTCGGCACCACAGGAGATATAGTAACCGCCCGAAGCGGCCAGGTCGCCCATCGACACGGCCAGAGGTCGGCCGGTTTTCTTCACGCGTTCGAGCGCTTCCCAAATCTGTTCTGACCCAAATGCACTGCCACCCGGCGAGTTGACACGAAGCACCACGCCTTTAATGTCATCGTCCTTCATGATGTCCTCCAGGGTTGCAACGAGCTCTTCAGAGTCGATGCCGCCGCCCCCGTCAATCTCACCCGAGGCATAGACCACGGCAATCGAGCCGTCCTTGCTCTTGGCAGGCTCGTAGTAGCTGGCCATGACGGGAATCGAAACCAGTCGCAGGTCATCGTCCGGGTCAAGTCCGCACAGCTGTTTGAGCCGGCTTTCCATTTCATGCTGGTAGCAAGTTCGGTCCACGAGATGACTCTTGACGAGTCTCGGTGTTTCCATGGCTATGGTGATGCTGTCGGCAAGCGTGTTGAACGCATCTACCGAAATGCCACGGGCAGCGGCCATTTCGCTGGCCATGGTTCCCCATATATTGTTCAGGAAGAGTTCCTGCTGTTCGCGGTTGGCGGGGCTGATGCTGTCGATCATATAAGGCTCCACAGCGCTCTTGTAGGTGCCCACGCGCACCACCTGCATCTCCACGCCCACTTTGTCGAGGAGTTTCTTGTAGTAGGGGGTGACTGCTGCAAGACCATGCACATCGACCGAGCCGATGGGATTGAGCAGTATGCTGTCGGCAACGGTTGCCACATAGTAGTCGCCTTGCGAGTAGCCCTCGTTGGCGTAGGCATAGACAAACTTGCCGCTCTTCTTGAAGTCGATAATCGCTTGGCGCACCTGGCGCAGCGTGGCCGCTGATGCTTCCATGCCCTTGCACTCGATGAAGATGCCCTGGATGCGGTCGTCTTCCTTGGCTGCCTTGAGTGCCTTGATGGTCTCGTCGAGGTACATGTACTCAAAATTGTTGCCTGTGACAAGGCCCATGACATTCACTTCCTCGTTGCCTTGGCGCTCGTCCATGGCGCCTTCGAGGCACAGGTGCAGTACCGAGTTGTCGGCCACCTTCTGTGAACTGCCCATTTTCATGAGAGCCATGCTCAGCATGATGGCGCTGATGAAGAACACTACCAATGCCAGAAATGCGCCCACAAATGAGCCGCAAACTATCAATATGAATCGTTTTAACATAGCGATTATTATAATTTCAGTTTATTAAACTGACAAAGATACTAATTAATTTTATAATAAAAAGGCATTTTCACTGAAATATTGTTTTTCTTGTTCATCTTTTTCACAGTTGATGCAAAATGATTATATTTGTAGGTTAAAATTAAATTTCAAAATGACATTAGCTACAATCATATCAATCCTGTTTTTGGCGGCAGGTCTTTTTCTGCTGGTTTTCATGCTCCGCACCGATGTGCTCAAGATTCAAGAGCTCAACTACGACAACGGGCAGTTTTATGACTGGATAACCACAACCGACGAGTATCTCACCGTGCGACGCATCTTGGCGCTGGTGATTTTCATCGCGTCGGTCACTACCATGGCCATCGATTCGCATTTTGTGGTGGCAGCCCTGGCGATAGGTGTGGTGGCACTTGGCGTGTCGGTTGTCAAGTCGGGCACATGCAACCCTTTCTTGTCGAGCAAGCGGGCATGGCGCCTTTTTGCCGTGATGCTTGCGTTCATGCTTGCTGTGATTGTGGGTGTGGCCCTCACCACAGGGCTCTACTATGCCGGTGTGACGGCCGTGTTCTTCTCCACTTTTTCCTATGCCTTCACGCTGGCATTCAACTGGCTCATGATTCCTGTCGAGAATCGCATGGGCGGTAACTGATTATCAATGATTTATAACAAACAAAACGCATAACTATGACAATGAAACGAGTTTTTCTCACAGCAACGATAGCGATTTTGATGATGGTTGCGGGCGCTGCTACTGCCGCCGCTCAGGCTCCTGATAGGGTTTCGGCCAATGTGAAATTGCCGTCACATCCGCGCCTGCTGCTACTCAAGGGCGAGGAACAGGCACTGCTCAACAACATCAAGGCCGACAGATACTGGAGGCAAATGCAGTCGATGCTTGAGCGCGAGGCCGATGCCATCATCGAGCTTGAGCCTCAGGCCCGTGAACTCACCGGTCGCCGCTTGCTCACGGTCTCGCGAGAATACCTGCGCAGGATTTTTATATTGAGTTATGTTTATCGCACCACTGGCAAGGAGGAGGTGCTGCGTCATCTCAAGAAGGAGGTGCTTGCCGCTTGCCGCTTCAGCGACTGGAATCCGGCGCATTACCTCGATGTGGCCGAAATGACCCTGGGCGTGGCCATTGCCTATGACTGGGTTTATGACAAGTGGAGCAACCGTGAGCGTAAGACCATTCGCAATGCCATCATCGAGAAGGGACTTGAACCGTCGTTTGTACCGCAGAACGAGAAGACCTTCAACAAGGTGTCGAACAACTGGAATCCTGTTTGCCATGCGGGACTGGTGTTTGGCGCACTGGCGGTCTGGGAAAACGACCGCAACGAGGCGGCGCAGGTGGTCAACAGAGCCTTGCAGAATGTTCCCATAGCCATGAAAGAGTACGCCCCCGACGGCGTCTATCCCGAGGGTACCATGTATTGGGAATATGCCACCGACTTCACCGTGCTGCTCATTGAGGCACTCCAGCGGGCGCTTGGCACCGACTACGGACTGATCCAATCGCCAGGATTCATGAAATCGGGTGACTATCATCTCAACATGTTCACCCCCTCGATCAAGGCCTTTAACTATAGCGATAACGATCAAAATGCCAGTGTGTTGCCTGTCAAGTTCTGGTTTTTCAAGCAGACGGGTGACTCCACGCTGCTCTACAACGAAATCAAGTTGCTGAAACGAAAAGGCGTCACGCACTTGAAGTCTAATCGTTTGGCACCCACCATTCTGCTGTGGGGCTCTACGGTTGCGACCGCCAAAACACCGGTGCCCGAAAAACTCATGTATGTGGGTGGTGGCAGCAATCCCGTGGCCGCCATGCGCTCGGCATGGGCCGACAATGCCATGTACCTGGGCGTGAAACTCGGCCGACCTTCGATTTCGCATGGTCACATGGATGCAGGCAGTTTCATCATCGAGTCGCAAGGTGTGACTTGGGCTGCCGACCTGGGTATTGAGAACTATTATAACCTTGAAAAGAGAAAAGTGGGTGTGTGGGATTTCTCGCAGAAGTCTACCCGCTGGGATGTGTATCGCTATAACCCCAACAGCCACAACCTGGTCACCTTCGACCAGGCTAGGCAGGTGACCAACGGCACTGCCACCTTCATCGACACGGCCGACGATCCCATGGACATGCGGGTCACAGCCAACCTGAAGCCGGTCTATGGCATGCAGATTCACAGCTACACACGCACTTATGCCTTGAAGAACAAGAGCGAGGTGGTGATTACCGACAACATCACCACCGACGATGCCACCACCATGACATGGAACCTGATGACATCGGCCGTGGCCACTAAAGTGTCCGACAAGGAAGTGCTCCTTGAGAAAGGCAAGAAGACCATGCGCATCAAGATGGACTTCAATGCGCCTGTCACCTGCGAGATTGCCGATGCCACCCCGCCCACCGACTATGAGCATAAAAACAAGGGTTATCAGGTAGTGAGGTTCTCAAGCAAGTTGAAGGCGAATGCATCCTATACCATCACCGTCACCTTTGCACACGACCCCGTGACCAAGCAGTAAAAAGAATTGTCATTTTGTCAGTCTTTGAGGTGTGTAAAACGCACTTGGAACAGTTTTTGCCAAATTACCAGGCAAAACATTAAAATTGTGATAACTATGAACAATTTTCAGAAACTTATCGCGGGCGACAAGCCCGTTCTGGTCGATTTCTACGCCACCTGGTGTGGTCCTTGCAAAATGAGTTTATAACCCTATAGGATAAAGAACGACCTCTAAAGGCTGCGTTATCAAGCATGATAGCGTGGTCTTTTAATTTTTCAGTTTACCATTTTCGGTTTCGATCGTTATTATAGTAGAACATCGCAAAATGGAACAGATAAACTTTCAACATATAGTAATGTCGCTTCGACCTCAACTCATAAAGTTGTGCGCCCAGTTCTTCGACTGTAGAGAATTGGCGTATGAAGCTGAAGATGCCGTACAGGAAACCATATTACGCTTGTGGCAGCAAAGGACAAAATTGGATGGCCATCAGAAGCCAGAAGCTTTTGCGATGTTGATAGCCAAGAATGTCTGTATTGACATTATGAAGCGAGCAGGAACCGTACATGACAAATTAGACGAATGTCTCTATTTGGATTCTCAAATACATACAGACCAAAGTCTTATAGCAAATGATGCAAAGAAACGCCTAATCATGGCTCTTGGCAAGTTGTCCGCGACGCAGCGAAGAATGCTATTGATGCGCAGCGAAGGGATGTCAATGGCTGAGATTGCCACTGCATGCGGAACGACGGAAGCCAGCACAAAGACGATGATTTGTACAGCAAGAAAGAAAATGATGGAACTCTTAAAGATAGGGAGGAACAAGAAATGATAAATCTCAACGACGAAAAGGCACGCCAGAATCTCGTCAGACGCTATCTGAACGCTGAGACGACATTAGAGGAAGAAAGCATGTTGGCTGATTATATCAGCAACACCGACATGCTTCTCACCGCCGAGGAGAAAGATGTTCTGCTTTTGCTTCAATCCTCTATTCTCATAGGTAGACCATCTGTTTCGACAGATAAAGCCGACGAGTTCGATCGGTTGATACAAAAAAGTTACCACAAACGGAACTTTATTGTTGCCATGCGATGGATTGCAACGGCTGCTGCAGCCGTGATATGCGCCGTGATGTTGCTGCCAAGCCTCCAAACAGACAAAGTAGAAGAACAACCCAAAGTTGCCAAGGTCATACCAACGAACACAGATATAATGTCTGTTCGAGAACACAATGATGAAGATACAGCAGAAATCATTGACAAGAAAGCTTTTATTACAGATAAAGCTACTCAAAAGGTGCATAAGAGAGCACAAAAGCTGACAGAAGAACCTGCCATTTTTGCTAAAACTGACGCTTCGGCACACAATCACAAAACCATTGAACAGAAAGATGTTCTGTTGGGAACTTCTAATGTTCAAGACATCAGCACTTCTGAATTACTGGAAACCATTCATATTCTTTCAGTGATGGAAACGAATGATTTTATCATCACCGCATCTTCAAATAATGATGGTTTTATTATAAAAACCACGAACTCGAATGAATCATCGGGAACTTATATGCTTAAACGCAGCTCTGACGGCACTTCTTTAGAATTAAAAAAATCTCAAGCTATTAACTTATAAATATTTTAAAAATGAAAAAAACGATTCTTTTACTGCTTGTGGCAGTATTCTCTGTGGCAACTATTGGTGCACAGGAAACGAAAAAGGCCGTCTACGTAATTGATGGCAAGCATGTCAAGAACTTTGATGGTTCACAGTTGGAAGGCAAGACTATCATCAGCTGGACCATCACCCCTGAACACAACCTTCACTCTATTATCACTTCCGACATGACGAGCGAGAAGGAAGTCAAGAGTGTAAAAGTACTTTCAACATCAAAGGCCATCAGCTCTGATGAATCCGTCACCCCCGGAGTCACCACTAATGTCATTCGCACTGAATCGGATGAGATTATTTATGTGCTGAATGGTCGAATTGTTCCTTATTTTGAAATTCTATCAATGTCAACATCTAAATTAGATTCAATAACGGTTATCAAAGACAAGGAAAATCATGACTTCAAAAAGTTCGCTGATGAATATATAAAGACATCACAGATAGCCCCCACATGTGTCATTCTAATCACGACAAAAAAGTAATCCTCATAACTTCTCTCTTAATGATAAAAAAATCAATCATCACGCTTGGGCTTGCCCTCGTTGCAATGGCGGGACAGGCCCAAGACGCTCGCATATGCCAACCGAAAGCAGAACACATCCTGACTGCCGCAAAGAATCATCTGCCTGAGGGTATTGACGAACTATTGGCACCCGATTTTCATTATTCTACCATCAAACAGCCGATGGCTACCAAGGTGCTTAAACAGATTATTACTCAAATGCCCGCCATATCGAGTTGGAATCTGTTGGACAGCGAACAGGACAGCTCGGTACTGACGCTACGTTATACCATAACAAAGCCCGACAGTTCCACATCGGAGGCAACAATCATTTTTAGTGACGATAATTTGGTGCTTGAAGCCAACTTGCTACCAGGAAAAGTCTCATTACAAAAAGCAAACCCTACAGCCAAGGCAATGCCCGAAGTGAAAATGGTGCGAGTGCCCATTCATCGTCATGACGGGTTGCCCATAGTTACTGTCACTATCGATAGTAAACCGTGTAATATGTTCTTTGACACAGGTGCGCCCGGTGTCATTCTCAACAGCAAGTATTTTGACCACAACATCAGTGGTCAGGTGATGGGAAGTGGTGGCCACGGTGCAGTCGGCACAGGTACAGTCAGCGGTATGCACCATGTTAAATCGATGGATATGGGTGGTATCACGCTTAGCGAGACGGACATAATGACATCCGACTTAAGCAATCTGGAAACCGTCGGTTTGGCGGTGCATGGCATCTTGGGACAGAGTTACTATAAGGGTTTTGACGTGCTGTTCGACTTCAAAGGCAACGAGATAGTGCTGCTAAGTCCAGACACCACGCATCAATGGCTACTGAACGAGGGCTACCGCTGCCAGTCGGTGAAAGGCGTAAAAAAGGGGCATTTGTTGACCTTCAACTGCCAAGTGGGTGGAGTACCCGTTGTGCTTGCTTTCGACAGCGGAGCGCAAAACAACCTGCTCACCAGTGATTGGCCCCAACTGCATCCATCCACAGTTAAGGGTATCAAGAAAACCCACCTCACTGGCTATGGTGATGGACGAGCTTCGATAACAAAGGGCAAAACAACTCTTACGTTCGGCGGGCGAACATTCAAAAAACAGCAAACCGCTTTCTCTGACGTGTCTCGTCTAAAAGAGAGTAAAGGAATTGACGGTCTATTCGGCTGCGAGATACTTGCCAAACAAAAGCTACTCATCTCATACAAACGACAAGAACTGCTACTGATAGATTGAAACCATAAGCATCATAAAGAACAAACCATTCATGGTCCTGATGTCCCTGACTCCATAGAATTTACAAGTTTGGGGAGTTTGACTATGGTGTTTGGAACGCTTTTTGCTATGTTGCAAGGCAAAACATTAAAACAGTGATAACTATGAACAATTTTCAGCAACTCATCGCGGGCAACAAGCCCGTTCTGGTCGATTTCTTCGCCACTTGGTGTGGTCCTTGCAAAATGATGCACCCCATTCTTGAAGATGTGAAAGCCAAAGTTGGCGACAGGGCCACCCTCATTAAAATCGATGTGGAACAGGCCGAGGACCTGGCCATGCAGTATCGCATTCAGGCAGTGCCCACGCTCATGATTTTCAAGAATGGCGAAGTGGTGTGGCGCGGTGCTGGCGTACAGGACGCCGCTACCCTCACAGCCACCCTCAGCCAGTTCACCTGACAGGTTTGAAAACATTGAATCAAGGGCGTTTTTTCACTTGGTCACTATTTATTTTTGGTCAAGTGACGAAAAAGTATTAACTTTGCAACGCTTTTTCAGTAAGATGCTTGGTTTGGAGTGTTATCTGTCACGATAACAGCCAAATGCAAGGAATCTGGTTCCGTAGCTCAGCTGGATAGAGCAACAGCCTTCTAAGCTGTGGGTCTTGGGTTCGAATCCCAACGGAATCACAAAAAAATAGCGAGGAGAGATATTTTGATTGAATAGCCCGTGGCAGGGCCAGGGATATTCAATCCCAAAAAACCTATGATAAACCACCAATCTCTGATAGTATCAACGCTCTCCTCTTTTTTTGATTGAATAGCCCGTGGCAGGGCCAGGGATATTCAATCCCAAAAAACCTATGATAAACCACCAATCTCTGATAGTTATCAACGCTCTCCTCTTTTTTTGATTGAATAGCCCGTGGCAGGGCGAGGGATATTCAATCCCAACAAATAATTCCAGTCATTTACTTTTTAGTTATCGACGCTCTCCTCTTTTTTTGATTGAATAGCCCGTGGCAGGGCCAGGGATATTCAATCCCCAAAAACGCATTTAAAACAAGCAGAGCAGGCGCAACAACAGCACCTGCTCTACTATTTAACTATTTACTTTATTGACATCAGCTGTTCATGATGATGTCGATGAGGGCGGTGATGTCGCGCACATCAATATCGCCGTCACCATTCACATCGGCACGCGGGTTGTCGCTTATCGAGTTCATGATAACATCGATCAGGGCAGTGATGTCGCGCACATCCACCTCGCCGTCGCCGTTCACATCGCCTGGCTTGCCAGCAGGTTTCTCGGTAAAGTAGCCCGGGCAGTCGGGGCCGCCATCGATGCGGGCATATTCCTTGTCAATGTGGCCCGGATTGTAGGTGGTGCCCATGCCGCCCACCAGTGAGGTGCAGCCCTTGAACATAGATTCTGAATAGGGAATACTACCGGTGTTCCACCCAGTGCCACCATAGATGGTGGTCAGACTTGAACAGTCCCTAAACATATTGTAAATATATTCGACCTTCTCGGTATTGAACCCCGATAGGTCGAGTGTGGTTAGGCCTGTGCAGTAGGAAAACATCCCGGTCATTTCTTCGACATTCTCGGTGTTGAACCCCGAGACATCGACCGAGGTGAGGCTTCCGCAATTTTGGAACATATCGCTCATGTTGATAACTTTGGCGGTGTTCCAGCCTGAGAAGTTGACCGAGGTGAGGTTTGTGCAGCCGCTGAACATAAAGTCGACATATTCAACATTCTGGGTGTTGAACCCCGAGAGGTCGAGCGAGGTGAGGCCTGTGCAGTTGTGGAACATATCACTCAAATCAATGACATTCTTGGTGTTGAGTCCCGAGAAGTTGATTGTTGTTAGGCCAGTGCAGCCGCTAAGCATCGCACCCATATATATGACATTCTCGGTGTTGAGCACCGTGACATCGATCGAGTCGAGGCCAGTGCAGCCACAAAACATCCCACTCATAATTTCTACATTTTGTGTGTTAAACACCGAGAGATCGAACGAGGTCATACTTGTGCAATGTTGGAATAAATAGCCCATGTCGGTAAGATTGGCGGTGTTCCAGCCTGTGAAGTCGATCGAGGTTAGGCCTGTGCAGTTGGCGAACATCTCATTAATATCTTCGACCTTCTCGGTGTTGAACCCTGAGAGGTCGAGTGAGGTGAGGCCTGAGCAGCCGCTGAACATTCCATTCATTTTTTTGACATTCTTGGTATTGAGCCCCGAGACATCGATCGAGGAGAGGCCTGTGCAGTTGGCGAACATACCGAGCATACTGATGACATTCTCAGTATTGAACCCCGAGACATCGATCGAGGAGAGGCTACTGCAGCTGCAGAATAGATACCCCATATCGGTAACATTGCCAGTGTCCCAACCCGAGAGGTCGAGATTTTTAAGATTCTTGCAGAGGTAGAACATCTCATACATGTTTTCGACATTCTGGGTGTTGAGACCCGAGACATTGAGCGAGTCGAGGCTGTTGCAATAAATGAACATGCCTTCCATGTTAGTGACATTGCCAGTGTCCCAACCCGAGAGGTCGAGCGTAGTCAGTTTTTTGCAGCTGGCGAAAAGATATTTCATGTTGGTGACAGCGCTGGTGTTGACATTGTTCAAATCAAAACTCGTGCAATTGATGAAGCCCAAGAACAGTCCTGTGCAGTCGTCCGTGAAGCTTACCTGGCTGGTGGCGGTGACGCTCGTGACGGCCGAGGCGGGCACATCGTCGCCCCACTTGTTGTCCTTGTTGAACTCGCCCCAGTTGAGCGATAGTGCACCAGTCGAGCTATTGAAGGTGTAGCGTGAAACTCTCCAATTGGCGGTATAGCTGATGTCGCCCCAGCGACCTTGGGAAACAGAGACGGTGGTCTGTGGCGTGGAACCATTGCTGCCTGTCCATCCCTCAAAGTCGAAGCCTGGTTTTGTTGGGTTGTTCAGCGTGAAAGTAGGCGTTTCGATAGTGTAGGTGTTGGGGTTGCTTTGCCCAGCAGGCAGTGAACCTCCATTTAGATTGTATGTGATATTGTAGGTGACTAATTCCCAGTTGGCAGTGTAGTTGAGATTGCCCACGGTTCCCGCAGGAATGGTGACATTGGGCTGTGGTGTGTTGCCGTTACTGCCAGTCCATCCCTTAAAAGAGTAGCCATCGCGAACAGGTTGGTTCAGCGTGATGGCAGCACTCGCGTCGGTGTAGCTGGTGGGATTGCTTTGTCCAGATTGCATGTGGCCGCCAGCCAGATCATAGGAGATGGAATATGTGTTAATATCGAGGTTGATGCCGAAAGCATGGCTGATTTCGTCAGTAAGAAGGTTTCCCGCCAAATCGGTAATGGTGCCACCACCATAGCTGTTCACTGTGAATTTACCGCTTGCACTGGTGCTGATGGTGCCGCAGAAAGTGAGCACATTAGAACCGTTACCAGCAACATAGGTGAGCGTTCCCCAAGTGGTGTTTAAGGTGGTAGAGCTGCTGGCTTTAACCATCTCATTGAAGGGCACACTCACATAGATGGTATTGCCCTTACAGTGCTTGCCACCTGAGACCTTGCAGTTGTCTATCCTGTAAGGAGCGTTTTGATCTACTAATGCCATACGAGCCCTTATATTTTTGAAATACCAATTATCATCGTAGTTGCCTGCCGCATCAAAACGGACATAAAAATGGTTGTTATATGGCTTAAAAACCAGCGAGCCAGTGGTGCTTGGCCTTTCGGCATTACTATTGAACTTTTGCTGCCAAAGATAGCTGTTGTCATAGTCAAACTCATAATGGCTCAAGTTCGCATCCACTTCGGCCTCTTTGTTTTCGTAATCATAGCGGTGGGGGAAGAACTGGTAATGTTCAGAGGTTGTGACGCCATTTTTGCTCAACTCAAAGCATGCTTTATAGGTTGAGATATCAGGGTCGTTGACTGCACCATCGGGGTCAATATCGTCATAGTGATTGTAGTCCGTTTCGATAATCTGGATATACTGATAGCCATCGTTCTCTTCTTTTTGGGTGAAATAGACAGTGGCATATACCTTCATGCCCAATACTTTTTCGGCAAAGTAATTCGGTATATAAGAAACAGAACTTGCTATACCTGCTTTAAAGCCATAGAGACCCTGACCGTATCCGGCATCGGTAACCTTAACCCATCCTTCTCCTGGGTCACGATAAAACGGGGCCTCATCAATATATTTGTTGCCCTCTCCCGACTTGATGTCGCCGTCATCATTGAAATATACCAGATCAGTGACACTTTTGTTCAAATAAGTGTCGATAAACTGGTGGCTACTGGGGAATGGCATGTCACGGTTCTTGTAGGCCAACAATGAGCCGTTTCCATCAAGCAACTCAAAACGGTAAGTGCGCGCTAAGCCTGTCTGAATAAAGTACATCATTGACCAATCATTATATGAATTGACTGTGCAAGGTGTTTCACTGACAGGGATTGTCTTTTGGGCTTCGTCGCCAGTGAAGATAAGCTCACCAGTTCGCTCGGTGTAATTCACTCCTGCGAAGGCTGAGAGGCTCACCGTGCGGTAATACACTGTCTCGTTGCCAGAACCGTTACGGGTAATGATGAAATTATTGCCGACGGTGTCCACCGAGAATGTGCTCGCCCACGCCGTCATTGCCGTGAGCAGAGTGAATAAAATAAATAATATCTTTTTCATAATATGGTAAGTTTTTGGGTTTGAATCTGTTATTATTTTAGCTGTTCATGATGATGTCGATGAGGGCGGTGATGTCGCGCACATCAATATCGCTGTCACCATTCACATCGGCACGCGGGTTGTCGCTTATCGAGTTCATGATAACATCGATCAGGGCAGTGATGTCGCGCACATCCACCTCACCGTCGCCGTTCACATCGCCGGGCTTGCTGACAATCACCGGCTCCCAGCCGGCATAGAGCGTCATGTCGCCGGGAACTTCCGTGTTGAAATCCCACGGGTTGATGCAGTCGGGTTCCTTGTACCAGCCTGTGAAAACGTAGCCATCGGCCGTGGGGGCAGTGGGCTCGTCCAGCTTGTCCTCGTTGCTCCACTGGATCGATACCGGGGCAGGAGCCGTGCCATGCCCGTTGCGATCGAAGGTCACCATGCAGTGCCAGTGCACTTTGAAACTGCTTGCCACACCTTGGTTCCAATTATTTCCTTTTGCCACAGAGTCGGTCCACTGCTTACCGATGCCGTCGAAGTAAATATCAGCCAAGGATTTACAATTGTAAAAAGCTAAAGATTTTATGCTATTCAAACACGACGGAAGATATACTTTCTCCAGTTTAGGACAACCAAAGAAAGCCCCATAATCTATCAACTTCAGGCCTGATTTTACATCTACTACTGTAAGATTAGAATAATTACTATTATATTTCATATCTTCGCCCAGGAATTGATATTGAAGTATGGTGTCAACATGCTCCAGAGTGAGAGTTTGAACTAAATCCGCATCCCAGGATTCATAATGAGGATAGATAATTTGCTCCCCGGGATAGGCGTCCCAGATATCGGTAGCACAATTAATTTTCAGATGATTATTCTGCAGTGTCCAGTAGAGATGATTGTTGCTTGTTACTGTATCACCGCCACACCAGCCGCAATGCCAACTATTGTTTGGACCATTGACAACCAACATCGGTGAATACATATACATCATTGGATTCCAGTCTTCGATAGACCCGGGATATGACACACTGCAGTATGATTTAATGTTTGAAAAAGCATCATTCTCAATCAGCACAGGTGATTTCTTGAAGGTGACTGATGATAGTTTTTTGTTTCCTGAAAAAACATCGCTGCCAATACTTGTGACAGACTGAAATGTTATTTGCTCAATAGCCGTTCCCGCGAAAGCATAACCCGGAATTTTTGTCATAGCATCTGGAGTTTGGTAATTCTTATTACCTGTTTTAACATTGTAGAACTTGGAGCAACCTTGCACCGATGGCATCTGGGTAATTGAAGAATTAAGAGGAAAAAACATCGTCTCCAGGTTTGCAAAGCCGCTGAAGGTCGTGCTCCAGAGGCCTAACAACGTTGCCCCGTCGATGGTGATGGGGATGACTATATCTTTAAAATTGCGCTTGGGTCCGTCAAAACCGGTGACATAGCACTGGGTGCCTGCAGTGTTCACTGAGAGTTGCCATCCCTGTGCCTTGTCGGCGTGCATATAGATATAGTCACCGCCGGCACCGGCGTTCAGGTCATAGCCCGTAGTGGCGCCAGCGACGGGCACGCCGCCGGCCTGCGTGTCGTTGAAGGCAATGGACTTAACTGTGCTATAGTCTTTTCCGTCATGGTCGTATTCTCTTGTAAAATAGAGATGAATGGTGGCGCTGCTTGAGCCGCAATGGCTGTTCAGATCGCCCTTGTTGTTCTTGAAATAGTCGCTGCCATCACAGGGCACAAGGTGATAGGTGCGATAATTATCTGAAAAACTGTCAGGGATTGTGCCAGTTGCTGTGCTAATCAAGAAATTGGTGATAAAAGCACCGACACTGGCACTATCCTCACTTGCCTTTTTGTAGAGCAGGTAGATGTAGTCGCTGCTTGAGCCACAGCCCTTATTCAGGTCCTGGTCGATGACCGTCCAGCCCTGACTCGTGTAGGTATCTTTCAGATCGTTGACTACACTTTTTGAGCCGCCTATCACCATCACATCGGTGATAAAGTCTGCAGCCCACACATTTGCACTGGCAATCAGTGCCAATAGGAGAAGTAATATCTTTTTCATAATATGGTAAGTTTTTAGGGTTTGAATCTGTTATTGCTTTAGCTGTTCATGATGATGTCGATGAGGGCGGTGATGTCGCGCACATCAATATCGCTGTCACCATTCACATCGGCACGCGGGTTGTCGCTTATAGAGTTCATGATAACATCGATCAGGGCAGTGATGTCGCGCACATCCACCTCGCCGTCGCCGTTCACATCGCCAGGCTTGCTGACAACCACCGGCTCCCAGCCGGCATAGAGCGTCATGTCGCCGGGCACTTCCGTGTTGAAATCCCACCGGTTGATGCAGTCGGGTTCCTTGTACCAGCCTGTGAAAACGTAGCCATCGGCCGTGGGGGCAGTGGGCTCGTCCAGTTTGTCCTCGTTGCTCCACTGGATCGATACCGGGGCAGGAGCCGTGCCGTGCCCGTTGGCATTATAGGTCACCATGCAGTGCCAGTGCTCCTCTAACTTATCTGCCACACCAGCATCCCAACCTTCCGCTTTTGATACTAAATCCCACTGCGTCTGTGAGCCATCGAAGTAAATGTCAGAAAAAGCATCATCACCAAAGCCAAACACATAATACCCTATGGTATCGAGACACGAAGGAAGATATAATTTTTCAAGATTAGAACAATGTTCAAAAGCATTTCCTTTTATAATCTTTAGACCTGATTTCACATCCACTGATTCAAGATTAGTATAACCTCCAAATGCAGACTTATCGATTTGGTAAATATGCTCAAGAGTGAGATATTTTACTTGATTCTTGTCCCAGTTATAGAAGTATATGACCTGCTCCTCGGGACAGGTGTCCCAGATGTCGGTAGCGCAATTAATTTTCAGATGATTATTCTGCAGTGTCCAGTAGAGATGATTGTTGTTGCTTATTGCTATATCCCCGCCACACCAGCCGCATGACCAGCTATTGTTTGGACCTTTAACCACCAACGAAGATGAATACATATACATCATTGGATTCCAGTCTTCAATAGACCCCGGATATAACACACTGCAGTATGATTTGATATTGGAAAAAGCACCATTTTCAATCAGCACAGGTGATTTCATGAACGTGACTGATGACAGTCTGTCGCATCCTGAAAAAACATCGGTGCCAACACTTGTGACAGACTGAAATGTTATTTTCTCAATAGCCGTTCCCGCGAAAGCATAACCCGGAATTTTTGTCATAGCATCTGGAGTTTGGTAATTCTTATTACCTGTTTTAACATTGTAGAACTTGGGGCAACCTTGCACCGATGGCATCTGGGTAATTGAAGAATTAAGAGGAAAAAACATCGTCTCCAGGTTTGCAAAGCCGCTGAAGGTCGTGTTCGAGAGGCCTAACAACGTTGCCCCGTCGATGGTGAGGGGGATGACTATATCTTTAAAATTGCGCTTGGGTCCGTCAAAACCGGTGACATAGCACTGGGTACCTGCAGTGTTCACTGAGAGTTGCCATCCCTGTGCCTTGTTGGCATGCATATAGATATAGTCACCGCCGGCACCGGCGTTCAGGTCATAGCCCGTAGTGGCGCCAGCGACGGGCACGCCACCGGCCTGCGTGTCGTTGAAGGCAATGGATTTAACTGTGCTATAGTCTTTTCCGTTGGGGTCGTATTCTTTTGTAAAATAGAGATGAATGGTGGCGCTGCTTGAGCCGCAATGGCTGTTCAGATCGCCCTTATTGTTCTTGAAATAGTCGTTGCCATCACAGGGCACAAGGTGATAGGTGCGATCACTGCTTGAGAAACTGTCAGGGATTGTGCCAGTTGCTGTGCTAATCAAGAAATTGGTTATGACAGTACCGGCTTCAACATCAGTCTCACTCGCCGTCTTGTAGAGCAGGTAGATGTAGTCGCTGCTTGAGCCAGCACCGGCGTTCAAGTCCTGATCGATGACCGTCCAGCCCTGATTCGTGTAGGTTTCCTTCAGATTGTTGACTACACTTTGTGAGCCGCCTATCACCATCACATCGGTGATATAGTCAGCAGCCCACACATTTGCACTGGCAATCAGTGTCAATAGGAGAAGTAATATCTTTTTCATAATATGGTAAGTTTTTAGGTTTGATTTCGGTTTAATTATAACTAATTCACAAAGATAAATAAAAGAAACGAATAAATCAACTTATTTTTTTAAAAAAATAAAAGAATATATAGAAAATAAATATAAGGGTTTTGTTACATGTTTTGCAGAATGTTGCACAAAAAAAAGAGGATGTGCCAGAATTAATGACACATCCCCTTTACGGAAAATATTGTTCTTATCAGTTTTCTCGCGATAATCTGATTAATCGGTATTTTTTTCTGAGATATCCCACATCAATTAGATTAATCTGTTGACCGAAGTGTTACTTCTTTTGTGCCTTGGCCCAGCTGTCCTTGAGCCCGATGGTGCGGTTAAACACCAGTTTGTCGGGGGTAGAGTCGAGGTCCACACAGAAGTAGCCAATGCGCTGGAACTGGAACTTGTCCTCGGGCTTGGCAATCTCGGCAAGATAGGGCTCAATCTTGGCGTGCTCAATCACCTTGAGTGAGTCGGGATTGAGCAGGTCGCGGAAGTCCTTCTCGGTCTCGGCGCTGGGGTTCTCAACGGCAAACAGGCGGTCGTAGAGTCGCACCTCGGCATCTTTGCAATGGCGGGCGCTCACCCAGTGGAGTGTGCCCTTCACCTTGCGTTCGCTGCCAGGCTCGCCGCTGCGGCTGGTGGGGTCGATTTCGCAATAAATTTCGGTAATGTTGCCGTCGTCGTCCTTCTTGCAGCCGGTGCACATCACGATATAGGCACCTTTGAGTCGCACCTCCTTGCCAGGGGTCATGCGGAAGAATTTCTTGGGAGGCTCTTCCATGAAGTCGTCGCGCTCAATGTAGATTTCGCGGCTGAAGGGCATCTGGTGCACTCCGGCATTCTCCTGCTCGGGGTTGTTGTCCATGGCCACCATCTCTACCTTGTCGTCGGGGTAGTTGGTGAGGACCACCTTCACGGGGTTGAGCACGGCGCTCACGCGGTTAGCGTTCTTGTTGAGGTCTTCGCGAATGCTGTGCTCCAGCAGGCTGATGTCGTTGAGCGCCTCATACTTAGTGTAGCCAATATCTTCGATGAAGTTCTTGATCGACTGAGGGGTGTAGCCACGGCGACGCAGGCCACACAGGGTGGGCATGCGGGGGTCATCCCAGCCGCTCACCAGGTTCTCCTTCACCAGCTGCAGCAGTTTGCGCTTGCTCATGAGGGTGTAGGTGAGGTTCAGGCGGTTGAACTCAATCTGGCGCGGGCAGTACTCATCGACAGTGTCGCCGGCGAGCTCTTTCACAAAGTACTCGTAGAGCGGACGGTGAGGCACAAACTCGAGTGTGCAAATCGAGTGAGTCACGCCCTCGAAGTAGTCGCTCTGGCCGTGAGCGAAGTCATACATGGGATACACTTTCCACTTGGTGCCGGTGCGCCAGTGGGGTGTCTTGATGATGCGGTAGATGATGGGGTCGCGGAAGTGCATATTGTCGCTTGCCATGTCGATTTTGGCGCGCAGCACGCGTGCACCCTCGTCAAACTCACCCTCGTTCATGCGCAGGAACAGGTCCAGGTTCTCCTCGGGTGTGCGATCACGATAAGGACTGTTCTGGCCTGGTGTGGTGGGAGTTCCCTTTTGCTTGGCAATCTGCTCGCTGGTCTGGTCATCAACATAGGCCTTGCCCTCCTTGATGAGCCTGATGGCGAAGTCGAAGAGCTGCTGGAAGTAGTCGCTTGCATAGTATAGGCGGTCTTCCCAGTCGTAGCCCAGCCAATGGATGTCGCGCATGATGGCCTGCTCATACTCGGTGTCCTCTTTCTGTGGGTTAGTATCGTCGAAGCGCAGGTTGCAGGTGCCGCCCATCATCTCGGCAACGCCAAAGTCCATGCAGATGGCCTTGGCATGACCAATGTGCAGGTAACCGTTAGGTTCGGGTGGGAAACGGGTGTTAAGCCGTCCGCCGTTTTTGCCGGCCTTGAGGTCGTCGGCAACAATCTGCTGTACAAAGTTCAATCCTTTTTTCTCCTCATTGATAGGGAGTTCCATGTTATTTTCAGCCATAGTCGTTGTGTGAAAATATTAATCATTTAGTAACTAAACTGCAAATTTACGAAAAAATCGCAAGTTTTTATTGCAATTGGGCGTTTTTTCTTCAAAAAGCCGGTCAGCTTGGTGGTAAATGTGCCGTTTAATTTGCGTGAGCGGTTTTTTTGCACTAAATTCGCAGAATCAAAAAACAACAAGAAAAATCAGACGATGGATAACAAACAGCTGATAACTCACCTGACTCAGAAACTGGGCCGCAACCGCAACGATGTGAACAAATTGCTCGATGCGCTTGCCAGCGTGGTGGCCGAGCGTTGCGGTGAACTCGACAGCATAGCGGTGCCAGGTTTCGGTACCTTTGTGGGCGAGAAGCACAACGAGCGCGTCGTGGAAGACAATGTGACCGGAA
Organism: uncultured Bacteroidales bacterium; assembly: GCA_902768435.1. Taxonomy (GTDB): domain Bacteria; phylum Bacteroidota; class Bacteroidia; order Bacteroidales; family Muribaculaceae; genus Sodaliphilus. Next base: position 94,487 of record CACXLJ010000002.1, on the reverse strand, counting down.
AGCGCATGCTCATTCCTCCCAGGGTGGACCTGCGCTTCAAGATGAGCAATGTGTTGAAGAACCGAATGAAAACCGAGCCAAAATAGTTTTTTCAAGAACCCATGAACAGGAAATTATCAATTATAGAACTTGCCGAACTGGTGGCTGCCAAGGCGCAGACCACCAATCGCATGAGCGAACTGTTCTTGAAAGAACTGTTTGCCACAGTATCGCAGGAACTGACCGAGGGACGCGGCGTGGAAATCAAGGGGCTGGGCTCGTTTGTGATGCCCACCGCCATGACCGATGACGACGAGGCAGTGATAGAATTTGCCCCGGCGCAGAGCGTTGCCGATGCTGTGAACCAACCCTTTGCACAGTTCGAACCCATGGAACTGAGCGACGACCTAACACCCGAGCAGCTCATGCAGCTCACCGAGATAGAACCCGCACACGAGCAGGCACCCGAAGCTGCCCCCGAGGAAATGCCCGAGGAACCGCCTGTGAAACTCCCCGAAGAGGCACCAGTTGCTATGCCCGAGGAAATTCCGGCAGAACCGCCTGTGGAAGCCCCTGTTGAGGAAGAACTGCCCGAAGAGGTGCCGCCAGTAATCTCCGAAGAGGTGCCGCCTTTAATGCCCATGAAGGCAGCCCAAGAAACTGAAAAGTCTGCTGAACTACCTGAGCCAGCAGCCCCCATCGAGGAGCCCTCCGAGAACTCTGAGCCCTCCGAGCCCTCCGAGAGTGCCGTTTCTCAAGACTTTGAGACCGAGAAGCGAAAAGTGGCCAAATCGAGTCTGCTCAAAGGCATTGTGGTGGGTGCGCTGGGCGCGTTGCTGCTCACCTCGCTGCTGTGGATTCTTTTCGGTCCCAACGGCGTGATAACCGGCAGCGCAACCAACAAAGCCGACACCACCGTGGTGGCAAAAGCCGATGCAGCCACCCAGAAAGCGGCTCCCGCTTCGGTCTTCACCACCAGCAAACCCAAGCCTGCCGAACCCAAGAAGGAGATTCCCGTGATTCGCGACACGGTCACTGCCAAGCGACCGCTCACGGTTATTGCCCGCAAGCACTATGGCAACGAGTTCTTCTATGTGTACATCTACGAGGAGAACAAAGACCGCATTAGCGATGTGAACAACATTGCTCCGGGCACCGAAGTGATTATCCCGCTCGCCTCGAAGTATGGTTTCGACCCCAAAGACCCCGAAAGCATCAAGCAGGCTCAACTCAAGTCGATGCAACTCAACAAAAAGCATTGATTCCCTGCTGTCAGCATTGATGTTTTTTTCATATTATATTTTTAATGTGCCGAAGTGGTCAATTTCTTGCCATTTCGGCACATGCATTATGCCATAGGCTTAACGCCATGAAGGGTGTTGCCAGTGTGAAATATGCGAATAGACTGTTAACTTTTAACATTTCTAACTTAAAATTGAATTAATTAACTACAAAGATTATTCGCAATAGTTTTCAAAGTGATAATTTTGCATATCCCTTTGCAGGGATAAGCTGTGGTGTGTCGCCATTGTTGCAAAAAACAATGAGGCGTACATTGCTAAGAGTTTGAAAATAAAAACATTAAACGATAAACAATTTTGATTTATGGCAGAGTTTGTTAATATCAGAGAACTGAACGATTTGATTGCCAGCAAGAGCAATTTCGTGAACCTCATCACGCAAGGCATGGACAAGACCATTGTGGGTCAGAAACACCTTGTCGACTCGTTGCTTATCGCGTTGCTGGCCAACGGCCACATCTTGCTCGAAGGCGTTCCTGGCCTTGCCAAGACGCTTGCCATCAAGACGCTCGCCCAAATTATTGATGCCCGCTACAGCCGCATCCAGTTCACGCCCGACCTGCTTCCTGCCGATGTGGTGGGTACCATGGTCTATAGTGTGAAGAAAGAACAGTTTGAAGTGAAGAAAGGCCCCGTTTTTGCCAACTTTATTCTCGCCGACGAGATCAACCGTGCGCCAGCCAAGGTGCAGAGTGCACTGCTCGAGGCCATGCAGGAGCGTCAGGTGACCATTGGCGACAGCACTTTCAAGCTCGACGACCCCTTCCTGGTGATGGCCACACAGAACCCCATTGAGCAAGAAGGCACCTATCCGCTGCCCGAGGCTCAGGTCGACCGCTTCTTGATGAAGGTGGTGATTGGCTATCCCAACAAGGAGGAGGAGAAGCAAATCATCAGGATGAACATCACCAGCGACCGCCCCGCCGTTCAGCCGCTCATCACTCCGCGTGACATTGTGGAGACCCGCGACATCGTGGAGAAGATATACATCGACGAGAAAATCGAGAAATACATTGTCGACATCGTGTTTGCCACCCGTTACCCGGGCGAGTACGGCCTGAACGACCTGAAGAGCATGATCGACTTCGGTTCGTCGCCCCGTGCATCCATCAGCATGGCGCTTGCCGCAAGGGCTTATGCCTTCTTGCGCGGCCGTGGCTATGTGATTCCCGAAGATGTGCGTGCCGTGTGCCACGATGTGATGCGTCACCGCATGGGCCTGTCGTACGAGGCCGAGGCCAACAACATCACTCCCGACGAGGTCATCAACAACATTCTCGACAAGATTCCGGTGCCCTGATGTCGTTGCCTCTCTCTGGGCTAAACTGAGATGTGAACGAAACCTCTATTTCATGAATCTTATTTCACGATGGATTCCAACGAACTATTAAGCAAGGTCAGGAAAATTGAGATCAAGGCCAAAGGCCTGTCGCAAAATGTGTTTGCCGGTGAGTATCACTCGGCATTCAAGGGGCGCGGCATGACCTTTAGCGAGGTGCGCGAGTATCAGTATGGCGACGATGTGCGCGACATCGACTGGAATGTGACCGCCCGGCAAAACCGGCCCTATGTGAAGGTCTATGAAGAGGAACGCGAACTCACCGTGATGTTGCTCGTCGATGTGTCGGGCAGCAAGAACTTTGGTGCTGTGGGCGAGATGAAGCAAGACTACATCACCGAGGTGGCCGCCACACTGGCATTCTCGGCCATCGAGAACAACGACAAGGTGGGCGTCATCTTCTTCAGCGACAAAATCGAGAAGTTCATTCCGCCCAAAAAAGGACGCAAGCACATCTTGCTAGTGATTCGCGAACTGCTCTACTTCAAGCCCGAGAATAAGGGCACCAATGTGGGGCTCGCCTTGGAATACCTCACCAGCGTCATCAAGAAGCGCTGCACCACCTTCCTGATTTCTGACTTTATCGACGACAAAGACTACTACAAGCCGCTCTCGATAGCCAATAGCAAGCACGATGTGATGGCACTCCAGATCTATGACCAGCGTGAAACGCAGTTGCCCGATGTGGGCCTGATGCGCGTCTACGATGCCGAGACGGGTGCCGAGCGCTGGATCGATACCAGCAGTGCACGCGTGCGCAAGGCCGTCGACCGCTGGTGGTATGAGCAGCAGCGCAAGCTCAACGACACCGTGCAGCGTGCCCGTGTCGACCTCGTGTCGATGGCCACGCACGAAGACTATGTGAAGGCTTTGCTGCTCATGTTCAAGAAACGGGCGGTTATCCGCTAATTTTACAGTTTTCAAGAAATGAAGAAATTACTTCTGTCAATAATATTATGTTTCATGTCGCTCACGGCGGCGCATGCTGGCAATGCCTTCCTCAAGGCTCGCATCGACAGTGCTGTGCTGCTCATGGGCAAAACCACTTGGCTGCATCTGGAACTGGTCACCGACAAGGGCGTGCCCTATGTGTTCCCTAACGACCAGATCGACACCCTGCACAGCATGGTGGAGATTGTGGAGCGGCCCACAGCCAAAAAGGTGGATTTGGGCAACAACCGCGTGCAGGTGAACAAGGATTACCTCATCCAGTCGTTCGACTCGGGTCTGTGGGCCATCAAGCCCATTGTGTGCCTTGTGGGTGAGGGCGATACGGTGCTCTCTAATGCCTTGAGCCTGAAAGTTGTGCCCGTGCAGGTCGATGAGAAAGGCGATATCAAGGACTATGCCCCTGTCGAGAAAGCACCTTCTAAGTTCTTTGACTGGGTGCCCGACTTCATCGTCGACCTGTGGTGGCTGTGGCTCGTGTTGCTCGCAGTGGCGGCTCTCACCTATGCCTACTTCAAATGGTGGCGCAAGGGCAAGCTGCCCTTCAAGCACGAGAAGAAACGGCTGCCGCCCTACGACGAGGCGATGCAACGGCTTGCCGCCCTCAAGGAGCAGCAACTGTGGCAGCAGGGCATGGAGAAGGAATACTATACGAGCCTTACCGACATTTTGCGCGAGTACATTGACCGCCGCTTCAACATCAATGCGGTGGAGATGACCACCACGCAAATCAAGGAAACCCTGCTCAACAACGAGAAGACAATGCCTGTGAACGACCAGTTGAACGAGATACTCGAAATTGCCGACTTCGTGAAGTTTGCCAATCAGCATCCGCTGGCCGATGACAACGAGCGCTCGCTGCAGCGTGCCATCAACTTTGTGGAGCACACACGCCCTGTTGAAGAGGAGGTCAAACCTGCCGAAGAAGACACCAATACCGCACAGGAGGGCGGGAAAGAATGAATTTCGCTCATCCATCATTGCTGTGGCTGTTCCTGCTCTACATCCCGCTCATTGCATGGTGGGTGTGGAAGCAGAAGAAAGGCAACCCTTCGCTGCGCATGTCATCGACGCAGGCGTTTCAGTCGTTGCCAGCCAGCTGGAGGGTGTACCTCCGCCACATCTCGTTTGCCCTGAAACTGGCCGCTTTGGGCTGCCTCATCATTATTTTGTGCCGCCCACAGACCTATGATCGCTGGTCGACCAGCGATACCGAGGGTACCGATATTGTAATAGCACTCGACATTTCGGGCAGTATGTATGCCAAGGATTTTAAGCCCGACCGCTTCCATGCCGCCAAACAGGTTGCCGCCGACTTTGTGGCAAAGCGCGAGAACGACAATGTGGGTCTGGTAGTGTTTGCTGGCGAGGGATTTACCCAGGTGCCCATGACTACCGACAAGGCCATTGTGGTCAATGCCATTCAGGACCTTGAAATTGGTATGCTCGAAGACGGTACCGCCATTGGCGACGGCATTGCCACCGCCATCAACCGCATCAAGAGCGGCAAGGCCAAGTCGAAGAGCATCATCCTGCTCACCGACGGCACCAACAACTCGGGCGTGGTGGCACCGCTGACGGCTGCCGAGATTGCCAAGGCCGACAGCATCAGAATCTACACGATAGGTGTGGGCACTAAAGGCACTGCACCCATGCCTGTGGGTTATGACTGGGCGGGCAATCTGCAATATCAGAATATGCCTGTCACCATCGACGAACCTACCCTCAAGCAGATTGCCTCGATGACCGGCGGCAAGTATTTCCGCGCAACGGGCAATGGCATGCTCGAGCAGGTGTTCAAGGAAATCGATTCGCTCGAGAAAACCAAAATCGATGTCAAGAAGTATTCCAACACGCAAGACAACTACATGCCCTGGGCATGGTTGCTGCTCTTGCTGGTGTTGATCGACATATTGCTGGGTTACACGCTGTTGCGCCGTTTCCCATAGTCAATTCATTTCAACTGAAACACAACGATTATGAATTTTGCATATCCTCAATATCTCATGTTGCTGCTCTTGCTGCCCGCCGTGGTGCTGCTCTTCTGGCTTGCCCGTAAGGCCAAGGCGCGCAAGGTGGCAAAATTCGGACAGGAGAGCAAGGTGACGCAGCTCATGCCCGAAGTGTCGCGCTACAAGCCCTGGCTGCTGCTCGCACTCCAGCTGCTGCTGGTGGCTGTAATCGTGATTATCATTGCCCGCCCGCGAGGTGCCGCCACAACCCAGAGCGGAACTGTGCACGGCATCGAAGTGATGGTGGCTCTCGATATCTCCAACTCGATGAATGCTCCTGTCAATGCCGACGAGGCGGGCGTTTCGCGCCTGCAACGCGCCAAACTGGTGCTCGAGCGTCTCATCGACAAGTTGCAAGGCAACAAGGTGGGTCTGGTGGTGTTTGCCGGCAATGCCTATATGCAAATGCCGCTCACGGGCGATGCCCAGTCGGCCAAGATGTTTCTTGAGCAAATCAACACCAACCTGGCGCCCACGCAAGGCACTGCCATAGGTTCGGCCATCAACATGTGCGCCCATGCTTTCTCCGAGAATCCCAAAATACGCAAGTCGATTATCGTCATCACCGATGGCGAGAACTTTGAAGACGATGCGCAGGGTGCCGCAAGCGATGCCAAGCGTGCCGGCATTCAGGTGAATGTGGTGGGCATCGGCAGCACCGAGCCTGTGACCATTCCCACCGGCAATCCTGGCGAGGTGATGCTCGACGACGAGGGCAATGTGGCCTATACCAAACTCAACGAGGAAATGGCACAGAGCATTGCCGATGCAGGTGGCGGCGAATATGTCGACGGCCTTGCCACCGACGCGGTGAACGACCTGCACGACGCGCTCGACAAACTGTCGAAGTCGAATCTCGGCACCTACACCTTCTCGCAGCACAGCGAACTCTTCCCTGTGTTTGCGTGGATTGCCCTGTTGCTGCTCTTGGCCATCATGTTGCTCACTCCGCGCAAGACTCCATGGCTCAGTAAAATCAATTTTTTCACTAACGATGATGCAAACAAAGAATAAAATATTGCTCAAGTCACTTGTGGCACTGTGCTGCATGATCTTGCCAATCTCGGCAGTTGCCGATAATGCCAAGCAGCAGCCTGCCACGGTGAAAAAGGAGCGTAATGCCATTAATTCAGGCAACAAACTCTATAACGACATGAAGTATGCCGAGGCCGAGGTTCAGTACCGTAAAGCGCTGGAAGCCAACCCAAACAGTGAGATTGCCCAGTTCAATCTCGCGAGTTCGCTCATCAAGCAAGACAAGCCGCAGCCGACGATGCAACAGGGTGGGGGCGAACAGCAGTTGAGCGAGCCCATGCAGGAGGCTGTGGGCCTGCTGCAAAAGTTGGCCGATACCAGCACCAGCAAGAAACTGGCCGGAAAGGCAAGTTATGACCTGGGCAACATTGCCTATCACCAGCAAAACTTTGCCGAGGCCATCAACCACTACAAGCAGGCATTGCGCAAGAATCCCGACAACAACGATGCCCGTTACAACCTGCGACTTGCCCAGCTCAAGAAACAGCAGCAAGATCAAAACAAGGACAAAAACAATCAAGACAAGAATAAGGACAACAAGGACCAGAACAAAGACAAGAATCAAGACCAAAACAAAGATAAAGACAAGCAAAACCAAGATAAAAAAGATCAGCAAAAGCAGGATCAAGACAAAAAAGACCAGAACAAGCAGGACCAGCAAAAACAGCAGCAACAGCAGCCTAAAGATGGTATCAGCAAACAGAATATGGACCGCATCTTGCAGACCATGCAGGACAAGGAACGAGAAACTCAAAAGAAGATGAACCAGCAAAAGGCTCAGATGCAGCGCAGCGAACGGGCCCGCACACGCAACAAATGGTAATTTCTACAATGAAAAAGATACTCCTATTTCACCTATTCACATGGCTTGCAGCGCTGTTGCCGTTCACGGTAACGGCGCAATCGCTCAAGATGGCCGGATATGGCGCAATGCCCGACGAAAAGTTCCAGATTGTGTATCTGCTCGATGGCGTACAGGAGGGAGGCACTTTCAACGAACCGTCGGTAGATGGTGCAAAGTTTCTGCACAAGTCAAGTCCGGTGAAGATAGGCGAATCAACGCAGGTGATTATCTCCAATGGCCGTCAGGTCGAGAACTCCTCGACAAAGACATTCAAGTACACCGTCACCTATCGTCTTAACAAGACAGGTAACTTGCATGTGGGGCCGGCATCGGTCACGGTGGGTGGCAGGAAAATCACCGCTCCGGGTTTTTCAGTCAATGTGAGCAAGCAGGAGCCGCAGCGCCCCTCGCCATCGCGCACCTTGCCAGGCTTAGGCGGGGCCGTGGATATGAACGACCCCTTCACGCAGACTGCCGACAAGCCCATCAGCAGCAACGACCTGTATGTGCGCATCGAGATGTCGAAACCACAGGTCTATGAGCAGGAGGCGGTGGTGTGCACCATTAAGCTCTACACCAAGTTTCCCATTCGTCCCGGAATCATTCCACTCGAGCAACCTTCGTTCGACGGTTTCTTGATCGAGGAACTCAACCAGGCGGGACAAGTGAATGTGGAACGGGTAAACGGGCAGAACTACTACACGGCAGTGCTCAAGAAATGCATTCTTTATCCGCAAAAGTCGGGCAAACTCACCATCAAGTCGGGTGTGTTTGACATCACGCCCGTGCAACGCGACATTTATGTGGGCATCAACAGTGCCATTGCCGTGCCACACGACACGAAACTCACCATCAAATCAAATTCTGCCACCGTCAACATCCTTCCGTTGCCCGAGCCTCGTCCGGCAGGCTTCACCGGAGCGGTCGGCGACTTCAAGGTTATGACTTCAATGAATCCTCATAACTTGAAGACCTATTCACCCGCCACCTACAACTATGTGGTGCAGGGCAAAGGTAACATCAAGTATGTGAAAGCCCCTGATGTGCAGTTCCCGCAGGAATTTGACACCTACGACCCCCAGAGTCACATCAACACCACGAGCGATGGCACCGATGTGACGGGAAATGTGACATTCTCCTACACGGTGATACCGCAGTATGTGGGCACTTTTGAATTGCCTGCGAGCAAGTTTGTGTACTTCAATCCCACTACATCTAAGTATGAGACGATAGACATTCCCGCTATGCCGCTTCGTGTGGCCAAAGGCCAGGGGCAGCCGTCGAACCACTACAAGAAACGCAAGCAGGCCATGACCGATGTACATCAGCTCAAGCATGGCGACTTGAATTTGGAGAAAACTCACTCCTATCTGGTCGATAGCATGGGTTATTGGCTTGCCTATCTGCTGCCGTTGCTCGCCTTGGTGGCTGTGATTATCTATAACCGCAAGCGACTCAAGGAAATGGCCGATGTGAAGCGCATGCGCACCAAGCGTGCCGGCAAGGTGGCGCAGAAACGCCTCAAGCGCGCCAAGGCATTTGCTGTTGCGGGCAAGCGCAATGAGTTCTACGGCGAGGTTCTTACCGCCATGTGGGGCTATATGAGCGACAAACTGGGCATTCCTGTGTCGGACTTGAGCAAGGATAACATTGCTGCCGAACTTGAGCGCTATGGGGTCGACGAGTCGCTCCGGAGCGAGACGCTCGACTTGATTGACCAGTGTGAGTTTGCCCAGTATGCGCCCGAACTTGCCAATGGCGACATGATGCCGCTCTACGACAAGGCCGCACAAGTGATGGAGAAACTCGAAAGTGTAAAACCTCAAGAAAAAGCACAGACTATGAAAACTTTGGCGATAGGCATCATGCTCCTGTTGGGCGGCAGCGTGTGCGTACCCTTGCAGGCAGCAACGGTAACAGCCGTGCAGGCCGACTCGGCCTACGCTCAGGAGCGTTATCATGATGCGCTCAAGGCCTATCAACTCATGGAACAGCAGCAAGGCACTTCGGCTGAACTCTACTATAATATGGGCAACACCTATTACAAAATCAGCGATTATGCCCATGCTATTCTGTATTACGAGAGGTCGCTCTTGCTCGACCCCACCAGCAGCGACACGCGTGAGAATCTTGATTTTGTACGGCAAAAGCTCAAACTGCCGGTTGCTATGGGGTCACGCTCTTTTGTGACTCAGGTTGGGCAGTCGGTTGCTTTCTGGTTTTCAAGCAACGGGTGGGCTGTGCTGGCTGCAATCCTGTTTGTGCTCTGTCTGCTTGCTGTGGCGCTTTATGTGTTTGCTGTGCAGGTCAAGTGGCGCAAGCTGGGTTTCTTCTCGGCAATGGCCTTGCTGGCCTTATCGGCATTGGCATTGACTTGTTCGCTCTATTTGCGCAATCGAGCCACTAATAGCCACGCTGCCATTGTCATGACACAGTCGGCCTCGTTGAGCAATGCGCCGCGTGCTCCTCAGGACAACGAGGTGGCTTTCAGTCTGCCGCAAGGCAGCAAAGTTGAAATCACCGATTCAGTGACAACCGGCTCTGCCAAGTGGTATCATGTGGAATCGACCAATGGCCGCACCGCATGGATTAGCGGCAGTGACATAGAGATTATTTAATCATAAACTAAACACTCCTGAAATAATGCTTCAATTCCTTCAAGACTTAGACGCGCAGATTCTGCTCTTCATCAATAGCCTTCATGTGCCTTATTTCGACCGCTTCATGTGGTTGGCAACCACCACCGTGTGCTGGTCAATCATGTTCATGGTTCTGCTTTATGTGCTGGGCCGTCGAGGATGGAAGCAGTTGCTTGCCGTGGTGGTGGCTATCGCATTGGTAATCTTGATTGCTGACTTGGTTTCGGCATCAGTGATCAAACCGCTCGTGGCACGATTGCGTCCCACACACGACCCCGACTTGAGTTACATGGTTCATGTGGTGAACGGGTACCGCGGCGGCAGGTTCAGTTTTGTGTCAAGCCATGCAGCCAACACCTTTGCCGGAGCCTTGCTCATCTCACTCATTTTCAGGAATCGGCGGGTGGGCATATCCATTTTCTTGTGGGCATTTATTGAGTGCTATAGCCGCATGTATCTGGGGGTGCACTTCTTGGGCGACCTCATTTGCGGTGCTTTGCTGGGATGCGCGTCGGCGTGGCTGGTCTATGCGCTGCTGCATCGCTATTGGCCTTTGTTCCACAGCACATGCAAGGAGTTGCGGTCCTCTGAGGCCGATGCGCGATGGGTGAGTGCTGGCATGTGGATTAACCTCGCAGTACTCGCAATTATTGCCATTTTTTGAACGCTGAATCATCATTTTTTGAAAAAAAATGCTTTAAAATTTTTTTTATCGCATTATTGTTAATATATTAGCATAAAAATTTGAATATTAACCTTTAAAATAATTTGTAACATGCCCAAAATCATTACATTTAATGAACTTAGGCGTATTAAGGACAGCCTGCCCGACGGTTCTATTCACGACATTGCCGACAAATTGAATTTAAGTGTACAGACAGTGAGGAACTACTTTGGCGGTGCAAACTACGATTTCGGGACAAATATGGGCGTTCACATCGAACCCGGGCCCGATGGTGGACTCGTTGTTCTCGACGACCCTGAAATCCTGGAAATGGCACTCGAGATACTCGAGGAAAACAAGTGAATTCCAATACTCAATTTTAAGCAATGAGCAAGCAAAACGACCCTAACCGATTAATCACGCTGGCGATTCACACCTATGACTATGCTGTGAGCCTCAAAAATCAGCTCGAAAGGGCTGGCATCGAGGCTGTGCTTCACAATGTGAACCTCGAGGAGCCAGTGGTGTCCTCGGGCGTCAGAGTTCGCATTCGCGAGAAGGACCTGCCCATGGCACTCAAGGTGGTTGAGGGCGGTAATGAGTCGCGCAAACGAGGCCGCATCAAGAGTCATGTGGTGATTCCTGTCGACTTCTCTCCGTTCTCAATGAAGGCCTGCAAGGTGGGCTTTCAGTATGCCTCAAAGGCTGGCGCTACGGTGATATTGCTCCATGCCTACATGAGCGAGCGTTACCGTTTCTTCACACCCTTCGCGAGCGACCGCTATGACCATGGCGAGCGCATGGACGAGGAAACCGTGAAGGCCAAGGCAATGGAGAAGATGAAGCAGTTCCGCTCCAAGGTCGAAGAGGAGATAGCCAAGGGCAACCTCGACAATGTCATGTTCCAGACCGAGGTGGTCGAAGGCTTGCCCGAAGAGAAGATCCTCGAGTGCGCTTCGACCAACGATGCCAAGCTCATTGTGATGGGTACTCACGGCAGCAACCGGCATGCCATTGCCTCGCTGGGCAGTGTTACCGCCGAGGTACTCGATGCTGGCAAGTTCCCCATCTTCACCATTCCCAAGAATCTGTCGATCGACGATTTGTCGTCGATCCAGCACATCGTCTTCTTCAGCACGCTCAACCAGCGCGACATCCTGTCGTTTGATGTGTTCTCGAAGCTGATGCGTGTGAAAGGCAAGAAGGTGTCGATCATTCCTGTCGTTGAGCGCAAGAACCGTGCAATGGCCAAGAAGGCATCAAAGCAGTTCTTGCAGTATTGCAACGACCATTATCCCGAGAACGAATTCACCATTGAGAATATCTCGGTTGAGGGCGACAATCTGACCGAATTTGAGAATTTCATCTTAGAAAATCCTGTCGACCTCATCGCTATTCCCGATAAGAAGAAGAGCATTTTCACTCGTCTGTTCAATCCCAGCATAGCGCATCGCGTGCTGCTGCAGAGCGAGATACCTATGCTCGTGGTTCCGGTTTGATTTTTCCAGCACTACTTTGACCGCTAAGTGACATGGCCGACCGCATGACACCCGAACAGCGGCATCGCTGCATGAGCCGCATCAAGGGCAAAGACACCAAGCCCGAGATGTTGGTCCGTCGGTGGTTGTGGCATCAGGGTTTCCGCTACAGGCTGCATGTGCGTCGCTTGCCGGGCACGCCCGACATTGTGCTGCGGCGCTATCACACTGTGATTAATGTGAATGGCTGTTTCTGGCATGGCCACGAGAACTGCCGCCTTGCCACGAAACCCAAGACCCACAGCCAGTTCTGGCAGGACAAGGTGCGCCGCAACCGTGAGCGTGACGAGCAGAACCGATTGAAACTGAGTAGTATGGGGTGGTATGTAATAACCCTTTGGGAGTGCGACCTTGCTAAGGCCAAGCGACTGGCGACCTTGCAGCAGTTGTCGCTCACGCTGAGTCACATTCTGCTCACGCTCAATGCTCCCGACAAGCAACCTTGTGAAATTCAGCCCGTTGCCAAGCCTTATGACTTCCCCGATTTCAATCAACCCCTCGCAGCCGAACCGGCTCCCGAGAGTTGATTTTTTGACAAAGTGTTATTTTTTAGTAATTTTGTCGTTCAAAAAATAGATTTTGATTCACAATGAAAAAGATACTGATTGCCTTTATTGCATTATTCTCCATCACAAGTCTGGCATCGGCGGCCACCAATGGCAGCAACACCGCAATTGCCAAGGTGTTTCGTGCCATAGTCAAGAACGACTTTAATCAGGCCTGGGCACAGCGTCAGAAGATTACCTCCCAAAGCGGAACCGACGCGCAAGTGCTGCTCGACCTGAGCGATGCCTTGATACTGGCTCGTCCTGAAAACACCGGGAGCAAAGTCTCTGAGCCTCGCGATCCCTGGCACGCCATGACGCTGGTGCGCAACATCTATGTGCGGGGCGAGGGCATTGAGGCAGCCAACGAGTTTCTTGCTGGCGAGGGCATTGAACTCTCGATTGATGTCATTGAGAAAATTATTGAGAAGCAGTTGATCGAAGATACCTTTAACCACGACACCGAGAGCGAGTACCGGCGTCTGCTCACTGTGGTCGACAATGCTCATCCCGCTTATGCCCGTGCCCGTGCTCGGCTGGCGGAGATTGACTTTGGCTCTCGCTGCACCAGCGCGCAGGGATGCCGCAATTATATGCGCGACTATCCCGAGTCGCCACTGGTTGAGAAAGCCAAGGCTCTTACCTTGCAGTTCGACTATGAAGATGCCGAGAAAGACGGTTCGGTAACTGCCTGGAAGAAATTCATTGAATCTTACCGTTACAGGCCCGAAGCAAAAGTCCAGGTCGAGAAGGCGCAGCAGAATCTGATTGCTGTGCAGAATGCCCAGCTTGTGAACCGCAATGTAACGCTTCAGGAACTCGATGCCTATGCTGCCAGCACCAAACGCGAGATATCTAATGCCGTATTCATGGTTTATGACAATCTCATCAATCTGCCCATGCACTCCCATCGTATCATGAGTCTGAAACTCAACTTTGGTGGCGCTACCACGCGGGTCGATGAGGAGGTGAAACAGGTAAAGGGCAAGACTTACTACAATTACTACATTTTCAATGCTCAAGGTTTGCTCACCGAGAGTTACGACGGTTATCTCGACAAGAAAACCCGCTACACCTATGATTTTGATGCAAAACATGGTTTCTTCCCGGTGTCAAAAATTGAAGATGGCAAAACCTATACCTACAGTTGCAGTTACGACCGCGCTACGGGCAGGATTGCCACACTCAAGTGCACCGACGGCACACTGGTGATGTACTCGTTTGACGAGGGTGGACGCATTGCCGAGCGCAAAACCACCGATGCCGCTGGCAAGACGGTAACTGCCACCTACAAGAGCGGCAAGATTCGCAGTGAGGCTGGTCCCAAGCAGACGATGAATTTCCTCAAGTACGACGGTAACCGTGCTACCGAGATTGATGTAGTCAAAGGCAAAACCACCGACAAGTGGACCTATGAATACTCGCTGAACGACGCTGGCGCCTGGGTCAAGGCAGTGGCATCGCTCAACGGCAAGCAGCAGTTTACTATCACCCGTGAAATAGCACCGGTCAAATGAATATGAGCAAGCACAAGATTTGGCAGTGGCTCGCCACAGCACGCGAGTGGCTCCTCACGCCCGTGAAGCGCGCCCCGTTTTTCTTCGTGTTCATTGTGCTGCTCTTTGGCTTTGGCCATGTGATGCAATTTGTCCACAACCTGAGCATAGGTAATTATGTGTCGCTCTGGAAGGCCATCAAGTCAATGGCTATGGTGGTGCTGGTGGTGTATCTGCTCACTTGTGTGGCCTCATGCTCCCGTTATGCCAAGGTCACTTGCTATGTATTGGCTCTTGCGCTGAAGTTCGTCTCATTGTTTGTGCGCAACAATTTCATGGTCGACATAAACCCTGTGATTTTGCAGACAGTTCTGGAAACCGACGGTGCCGAGGCTGGTGATTTTGTAAAAACCTACATTGCTTCGCCAGGCACGCTCAAGGCTTATGCTTACATTGCTATATGCATCGTTCTCATCATTGCTGGCGAGCACTGGATGCCCCGCCTCAAACGATGGTTCAACCGCAAGTGGCAGCGAGTGGCAATGGCTCTGACGCTGGCAGTAGCGCTGCCCTACGGTGGTGTTCAGGCGGTGAAGCAAGCGCTGCTATTCGTCCCTAACGATTCGTTCGACCCCATCTTCATCTATCATCAGTATGGCCCTACCGATGCTGTGTCGAGCATTGTCTATTCGGTGCTTGTGGTGAGGAGTGTGGAAGATGAGGCCCACCGGCAATATGATGTGACCGAAATGGCTGCCAAGCAGCCCAGCAATTGTGAGGAGACCGACACGCTGCACCTTATGGTGGTGATAGGGGAGACCTATATCAAGCCCCACGCAGGTGTCTATGGCTATGAGTTGCCCACTACGCCTAATCTCTCGGCCGAACTTGAGGCTGACAATCTGTTCTTGTTTCACGACATGGTGGCGTCGCACTGCAACACCAGCGAATCGCTCAAGCGTCTGCTCAGCACTAACAGCGAGGCACAGGGTCAACGGTGGTACGACTATCCCTTCTTTACTACCATCTTCAAGAAGGCTGGCTTCTTTGTCACCTACTGGGATAACCAGTGGGATCCTAAGAAAACCAATGTCTATGACTTCTCGCTCGGTGCCATTGTGCACAACAAGCGCATGGTGAAGCACAACTTTGACATGGAGAACAGCCAGCGATATGAATACGACAAGGGGCTGCTCGATTCCTATTTGAAAGAGGCACACCCGCAAGTCATGAAACACCGGCTCTCGCTATCGTTGTTCCACATCATGGGGCAGCACATGTATGCCAACCATCGTTTCCCCGATGTGCCGCAATTCAAGCGCTTCACTCCCGCCAGTTACAACTTCCGCACCGAGCCGTGGCTTACGCAAGAAAAGCGGCAGTATATTGCCAACTATGACAATGCCACCTACTATAACGACTATGTGATGGGTCAGCTGCTCGATACACTGCGCAACACCTGTGCTGTGGTGGTCTATTTCTCTGACCATGGCGAGGAAATCTATGACTGGCAAGACTTTGCGGGCCGCGACGAACGAGTCGACAAACCCGTCCCGTCGATGAAACTGCAGTATTGCGTGCCCTTCATGGTGTGGTGCTCACCCGCCTTCAAGCAGCGCTATCCGGAGTGCGTTGAGCGGTTGCGGGCTTCGTCACAGCATAAAGCGTTGCTCGACGATCTGCCCCACATGCTCATGGATTTGGCGCGCGTCAAGAGTGGCTACTATGTTGCGGAGCATGACCTCATCTCACCCTCTTATAAGCCCTCGAAAAGAATCGTGCAGGATGCCGCCGACTACGACGAGATAATCAGCAAGTCCCAACAAACCCAAGGGTAAAAATAAATTTTTCTGAGATCAATCAATTGCGATGCTGGAGCCGGCGGGCAAGTGCAGATACTTGCCCCGCTCTGGGTTGCAGTATAGGTGGAACTGCGTGGCCTGCTCGTCGCGGCCCCACATGTGCATGGGTATGAACAGTTTCACATCGATGGCATGGACAAACTCACGGGCGCCCATGCCGAAGTCGGTGCCCATTGCAGGATCGACCGGAAACATTGCTACATCAATCACTTGCGTGTGTGCCGCTATGGTGCGCAGAATAGCGCGGAAGTCACCCACCGCCTTCTTCACCTCCTGCTGGGTTGAGTTGTCTTTCCAGTGCCAGCAGTTGAAGTCGCCGGCATGAAAAATGGTTTTGCCGCCGATGTTCACCATGAAACACACCCCGACATCGGTCGAGTCGAAAGTGTGCACCTTCATCACGGGGCTGCTATAGTCTTCGTCGTGGTGAATGAAGGTGGCTGGGATGGGATTTGACTTCATGGCATGCCTGATTTTGTGTCGGCATCCGTTTGCCATAATATATTGCTCTACAGGATATTGTTTGTGCCAGTCAAGAATCTCGTCGCGGTTCAGGTGGTCCTGATGCCCGTGGGTCACAAATACATAGATGCGCTTGGCACGCTGCAGTATGGCGGGCAGCACATGTTGCTCGTCGTGAAAGTAGTCGAAGATGAGCGTGGCATCCTCGGTTTCGATGGCAAATCCGCTATGTCCGATGCAGGTGATGACCATGACAAACCTTGTTAGTGGGGTTGCTCTACGCCTTTCATGCTGAGTGCAATGCGTTTGCGTTCCAAGTCCACATTTATCACACGCACACGCACATGCTGGTTGATTTTTAGGAATTTGGCGGGGCTCTCCACGCGTTTGTTGCTCATCTGCGACACATGCACCAATCCATCTTCGTGGATGCCTATATCGACAAAGGCGCCAAACTGAGTGATGTTGGTGACGATGCCGTTCAGTTCCATGTCAACGCGCAAGTCCTTGATGTCGTGCACATTCTCGTCAAACTCCATCACCTGCACACTCGAGCGCGGGTCGCGGCCGGGTTTCTCCAGTTCCTTCATGATATCGACCAGTGTGGGCATGCCCACATCGTTGCTCACATAGCGGTTGATGTCGATGCTCTTCTGCTTTTCCTTGTCGTTGATGAGTTCGCCCACCGTGCAGCCGCAGTCTTTTGCCATCTGCTCCACCAGCGCATAGCGTTCGGGGTGCACCGCCGAGTTGTCGAGCGGGTTGCTGCTTTCGGGCACTCGCAGGAAGCCGGCTGCCTGTGTAAAGGTCTTGATGCCCAGTTTTGGCACATTCATGATGCTCTGGCGCGATGTGAAGTCGCCATTCTCGGCACGGTAGTTCACAATGTTTTGTGCAAGGGCTGGTCCCAGTCCCGACACATAGGTGAGCAGTTCTTTCGAGGCCGTGTTGATGTTCACGCCCACGCTGTTCACGCAACTCTCAACGGTGAAGGTGAGCGCATCTTTCAGTTTGCCCTGGTCCACATCGTGCTGGTATTGACCCACGCCTATCGATTTGGGGTCGATTTTCACCAGTTCGGCAAGTGGGTCGAGCAGGCGTCGGCCAATCGACACGGCTCCGCGCACTGTCACATCCTTGTCGGGGAACTCGTCGCGGGCTATCTTGGATGCCGAGTAAATCGAGGCCCCATTCTCGCTCACCACATACACATCGATGGGAGCACGGAAACGAATGCGTTTCAGGAATCGCTCGGTTTCGCGGCTCGCTGTGCCGTTGCCCAAGGCAATGGCCTGAATCTTGTAGGCCTCGGTGAGGTTCTGTATCTTGCGTGTGGCACCGGCGGTGTCGTTGGCAGGAGGTGTGGGATAGATGACATCGTTGTGTAGCAGATTGCCCTGCTCGTCGAGGCACACCACCTTGCAGCCGGTGCGGAAACCCGGGTCGATGGCCAAGATGCGCTTGTGGCCCAGCGGTGGGGCAAAGAGCAGCTGCCGTGCATTTTGGGCAAACATGTCGATGGCCTCTTCGTCGGCCTTGGCCTTCGACTGGGCGGCAAACTCGGTTTCGATTGAAGAGCGAATGAGTCGCTTGTAACTGTCCTCGGCAGCCTCTTCTACAAGCGCCGATGCCTGATTGTTTCCACGCACCACAATGCGGCACACATTATCGATGGCACGCTCATCGTTGATGTCGATGCTCACTTTCAAAAACCCTTCGCTCTCGCCTCGCCTGATGGCCAGCAACTGGTGCGATGACACGCGGCGCAGGGGTTGCTTGAATTCGTAGTAGTTCTCGTAGTTGCGTCCCTCAATCTCCTTGCCTTTCACAAAGTGCGAGATGAGCATAGCCTCTTGCCTGAAACTGCGGCGTATGCTGTTGCGCACAGCCTCGTTCTCGCTCACCCACTCGGCAATGATGTCCTGTGCCCCTTTGATGGCCGCTTCGGCATTGGGCACATCGTCGGTAATGAAGCGTGCTGCGCGTGCCTCAATGTCGTCGCCGTGCTGCGCCATGATGATCTTGGCCAGCGGCTCCAGTCCTTGTTCGCGTGCCACCTGTGCACGAGTGCGGCGTTTGGGCTTGTAAGGCAGATAAATGTCTTCGAGCGTGTTGGCATCATAGCAGTTCATGATGCGAGCGGTGAGTTCGTCGGTGAGTTTGCCCTGCTCCTCGATGGTCTTGATGATGGTGGATTTGCGTTTTTGCAGTTCCTCGTAGTATTTGAGTGTCTGCTCAATCGACTGGATGGCTTGTTCGTCGAGTCCGCCAGTGGCTTCTTTACGATAGCGGCTGATGAAGGGTATGGAGTTGTCGTCGCGTAGCAGGCTCACGGTGTTGGCCACCTGGTTGAGGGGCAAATTCAGTTCTTGCGAGATGAGGGTTGAGATTTTATCGGCCATAGGGCATTATTTTTATGGGTTAGTGGACTTTTGGTCCTATGAAAACGGGTTCAATTTTTTTGACATAAAAGTGATAGATGGGGCTAGAAAACCACCTCTTTGCTAGCCATGCAGCGAGCAGCAGTGCGCTCATGTGCATGAGCAGGATAGCCCACAGAGGCAAGTTTGTGAAACACATTGGGTCTGAACCTATGTGTGACAAGAGTACGGTGAAAAATAGGTATACAGGTAGTTGGAGCAGGAATATCTCCATGCTGATGCTGTCGAGCCACTTCAATGGCCTGCATTGCGCCATTTTGCTCACCAGGCCACCACGCATGTGCGTGAACACCATTACCGTGATGATGATGAACACCTGCACAAACGAACTGCAGCAAGCCCTGAAGCAATGAGGATGCAGATATTTTTCGCCCACCACATAAAAGAGTGCAAACAGCAAGACTGCCCCTATTTCAAACAGGGTTGCCGAGGAAGGGGAAAGCTGGCTTTGTGCCTTCTTGAAGCAGTCGGTTTGACTCAGGTTATAGATGGCTATGCCTATCGCAAAGTCAAGCAGGCGCATAGGCGGAAACTGATAGAGATGATAATAGTCAAATATATTTATGTAGCCGCCCCAGAATTGCATTGCCAGCATTGTCACCAGCATCACCCACTGCCAGCGTATGGGCAGTAGTCGAATGGCTCGAATGAGCCAAGGGGCCATAAGAAACAGGAATAGAATAGTGCTTACGAACCACGATACAGGGTTGTAGCCAAAGTAGTAATCAGCATTCGGAATGAAACTCTGTAACATGGTCAGGTGCACAAGCACAACCTTCCAATTGATGGCACGATGAAGAATGACGACACATAGCACCACTGCCAACACATGCAGGGGATAGATTTTCGCTACCCGCCTGCCGAAGAATTGAAAGTGTTCCTTGATGCTGTAGCGCTCAAAGGGGTGATGCATTGCAGTGAGATAACCACTGAGCACGAAGCACAGGCTCACGGCAGTGCTTAGCATGTAGTCGTGACCTTGCAGATAGAAGTGCCCCATGACTATAGCCAGGATAGCAAGCACCCTGAGCAAGCTTAGGCTGCGGTTGAAGGTGGTTGGGATGATGGTGTCTTGTCTCATGCCATACCAGCTGGGGTTATTTGCGTTTCAGGGTGATGAGGGTGATTTCGGGTGTGGCACCGGCACGCATGGGAATGCCTACCATGCCCATGCCTATGTTGACATACAACTGCTGCTTGCCTTCGTTATAGAGTCCGCCCCAGTGCTTGAACTTGAGGCGTGCAGGCGAGAGCCTGAGTCCGAACATCTTGAACATGATCTGCATGGCATGGGTATGGCCTGCCAGTGTGAGGTCGACATTGGTTTTGCCCACCACAATCTGTGACCACACCTCGGGATTGTGCTGGAGCAGTATCTTGAAGCAACTGTCGTTGAGGTTAGGATAGGAATTTTCGAGTTTCCCATAGGTGGGGTTATTCTTGCTGCTGCCGCCATAGTTGCCCGTGCCAATGATGGCGATGCTGTCGTTGCCATGCCTGATGAAGAGATGCCGGTTGTCGACGAGGGTCCATCCGCATTCTTCCTCGAGCCGACGCAGTGCCTGCTGGTCGGCCAGTTTGAGTTTTTCGGTGTCCCAATCCGAGTAGTCGTCATAGTCATGATTGCCCAGGATGGCAAGCACGCCGTCGGGAGCATGGAGCCGCTTGAGCTGGGGCACGAAGGGCTTGGCTTCTTCGGTGCGTCGGTTCACCAGGTCGCCCGTGAAGCATATCATGTCGGGTTTCAGGTCATTGATGGCTTGGGTGTACTTGGCCACAAATGTGGTGTCGTCGCCATAGGTGCCCAGGTGCGTGTCGCTAAATTGCGCTATGGTGTAGCCGTCGAAGGCCTTGGGCAGGTTCTCAAACTCAATGGTCACGCGGTTCACCTCATAGCGATAGGGCGTCACCGCTACAGCAAAGAACACGATAACGGCAAGTATGGCGGCCGTTGCGATTGCGGCGAAGCGAACAAACTTCTTGCCCCACTCGGGAAGCGACTTGACCCACGAGAGCGAGTAGATGGCAAAGGCCACAAATTTGATGGTGACAAACGAGTAGAAGATGAACAGGAACCACATGATAAAGGTGAGCACCTGGTTGCTGGCGCTGCCGTGCGGAATGAAGGGCAGGAATATCATGCCGGCGGTCAGGGGCAGGGCGGTGGCCACATGGGCGCGCCGCCAGCCTTTTTTCCAGCGGTGCGATTTCTTGAGTTTGCGGTAAATGAGCCAGTCAATGGCTATGATGAGCAGCAGGGCTAAGACAAGCGGAATATAGAAAATCCTCATGATGTGCTGTTATTTAAGTGACTCAAGTTGGTTGGTGAGCGGGTTAGAATACATCTGCAGCATGCGGTAGAACATGTAGTAGCGGTCAAAGTCGTTGAGTTCTGAACCGATTTTGCTGATTTGTTCGCTCAAATATTTCTTGAAGGCGTCAAGCTCCTCGGGCGAGTATTTGTCGGCAAACTGCTTGTCGTCGAAGAGCATGTCATGCGCCATATAGTTGGTCTTGAAAATCTTGTAGTTGCTGTGAATCGCGTTATCGATGATGTTGCACACACGCCTGAGTACCAGGAACTTGTCGAGGTCGGCGGGAATCTGGTCGAGCTGCTCGTTGATGCAGGGCGTGAAGGCATAGTGAATGTGGCCCTTGTAGCCCATGATGCCGGTGCGCATGCTCTCGAGGTCGTCGTCCTGTGACTTCTTGAAGTTGGGGTCCTTGCTCTTGTGCAGGAACTCCTTGGCCTTAAGGTAGTCGTTGGGGTCATACTCGTAGCTGATGGCGATGGGCACAATGTTGAGTTCCTTGAGGCTTTCGACGAACGATTTCTCGCGGTTGCCATAGGTGAGCATCTTGAGCAGGCTCTCCTGGGTGCGGTCGTTGCTGTCTTTGCAGCGTCCCTCGCGCTGGGCAATCCACACCGAACTCTGTTTTTGCTGAATGGCAAAATGAATGTAGCTCGACAGCTGGATGGCGGCGGCAAGTGTCTGCAGTCGGCCCAGGTTGCGCTTCACGATGAAGCTTTTGTTGAGCCTAACCAGCTTGTTGATCCAGTCATAGGCGAGCAGGTTGTTGCCTATGGCAATCTCGCAAGTGTCGCGTCCTGCGCTCACCAGTGTGTAACTCAGTTGGGCCGAGTCGAGCACGATGTCGCGATGGTTGGTGATGAACAGATAGGGGATTTTCGGATCAAGGTCGTCAAGGCCGCTTGTGGTGAGGCCTGCCGAGGTCTTCTTGATGATGCCGTCGACAAAGGGTTTCATTACCTTGGTTTGAAACTCCTGTTTGGTATTGAGCGCGAGCAAAATGTGCTTGAGTTGATTGTATTTGTAGTCGGGCAACACCATTCTGATGATGTGCTTGAACATGGGCTCTTCGACCAGAATCGACATCTCGTTGTGAAACTCTTTGTCGCTGATGGGCGCTATGTCGGCAAATTCGGCCGGAATCTGTATTTCTTTGTTCTCCATATCTTTGAAGTTTGAGTGTTCTGCGGTATGAGTTCTTATTGCAAACTACAAAGTTAACAATAAAATGCCGAAATGTCAACCCTTAATCCTGCTTTCTTTAAGTTTAGATAAATTATTAGTGTCCAATTAAAAGTCCGTTAGGACTGTCAAGAACTTAGGCAGGGGTGAAGCCGTAGGCGAGAACCCCTGTCAATCAGGCATATACAACGTTAGTCCCGTAGGGACGGCAGAATGGGAATCAAGTTTTTTCTGTCGCCCCTAATGGGGTTAATTATATTGAATATCGCCTTAAAACAGGGGTTGCGCTTCGCTCCACCACCTGCCTATTATCTGCCCAGCCCTAACGGGCTTCATAGTAAGTTCAATATATATAACAGTCATTTAAATAACTCAGGCATAGTCGATTGCTGTGTGTCTATAATTATAAATTGGCAATAAATTTGCTAGTTCTCCTTGCAATTTTAAAGTGAAAATGTTTTTCACCCACTTCTTGTCATGAAACAGCAGTGGGGCAGCACATGCCGCCCCACTGCTGTTATAAGAAGTGTTCAGGATAGTATCTTTGGGGATGATTTTTCTACCCCAAACATTCACCCTTAGCCAATGCCGAGGATGATGTTGATAAGGGCTGAGACATCGCTCACATTCACCTTGCTATCGCCATTTACATCGGCGCGGGCTTGGTCCATGGCCGTGATGCCCATAATCATGTTGATAAGGGCTGAGACATCGCTCACATTCACCTTGCCATCGCCGTTCACATCGCCCTTGAGGCCTGTGTCACCTGACAGGTTCGTGGTGATGGTGGTGGCACCGCCTGTAATGCTGGTGTTGAGCTTGAGATAAGCGTAGCCGCGGCCAAAGGTCGTGTTTGTGGTAATCTTGTCGAATTGCGGCTTGGTGGCGTTGATCTTGAAGTAGCTCAGCTCACTGCTGGAGTTCACCGTTTGAGCCGATGCGGTGACACCTTCGAGCCAAGCCGAGGTGGTGCCGCCAGAGCCGTAGTTGAGACGGTAATATGTGCCGTTGGCGTTGCCGTGGACCACGCCGCCGTTGATGGCAGCGAGAGTGGTGACATTACTCAGCGTTGCTTTCTTCTCGCTTTGGCTGTAGTTGGAAACTGTATAAGCCTCAACATTTGTACCCTGGAAGTTGATGGGCTTGACGCATGCAAACGACTGCCACTCGCTGTCGAGCAGCAGGTGCGGATAAACCTTGTTCTGGTCCCAAGTAGTTGAGCCCACATAGTCGCCCAGGCAACGGTAGTCGACCCAGCACTTGAAGTCGCTGGCATTGTTCCCAAAGAAGTAGCTGCCTACGCTCAGCGTGTTGCGACCTGAGATGTGCGGCAAGAAGAGTTCGTGAAGGTTCTTGCAGTTATTGAAGGCATAAGAACCAATGCTCACGACACTGGTCCTGATGAAGCCGTTGCTCACAGGAGTCTCGCCATTGAGTGCCTCTTCATTATTAATCTTTGAAAGATTGCTGCCTGCAAAAGCATAAGGTCCAATGACTCTTACCTTATCACCCAGATAAATAGTGTTGAGGTTAGTGGCATTGTAGAAGCACTTTTCACCAATCTCGGTGATATAGTAGTTGCGCTGGTATTTATCATAGGCCATGTTGAGCACCAGACTGGTGTGGCTATTATAGGTCTCAGGGTTATAAACAATTCGGCAGGTGCCTATGCCCGAAGGTACAAAAGAGGTCACTGTGAACTTGTCACCTGTGACACCTGTAAAGTCGTAGGAACCTTCAACGATGTTGAAGCCAAATTTCCAGTGATCGTCGGCCTTCCAGGTGTTCACCTTACTGACTGGCACATAAATGGTGGCATTGGCAATACCAGTTGCTCTTTGGTAATCGTAATTGATGTCCTCGTTGTCGTTGGTAAACGCCAGCGGACTTGATGTGTTGATCACCACAGCATTAAGCTTGGGATTGTCGTATGACGACACATTGAAGAAGCGGCTGTGAACCGCTGTTACCGAAGCCGGTAACACAATTCGTGTGATGTTGGTAGCGGTCAAGCATTCTTCCTCAAGGGTTGTGATGCCATAGGGCAGTTCCACCTCTCCGGCGAGGGCTGAATTTTTGAAGGCATATTTCCTGAGGTACTTAAGATTAGCGGGGAAATTAAATGTGGAGAGAACATTGTTGTAGAAGGCATAATAGCCAATGGATGTGACACTATTGGGCAATTTCACTGTTTCGTGTGCCGCACCCGGTCCAGAGGTGTTTACGTCGGCCGATCTCTGGGCAAACGCATAGTCGTAGATGTACTGGAGGCTTGTGCAAGCGCTCAGGTCAACGGTGGTCATGTTTGTAGTGCGGGCAAAAGCATCGTGGCCTATGTAGGTGAGTGGGGCATAGCCTTTAAAGGCGGTGAGATTGGAGCCGTCGAAAGCATGGGGTTTGATCGACTTGAGTTTGGTTGTGGCTAAGGGGTCGTAGCCCACATTCACTTTCAGCTGCGTGGTGTTCATGAAAGCCGAGTCGCCAATTTCCTCAACGTTTGAGAATGTGAAGTTTGACAACTCGCAGTTATAGAATGCTCTGGGCTTGATGCGCTTGATGGTGTAGCCATTGGTGATGCTCACGCCCACACGGGTGTGGTAGCTTGCCCAGTTGCCAATCTCGGTCACGTCAAATGTCTTGTTGCCCACGGTAATGGTGGGGTAAATGCCGTTGCTGCCGTCTTTGATAAAGACCACGGCCGCCTCGCTGCTGTTAATGACACGATAGCCTGTGCCCTGGTTCAAGAAGTCGTAGGCCAAGCACCAAGAGCCATTGTCGTAGTTGATGTTTAGCTTGCCCCAGTAGGCGTTGCTCTTGTAGGCACTCCAGCGATTGTAAGGCACAGTGAGTGTGATGTTTTTGAGCTGCGCATCGGTAAATCCGCCAAAGGTGAAGCTGGGTGGATTGTCGGCCGCGCAATAGATTTGAGTCACAGGCGAAGTGCGGAAAGCATATTGCCCGATCGATGTCAGCGACGATGGCAGGCGCACAGTCGACAGCTTGCTCATGAGGCTGAAGGCCTGATCATCGATAGTGGTGACACCATAGGAGAGATTGAGATTGGTGAGCGTGGTGTTGCCGTAGCCGGCAAACATCAGCACGCGGGTGAGGGTGGTGGGGATGAAGTCGGCTTGATTGGAATTGTTCACAACGGCTCCCGGAATTTGATACAGCCAAGTCTTGGACTTGTTGTAGAGGCAGTCATTGTAAGAGCAATAGGCGGTGTTGGCCTCATCCACTGTGATGCTTTTGAGCGACTGGCAGTTGTAGAACGGCGCATAGCCCATGGTTTGGATTGTGGTCTTGGGAATGGTAACGGTGGTCAAGGCCGTTTGTCCAAAGGCATAGCCACCCAAGCGTCTCAAACCTTGGCCCAGCTGTGAGTTGTAGAAGTCGACCGAAGCCAGCTTAGTGCAGTTGTAGAAGGCATAGGACTCAATGCTGTCGACGCGCAGCTGGGCGCTGGTGAGATTGGTGCAGTTGTAGAAAGCTCGTATTCCAATCTTATCTGCAAAGGTGCTGTTGTCTACAATGGTGCCAATGTGGCTCGTGTTCATGAAAGCACTATCGGGCACGCCATAGAAATGATAGCTGCCGGGATCATTATTATCGATGGTGCTCACATTCTGTTCTAATCTGATGTTTGCAGTTCCTGTGCTGACACTTGCTCCCACAAGCAGACAGCTTGAGCGATTAGGACCGCTGTTGCTATAAGGGATGCCATTCCTGATGACGTAGTAATGAGTTGTTCCGTTAGGTGTTCGAGAAAAGTCGCAGGCATAATACCCCAAGTGGTATCCAATATTTGAGAAATGGCTGCTCCATCGCTCATCGGCTTTCATGGCATTCATGCCACGATAGGTGGCACACGATACATACTTGGTGCTGGGAGTGTTATAGAAAGCAATGTCACCCAGTGTGGGAGGCGTGTCGCCGGCAAACATCACATAAGTGAGGTTTGTGCATCCATAGAAAGACTGCTTATAGACAGACTTCATAGAGCTTGGCAGGTACACTCTGTATAGGCTTGTGCATCCCTCAAAGCTTGAAAGGGAAACTCCCTCAATACCATAACCCAAGCGCACCACTTTGATGTTAGTGTTTCCCATGAAAGCCGCATATCCCACATCTTGCACGCGCAGGCGCTGACCGTTATAGGTCACATATCCGGGAATCGTGACATCGGTGAGCGAAGCACCGGCCGATGATAATCCCGAACAACCGGCATGAGTCACTTCGCCAGCGGCAGTGGCTTGGTAAATATTGTACTTGAAGTTGCCAATCACCACATCACTTATCGTGGTGTAGGCCTGAGCTGTTATGGCACACAATGCCATCAGCATGAGCATCTTACACTTGCGTGACCAGATGCCCGTTCTTAAGTAAAATTTTCTAATCATAAGTCATTATATTTATTATGTTATTATTAAATTTGTCTATATTTATCACTAATTTCATGCACAATGCTTCATTTCTCTGCCCCAGCATGAAAGGCATCACTATCCATCATGTAGCATCATGAAACATGTCATGATGCAGGCGAGTGTAAGTAGATGTTTTTTCATAATCTATGATATTATGAGTTGATATTCTGCTAGTTATTGTTTATGGTAGTGTGGGCGTTTTGTAGCCTTGATCAAATAATTGTTGACTAAAAAACAATTGATACTTTCACTTTTCTCTACAAAATTACAAAAAATCTTAAATAAGTAAATAAATAATGTGCAAAAAAATGATTTTGCCTCGTTTCTGGGGCAGAATCTATTAAAATGTCAGGGATGGAGTGGGGTTAGAGGGAGGCGGTGTAGGTGCGCCACTTCTCGATGAGCTGGGTCATGTCGTCGGGCACTTCGCTGTCGAAGTCCATCTGCTGGCCGGTGACGGGGTGCACGAAGCCGAGGGTCTTGGCGTGCAGGGCCTGGCGGGGGCAGGTCTTGAAGCAGTTTTGCACAAACTGCATATACTTGCTCGTGGTGTTGCCGCGCAGCACCTTGTCGCCACCATAGCGTTCGTCGTTGAACAGGGGGTGCCCGATGTATTGCATGTGCACCCTGATTTGGTGCGTGCGGCCGGTTTCGAGCTGGCATTGCACGAGTGCCACATGGGCAAAGTTTTCAATGGTATGGTAGTGTGTTACAGCGTGTTTGCCCAGGTCACCGTCGGGAAAGACGCACATGAGCAGGCGGTCGCGCAGGCTGCGCCCAATGTTGCCCTCAATGGTGCCGTCCATCTGCTTCATCTGGCCCCACACGAGTGCCACATACTGGCGCTTGGTGGTCTTGTTGAAGAACTGCAGTCCGAGCGAGGTCTTGGCACGCGGTGTCTTGGCCACCACGAGCAGTCCCGAGGTGTCCTTGTCGATGCGGTGCACCAGGCCCATGCGGGGGTCGGTCACATCGTAGTCGGGATTGTCCTTGAAGTGCCAGGCGAGGGCATTGACCAGCGTGCCATCATAATTGCCGTGCCCGGGGTGCACGCACATGCCTGCAGGCTTGTTCACCACAAGCAGTTCGGCATCTTCATAGACGATGTTCAAGGGTATGTCTTGCGCCACAATCTCGTTCTCGTAGCGCGGACGGTCCATCACCACGCTGATGAGGTCGCCCGGATGCACGCGATAGTTCGACTTCACAGGGGTGCCGTTCACGCGTATGCACTGCGCCTCGGCGGCGTTCTGGATGCGGTTGCGCGAGGTGCCCTTAATGCGCTCCACGAGGTACTTGTCGATGCGTAGCAGCACCTGCCCCTTTTCTACTTCAAAGCGGTAATGTTCCCAGTAGTCGCGCCCGTTCTCGTCGGTGAAGTCGGGGTCACTGAA
Source organism: uncultured Bacteroidales bacterium (assembly GCA_902768435.1). Classification (GTDB taxonomy): domain Bacteria; phylum Bacteroidota; class Bacteroidia; order Bacteroidales; family Muribaculaceae; genus Sodaliphilus. Next base: position 66,070 of record CACXLJ010000002.1, on the reverse strand, counting down.
GTCGGATTGGAAGATTTCGTCGCGTTCTTCGTCGGTCATCACACTGTGAGATTATTCGTCGCTTTCTTCCTCTATTTGGATGAGTCCGCGCTTGATCTGGTCTTGGATGAGTGAGTCGCGGTCTATGTCGCTCAGCGGGTCATATTCCATGATATCCATGCTGCCGTCGCCAATGGTGAGTTTGATGCGGGCATTGAGCGGAGCCTTGGTTCCGGGCACCACTTGGCGGTCGTTCACCGAAACCGAGATGATGAGGCCTGCCTTGTCCGACGGCACGGTGTCGGTGGTCACATTCTTGAATCCCAGCGACTTGAGCGTGGTTATACCATCGCTGCCTGCCATGTCGGTGAGTTCAAGCGGCAACTGCACCTTGGGCGGGTTTACCATGTTGATGGTGAGCAGCACGGGCCTGATGGCCTTGATCATGGAGTTGGCCACGGGCACCTGGTCGATGACGATGCCAGGCTTGTAGTCTTCGTTGTAGATTGAATCAACCTCATATTCAAGGCCGGCTGCCTCGAGTTTGTCGATGGCCTGCTGCAGCGGCAGGAAATTCACATCGGGCACTTTCACCTGTTCGCCGTGATTGGTGAAAACATCGGCGAGTAGCAAGCAGGTGTAGATGCCTGCCAGAAACACAATAAAGGCCAGAATGCTGTGGAACAGCACGGGGTGCTTGGCCTTGAAGTTATCGAAGAATTGAAGTTTTGCCATTTTAATGTGCGATATATTTTTGGCAAAGTTAGTAATTTGCTTTGGCTTTGCAAAAAAATGTATTTAAAATCAGCTCTTTCTTGCTCAAAACAACTCGGTTTTTTGCAACATGCGCGAAAAAGAATGCAGCAAAGTGTGCTGTAGTTTGATTTCTTTTTTATAAATTTGCAAGTTGGTAACAATGCATTTTTATGATGAACATGGCTAATATCATAAGATTCGGACTGGTAGGGCTATTGTGGCTTGCCCTGTGCTATCTGCTGGTGTCGCGCATGAAGCAGGTCACCCTGCTCAATTTGTTTCCTGTGATAGCCTCTGGCATCATCATCTTTGTACCTATGTATAAGAAATATATCAAAAAAGACCGATAACCGAAATGTCCAATACCGAATACATAGAACAGAATTTCCCGCTGCTGAGCAAGATCGACTCGCCAGCCGACCTCAAGAAACTTGAGGTAGATCAGCTGCCGCAGGTGTGTGATGAACTCAGGCGATTCATCATTCATGAAGTCTCGCGCAATCCCGGGCACTTTGCCTCGAGCATGGGTGCAGTAGAAATAAATGTGGCGCTCCACTATGTTTTCAATACGCCCTACGACCGCCTTGTGTGGGATGTGGGCCATCAGGCCTATGCCCACAAGATTCTCACGGGCCGTCGCGACCAGTTCGACACGAACCGCACCTTGAACGGAATCAGCGGTTTCCCCAACCCCGAGGAGAGTGAGTACGACACCTTCACAGCCGGTCATGCCAGCAACTCCATCTCGGCAGCGCTGGGCATGGCCATCGGTTCAGACCTTGCTCATGAGACCGACCGCAAAGTGGTGGCCATCATTGGCGATGCTTCCATCAGCGGTGGCTTGGCATTCGAGGGCCTCAACAATGCCGCCATCCTCAAGAACAATCTGCTCATAGTGCTCAACGACAACGACATGTCGATCGACGCCAATGTGGGCGCTTTGGGCAATTACCTCGCCAACCTGAGCATCTCGCGCGGCTACAACAACCGCCGTTACAAGATCTATCAGTTCTGCAAGAAGCACAACATCATCAACGATAACCGCAAGGGCCTCATCATGCGCTTCAACAACTCCATGAAGTCGCTCATCACGGGCCAGCAGAATATCTTCGAGGGTTTGAACATCCGCTATTTTGGCCCCTTCGACGGCCACGATGTGAAAAAACTCGTCAAGGTGTTCCAGCATGTCAAGGACATGACCGGACCCAAGATAGTGCACCTGCACACCGTGAAAGGCAAGGGGTATGAACCCGCCGAGAAAGATCCTGCCACATGGCACGCACCGGGCACCTTCGACGAGGAAACCGGCGAGCGCATCACCGGCAGCAGCGACGGCAAGCCGCCTAAATATCAGTATGTGTTTGGCAAAACCCTGGTAGAACTCGCCAAGGCCAACGATAAAATAGTGGGCATCACGGCAGCAATGCCAGGCGGCACCTCGATGAATCTCATGCAAGAGGCCTTCCCCGAGCGCACCTTTGATGTGGGCATCAGCGAGGGCCATGCCGTTACCTTCTCAGGTGGTCTTGCCAAGGAAGGGCGGCACCCATTCTGCTGCATCTACAGTTCGTTCTTGCAGCGTGCCTACGACCACATCATTCACGATGTGGCCATCCAGCACCTGCCCGTCACCTTCTGCCTTGACCGTGGCGGCATAGTGGGCGAGGACGGCGTGACACATCACGGCCTGTTCGACCTCGCCTATTTGCGTTGCATCCCTGGCATGGTGGTGTCGGCTCCCATCAACGAACACGATCTGCGCCGACTCATGTACACCTCGCAACTCGACAAGAATGCAGGTCCTTTTGCCATCCGTTATCCAAGGGGCAGGGGAGTGCTCCCCGACTGGGAGTGCGAGCTTACCGAATTGCCTGTGGGCAAGGGCCGCAAGCTGACCGATGGACAGGGCGTGGCCATCCTCTCGATAGGCCACATTGGCAATGAGGTGAAAAAGGCGGTGGCTGCACTGCACGAGAAAGGCATCGATGTGGGTCACTACGACATGATTTATCTCAAGCCCATCGACAAGGAGATCTTGAGCGAGGTGGCTCAGAACTATAAGGCAGTGGTGACTGTTGAGGATGGCACCACTGTGGGCGCCCTGGGTGGGGCGGTGGCCGAGTGGCTCGCCGAGCATGCTCCGCACATCCCCCTCACACGCAAGGGCATCGACGATGTGTTTGTGGAACATGGCACCGTGGCACAGCTCTATGAGCAGTGTGGCATCGATGCTGCATCCATAGCACGGGATGTTGAAAAGATTTTTAAGAACCTATAATTGCATGCGTTATGAAAATCGTGATTGCAGGTGCCGGTGAAGTGGGCACACATCTTGCCAAGATGCTCAGCAACGAGGAGCAGGACATCGTTATCATGGATACCGAGGAACGCAAACTCGCCTTGCTCGAGAACTACAATCTGCTCACCTATCACGGTAACGCCACCTCGTTTGCCGCACTCAAGGATGTGAAAGTGGGCACTGCCGACATCTTCATTGCTGTCACACCCTATGAGTCACGCAATTTGCAGGCTTGCCAGCTCGCCAAGAGCATGGGCGCCAAGAAGACTGTGGCACGCATCGACAATGCCGAGTATCTTGCCCGCAAGAATATGGCCTATTTTGCTCAGCAAGGCATCAACGAACTCATCTATCCCGAGTTCCTTGCTGCCGGCGAGATTACGGCTTCAATCAAGCGTCCATGGGTGCGCAATTGGTTTGAACTGCTCAATGGCGAACTCATTCTTGTGGGAGTCAAATTGCGTTCCAATGCCCCCATCATAGGCAAGCGCCTCAGGGAGTTGAGTTCCTTTTCGCAATATCTGCATGTGTCGGCCATTCGACGCAATCGCGAGACCATCATTCCTGGTGGCGACGACCGTCTGCTGGAAAACGACATAGCCTATATCGTTACCACCCACAACCGCGTCAGCGATGTGATAACCGCCTGTGGCAAAGTGTCGTTCACCCCTGAGCGACTGCTCATAATGGGCGGCAGTGAAATTGCCGAGCAACTGGTGATGCAGGTGGGCGACCACTATCATGTGAAGATTATCGAGGAGAGCCTGGATCGCTGCAACGAACTTGCCGAACGGTTGCCGCACTGCAACATTGTGCACGGTGACCCCCGCGATACCGACCTGCTCGAAGAGGAGGGACTCAGCGACTATGATGTGTTTATTGCTCTCACTCCCAGCAGCGAGGCCAATATTCTGGGCTGCATGATGGCCAAGGAGCATGGCGTGCGCAAGACTGTGGCACAGGTCGAGAACCTGCAGTATGTGAACGAGGCCGAGTCGCTCAATATTGGTTCTATTATCAACAAGAAATTGCTGGCGTCGAGCCGCATTGTGCAGATCATGCTCGACAGCGACCTTGACAATGCCAAGTGCCTTGCGCTGGCCGATGCCGAGGTAGCCGAACTCATCATCAAGGACAAGTCGAGAGTGACCCGGGCCGATGTCAAGGACCTGAATTTGCCGCGCAGCATGACCATTGCCGGACTTGTACGCGACGGCGTGGGGCAGCTCGTGCGAGGAAACACACGCCTGCAGGCGGGCGACCATGTGGTGGTCTTCTGCCTGGCGGGTTCTATTCACAAAATTGAAAAAGCCTTCAGCTGATGCCCGCGGTTCTGTCACAAAATATCAATTTCCCCATCGTTCTCAGGTTAGTGGGATGGCTGCTCATGATTGAGTCGCAGTTCATGCTGCTGCCTATGGGCGTGGCTTGGTATTATGGCGAGAATCATGTGGCCATCGTCTTTCTCATCACGCTGCTTGCCACGCTTGTGGCAGGTGTCGCCATGGCCTATGGCATCAAGCCGGCTTCGCGTTCCATGCGCAAGCGCGAGGGGCTGCTGCTCACCTCGCTGGTGTGGATTTTCTTCTCGATTTTCGGCATGATTCCTTTCTTGGCAACAGGTGCGCTCAACACGGTTACCGATGCCTTTTTCGAGACCATGGCGGGCTTTACCACCACGGGCAGCAGTGTGATTGTCGACCTGGAGAAGATGCCGCATGGCATCTTGTTGTGGCGTTCGCTCATGCAGTGGATTGGCGGCTTGGGAATCATCCTGTTCACGCTGGCGGTGCTCCCCATGCTCAACTACAAGGGAGGCATTGCCCTGTTTAATGCCGAGGTCACGGGCATCACGCACGAACGCATGCGTCCACGCGTGAATCAAACTGCTAAAAGCCTGTGGATTATCTATCTGGTGCTCACCATTGTTCTTGGTCTCATGCTCTACCCGGCCATGGGCGGCTTCGATGCCACTTGTCATGCCTTGTCGACCATTTCCACAGGCGGTTTCTCGACCAAGAACGATGGCCTCATCTTCTGGCATTCCTACTATATTGCCTATGTGGTGATGGCATTCATGTTCCTGGGTGGTATCAATTTCTCGCTCATCTATTTCACGATTTTAGGCAAATTCAAGCGACTGTGGAAATCAAGCATCTTCAAGTGGTATGTTGCCATCATAATCATTTGTGCCTCGTTGATTCTCTTGCGCGTCCTCTATCAGGGTGATTTCGACGACTTCTCCCAGCCTGCTCTGTTTGCTGTTTTCGACACCATTTCGGCTATTACATCAACGGGCTATTCAACAGCAAGTTACGAGTCAACTGGGGAGTTCATCTCCATCCTGCTCATGGTGGTGATGTTCTTTGGCGGTATGGCGGGCTCCACTTCGGGTGGTGCCAAGCTCGACCGCTTTGTGGTGCTCGTCAAGAATTGCAAGAACGAACTCTATAAGGTGCTCCATCCCAACTCGGTGACTGCCGTCTGGGTCGATGGCAAGGCCATGCCGCAGGCACGCATCAACAAGGTCACAGCATTTCTCTCGATTTATGTGATCATCATTTTTGTCGTGGCCATCTTCCTCACTGCATTCGACATTCCGCTGTTCGATGCACTTTTTTCGTCGATGTCGGTCATCAGCAATGTGGGTCTGGGCTACGGCATGACGGGCGCCGACGGTTCGTGGGCGCTGTTGCCCGATGCTGCCAAGTGGATACTGTCGCTCGAGATGCTCATAGGCCGTCTTGAACTGTTCACGGTTCTGGTGGTATTCTCCCGCAGTTTCTGGGTTAAAGATTAATAAAAATGTGTGAATAATAATAGAAGTATGAAATTTAATGTTTAATTTTATGGGCTAAAACCATTTATTCATTTGAAAGGAGATTTTTTGTGAACAAAGATATTATTTACAACCCCGATATTTCGAGTGTAAAAGAGAGTGAAAATTATAAGCGCGAAGAAGCTGCCAAGAAGGAGAATCTCACTCCCTGGCAGCGCTTTGTAGGCTTCTTTACCAATGGCCGCACCCGCTTTGCCCTGGGCATCATTTTCCTGCTGTTCGGCATCTACCTGCTCATTGCGTTCCTGTCGTTCATCTTTGGCGCGGGAGCACAGGACCAGAACCGCGAACTCTACTACAGCACCATGGAGAACGCCCACAACCCCGAGCAGATTCACAATGCTGTGGGTGCGCTGGGCGCCAAGGTGTCGCAGTTTTTCGTTGCCGACGGTTTCGGTGTTGCCGCATTCATCATTGTGCTGTGGGCGGTTACCATTGGCATCAGGATGCTTAAAAAGGGCCGCAAGGTCTATTTTTATTCCTACACCCTCGTGTGCCTGTTCAGCCTTTTCGCTTTCTCGCTCGTGATTGGCGCCTGCACCTACAACTGGTCGCCCACCTTCTATGCCCTTGGTGGCAATTTCGGAAAATATGCCAACGAAAGCCTCATGGGGCTGATGGGGCTCTACGGAATGATTGCCGTGAATGTGGTGGTAGCGCTCGTTTGGGTGCTGCTGTGCTACAAGACCCTGCACTCTATCTACGAGAATGTGCGTAACAAACTGCCAGCCTACCGCAAGACTTTTGCTGGCGATAAAATCGACGACGAGGATAACCTGAACAACGGTCAGCAAACTGGTTTCTTGGGCGATGAGCAAGAACTCAATCAGCCCAATGAAGTGAAGGAGAACATTGAGCAGGCTGCTCCTGTCAAGAAACCCAAGCGTGAACGAATCAAACCCAAGCCTCAAGGCGCGCCCGAGGAGGCGGCTTCGATGAAGCTCATCGACACCACCAAGTCGGTAACCAACCCCAAGGATCCCACGGGCGAATATATGCACTACCGCTTCCCGACACTTTCGCTCCTGAACGACATGCAAATGAAGAAGGACAGCGTTGATGTTGAGGAACAGGAGTCGAACAAGCAACGCATTACCGAAACGCTCAACAACTATGGCATCCAAATCAAGAAAATCGATGTCCATGTGGGGCCTACCGTGACCCTCTTTGAGATTGTTCCTGCCGACGGCGTGCGCATCTCCAAGATTCGCGGACTTGAAGACGACATTGCCCTGAGCCTTTCGGCCATTGGCATCCGCATCATCGCGCCCATGCCCGGCCGTGGCACCATTGGTATCGAGATTCCTAACCGCGACCCGCAGGTGGTGCCCATGCGTCAGGTGCTTGCCTCCAAGGCCTATCAGGACTTTAAGGGCGAATTGCCCATGGTGCTGGGCTGCACCGTGAGCAACGAGGTGTTTGTGGCCGACCTTGCCAAGGTTCCTCACCTGCTTGTGGCAGGCGCTACCGGTAAGGGCAAATCGGTGGGTCTTAACACCATCATCACCTCACTGCTCTACAAGAAAGGGCCCTCGGAACTCAAGTTCATCCTTATCGACCCCAAACGCGTGGAATTCAGCGTGTTCTCTGATCTTGAGAAATACTTCTTTGCCAAAGCTCCGGGCGAGGACCGTGCCATTGTCACCGACACCAGCCGCGTGGTGCACACCCTGAATTGCCTGGTGCAGGAAATGGAGAACCGCTACAAGGTGTTCGAGAGCCTCAAGGAGCGCAAGGTCACCGACTATAACAGGCTTTGGCGAGAAAAACTGCGCAACGAGCTCGATGAGGACGGCAACAAGAAATACCATTTCATGCCCTATATCGTGTGCATCATCGACGAGTTCAGCGACATGATCATGACGGCAGGCAAGGAGGTCGAAACTCCCATTGTGCGTCTGGCGCAAAAAGGCCGTGCTGCCGGCATCCACATCATTATAGCCACGCAACGACCCTCGGCACAGGTCATCACCGGCCTCATCAAGAGCAATGTGCCGGGACGCATCGCCTTTGCCGTGGCGCAGATGCAGGACAGCCGCATCATCCTCGACCGTTCGGGTGCTCAGCGCCTTATTGGCCGTGGCGACATGCTGTTCCAGCTCGATGGCGAGGTTACGCGTCTGCAGTGCCCCTTTGTCGACACGCCCGAGGTGGTCAAGATTTGCGACTTTATCAAGGAACAGGAAGACAACGATATTAATGTGAACCACGAGCTGTGCTACGAATTGCCCGAATATGTCGTGCCTAACGACGACAGCGGGGCAGGGGGCGACTTCTCGGGCGAGGGCGGTAACCTCAACGACCGTGACCCGCTCTTTGAGGAAGCCGTCAAGTGGATTGTGCAGAACGATATTGCATCCACCTCTTCGCTCCAGCGCCGCTACCAGATTGGCTACAACCGTGCCGGGCGCATCATGGACCAGATGGAGGCTGCCGGCATCGTCGGGCCCTCGCAGGGCGGCAAGCCGCGCAAGGTGCTCCTCACACCCATGGATGTTGAGCAACTCTTTTTGTAACTTTTCATGGTTTGTTCAGTCTAATAGATTGACAACAACTAAAACACATTTTCAATGAAAAAACTGTTTTCACTCATATTCATTCTTGCCGCCATTTCGGTACAGGCACAGAATGCCACGGCCATCTTCAACAAGGTGGTGTCAACCTTTAAGGCAAGTGGCACCGTGAGCGCCAGTTACTCGATGAATGGCTCTAAGGGTACCATAGTCATGCAAGGCACCAAGTTCCGCATTCTGGCCAACGATGTCAAGTCGTGGTTCAATGGCAAGACCCAGTGGACCTACTCCGACCAGACTGGGGAGGTGAACATCATCGACCCCACTTCGCAGGAATTGCAGATGACTAACCCGCTGGCTGCCGCCAAGTCGCTCAAGGAGGCTTTCACCATGAACAGTGTTCAAGGCAAGACGGGCTATACGCTCAAGCTCACGCCTAAGAAGAAATCGAATGTCAAGTCCATCACGCTTTATGTGTCGAAGGCCTACATTCTCACCGCGGCCGATTATGTGACCACCAATGGCACCTATAAACTCAGACTCTCGAACTACAAGACTAAGCAGCGGTATCCTGCCTCTACCTTTGTGTTCGACAAGAAACTCGTGCCGGCTGGTACCGAGGTGGTAGATTTGCGTTAATCTCAAATTTCCCAAATTTCCCAGATTTCCCGGTTTTCCCGGTTTTCCCGAAAAAACCAAAAAATTCAAGACTTCAGACAAATAGAAAAACTCTCAAAGATATGGAAAATGAACAAGTGAAATGCTTAATTGTGGGCTCTGGCCCGGCTGGTTACACCGCAGCCATCTATTTGGCGCGCGCCAATGTCAAGAGTGTGCTCTACAGCGGACCGCTTCCAGGCGGACAACTCACCCAGACCACTGCCATCGAGAATTTCCCCGGTTTTCCCGATGGCGTTGATGGCTTCAACCTCATGGATCTCATGCGCCAGCAGGCGATGAATGTGGGGGCTGACCTGCGCACTGGGGTAGTTACGGCCGTCGACTTGTCGCAAAGGCCTTTCAAGGTCACCATCGACAGCGACAAGCACCTTGTGGCCGACACCATCATCGTGGCTACGGGCGCTTCGGCACGCTATCTGGGACTCGACGATGAGAAGAAATATGCCGGTATGGGCGTTTCGGCTTGTGCCACCTGCGACGGATTCTTCTATCGCAAGAAGGTGGTGGCCGTGGTGGGCGGTGGCGACACTGCCTGCGAAGAGGCCGACTACCTGAGCAATCTGGCTTCGAAGGTCTACATGATTGTGCGCAAACCCTATCTGCGCGCCTCGGCCGCCATGCAGAAACGCGTGATGGAAAAGGAAAATATCGAAATCCTCTTCAATACTAACACCCGCGGCCTCTTTGGTGACAACGGGGTGGAGGGGGCGCATCTGGTCAAGTTCATGGGCACTCCCGAGGAACAGGAATTCGACATTGCCATCGACGGTTTCTTCCTCGCCATCGGTCACCAGCCCAACACCAAGTTCCTGGGCGGTCAACTCGCCCTCGACGAGGCGGGTTATATTGTCACGCTGGGTGCCACTACCGCCACCAGCGTGGAGGGCGTCTTTGCGGCTGGTGATGTTGCCGACCCGCGTTACCGTCAGGCCATAGCTGCTGCCGGAACAGGCTGCCGTGCTGCCCTCGATGCCGAGAAATTCCTCGCCCAGCAGCAATAGTCTCAATCCTCCCAACCTCCTTAGAGAATTAGGTTCTACGGAGCTTGAGGAGTAAAGGAATATATTAATCGAAAGAAAATGGATCGAGATTATACATTTGGCATACTTAAATGCCTATATGAAGTCCATAAAGAACTAGGTCCGGGACTTCTTGAAAGCATCTATGAGGAGGCTGTCGTCAAGGAGTTGTCAATGAATGGATTTCATGTGGAACGACAAGTCCATGTTCCAGTTCTTTATAAAGGAGAATCAATAAAGAACGATTTGCGACTTGATATTATAATTGACAACAAGGTTGTTCTTGAAATCAAAAGTGTTGTTGATTATAAAAAGCTCTTTGAAAAGCAGTTGTATACATATTTGCGTCTCACTGGTTGTCCAATTGGTTATGTCGTGAATTTTAATGAAGAGTCTTTAAGTAAGGGCATTCACACTGTGTATAACCCTTATGCCGAAGAATCAAAAAACTCCCAACCTCCTTAGAGATTAAGAGCCCCGGGAGCAGATGGGCATAAAAACTCCTAAACTCCCAACCTCCTTAGAGATTAAGAGTCCCGGGAGCAGATGAGCATAAAAACTTCTAGACTCCCAACCTCCTTAGAGATTAAGAGTCCCGGGAGCAGATGAGCATAAAAACTCCTAAACTCCCAACCTCCTTAGAGATTAAGAGTCCAGCGAGCAGATATACTCCTCTAACTCCTTAGAAACGGAGAAAACGGAGAAAATTTGACCAAATCATGGAGAAACAACATGAACTTCCCGGTTTTTTGGGCAAAAGCCTCAACTCCATGGATGTTTACATGGGCATGGCAAGGTGATTTTAACCTGTTTCAGTCTCCAGATTTTGGGTTGTTAATAAAAAAAGAGAAAAAAAATTGAAAAAAAAGGTAGAAAACTTGTTCTATTAAAAAATTTATTATTACCTTTGTCAAATAAAAGGCATCGTGTGCTTCGCTTTTTGAAGCAATTTGTGCCTCTAAACATGTGTTTGTAACTTAACTTTTATATTTAATAAATTTATTAACTCTTTTAAAATCAATTGATTATGAAGATTAAATCTTTACTCCTTTTAGCTGCTTGTGCATTTGCAATGCCAGCTATTGCTGCCGATGGCGATCTTGATCCCGCAACGCAGATTAAGTTTGAACAGAGAGACAATGTTGAGCCCGGCCAGATTGTGTACATCAACTTCATTCTTGAAAACCCCAACATGCAGTATTCAACTGCTCAGATGGACCTTGACTATCCCGAAGGTTGGGAAGCTGTGAAGTTCTCTCAGAAGGATGCCAATATCGGCACAAAGCCCGCTAAGGCTTACTGCCAGCTGATTCCCGGAGGTCGTCTCGATGAGATCTGGGATGAGGATGGCAACGGTCATGGTGCTTTCACTATCGTGGGTAATGTTCCCGACGATGCATCGTTCCGTTTCGCTTACTACGATGCTGAGGCTGAAGGTAAGAGAGTTGCTTGCGGTGAAGATGCAATCGCAGTTATCGCTATCCAAATTCCTGAAGGAGCTACTGTAGGTGACAACACTATCACCGTTCGCGAAGTTTGGCTCGCTACTGGTCTTCCCGATGGCGAAGGTGACGGCGGTATCGACGACTTCACTTTCACTATCAAGGTGGATCCCGTGGGTGTTAAGGACGTGAATGCAAACAAGGCTGTTGCTGGTGTGAAGTACTACAACATTGCTGGTGTTGAGAGCGACAAGCCCTTCGACGGCGTGAACGTAGTTGTTACTACTTACACCGATGGCACTAAGGCTGCTAGCAAAGTTATCAAATAAGAATTGCTCTTATTGATTAACCCATAAAGGCTCTCGCATGCGCGAGAGCCTTTTTTGTCGCATATTATTTGTGTTTTGAAGAAATAATGCTTATCTTTGCGAATGTGCAACAGTGTTGACCTACATTATTATATAATATAAACCTCTAAATATTGCTCATTATGAAACTGAAATCATTGCTTTTGCTGGCGCTTGTGTCGTTTGCTGTCAAGCCTGCCTTGGCTGCCGAGGGAGAATTGAACCCATCCACAAAGATTTCGTTCGAAGTAATAGACCCTGCATCGCTCAAGTCAGGTGAGATTGCATTTATCAAACTCATCTTCACCAATCCCGAAGTGGAGTATGCAGCCATCCAGTGCAGTTTTGACTATCCCGAAGGTTGGGAACCTGTGAAGTTCTCTCAGCAGCAAGCAGGTATTGGCACAAAACCTAACAAGTCCTATGCGCTCGTTATGCCCGAAGGTCGTCTTGACGAGACCGAAGAGTTCGGAGCTTTTGCAGTTCTGGCTAATGAACCAGACGACGCCTCGTTCCGCATGGCAATTTATGATGGCAATGCCGAGGGAAAGAAGATTGCTGTGGGCGACGATGCCATCTTGGTGTTTGCCGTGAAGATACCCGAAGAACCGGGTGAGAATACCGACATCACCGTGCGCGACATCTGGATTTCGACGGGCAATCCCGGTATGATTGGCGATGGAGCTATCGACGAGTTCACCTTCAACATCTTCTCAACACCGGTCTATGACATGCGTATCGACAAGACGGTAGCAGGCGTGCTCTATTACAACCTTGCCGGCGTGGAGAGTACCAAGCCCTTCGACGGCATCAATGTGGTGGTCACCACCTATACCGACGGCACTCGCACCACTTCAAAAATCCTCAAGTAATACTCACATTGAGGTCGAAACAACAAAAGGCTCTCGCAATCCCAGCGAGGGCCTTTTTGTTCCCCTCCCTCAAGCGGCTTGCTCACCTGTGGGGGTGGCAAGGGCCTTTGGTATTTTTTAACGCCCTTTTTGTCACTTTAATAGCGCATTTTAATGAAAATGTGGATTTTTCGCACTATATTTGTAGTTATTATTATAAATAATGTGTGCATAAACGTAAATCTTAATGATTTTAATGAAATAATTAATCATGGAGTATTCTTATATTGCTAATTCAGGAATTCAGCTTATCACTTTTCCTGTTGAGATTGATACACAAGATATCTTCAAGAAATGGTTCCGTGAGTGGTATGACAAGGAATTGGGACTCTACCACCTGGATGTACTTGAATGCATCGACGATGAGGGACGCTCCCTGTTCTTCAACCAGAAAGACCTCTTCGATAACGGCTATTTGGCAAAAGGAATCAAGAAACTGGATGCCGAACAAATTGAACGCGATGGTTTCATCAAACCCGTTGCCATTGACTATGGTACAGGGGAGTTGAGTGAGGAAATCTACAAGATGTCGTTCTCCGACACCTCTAACAAGTTCAGCAGCCTCATCAACCAGTGGCTGCCGGTGCCTTACTTCAAGCTGCGCACACCCGATGTGTTTGAGATGGGGCCTTTCAACTGGGTGCGATGCAAGTTCATCCCTAATGGTGAAGCTGACGGTAAGACCAAGTTCAATGTGATACTGGCCATCGACACCCGTGTGGACTATAATGCGGGCCGATATACCGAGTCGCCTGTATTCTCGGACAAGTTCCAGAGCGAGATTGAATTTGAAGTGTGCTCTAACGACATACTGCTCACCCAGTACTGTTCGGCCTCTAACGAGAAGTGCAGCTACATCGACGATTATCTGCGCCGTCTGGTGCATCCTGGGGTGAGAACGGTTGGCGCCATTCGCAACGAGAAGCACCGCATGTCGTATATCTCCTCTTATTTCTATCTCATGAGCTATGTGGCGCAAAAGAAGAAATTCCCCAAAATCAAGCTGTTGCGCGACAACGATGTGGAACTGAAGAATGTCGACATGATTGTTGACATTGGCAACTCGCGCACTACCGCGCTGCTGGTCGAAGGTCCCCGCCGACAGGACTTCAAGGCCATCGACCGCCTGAAACTCCAGGATTATACTCGCCTCATTACCGATGGCGACAACCCCCAGCTGCTGCAATATGAGGGCGCCTTCGACATGCGGGTTGCCTTCCGCAAGGTTGACTTTGGCGACTGCGGCATCGAGGAAACCAAGCAGTTCATTTATCCCAGCCTGCTGCGACTGGGCACCGAGGCCAATTATCTGATACATGCCACTGTCGAGAACGAGTTGAGCAGCGACACCCTCTCGACCTATTCCAGCCCTAAGCGTTACCTGTGGGACGGCAAGAAGAACAAGCAAGAGTGGGAATACCTTGTGCTCAAGGATGAGCGCCGGCAGCACATTCTGGAATTGAAAGGCATTACCGACTATCTCACCGAGGACGGCCGTGTCGACCTTGAGCATGGCGGTGGCACCCACTACTACTCGCGCCGCTCGCTCATGACCTTCTCATTCCTCGAGATGCTGGCCCAGGCGCGATGCCAGATCAACAGCCCCGAATATCGCAACTATCATGGCAAGGTGAACATGCCGCGCCGCATTCGCCGCATCATGATCACTTGCCCCACCACCATGTCGAAGACCGAGCGATTTGCTCTGGTCAACTGTGCCCGCGATGCCCAGAAACTCATCTCCAATTTCTATGGCGAGACCGAGCCGGTCGAAATTGTGCCCCTTTACAAGAACCGCAACGACGATGAACCCGTGTGGTACTACGACGAGGCCACCTGTTCGCAACTGGTTTACATGTATGCCGAGGTGGGCTACAAGTACAAGGGCAACTGTGACGAGTTTTTCAAACTTTATGGCAAGGAGAAAGACGGAAAACCATGCCTCACTGTGGGCTCGCTCGACATTGGCGCTGGCACATCCGACCTCATGATATGCGACTACAGTTACAACAAGAGCCCCGTGACCACGCTCATCCCCGATCCGGTGTTCTACGACAGCTTCTATTATGCTGGCGACGAAATGCTCAAGGCACTCATCCAAGGCGTCATCATCGAGGGCGAGAATTCAGCGATTAGAAAGAACCTACCCGACATGCCAGCCGAGGAGTTCCGCCAGCTCATGAAAGACTTCTTCGGGCACGACTATGCCGAGCTCTCGATGCACAACCGCATCATGAGGCGCGACTTCAACCTGCAGGTGTCTGTGCCTCTCATGTACTATTTCCTGCAGTTGCTTGCCGATGGCAGTGCCGACTGCACCGTGCACTACAAGGATGTGTGGGAGGGCAACGAGCCTAACGAGATGGTGCTCCAGCGATTTGAAGAGCACTTCGGGCTCGACCTCAGGAAAATGGAGTGGAACTATGTGGCCGACGAGGTGGCGCAGGTAGTGAATCACTCATTCGACGGGCTGCTCAAGAAGGTGGCCGCCATCATGTTTGCCTACCATTGCGACATTGTGATTCTCTCGGGCCGACCCACTGCCCTGAAGCCCATTCGCGACATATTCCTGAAATACTATGCTGTGGCGCCCGACAGGCTCATCTCGCTCACCGACTACTATGCCGGTGACTGGTATCCCAGCCGCAACACGGGTTACATTCGCGACACCAAGACTGTGGTGGTGCTGGGCGCCGCCATCGCCTACTATGCCACCGACGGCTCCATGTTCGAGAACTTTGTGCTCGACACATCGCTCATGGCCCGCAAACTCAAGTCGGTAGTCAACTATGTGGCAACGCCGCCACTCAACACCGAGAAATATGTAGTTCAGCCCAATAAGAACAATGGCGAGATTGTTATCAAGGCCCTGCCCACCTATCTCAATGTGAAGCAGGTCGACATTGATGCCTATCCCGAACGCCAGCTCTACTCCATCGACTTTAACTACGATTTGATGATGGAAGCCATTCGTCGCCGCATGGAAGATGACGGACTCGATGTGATCGATGCCGCTGTGGTGGGAAAACTCAACGAAGACTGCGACCGGTTGAGGCATCGCATGCCTTTCCGCGTTACCATTGAGCGTGACCCCAACGATCGCGAGAACCTCGAGATTTCGTCGATTACCGATGTGGATGGCAACGACATTCCTACTCGAGATATCGAAATCACGATTCAGAGTCTGGGCACCAACGACTGCTACTGGCTCGATTCAGGTGAATTTAACTTCTAATCCTTAATATTGAAGATGATGGAAAAAGATATAACAATCAAAGATATTGAACAGCAAATAGGTCTTATCAACGATTCTATTGCCTGGGCCGAGAAATTCTATCCGTCGGCAACCTATATCGACGACTTCAAGGTGAAGCGTCGCCAGCTCAAGAAGATTCATTTCGCACTCGAAGAGAATTGCTCGGCGGCAGCCTACGGCGAGAGCCAGGTGGGCAAGTCCTACCTCATGAGCAGCCTGCTCTCTACTGCCAAGGACCAATTGCGAATCTCCGACGGCAAGGGTGGCGAGTACAGTTTCATCGACGACATGAACCCCAGTGGCGGTAACACCAGCAAGGAGGAGTCGACCGGTGTGATCACGCGCTTCACTGCTCATAACGATAACGAGAAGATGAAGAACTTTGTGAAGATTCGCACCTTGTCGATCGTCGATATCATTCTCTTTCTCTCTGATTCCTATTACAAGGATGTGAAAATCAACACTGCCACCGTTATCGACAAAAACGACCTGAACGACAGCGTGGCGCAGGTGCTGAATTCCTGTCAGGGTTCCACTCCGCAGCACTATATTACCGAAGATGACATCTACGACATTCAAGACTACTTCTCCTCGCTCATTGGCAACAATGCGGTGAATGTCATCAATTCAGACTTCTGCAAGAAGGTGGCCCCAGCCATCAAGTATGTCCCCGTTCAAAGTTGGGGCGAGGTGTTCAGCCTCTTGTGGAACCGAAACGAGCAAATCACGAAACTTTTCAACGATATTATCAAAGAGTTTGAAAAACTGCGTTTCGAGCCGGTCATCTATGTCCCCTTCGATGCTGTGTTGCGCAACAAGGGCACCATCTTGAGCGTGAGTTGGCTCGACAGCGTGTGCGATGCACGCCGCCTGCCCACCGAGAATGTGGAGAAGACCTCCAAGGTGCTCGACAAGGATGGCAATGTGCTCGATGAGAATTTCAACAAGGCATTCCTTTCGGCGCTAACTGCCGAACTCACCTTTGTGCTTCCTGAGGGAGTGGAGACCGAGAAATCGTTCCTCAAGAAACTCGACCTGCTCGACTTCCCTGGCGCACGCCGCCGCGAGAGCATTCACGAGGAGAATGTGGGCAAGGAGTTGAGTAACATGCTGCGCCGTGGCAAGGTGGCTTACCTCTTCAACAAGTATTCGCGCTCGCTGCGCATCAATGTGGTGCTCTTCTGCCAGCATCAGGACATGACGGGTCAGAGCGAGATTGGCGAGTCGCTCAACGACTGGATTCAGGAGAATGTGGGTGCTACGCCCCAACAGCGTGGACGATACATTCGCTCGACCAACGGTATCTCGCCCTTCTTCATTGTTGCTACCAAGTTTAACACCGACCTCAAGTGGACCAATGAGTTTTCTGGCCGTGCGCAACTGAGCGACCGCTGGAAAACCCGTTTCCTCAAGACCCTGAGCGACGAGGTGATCAAGCCCAAGACCTATAGCTGGTTTAACAAGTGGGTGGATGTTCACGATGGTTTCAACTCCGAGTTTTTCCAGAGCATTTACATGCTGCGTGACTTCTTCTGGTCGCGTGACCAGCAGATTTTTGCCGGTTACAAAGAGGGCGTGAGCGATGAACAGAATGAAATCATTCCCGAGGAATATCCCGACTATCGCAAGGACCTGAAGCAGTCGTTCGTCGACTTCCCCTTTGTCAAGGCTCATTTTGCCGATCCCGAACAGTCGTGGAACGATGCCGCAACACTCAATAACGATGGTTCCAAAGCCATCATCGAGGATTTGAGCTGCATCTCCGATTCGCTCGACGAGGCGCGCTTCAGCAAGTATTTTGGTGAGCTCCAGACCATCAAGTCCAATATTCTATCAAGGCTCACTCCCTATTACATTCCTGAAGACCTGGTCAACAAGAAGAGTTATGCCAAGCGCATGGCTGGTGAGTTGAGATTAAGCCTTGACTCCCTGTTCGGCAAGGATGCATCGGCTCTGGGACGCATCATCAACGAGTTTATGGTGCATCCCATCGAGATTCGCAAGATTGTCTACGACATTGTGGAATTGCACCGATTCATGCCCGTCGATATGTCGGCCATCAACATGATTCGCCTCAATGCCGGCATCATGCCCAACGACTCCAAGCAGATGGCTCTTGACAAGCTCATTAACTACTACGGGCTTGAGCAGCAGTCGCTTGCCGATAACTTTGAGTCGCAGGGAATTGCGCTTGACGATATCATTCAAGGCAACGAGAATGTCCCCACCACCTGGGCCGATGTAATCGTGCTGCACATCTCCCAACTGTGGTTCGACAGGCTCAACGAGGCTGCCTCTCATCTCGAGGGCAAAGTCAATCATGCCGACCGCATTGCGGTGATGCTGCAAGTGCTCTATGTTGACTTGGGACTCAAAAACAAGTTGTTGGCCGATGTTCAGAAGTATTTGAACACTTTCGAGACCTCGCTTCAGCCCAATGTCATTGCCGACTGCGCCGCCGTGATGCTCAATCAGTTTGTGTCGACGGTGGGACGCGACCTCATGACTCCCGAACACCGCCAGCAGGCCTTGCAAAACGCCAACGAACTCAACATCAGTGTCGAGGTTAACGAGATTCCAGCCAATGCTCAGGCCATGCTGCTCGATGAGGCACTCTTCGCATTCGAGAAATCTACCGATATCATTCGGGGTGGGGTGCGCTCGCCACAAGATATGGACATTCTCAGGAAACTGCCCTGGTGGGACAATTTCATGCGATGGAAGAACCAAGTGATGGTGGGGCTCATGCTCATCAGCGAGGTTCCTTCCTATGACAAGGAGGCTAACAGCCAACTCAAGACAATTATTGACAATTGTGATACTTTATATACCCAACGATAATTATGAGACCTTTCGACAAAAATTTGCTGTGTACGACCGACAGGGCTGCCTTTACCGACATTCAGGGTATTGGCAAAGATCCGCTGTACATGCGCTATGAAACCGTTTCGGCTATCATCAACAGGGAAATTGCCCCCGATTTTCGCTCTTTCATCGCTATGCCGGTTTACCAAATCGATGACAACATCATCGAGTGGTACACTACACCTTGGAACGAGCAACCCGTCAGTCTCAACAATCTTCCTGATGCCGATAAGGCCAAGTATCTTGAAATCAAGAGAAAGACCCTTGAGCACTACCAGCGTCACATTGAGCAGATGCGCGGCGATGACCGCATCATCCTCAAGAATGCTATCAAATATGTCAACGACGAGTTCATCTATTGCTTCGACGACAAGGTGGTGATGGTGGCATGGGGCATGACGCCCGATCCGGAACTCTACAGCCCCACCGGCTCCATCACGGTGCATGTGGGCAAGGAGGCTAACTTCTACAAGGTGCACTTCATTTGCGACCCCGCAATGGCTTCGTTCAGGGTGCCCAAGTACAGTGTGCTCACTAGGCGCGAGAACACCGTGATCTCGACCGAGGATTTGCCCGAACTTGTGGTTGCCGAGGGTTACGAGTTTACGGGTTGGGACCCCCATCCGCAGGGCACTGTCGTGAATCATGACCTCACCTTTGTGGCACGCTTCAATGCAACCGGAACGCCTCCTGCAGTTCCACCCGTAGTTGAAGAGCCACCTAAGCTCGATGACAACGGCTGCACCATCTTCTTCGATGCCGGTCAGCAAGGCACGCTTGCTGGTTTCAATACCATTCGCAAAAACAGGGGCTCGGTTTTGTTGCCCAACGAGATTCCTGTAGTCACACCCAACAAGGGCTACAAGTTCACAGGGTGGAACATCAATCCCGTGAACATGATTGTGGACCGCGACATGACCATCAGTGCCGTGTATGAGAAGAAACCTGGCTTCAACTGGCTCTGGGCGCTGCTGGCAGTGTTGCTGGGCATCCTGGTTGCATTGCTCATCCTTCTTTGCCTCAAGGGCTGCAATTCTTGCTCTCGCACGGTAGTTGGCCCCGTCGGTGCTAACGACAGCATCTATGCCGGCGGTCCGGGCAGGCCCATTGAGCGCATCGACGGCCCTAATGGTCCCATCGACGACAACCGCCCCAACCCCGACTACGATACGGGTCCTGTCGACATCATTGACGACGACGGCTCCTTGCCCGATTACCCCGTTGCTCCCCCCAACTTGGGTGACGGTGGTCAGGATCTTCCCATTATCACGACTCCGGACGGCCGACAGATCATTGGCAACCGCGTGAATGTTTTTTTCGAGGATGCCAGGGCCGATCTTGACAAGTTTGTGCGTGAGTTCAAACGCAACTTCCCCGATTCCACCAAGTATAAAATCATAGGAGTCGACAAGAACGTACCCTGGCTGCAAGTGCAAGTGCCCGTCAACGAGGTTGAAGCGATGTGCGCTGCAATACCCCGAAAAATACCCGATCCCGCCTCAATCGCTTTCGACGAGTCTATTATGATGCGCTTCGATGTGGGGCCGAATTTCAACACCCTACAACGCCGCACGCAGATGATTCGTGGCCGAGAGGGGTGGCACATTGGCGCTGTCAACCTCAAGCAGGCATGGTCAATCACCAAGGGCGACCCGTCGGTCAAAGTCGCTGTTGTGGACGACGGACTCGATTTGCGTCATGAAATGTTTCGTGGCCGCATAGTCGAGGCCTACAATGTGTTCCGCCGCGACGACCGCCTCGCTACGGGCGAAGGGCATGGCACCCATGTTGCCGGCTTGGCGGTGGGCAGCGATGCCAAGATTGATAAAGGCGTGACAGGCATGGCACCCAAATGCAAACTCATGCCGGTGCAGGTGTTCGACAATGGCATGTGCACCATGTCGTCGCTTGTGGCTGGCATCATGTATGCCGTTCACCGGGGCGCCGATGTGATCAATGTCTCGGTGGGCCCCAGTCTGGCCATGCTCAAGGGGCAACCCGTTTCACAACTCGAGGAGATAGCGCGAGGAGTGTTTAAACCTGCACAAAAGGTGTGGAATCGCATCTTTCAGGTAGCCCGCGCACACAAGTGCATCATCGTTTTCGCTTCGGGCAATGAAACCCTGCTGGCATCGACCTATCCGCAGTTGCGTTCTACCGAAACCATCAATGTGGCTGCCATCAATCCCAATGGCAAAATGTCGTTCTTCTCTAACTATGGCAGTCCCGGCTACATGGTGGGAGCCTCGGTCTCGGCTCCTGGTGAAGATATCATCAGTGCATTTCCAGCGCCCAAGAACTATGAGATTGCCGATGGCACCAGCATGGCGGCCCCCATTGTGACAGGTGTCGTGGCACTCATGAAATCGGTGAACCGCAACATCACCGTCACTCAGGCGCTCTCGGTGCTGCGCTCCACAGGCAAGAACCTGGTTTCTAATGCAGGTCCCATGATTCAGGCCGATAAGGCACTGCTCACCGTCAAGCGTGGCAATCTGCCTGCCGACCGCACTCCACAGACCACTACGCCGCCGCGTCGTGCTCCACAGTCGGGTAGGGGAAACACGCAGCCTAGCACCCCGGCACGCCGTGCGGCATGAAACCGTAATTCATCTTTTAAACTACTCTCAGTATATTGCAGATGAACAAATTTCTCAAATTCTCCTGGAGCCACATCTTCACTTTCCTGGCTGTGATTCTCATGGCCTACTTCTCGTTTCTGGGAGTTTCATACTGGACTCACGGCAACTTCTTCGTGGCGGGCATCGTTACGGCAGTGATTGTTGTGCTTCTCATCTTCTGGTTTGTGACGGCACAAATGCTCAAGGGAACCTCGGGGCAGTTCATGAAATTTAAGAAATCCATTGCCATGGAGCGTTTTCTCATCTTTTCTTGTCCTGTCGTCTTCATCCTCAGCCTGGGGCCGCTCGTCCATTTCTGGAATGTGCACAGTCACAACGACGAGATTGTGAAAACCTTCAAGGACGGCATCAATGCCTCGACCGGATTGTTCGACCTCTACGAGAATTATGCCCATGAGCGCCTCGACGCCTTCAGCACAAAACTCAAGAACCCATCGGCCAATGCTGGGGCAGCCCTGTTCAAGGGAATCAGTTCCAGAGATGTGCAGCGTGAGGTGATGACCCAGTGCCTCAACGACAAGTTGCTCGGCTCCAATTTCACCGATTTAAAGCAAAAATCCACGCAGTGGATTCAGGAGGCCAACCAGGAACCCAGCACATGGAATGTGTTCTTGCTTGGCAATATCAAGGAAATCAAAAGGTCGATGCAAGAGTGGCGCGACTTGCTCGTGGACTTTTCCACGCCCATTCTCAAGAGCGAGTCGCTGGCGGCAACCGATGTCAAGCCCTTTGACGACGACCGTGGCATCATCAACAATGCCGTGGGCATCCTCGACAGGCTCGATGCCATCTATTCCACGATGGAAGGACCGAAACCCGCTGCCATTGGCTTTGCCATTGCCATCTTCTTTTTGTTGCTTTTCCCCTACCTGTTGCAGTCGCGTCACAGCAAGAGCATCTATCGTCTGCTGGGCAAGCGCCAGTCGTTGGGTGGCATGAGTTTTTCTCCTGAGCCTGCTCCTCAGCAGTCAGCACCTCAGCCGACCGATATCAACACCGACATTGCTCCAAAACCTGAGCCACCGTCACAATCCAACACCGACAACGACTTTGGAATGTTTAAACTTTAGTATAATTAACCCATTAACATTATATCGAAATGCCTTCAGAACAAGCGATTTTTGACAACATATTCCAGTATACCGCCGACGACATCGTCAAATACATTCGTGCGGGTATCACTACCTACGAAAGGCTTTGTGACCCCAACAACACCTATGGCAATTTCTCGGTCGATGTTCGCAGGCAGGTAAAGTATATTTTGGAGAATAGTGATGAACCCGACTGGGTTAAGGCCTGTGAGATTCACACCGTTGAATCTTATCAAACCTATCTCGATGACCACCCCGACGGCATCCACCGCGATGAGGCGCGCTTGCACAAGCAGCAACTGTTCGACAAGCAGGCCGAAGTGGCACGCGAGGAGGAGTTGAAGAAGGCCAATGCCGAAGCCGAACAGGCATGGACGCAAGTCAATCGGGCAAGCAAGGAAGAACTCCAGCAGTTTGTTAACGCTTACCCCGATAGTCTCCATGTTAACGAGGCTAAGGATCTGATTCGCGATTTGGACCTCGGCAGTTTCTTGGGCGTGGGCATTGAGGCACTCAAGAAGCGCATCAAGGACATCGAGACCGATAAGCGCGTGATGCAAAAGGAAATAACCATCGTCAATCTCATTCTTGACGAGGTCGGCAAGCGACACATCACCAAGGACGATTTTCTTGAAGCACTCAAGCAAGATCACAATATTGTCAATTCGGGCGTCATCAGGTCGCTGTTTGACAAGAATTTCATTGCGCTCGACGATTTTGCTTCAATTGGCATCGACAAGGCCTTCATCGAGGCAATGCTCAAGCACGACATGCCACAGCAGTTTCAGGTGCCCATACCCATCTCAAGCATCAATCGCGAGTCCACCGAAATCTATTTTTGGGGTATTCCTTCGAGCGGCAAGAGCTGTGCGTTAGGGGCTATTCTCAGTGTGGCTGACAATGGCCGCGTGGCTGCGAGCATGTTTAAGGATAGCACCTGTCAGGGTTATGGCTACATGATTCGCTTGGCAACGCTTTTCAAGGACGATGGCAAGGTGGGCGTCCTTCCCGAAGGCACTTCCATCTACTCGACCTATGAGATGGGATTTAACCTGCACTCTCACGACAACTATGTGCATCCTATCACTTGCATCGACCTGGCCGGTGAGCTGGTGCGATGCATGTTCAAGTATGATGCCCACGAAGACCTCACGCAAGAAGAGGCGGCAGCGCTCCAAACGCTCACCGATGTGATGGTGAACAACCGTTCTGGCAATCGCAAACTTCACTTCTTTGTCATTGAGTATGGTGCCGACGACCGCATGTACGAGGGCCTCGCGCAGCGCCAGTACCTCGATGCAGCCCTTCAATATATAGGGCGCACCAATATTTTCCAGCGCGACACCGACGGCATCTACCTGCTCATCTCCAAGGTGGACAAGGCAAAACTTCATGGCGCCGAACTCCAGCAGGAACTTCGCCGCTATGTCAACGAGCGCTACTTGGGCTTCTACAATGGCGTGAAAACCATTTGCCAGCAAAATCAGATCAATGGCGGTGAGGTAGGCATCTTGCCGTTCTCGTTGGGCGAGGTGTGCTTCCAGGACTATTGCCGTTTCAATGCCAGTGCCGCCGAGCAGGTGGTCAAGCTCATTCTTGAGCGAACGGGAGGCGAGCGTCAGGGCTGTTTATATAATATTCTTAAAATCTTCAAAAAATGAGCAAGATAGGTATTAAAATCAACAATATCAGTGCTGGTCTGGCGGTGGCTTATCAGGCCAACACTAACATCAGTAACTGGGCACTGAAGACCCACGACACGCGCGACGACTTGCGAAACCTGGGATTTACCGACGGTGCAGGCAATTTTGTCCCCTTCCTTGTGAGCCCCGAAGCACAGACGGCCGCCCTCTATATGCTCTCTTTCGACATGGGTGGCTGTTACCTGTGTTCCATCAAGATGTCGTCGGGCCGCATGGGCGATCATGTGGCATCATGGTTCTATTTCCCTCGTGAGGCCGATGTGCCAGCGCCCCACATGAGGCAGCTCATCCAGATTGTGGATGCCGAGGTGATGACGGGCGGACTCATCAACGAGCAGCGCCTCAACGATGTTTTCTTGAACGATTTCCCAAATCGTCCCGTTCTGCCGGTTTATGCCAATTCCAATCAGTCGGCAGGCTATGCTGTGCGCTACTATGGCCGTGGCACTGACTTTAGTCTTGAGGATTTGCTGGGGCACGACATTTATCAGCCCGAGTATGTGAAATACAAGGCGATTTTCCTCATCGACAGGGCATCAGGACTCACCTGCCGTGGTGCTGTCGACCTCACTTCGCGCCGGTTGGCTCGCACTGTCACCGTCATGCCGCCCCAGGGCGATTCGTTCGGTTTCTCGCCTTTCCTCGACAACAAGCCCTTTGTTGAGCCCATGATGGCCTATCAAGGCACTACGCTTCAGCTCGTGTGGCGCAAAAATGGTTTCAAGGATGTGGTCAAGCCTGTTACCTTGAAGAGTGACCCGCAGTTGTTGCCTGGCATTCAAGAGAGTGAAATGCGATGGATTGTTCCCTATGCTCATTTCAATGTTATCGACGAGAATGGCCGAAGCATTCCTAACTGCAACATCACCATTTTTGGCAAGCCCCTCACCCCCGATTCTCTAGCCGATGTGCCTTTTGCTGAACTCAAGCGAGGTGTTCGCGTTAAAGTCACAAAAGAGGGTTATGCTGAAAAGGTGGTCGACTATCAAGGCGCTCCCATCGATGTGAACATGGAGAAACTCACGCAGCGTTATGTGTTCCTTTTCCCCGAGGGCGAGAAGGTGACCCTTTCGGGCAACAAGACATTTACCGAGTCTCCATTCAAGGGCTATACAGCTAATCAGAACAACAGTGTTTCTGCCAGCGGGCAAAACCGCCTGTACAAGGTGGCTGAATCTTCTCTGCCTGGTGGACTCAATCTCAAGTCGTTGCTCATTGGCGGCGTTGCCGGTGCCATTCTCGTGGGTGCCGCATGGCTGGCACTTTCATTGTTTGGCGGCTCTAAGGCTGTTCCCGAACCTCAAGAACCCGAGAAGCCTGTGGTCGAAAAACCTGAGAAACCCAAGCAGTTGCCTAAGTTTGAAGTGTTGAATGCGCCAGTGTGGAACAAGCAGGTGCTTGAGGATGCGGGCTTTACGGGGCTTTGGGACGGGCTCAACAAATATGATTTCCCTGCTGTGATGAGTGTCGACTCAAAGTATCCTGAATTGCAGCAGCAAGTGCCGCAATGGAACGACCTGCGCTCGGCTATTCTCGCTCTGCAGCAGACTGGAGCCAATATTTATGGTACCTTCAATGGTGAAGGCGATGAGGATATTACTGTTGCTAATTACATCAACAAGATTAAGAAGAACACCTTTAATAACGGTAATAGACCGAAGGCTGAACCTGTTGTCGACAGCAAGACTGAACCAGAGAAGGTGAATGCGGCGAAAGGCGCCGATGGGCAGCCTGCATCTGGTAAAACCACCCAGAGTTTCAATGATTTACAATCAAATAAAGGCAACGGTTGAAAATGAAAACGAGTTTAAAAATACTTCTTCTCTTGCTGGCGCTTGCCGGTGCCGTGTTCGGTGTCCTTTATTGGCAGAAGACCCAGGTCGAGCCTCCGCAGAACCCCGCTTCAACCGAGGTGAACTATACCCAACTCAAGCAGCATGTCGTCGATATTAACAGTAGCAACGATCTCGACAAGGCCTTTGAGAAAGTTTACGATGAACTCTGTTTCCTCAAAGATGAAGGCCTAATTGATGACACCCAACGCGACGAACAGCTTCGTGCTCTTGCCGATGCCTATGCACCCCAGTTTGCCAGCAATGCGTTGTCGGCGTTACACAATGATTGGACTTATAACGACCTCAAACGGTTGACCGACAGGGTCAAACTGCTCTCATCGTTTACCTCTACCCAAGGCGATGCCATCATAGTTGACCACGATGTGAAGGAGAAGTTCAGCATCATCAGCAAGGTGAACAGTGATTATGCCAAGGCTAATGCCCTTGCTTCGAGAACCACATTCTCGAATGTCAGCGATGCCAAAGAGCGCATCAATAGTGCAAGCCGCTATTGGAGCGATACCTATCTCAGTCACTGCCCTGCACTGGTTGCCCGTCTCAAGAGTCTTCCCACCAAAATCGGCCATTCGCATTACTTGAATGTCTCGGCTGCTGTCAACAATCTTGCCCGCAACTATCGCAACTACAGTGATATCCGTTCCAAGAAAAGTGAGGTGTCAGGCAAGATTAGTGCATACGAAGGCATGACTCGCTATTATGGTCGCAACGAGGGTTCCTCGGCATTATACACAAAGTTGCGTAATGTGCCAGAATCTGAACCCTCTTATGAGTTATAACAGATTGTATCATCTAGGCAATCACCTTTGACGAGCGCAAACCGCAAATCGTGGGCAAGAAATGTGTGGGCTGCCACTTGTGCAGGCTTGTGTGTCCCACAGGTGCCATAGGCTTGGCAAAACGCATCCCCAAGAAATAGAATATAGCACACGGTTTTCCGTTGCAATAGTGCAGTCCATGTCATCTCATGTGACTGCACTATGCATTTTTATGTATTTTCATGTGGTGAGTTTGCGTGAAATGCCTGTGTGTTTGTAATATGTTGATATTTAATATGTTGTATTGGTGTGTGTGGTGGAATTTTAAGAAAAAGTGAGTTTTTTGTGAGTTTTTTATGGGGCTTGAAACTTGACGCACATTTTTTATAATTATAAATTTGCAACACTTTCTTTCGCAACAATCGCGATCTACTTTTTTTAATCTATAATACTCTTCAACAAAATGAAAAAAGCATTTACTTTTCTGGCAGCCGCTGCTTTCATGGCACTCAACACCATGGCAGCCACTGCCGACTATCAACTCGTCTTCAGCGATGAGTTTAATGGAACCTCGCTTAACACCGAGGTTTGGAATGTTGAGATCAATGGCGATGGTGGCGGCAATGGCGAGTTGCAGTATTATGTCCCCGGCAATGTCACTGTTGCCAATGGCATGCTCAACATCACTGCCAAGAGGCAGAGTTACCTGGGCAAGCAATTTACCTCGGGTCGTATTAACACCATGGGCAAGGCTGCTTTCAAGCATGGCAAGATTGAAGCCAGCATTAAGCTTCCCAGCACTGCCAATGGTCTGTGGCCTGCTTTCTGGCTCATGGGCAACGATTTGAGCGAGGGCATTTCTTGGCCCTATTGTGGTGAAATCGATGTGATGGAGGCCGGTGGCCGCACGGGTATCAACAACGGCGTTCAGGACCGCTACTTTGCCGGCGCATTGCATTGGGGACCCTATACCAATGGCAACCACCCCATGTACGCACAGGACTACACGGCTCCTTATAGCGTGCAGGATGGCGAGTTCCACCTCTACACCCTCATCTGGGACGACCAGAAGATTTCGATGTATCTCGACCTCGACAAGTATCCCAATGCTCAGCCTTACTTTGAGATGAACATCAACGATTTTTCTCAGAACAACTCGCCAGGCAACTATTTCCACAAGCGTTTCTTCCTGTTGCTCAACATGGCAGTGGGCGGCTCGGTTCCCGGCATTAACAACGCCAACGATGTTACAGCCTTGAACAGTGGCGACAAGGTGATGCAGGTCGATTACATTCGCGTTTATCAGCGTCAGGGCGAAGAGAACTACATCACTCCCGACGGCTCGATGGGCGATGACACACCCGAAATTGAACCCGACGAGACAACCGAGTTGGGTCGCTATGGCTCGCTCTCTCTTGATGGGAACAACAATTCGACCTTCGATTTCGAGAATTCTTACGACTATGTGGTGATTGGTGCCAGCAATGGCGTGATTGAGCAGATGGGTGACAAGGTTTACGCTAACTACAGCGTGGATGATGTTACACATTTCCTCTATATCTGGGATCAAACCTATAATACTGTTGCTACCACTGGTTTGAACTCCTTCGGCCTCAACGAGGGCTGGAATTCCTACACCGTGGGCAACGCAGGCTGGTCTGGACTTGGTTATGCCTCGGTAACACCTGGCAAGAACCTCTCTATGATCGACAGCACTTATATCCTGCACTTTGCAATGCGTGCCACTGATCCTCTCATGCACACGGGTCACGGCATCTATGTGGGTAATGTGGGCTTTACTATTGGTGCCGATGATTTCCACGATGGCAACAAGATTCTGCCTGTGTTCGGCGACTTCAAGCGTGACGGACGCTGGTGCAGCTTCGACATTCCTGTCAATGTTCTCCTCAGCCTCAACAGCAACCTCTTCACCAATCCCGATAACTATGTCGACAATGTCTTCGCAGTGCTTAGTGGCGGAACAAGTGGTGCTCAACTCCAGTTTGACAATGTCTTCTTCTATAAGAATGATAATGTCGATACTTCAGTGCCCACCGACGATAATACCACTGTAATTGGTCAGTACGCTTCTCGCTCGCTCGATAGCGCCGGACACAGCACCTTCGACTTCGACGATGCCTACGACTATGTCATCATTGGTGCCAGCAGTGGCGTGATGGAGCAAATGGGCGACAACATTATTGCCGACTATAGCGTTGATAATGTAACCAATCACTTATATATTTGGGAAGGTACCTACACACCTGTTGCCACATCGGGTGTTAACTCGTTTGGCCTCAACGAGGGTTGGAGTTCATTTGTTGTGAACAGTGCTGGTTGGTCAGGTCTTGGCTATGCTTCTACGGCTCCTGGCAAGGACCTTTCGATGCTCGACGATTCCTATTACCTGCACTTTGCTATGCGTGGAACCGACAACATCCTGCACACTTCTCACACCATTGGAGTAGGTGCCGCACAGTTTGTGATCGGTAACACCACCTCTGGTCCCGTTATGCTTGGTGACTTCCGCCGCGACGGCGACTGGTACAGCTTCGACATCCCCTTCAGCGTTCTCAAGTCGCTTGGCGGCGACCTGTTTGCCACCGATGGTGGAGTAGAGGGCTACCTCGGCAATGTTTTCTCAGTGCTTAGTGGCGGTGCCCAGGGTGCTGAGCTCCAGTTCGATAATGTCTTCTTCTACAAGAAGCACAGCGATACCGATCAGCCCGAGATTGATCCCGTTCTCGGCCAATATGGCAGCAAGGCACTTGACGCTAATAACAAGCCGACCTTCGACATTAACGCCAACGGCGATTATGTGCTCATCTATCTTGGTGAACAGGAAGCCGCTCAAATGGACGGCAAGATCAGGGCCGACTACCGAGTTGATGATGTGAACAACTTTCTCTGGGTATGGAGCGGTACTTATGCTGCTAATCCTACTGAAAACTTAATGAACTCGTTTGGCTACAACGAGGGCTATACCTCACTCAATGTTACCAATCAGGGTTGGTCTGGTCTTGGATTCGCTTCACAGAACCAAGGCAAGGACCTCACGATGCTCGACGACACTTACTATCTGCACTTTGCGATGAAAGCCACCGACGACTCGTTGCATTCAACTCATGCAATAGGTGTGGGTAATGCACACTTTGCTATCGGTAGCGGTCCATACAATGATAATGGTACAATCTATGGCAAGCTCGGCGATTTCTATCGCGATGGCAACTGGTATAACTTCGACATTCCTTATAGCGAAATCGAACTCAGGGCTAATCCAGTCTTTGACACCCCCGACAACTATCTTGGCAATGTTATCGCATTCCTTAGCGGTGGCGTTCCTGGCACAGAGCTCAACTTCGATGCTATCTTCTTCTATCGCAAGGGTGAAGTTGCCCCGACTATTCAGGGCGATGTGAATGGTGACGGCGAAGTGGATGTGCGCGATATTACCGCACTCATCGATGTCATCATGAACTCTATCAGCGACAATCCACGCGCCGATGTGAACGGTGACGGCGATATCGATGTTCGTGACATTACTGCTCTTATCGACATCATCATGAACAGTTAATACTGGTCTCAATGATTGATTAAGATAAATATTGTTATAAATTGCCTTGAATGGGGGCTGGTTCACTGCCAGCCCCCATTTGTTATGCTTGTCCATTCATTGCGCGACAGGGTGCTTAGGGGGTATCTAAAAACTTTTTAGCAAGATAACCTTAATAGTTGTTTTTTAAAAAGCATTTTTATACTTATATTTGCAGTTAGAATTAAAAAAATACAAAATAATGAATATGCGCAAATTATTTATTTTTGTGACAATTGCACTGCTGGCCATGGCTGGAAGTGCCAAACCGCGTTACCTGCGGCCTCAATACAAAACCATGAGTATGACCGACGAGGCTCGGCATCAGACCATCACGGTGACCGCCATCGAGCATGACATCCTCAAGGTGGATGTGGTGCCCATCGGAGCAAAGAAAAGCGAGTTGCCCTCGCTGGTGGAGTACAAAGAAGATCCTCTGGTGCCCGACGTGGAGGTGTTGCTTGGTCATAAAACAGACATAGAGATGATGAACACCATGACGGGTCTGCGGGTGGTGCTCGACAAGCAACTCGGCAGTCTCACAGTGAGTCGCGACAACTCTTACCTGCTCACCGACCTGTGCAACCGCGATAGAGGCATCAGGCTCATGCACCAGGCCGGGGAGTCGTTCTACGGCGCCGGTGAGCGAGGCTACTCGCTGAACCTGGCGGGTGACACGCTCATCAACTACAATAAGCAGAACTATGGCTACGTGAGCGGTGAGGCGCGCATCAAGCAGATGGGCATCACCATGCCGTTTGTGATTTCGTCGAAGGGCTACGGCATTTTCTTCGACGACTTCTGCAAATCGTCGCTCTACCTGGGCGAAGAAGGCATCGAGTACAAGACCACCTCGCCACAGCCCGTGAGCTACTACATCATAGACGGCCAAGGCAAGGTAGAGAATGTGGTGAAGAACTTCACCGGGCTGGTGGGCCGTCAGGAACTGCCGCCCCTGTGGACGCTGGGCTACATCACCTCAAAGTATGGCTACCACGACCAACGCGAGAGCGAAGGCGTGGTCGACACCCTGAAGCGTGAGGGCTACCCGCTCGACGGCATCGTGTTCGACCTCTACTGGTATGGAAAGGAGCAGGATATGGGCCGCCTGGAGTGGGACAAGACCCAATGGCCCGACCACCTGGGCATGCTGCGCCGATTCAAGGAGAAGGGCGTGAATGTGGTGACCATCTCGCAACCCTATGTGCTCACCAACGGACGCGCCATCGACAATTACCGCGAACTCGACCCCAAGGGCATGTTCTGCAAGACCGACGGCACCGACACCACGCAGACGGTGACCATCTGGGTAGGACAAGGCGGCATGTTCGACGTCTCTAACCCCGATACCCGCAAGTGGCTGCGCAACCGCTACAAGTGGCTCACCGACCAGGGCGTGACCGGCTGGTGGGGCGACCTGGGCGAGCCTGAGGTGCATCCGCTCGAAATCCGTCACCACAACGGCCTCACTGCCGAGCAGTATCACAACTTCTATGGCAACGAGTGGAGCCGCATCATCTACGAGATGTTCAAGGAAGAATATCCCGACCGCCGACCCATGATCATGATGCGCGCCGGCACCGCCGGACTGCAGCGCTACTCGGTATTCCCCTGGTCGACCGATGTGTCGCGCTCGTGGGGTGGATTCCAACCCCAGGTCACCATCATGCTCAATGCCGGATTGAGCGGACTGGGCTACATGTCGCACGATGTGGGCGGATTTGCCCTCGACCCCGACAAGAAGCGCGATGGCGAGCTCTATATACGCTGGCTACAGCTGGGCCTGTTCTCGCCCATGCTGCGCACCCACTCGCAAGACATTGCCGAGCCCTATAACTACAAGGAGTTTGGCGACCTCACACAGCGCATCATTCGCCAGCGCTACAACTGGCTGCCCTATAACTACACCCTGGCCTACGAAAACGCCAGCAAGGGCCTGCCCCTGGTGCGCCCGCTGGGCTTCTATGAGAGCGATAACAACATAGCCCGCTACGAGAAGGTGACCGACCAGTATCTGTGGGGCCACGACGTGATGGTGGCACCGGTGATGCAACAGGGTGCCGTGAGCCGCTCGGTGACCTTCCCCGAAGGCACTTGGGTGGACTACAACAATCCTGCTCGCCGCTTCGAGGGCCACACCACGGTGAGCTATGATGCCCCCATCGAGGTGCTGCCTCTGTTCGTCAGGGCTGGTGCCTTCATTCCTCAGGCCACTAATAAGATGGAGAATGTGGGCGACTACAACCCCGACAAGCTCGAGATTCGCTACTATGCGAGCAATGAGCCCTCACAGTACACCCTCTTCGACGACGACCTGCACGCTACGGCAGCAAGCTCCGAGATTGTCTTACCGCAGGGCTCAGGTTCACTCCCAAAGGATATCTATCGCCTCATCCACTTCACAGCCGAGCCAAATGCCAACAAGTATGTCATCACCATCAAGGGCGAGGGCTCGTTCAAGGGTGCATCGCCCAAGAAGGACTACCGCCTGATCCTGCCCGGCATCACCGCCAAGCCCAAGCAGGTGAAGGTCAACGGCAAGAAGGCCGGAAAGGTGACCTACGACCGCCAGCGCGCCGAACTGGTCATCCCGCTCTCGATTGCCGACATCGCCGCTGCTACCACAGTGGAGATTATCAAGTGATTGACTATTAACTAAAAATATTTTTTATGAGAAAACTATTATTATTGGCAATGTGCTTGGGCGCTGCACTGAGCGCCTGGGCATGGAAACCGTTGCTTGTGGGGCATCGTGGCTGCAATTTGGGTGTGGAAAACACTGTGCAAGCCTACCGCAATGGCGTGGATATCTATGGCTACGATGGTCTGGAGTGCGATGTGCGTGTCACCAGCGACGGCTATTATGTGATCAGTCATGACGAGACCACCAACCGCCTGGGCGGCAACCTCACCGTTGCATCGGCCACCTTGGAGCAACTCCAGGCTGAGACCTACACGCAGACGCGCAACGGTGTCGCCTACACGGGCAAGATTTGCACTGTGGCCGAGTATCTCGACATTTGCGTGGAGAAAGGCGTGTTCCCTGTCATTGAACTCAAGTGGACCACTGGCATCAACAACAACGACATGACCAATTTCCCGGGTCTGGCCCAGCTCGTCGTTGAGAAAGGATTGGCCGATAAAGCCGTTTTCCTGACCTCGATGAAGAAGTCGCTCGAGTACATCCGTACCAATTATCCCGACTTCAAGTGCCAGTGGTTGTGTAACGCTAACTGGGAGAGTAATGTGGAGTGGTGCCAGCAATGGGGCTTCAATCCCAGCATTCAGGCCGATTGTTTCGACATCCACACTGTGAAACGCTTCCATCTGCTTGGTCTCCAGTGTGCCGTGTGGACTGTTGACAGCAAGGCAAACTACGAGAAATATGGCAATATGGGTGTGTATATGATCACAACCAATTCGTTTGATTCGGCCAATGCCATCGACTTTGCCGATATTGATTGGGATGCGGTCGAAGATGTGCTCGACCCGTTGGATCTCAAGAGCGAAACGGTTTTTAGGCATTGCCGTGCCGATGGCACTATGAAGGAAGGTTTTCCTTCACTGCTGAATGATGAATCACCCTTCAAACAGGCTCAGCAGGCTGCCATCAGGGACGGCATTTTCTACACCAACGACTACGCGTCGGGAACTCTGCTCACCTACGACCGCAACGGTCGCATCGACAATGATTATCAGGGAACCTATAGCCAGGGCATCTGCTTCGACGATGCCGGCAACCTTATTTTGCGCAACGACGGCCTCTCGGATGCTCCCAACAAACTGCGCGTGTATCGCAACGGTTCTACCGAGCCCGTCGACATCGATTTTGAACTGAATTTTAATGGTCGCGTGCACTTCATTACCGCATCAGGCGACATTTTCTCGGAAGAGGGCGGCTACATCTATCATTTCCCCAATGGCCAGAACTATGTGGAAATGGTGCATATTGCCAACGGCGAGTTTGTCGACACCTATTCGAGCGAAGAACTCTCATTTGCCGGCTCTACAGCAGGCATCGTCTATCCTATTGGCACCGATCCTTTGGAATTTGTCTATCAGGTGAGGAATCAGGGCTACAACTACTATAAAAATGGGGACAAGGGCACCTACATCACCGCTTCTACAGGAACCACAGCCCCGGCGCGCAACTCCAGTTGTGGCGGCGCCTATTTTGTGCTGGCGGGTCACAGGCTTTTCATCCATGCGTCGGGCACCAACTACAACGGCGGTTTCACTGTGCGAGATATGAGTGCCAACTGCGCTGCACTGCTGTCGGTGCCTGTGCTCGGGTCAGGCGGTTATGCTGCCAATCCTTCGGTGGGTGCCTGGTTCAAGGTGGAGCCTATCGACGACCACCACTGCTATGTCTATGAGTATTGTCTGGGCAACGGTTATGCGCAATATCAGCTCTATGTAGGCGAACCCTACCTGGAACCGCTTGTGGGGGATGTGAATGGCGATGGTCGCGTGAATGTGAGCGATGTGAGTGAACTCATCAACATGATTCTGGGCTTGACCCCGATGGACAGCACCCGTGCCGATGTGAACGGCGACAGCCGCGTCAATGTTTCCGATGTCACCGCCCTCATCAACATCATCCTTGGCATCAGTAAATAATACACTCTGTAGGGTCGCCATCCATGGCGACCGCAACTGCAAAATACAATTTTTCACCATTTAACACCCTTTGGGGCTGGCACGCTTTCACGCCAGCCCTTTTTGCGCCCTATCAGGACAACCAAATGTTTTTTTCGTGAAAAGTACTTAAAAGTGATAATGGTATAAGAAAAAAATCGTACCTTTGAAGATTAAATCTTAAACACTGATGAAATATCTTCTTCTGCCTAACGATGCCACGAGAATTCTGCCCTTCTATCTCGCTATGGAGGAGTATGCCGCTCGCATCATGGCCGACGAAGATATCTTCTTCATGTGGCAACCCGATCCCACCGTCATTTTTGGTCGCAACCAGCTCATCGACAACGAGGTGAACCTTGACTATTGCAAGGAGCACGGCATTGCCGTCTACCGTCGCAAGAGCGGGGGCGGCTGTGTGTATGCCGACCGCGACAACATCATGTTCAGCTACATCACCCGCAGCGACAATGTGCAGCTCACCTTCTCGCGTTACACCCATGCGGTGGCCGAGATGCTGCAGGGGCTGGGTTTGAATGCCACCGACAATGGCCGCAACGACATCCTGATTGACGGACTCAAGGTGAGTGGTAATGCCTTCTATCACATCCCCGGGCACAGCATTGTGCATGGCACCATGCTCTACGACACCAACATGGAGCACATGCTCAACGCCATCACCCCCTCGTCGGCAAAGTTGGAGTCGAAGGGTGTGGAGTCGGTCAGGAGCCGCATCACCACACTCAGCGAGCACCTCGACATGAGCATCGACGACTTCAAAGCGCATGTGAAGGCCACCCTGTGCGATGGCGAAATTGTGCTCAACGATGCCGATGTGGCGCAAATCGATGCCATCATGCAGTCTTATCTCACGCCCGAGTTCATCTATGGCAACAATCCGCGCTGCAACCTGGTCAAGACCGGCCGCATCGAGGGAGTTGGGGAGATGCAGGTGAGCCTGGAGCTCAACCACAATGTGGTCAGGCACATCGATGTGGCAGGCGACTTCTTCCTGCTCGGCAATCTCGACGACGGCATCATCGCTCCCCTCACAGGGGTGATTTTCGAGCGCACCCATGTGCAGCAGGCTCTCGAAGGCGTGGACCTTGGCAAAATCATTGCGAATCTTAATAATCAACAACTCATAAACCTTTTATTCGATTAAAACAACTATGGCAGAAGAAATCAAAACAACTTGTCTACACGACAATCATGTGGCACTCGGTGCCTTAATGACTCCCTTTGCAGGATTCGATATGCCCATTCAGTACAAGGGCATCGTTGAAGAGCACAACGCAGTGCGCACCAATGTGGGCGTTTTCGACGTCTCTCACATGGGCGAGGTGGCCGTTACTGGTCCCGAAGCCGAGAAATTTGTGAACTATATCTTTACCAACGACATCAAGGATGCCGAGATAGGCAAGGTGTTCTATGGCATGATGCTTTACCCCGACGGAGGTACCGTCGACGACCTGCTGGTCTACAAGATGGGCGAGAACGACTTCTTCCTGGTGATCAACGCCGCCAACATCGACAAGGATGTGGCTTGGATCAACGAGCAGGCAGCTAACTTCGATGTGAAAGTCGAGAATCAGAGCGACTACTATGCTCAACTCGCTGTCCAGGGTCCCGAAGGCGAGAACACCATCAAGAATGTGCTTGACCTGGATGGTAGCGACCTCACTTTCTACACTGTGAAGAAAGTGCAGTACGATGGCGAAACCATCATCTTGAGCCGCACCGGCTACACTGGCGAGGACGGA
Source organism: uncultured Bacteroidales bacterium (assembly GCA_902768435.1). Lineage (GTDB taxonomy): Bacteria > Bacteroidota > Bacteroidia > Bacteroidales > Muribaculaceae > Sodaliphilus. The sequence goes on along the minus strand of CACXLJ010000002.1, from coordinate 29,123 downwards.
TTCGAAATCTATGCAAGCCACAAGGCAATTGTGAAAATGTGGAACCTGCTCATGGACGCTGGCGTACAGCCTTGCGGACTGGGTTGCCGCGACACCCTGCGCTTTGAGGTGGGTCTGCCTCTCTACGGCGACGAACTCACTGCCGAGATTTCGCCCATCATGGCCACTCTGGGCATGTTTGTGAAACTCGACAAGGAAGGCGGCTTCATCGGTCGCGATGCTTGCGCACAGCAAAAGGCTGAAGGCAGCGCCAAGAAACTCGTGGGTCTCGAACTCCACGACAAGGCCATTCCTCGTCACGGCTACGAAGTGCTCCAGGGCGACAAAGTGGTGGGCTATGTGACCACAGGTTACCGTGGCATCTCGGTTGACAAGAGCCTTGCTTTTGCACTGGTCGACCGTGCTGCTGGCACGCTGGGCAACGAACTGAGTGTGCGCATTCGCAAGAAAGTGTTCCCCGCAACTGTGGTGAAGAAACGCTTCTACACAACAAGCTACAAGAAATAAAAATCAATTAACATTATAATCACCTTTAAACAACTTAAAAACAATGAGTAAGATTATCGACGGACTGTATTACAGTGAATCACACGAGTATGTGAAAGTAGATGGCGAATTTGGTTACATCGGCATTACCGACTATGCACAGCACGAGCTGGGCAATGTGGTGTATGTAGATATGCCCGAGGTTGACGACGAAGTTGCAGCCGGTGAAGAATTTGGCGCAGTCGAGAGTGTGAAAGCTGCCAGCGACCTCCTCAGCCCCGTGAGTGGCACTGTTGTTGAAGTGAACGAAGCCCTCGAAGACGAGCCCGGCCTCATCAACAAAGACGCTTTCGAGAACTGGATCATCAAGGTTGAACTCAGCGACAAGAGCGAGCTCGATGACCTGATGGATGCTGCAGCTTACAAGGCCATGATTGGCGAATAAATCACAAACCATGTTACAGGCGTTTTGCCTGATGGACCCGTTGGTTCTCAGGCAAGGTGCTTGTGACTTTTTCACCCTCTAAATATTATTATGGCATATAAATTTTTCCCGCATACCGACGAGGATATCCGCTCAATGCTCAACACCTGTGGGGCTAAGTCGATCGACGACCTCTACAGCGATGTGCCCAGCGAACTGGTCTTCAAGGAAGACTATGACCTGCCCGAGGCAATGAGCGAGATTGAAATCCGTCAGTATTTCGATTATCTTGGTGCCCAGAACACCAAGCTCACTTGCTTCATGGGAGCTGGCTGCTACGACCACTATTCACCTTCGGTGGTGAACGACATCGTGCGCCGTAGCGAGTTCCTTACCTCCTACACCCCTTATCAGGCCGAGATTTCACAAGGCACCCTGCAATACATCTTCGAGTATCAGAGCATGATGGCCGAACTCACCGGCATGGAAGTGAGCAACGCGTCGATGTACGACGGCTGCACCGCTACCGCCGAGGCCATGATGATGGCTGTGGCCAATGCCAAAAAGCGCAACAAAGTGCTCATCTCTGAAACCGTGAACCCCATCGTGATTCGCGTGGTCGAGACCTATGCGAAGTTCCATGGCGTGGTGGTCGAGAAAATCGCTGCCGAAGGTGGTGTGACAAGCCGTGCCGACTTTGAGGCAAAGATTGCTAAGGACGATGTGGCTGGCGTGATTGTCGCTACGCCCAACTTCTATGGCATTCTCGAAGACTATACCGGCTGGGCCGACCTGTGCCACGAGCACAAGGCACTGCTCATCATGAACTGCGTGGCAAGCGCACTGGGCGTGATTAAGACTCCCGCCGAGTGGGGTGCCGATGTGGCTGTGGGCGATGGCCAGAGTCTGGGTATTCCCATGAACTTTGGTGGTCCCTATGTGGGCTTCCTGTGCACGAGCAAGAAACTCATCCGCAAGATGCCGGGCCGCATCGTGGGTGCTACCAAGGATGCCGATGGCAAGCGCACCTTTGTGCTTACCCTCCAGGCACGCGAGCAGCACATCCGCCGCGAGAAGGCCACCAGCAACATTTGCTCTAACGAGAGCCTCATGGCACTCTATGTGACCATCTACATGTCGCTCATGGGCAAGAAAGGCTTGCGTGAAGTGAACGAGCTGGGTTACAGCGGTGCTCACTATCTGGCCGAGAAACTGGTGAAATCGGGCAAGTTCGAACTGGCCTTCCCCGACAAGCCCTTCCTCAACGAGTTTGCTGTCAAGACCACTCAGGACATCGACATGCTCCAGACGATTGGCGCACTCGAGGGCTTCAATGTGGGTCTGAAGATTGCCGACGACACCATGCTCATCTGTGTGACCGAACAGCGCACCAAGGATGAGATTGATGACCTCGCCGACCTGCTCATCGATCCGCTTCCCGAAGAGGCTGAGAATGAAGAAAACAATAATGAAACCGTATAAAAAAGGAGGATTGAGTTATGAACAACGTTTATTATGGAAAACTCATATTTGAGTTGTCAAAGGAAGGACGATGTGGTTACTCTCTTCCTGAGAATGAATGCGCCGACTACAAGATGCAGGCCCTGCCCGCTAACCTGATGCGTGCCGAGGCTCCTGCGCTGCCCGAGGTTGACGAACTCACCGTGGTGCGTCACTACACCAACATGAGCAACAACAACTTTGGTGTCGACACCGGTTTCTATCCCCTGGGTTCGTGTACGATGAAGTACAACCCCAAAATCAACGAAGACATGGCGGCTCATCCCGACTTCACCGGTCTGCATCCCCTGCAGCCCATGGGAACTGTCGATGGCGCTCTGGAGGTTTACTACAACCTGCAGATGAGTCTTGCTGAACTGGCTGGTATGAGCGAATTCACGCTCAACCCCTTTGCCGGTGCTCACGGCGAGCTAACAGGCCTTATGATCATCCGCAGTTATCACATGAGCCGTGGCGACGAGAAGCGCACCAAGATTATCGTGCCCGACAGCGCGCATGGCACCAACCCTGCCAGTGCTGCTGTGTGCGGCCTTGATGTGGTGGTGGTGAAGAGCCGTCCCGACGGCACCGTCGATGTGGAAGACCTCAAACCGCTGCTCGACGACACCATTGCCGGTATGATGATGACCAACCCCAACACGCTGGGTATCTTTGAGCACAACATTGCCGAGATTGCCAAGCTGGTGCATGAGGCTGGTGGCTTGATGTACTACGACGGCGCTAACCTGAACCCCATGCTGGGCAAGGTCCGTCCTGGCGACATCGGTTTCGATGTGATGCACATCAACCTGCACAAGACCTTCTCAACACCTCATGGTGGTGGCGGTCCTGGTAGCGGCCCTGTGGGCGTGCGTGCCGGACTGGAGCAGTTCCTGCCCAATCCCCGCGTCATGAAGGACGACATGGACCACTTCTATGTGGAGAACAACGACAAGTCGCTGGGCTTCATCTCTGGATTCCTGGGCAACTTTGCCGTGATGATGCGCGCTTATACCTACATCCTGACGCTGGGTTACAACAACATCAAGAATGTGGGCCCGCTCGCAACCCTCAATGCCAACTACATCAAGGAGTCGCTCAAGGATTGCTACGAACTGCCTATTGGCGGCGTGTGCAAGCACGAGTTTGTGTTCGACGGTCTGAAGGACAAGTCGACTGGCGTCACCACGCTCGACGTGGCTAAACGCCTGCTTGACTACGGTTTCCATTCACCCACAATCTACTTCCCGCTTCTGTTCCACGAGGCCCTGATGATTGAGCCCACCGAGAACGAGAGCAAGGAGACCCTCGACGGCTTTATCGAGGTGATGAAGACCATTGCCCGCGAAGCCAAGGAAGATCCCGAGATGGTGAAGAGCGCTCCGCACAACACTCCCGTGCGTCGTCTCGACGACACGCAGGCTGCGCTGCACCCCATCGTGACCTATCGTGAATTGCAAGCCGAGGCTTTATAATCCCCTAAACACTAAACACTCAACTCTAAACCTTTATGAAATCAGATATTATTATCATTGGTGCTGGCCCTGGTGGCTATGAGATGGCTGCCGAGGCTGCTCAATGTCAGTTGTCGGTTGTGCTCATCGAGAAGTGTGAACTGGGCGGCACCTGCCTCAATCGCGGTTGTATCCCCACCAAGGCGCTGTGCCGCAATGCCGAGTTGTTCAACAACATGAAGGAGAGCGAGGCTTTCGGCATCACTGCCGAGAATGTCAAGGTCGACTATGCTGCCGTCTTCGCACGCAAGAACGAGGTGGTGAAGCAGTTGCGCGATGGCGTGGCCATGCTCATGAACAATCCGCTCATTACTGTGGTCAATGGCGAAGCCCGTTTCAAGGACGCTCACACTGTGATGGTGGGCGAAGAGGAGTACACGGCTACCAATGTGGTGATTGCCACGGGTTCGGCTCCTAAGGGCTTACCCATCGAGGGTGCCGATCTGGCGATGACGAGCGACGACATCCTGGCCATGGACACATTGCCCCAGAGCCTGTGCATTGTGGGCGGTGGCGTGATTGGCATGGAGTTCGCTGCCATCTTCAACAGTTTTGGTGTTGAGGTAAGTGTGGTTGAATACTGCAAGGAGATTCTGCCGCCATTCGACAAGGATGTGGCAAAACGCCTCCGCACCGTGCTTGGCAAGCGTGGCATCAAGATTGTGACTGGTGCCGGTGTGCAGAAGATTGCCAGGACCGACGGCGGTCTGGAAGTGACCTACGAGAGCAAAGGCAAGCAGCAGAGCATTGTGTGCGAGAAAGTGCTCATGTCGGTAGGTCGTCAGCCTGTGCTGCCCGAGGGACTCGATGCCATCGGTGTAACGGTGGGCCGTCGTGGCATTGAAGTGAATGCCGAAATGGAAACCAGCGTGAGCGGCGTCTATGCCATTGGCGATGTGAACGGGCTGTGTATGCTAGCCCATGCCGCTACTGCTCAGGGTGAAGTTGCCCTCAACTCAATCATGGGCGAGAATCATCGCATCAGGCTCGATGTGGTGCCCAGTGCAGTGTTCACTACACCCGAACTCTCGATGGTGGGGCTCACCGAGGAGCAGTGCGAGGCACAAGGTCTTGAAGTGGTGGTGAAGAAAGGCTTCTTCCGCAGCAATGGCAAGGCAGTGTCGATGGGTGAGACCGATGGTCTTATCAAGATGATTATCGATGCCAAGACCCGCAAGATTCTGGGTTGCCACATTTGTGGTGCCCATGCTGCCGACCTCATTCAAGAGGTGGTGATGGCTATCAACGCCGATGTCACCGTCGATGTGCTGGCCCGTTCCATCCACGGACACCCCACACTCAGCGAGGTTGTACTTGCGGTTGCCCGTCAGTTCAAACCTTAACGGTTAAGGAATTGCATATTAGACCCTAGCGGTTAAAAATGCATAAAATACTTGATGCTGTGTTACTTGCGTGTGGCACAGCATCTTTTTTAACCCGATTTGGGTTTAATCAATATAGGTAATGGCCTCGTCGAGCAGTCCCTTGACAAATTCGTCATCGGTGAGTTTCTGTAATTGCCGGAGCTGCTTGATGCACAGTTTCTCCTCGTTCTCAGTGAGTTCGGCATCGTCGGCATGCTTGCAGAGTTTGAGTATCTCGGTAGCATACATGGCGCATTTCTTGGGTGAGGTCTTTGCCTTTTCTTTGAACGAGTTGCAAAGCATCCCGAAGTCGGTGAGCCAGTTATCGTTGTCGTCATAGTCATGCTTGTTGCCACTCGAACTGAAACTGAAACTGTAGTTGCCGTTCAACCCTTTGCCCAATGCCTTGAGCTTCTTGAGGTCTTTCGACATGTTGATGAGGCTGTCGATGTGCAACGAGTAATCGCCCAAGTCGCTCAAGTCGCCAAGGCCACTCAGGCCATTGCTGCTCAAGGTGAACACCCTTCCCTGCCGCTTGGTGGGTTGCGCTTCTCCTGGTTTCATGCCATAGATGCAGTAGACCTTGCCCACATAGTAGTTGTCTTGCTCCTGCTTCCACTCCACGGCATAGCTGGTGCGGTAGTCTTCCTGTTTCGGGTCCTTGAAGCAGTATACCTTGAAGTTCATCGTGTTGTCGGCTCCAATCAGTTCATAGTCGTGCTCGCCCGGGCCATAGGCGATGGCGTAGGTCACACCCTGGCTCCCGGCCTGTCCCGATGCGTTATGGTAGGCCTCGTTGCGGTCCTGGTCCATGGCGTTGATGATGTTGCGTATGAACTGGAACTCGTGGCTGTCGAGATGGAACTCGACTACCGAGCATGAGCCTGTCTTCGTTCCCGACGCCTTGTCGCGGTAGTTCACATTCTTGCTCATGGTTATCATGTTGTGTTCGGTGGCAATGGCGCTTGAAAACTCGGCAAATGCCTCGACCACATGCTCTTGTGCACGGGCTCCTGCTCCCAAGACCATCATGATGCCGATAACCGCTGTGGTTTTAAAAAAGGAGTGTTTCATATCAGTTTGTGTTTAGTTATTTCTTGATGTTTATTTGAATACCACCATAGTGGCTTGTGGCTGGTTGTTGTAATAGTTCATCGCTTCGCGCGTCGATACAAGCCGTGCGCGTGTTTCCATCTGCTCCCGTCGCATCTGCTCCCGTTCCTGTTCCATGATGATGCGGTCGGCCAGCAATTCTTGCTGGGCAAGTTCCATTTCACCTTGCTTGCGCGTGATCTCAATGCTGTCTTGCTTGCGTTGTGCATCGTCGTGCGATGGGGTTTTAGGCTTGGCGAGTTGCCCTTGGTTTACTTGCTTGGTGGCTTTGTGCTCAGCTACGAGTTCCTTGACTGGTTCCGCATGGGGTAGGGGCGTCCTCGTAGTATCAGTGTTCTGCGCGGGGTTGCTTTTAGGAGAGTTACTGGCATATTGCGGTGCCTTCTGGACCGAGGGCTGACCGTCGAGGATGTAGAAGACCGTGATTGCCCCGACAAGCAAAACTGCCGCTGCTGCCGCTGCGCGCCACCACCAGTGGTGTTTCGTTATAGGGACCTTGACGCTGGCACCTGGCTCCTCAATGGGCATGCCGGCATCGAAGTAGGCAAACATGTCCTTCAGCGGCTTCCATTCGTCACTCACCTCGTGCGTGGCGAAGTATTGGGCAAGTTCTTGCTCTTCGGCAAGCGTGCTTTGCCCCTCCATAAAGCGCTCGATGAGCTGGCTGATGTGTGCATGAGTTGTTTCCATCCTTTTCTCACATTCTTTTCTTGTATTCTTCAAATAACGATTTGCGGGCTCTTGCTATGAGCGACCGGGCCGATGTCTCGGCGATGCCCAGCAAGCTGGCAATCTCTTGATAGGTTCGGTGTTCTACCTGACGCATCATCAGCACAGTGTGCTGTCGCGAGGGTAGTGTCTTTAGGCGCTGCGTCAGCCATTGGTCATTCTCGATTTCCTCGAGTTGTTCAAGCGGTGATGAGGAGTTGGGAATCCCATAGGCTTCGATATTGAGCGAAGCAAACCGTTTTCTGCGTCGGTTGTCGGTGGCAAGATGCCGTGCCATCACTATCACAAGACTGTCGAGTGACCGGTAGCGGTCAAGGTTTTCGCGCATCATCCACAATTTGAGCATCACATCTTGCGCCAGGTCTTCGGCCTGTGACTCATCAACCCCGAATGACAAGGCTGTGGTGCGGGCTTTTTCTCGCAAATTGGGTGCTATGTGTTTGAATGTCGCTTCAGTCATCGTCACTTTTTGCCGCCTGCCCATCACGCTGGGGTGCAATAAGGCAAGCGCTGTTTATCATAAAGACGAACAGCGCCGTTTTTTGTTGCCACCCTTTAACCTTTTTTATAAAAATGTGGCGGTGTTATACAAAACACCCCCTCCTTTACCTGTTCATGCGCCGAATGTTAAAATTAGATAATGATTGCCACGATTTCTGGCATTGTTCGTCTTCAATAAAAAACGCAGAACATGAAAAAGACTTTCACAGCAACAATAGCGGCTATAATTTCGCTTGTAGGGAATGCCCAGGAACCAGTTGATACCACAACCATCGAACTAACTGATACAACGGCATGGAACCTTTTGCTCGATGGTGTAACCGTAAAAGCACAACAACAGCTCGTGAAGCAAGAGATTGACCGCACAACCTATGATGTGCAGGCTGATGACGACTCTAAGTCCCAGACAGTGATAGATATGCTCCGAAAGGTGCCAATGGTAACCGTCGATGGCGAGGACAATATTCTTGTCAAGGGCAACAAGAATTTTAAAATCTACAAGAATGGTCATCTTGACCCGAGTTTAACTAAAAATGCCAAGGATATATTGAAAGCCATGCCCGCCTCGTCGATTAAGCGAATAGAGGTAATCACCGATCCGGGAGCGCGTGAGGATGCAGAAGGTGTAAATGCCATCTTGAACATTGTGATGATGGATACCAAGCGCATGCAGGGCATCACAGGATCGGTGAGTGCATCGTACAGCACCTTGAATTATCCGTCGCTCAGCACCTACCTGGCAGCACAGTTCGGTAAATTCATCATCAGTTTTGACTATGGTAGTAATTATATGTCGAAACGTGCCACAAGGAATGATGTAAGTGCTGAGCGCACATTTGTGAATACGGGGAATACGCAGATGGTTAGAAGCCGTACTGAGAATCCGGGTCATGTGCATTATGCTGATATTAACGCCAGTTACGACATTGACTCGCTCAATCTGCTGTCGGCATCGTTCGGAGGTTATTTCTACAGTGTGGATGTTCAAGGAGGTGGCACCATTTCGATGATAGGCCCTGATGACAACTGTCTATCGCGATATGACGAACACTTCTGGATGCCCAGCTACAGTCACCACTCCTGGAACGGTAGACTGGACTATGAACACAAGATGCGTCGCAGGGGCGAAAAGTTCACACTGTCGTATATGCTCGCTCTCACACGGCAGCACACCGAGCAAGAGACCAACTACACCAACACGCAAGACTTCGCTTATAACTATACGGGCTTTTTGGAGAATGGGCGAGAGCGTTTCACTGAGCACACTTTCCAGTTCGACTATGTGCGTCCCTTGTGGGAAGGTCATAAACTGGAAGTGGGTGCTAAATATATTGACCGTATCAACAGCAGTGTGAGTTCACAGGAATTCTATGACGATACTCACACCACCACTAGTGATGATTTCAGCCACACCATGCGCATTGCTGCTCTTTATGCCGACTATATGTGGAGCCATGAAAACTGGAGTGCCCGTGCTGGGGTGCGCTACGAGTATAGTTACATGAAAGGTCATTATCGCGATGGCAAGAGTGCAGACTTTGACAAGCATCTGAACGATTGGGTGCCCCAAGCCAGCTTGAAGTATCAGATTGATGAGCGTCAGTCGTTAAAGCTGGTCTATACAACCAGCATAAACCGCCCTGGTATCATTTATCTGAATCCTGCAGTCCATAGTTTTCCTGCTGCTGAACAGTTTGGCAATGCTCGTTTGGGAAGTGTGCGAAGTCAGTCGATAGGTTTGCCCTATATGTACACAGGGCAGCGTCTCACCGTTCAAATCTGGCCTCAGTATCTCAGGGTCAACAATGCTATTGGAAAGATTGTTTATGCCAAGGGCGATGTTCGCTACCAGACTTTTGGAAATGTTATACGACAGAACCGGTGGCAAATTGAAGGTTATGTCCAGTGGAAGCCGTTCGACAGCACCACACTGGTTGCAAATCTCAATTTCTCGCACAATCATTTCATTTCTTCTGAACAGGGATTGGTCCAGGACTGTAATTGCTTCTATTACTACTGTAACCTGTCACAAAAGTTACCCTGGCGACTCAAGGCAACTGCCTATACCTTTGGCATGATAGGTCACTCAAGTGATGACATCTATACTTATGCCGGGCCATATTTCCGATATGGTTTCAGTCTGCAGCGTTCTTTCCTGAAGGATGACCGCCTCACGGTGCGACTGAGTGCAACAGCGCCTTTTAATAAGCAGCTAAACTACACGACTTGCACCACGCAAGGCGATGTGGTAGGTAAGGCCGACTATATTAATACTCAAAACAATCGTTCGTACCAACTAACTGTCTCGTTTCGTTTCGGTTCTCTCAAGAACAAGGTCAAGAAGACTGATACCACCATCGAGAACGATGATGTGCAAGGTGGCATCAGCCGCACCAAGTAACTCGGTGGATTAGAGGCAGGAGATGAGGTGGGCGAGTTGGGCGTCGGTGGTGGCCCAGCTGGTGCAGAAGCGTATGACTGTGTTGTGGGCATCGAGAGTGACAATCACATCGTAGCCCACTTGCTCGGCAAGCGTGGCGAGACGCTCGGTGGGCATCACCACAAATTGCTGGTTGGTGGGCGAGTCGAGGTAGATCTCGTAGCCTTTCTCGATGAGCACATCGCGCAGTTTGAGTGCCTGCTCCACGGCATTGCGGGCAATCTTGAAGTAGAGCCCGTCGGTGAACAGGGTCTCGAACTGGATGCCCAGCAGCCAGCCCTTGGCGAGCATGGCGCCGCGGCCCTTGATGTGTCCGCGGGTGACCTGGATGGCGGGATTGGTGACGACGACGGCTTCGCCAAAGAGGGCGCCCACCTTGGTGCCGCCAATGTAGAACACATCGGCAAGGCGTGCCACATCGGGCAGGGTCACATCGCAGGCAGGTGCTGCGAGGGCATAGCCCAGGCGTGCACCGTCGATATAGAGGTAGAGGTTGAAGCGGTCGCACAGGTCGCGCAGGCGGGTGAGTTCGGCCAGGGAGTAGAGCGTGCCCAGTTCGGTCGACATCGACACATAGATGGCGCGGGGCACCACATAGTGTTCCCAACCCACGGCATTCAACTCTTCGGTGAAGGTCTCGAGATAGGTCTCAAGGGCATCGAGGTCAATCTTGCCCAGCACGGCCTTGGCGGGAATCACCTTATGGCCGCAGGTCTCGATGGCGCCGGCCTCGTGCACATTGATGTGGCCCGTCTGGGGCGCAATGATGCCCTCGTTGAAGCGCAGCATGCTGTCGATGACCACGGCATTGGTCTGCGTGCCGCCCACGAGTAACCGCACCTCGGCCTTGGGGCACTGGCATGCCTCGCGAATGAGTTGCATGGCGTGTGCGCTATAGTGGTCCAGGCCGTAGCCGTCGGCGGCGCATAATCTCGGGATGCGCGCCTTCCATGTAGTCACATTGAAATTTTATCATCGCTCTATAAATATGTAGTCTTTGTATTGATTGATGCAAAGAGGCTAGCTGCTAGCTGCTAACTGCTACAGGGCTAGTTGCTTATAGCTAACGGCTAGAGGCTAGTTGCTATTTGCTAGAGGCTAGAGGCTAGTTGCTAGTTGCTATTTGCTAACGGCTATCTGCTAGCTGCTTGCTTAGTCGTCGTAGCCGACGAAGCGGCCGTTGGCGTCGAACCTCAGCTCCATGCCGTTGGCCAGTTCCACATCATAACCTGCGCGCTCGCGGTCGAGCTTGGTAATGGCTGCACCCTGGCAGTTGGTTTTCACATAGCTGGCTATTGCGGGCGGCACGAGTGCTGCAGGCACAGGATTCATGTGGCCGTCGATGTTGTCCCACTGGTTGGCGTGGTCAAAGTCGATTTCGGTGCCGTCGCTCAGGGTCACATCATACTCCACGCTGCCATAGCCGGGATCGGTCTCGACAAACGCCACGGTGGCGTTGGGGAAGTACTGCTTGAGGAAGGCGTTGATGGGTTCTGGCAGCTGCACATTTTGAGCTGCTGTCTGTGCTGCGGTTTGCTGTTGTGCCGATGCCTGCTGCGCGGGGGCCGATACCTGCTGTGCAGGGGCCTGCTGTTGTGCCGGAACGGCGTTGTTGGCGTTGTTGGCGTTGTCTTTGCACGAGATCATGGCCACTGCAACGAGGGCCACGACCGACAGTTTATTGAATAATTTCATAATATTACCTTATTTAATGCTAAGGAGGCAAGCCAATTAGCTGGTTGCCTCCTTGTTTTTTTAATTGATTAAATGATTAGTCGTCGATGTCAACCACCTGGAAGTTGCGGTTATATTCAAGTTCCAGACCGTTGTTCAGTTTCACTTCATAGCCACGACGGTTGCGGTCCAGGTCGATGATTGTGGTGCCGGGGAATGTGGCGCGCACATGGGCCTTGATTTGTTCGGGAATCAGAGCCGTGGGCACCTTCGACGAGCGGCAGTCGAACTCTTTCCAGTTACCTTGCTTGTCAAATTCCACTTTCTCACCGGTTTCATACATGATGGTGTAGTCGTCCCAGTCCATAGTCACAATCAGGGGCACTTTATCGGCAAAGTGCTGCTTGAGCAGAGTCTGGGCAGTTGCCGGCAGTTGATTGAAAGTAATCACTTGGTCGTGGTCGGCCTTGGCATTGAAACTCATAGTAACCATAGCAGCCACCAGAAGAATTGTCTTTAAGTACTTCATCGTTCTTTAAAAATAATTATAGTTAAACTTCATGTAGATTGTTGTTGCTTTCCTTTAGACTCACTACAGGCCAAAAGGTTTATTTTGCATTGGGCTGAGCGGGCTGTTCGGCAGGCTGTTCCTTGGCTTCGAGGGCTGCGTGGGCCTTTTTGTAGGCCTCGGTTTCGGGTTTGAGCCACTGCTCGAGCCAGCCGAAGAATTCACGCTGCCACAGTATTGAGTTCTGCGGGCGCTGCACCCAGTGGTCTTCTTCGGGGAAGAGCACCATGCGTGCGGGCAGGCCGCGCAGCTTGGCGGCGTTGAATGCCATCATCGTCTGGGTGTAGCTGATGCGGAAGTCGTTCTCGCCAGTCACCACCATGATGGGGGTATCCCAGTTCTGCACATAGTTGGCAGGGTTGGCCACGGCATACGACTTCTGGGCCACGGCGTTGCTCTTGTCCCAGAATGCGCCGCCCAGATCCCAGTTCACGAACCACATCTCCTCGGTCTCGAGGTACTGGGCCATGATGTTGAAGATGCCTGCGTGAGCAATGAAGGCAGCGAAGCGCTTCTGGTGGTTACCGGCCAGCCAATAGACCGAGTAGCCGCCGTAGCTGGCACCCACAGCGCCGATGTGTTCGCCATCGACATAGGGTTCCTTCTTCATGTAGTCCACAGCGCTCATGTAGTCCTTCATGTTCTGGCCGCCGTAGTCGCCGCTGATCTGGGCATTCCACTCGGTGCCGAAGCCCGGCAGGCCGCGACGGTTAGGCGCAATCACGATGTAGCCGTTGCTGGCCATGATGCGCAGGTTCCAGCGGTAGCTCCAGAACTGGCTCACGGGCGACTGCGGACCGCCCTCGCAGAAGAGGATGGCGGGATATTTCTTGCTCTTGTCGAAGTTGGGCGGGAACAGCACCCAGGTGGTCATCTGCTTGCCGTCGGTGGTGGGCACCATCACCTTCTCGCAGGTCACCTTGTTGAGCTTGGCCAGGATTTCGTCGTTCACGCTGGTGAGCTTGGTGGCCTCTTTCTCGCCGTTCTTGGCGATGAACACCTCGTTAGGCTCCAGATAAGAGTGACGCAGGGTAATCACCGTGTTGGCATCGATGGGCGTGAGGCCCGTGTAGTCGTACTGACCGGCAGCAATGGTGTCGATCTTCTGCGTAGCCACCTCCATGCGGAACAGCGGCATTGTGCCTTGGAACGGGCAGATGAAGAAGATGTACTTCTCGTCGGGCGACCATGCGATTTCGTCCACGCTGTAGTCCCAGTCGGCGGTGAGGTCCTTCTTCTCGCCGGTGGCCATGTCCATCATGAATATGCGGTTCTTGTCGGCTTCATATCCGTCGTGCTCCATCGAGAGCCATGCCAGCTTGCCGCTCTTCGAGATGATGGGGTTGTTGTCATAGCCCATCATGCCCTCGGTGAGGTTCTTCTCGGTCTTGGCGGTAGCCACATCATAGAGGTACAGGTCGCTGTTGGTCGATACGGCATAGTCTTTGCCGGTCTTCTTGCGGCACACATACACCAGTTTCTTGCTGTCGGGGGTCCAGGCCAGCTGCTCCACGCCGCCCCAGGGGCGCATGGGCGATTCAAACTGGGTTCCCTCGAGCACATCCTTCACATTTTCAACCGAGCTGTAGTCAAAGTCGCCCACAAAGGGGTGGGGCACCTCGGTCACCCACTCGTTCCAGTGGCGATACATCAGGTCGTCCATGATGCGGGCCTTGGCCTCCTTCAGGTCGGGGTGCACCTCGGCGGTGTTGATGCCATAGGGCACGGTGCTGATGAGCACCACCTTCTTCTCGTCGGGCGAGATCACGAAGCCCTCGATGCCGTTCTCCATCTTGCTCACGCACTTGCGGCTGCTGCCGTCGGCGTTCATCACCCACAGCTGGGGTGCAGCCTCGTCGTTCGACTCGTCGCGATACATGAAGGCAATCTTGTTGCCGCCGTCAATCCACACGGCGTTGTTCTCGCTGTTGGGCGTGTTGGTAATCTGCAGCGGGTTCTTGCCGTCGACGTCCATCACCCACAGGTCGCGGTTGCCCTTGTTCTTCTCAATGTCGTTGTAGGTCACACCGTACAGGATTTTTTTGCCGTCGGGCGACAGCTGGGCATCGCTCACGCGTCCAAACGAGTTTAGGATTTCGGGAGTGAACTCCCCGTTTTCTACTTTCACTTCGGGCTTGTTGCCACCCGATCCAGCCTTGTTGCAGGCCGTTGTAGCCGTCATTGCAAGTAATGCAGCCATGATCGAGAATTTGATTAATTTCATAGGTATAAAAAAATAGTTATTATTAGTGTATTATAGTCTGGTTAGTTACATTACATGTGCAAAAATAACAATAATTTTTGATTATCCCACTGCACGCGCGCCTAAAAGTCGCGCAAAATCTATTTCTGCAGCCTTTTGCGCTCGGTGTACCTGCTAATGGCGTAGCTGCCCCACAGCAGCCCTGTGGTCACAAGCGCAATCACGGCATATCCGGCCAGGAATTTCGCCTGGATGTGCATCACCTGTTGGGGCACAAATATCATTTCGGCCACATCCAGCACAATGCCCAGCGTGACCAGCACCATCACCAGGCACATCACAATGCGCCACAGCGTGCCCCACCAGCCGTAGCCAAACAGCTGCTTGTAGGCAATCACATAGTAGATGAACACGGCCCACAGAATCAGGTCGCTGATAAAGATGCCCACGCACGACACAATCAGTATGAGCGTGGTCATGAACACCTGTATGAAGAACCCCTCGGGCAGCGTGTGCCGGGCATGGCGCGGCGCATGCCTGAACAGCAGCCAGGTGGGCACTATATAGAACATCGTGATTGTCATGAAGCCCCACCCGGGATTGTGCTCCACCCATTGCACATAGGCCATGAGCAGCTCGTCCACCCCGTCCTTCACCGGCTTTGCAGCCACGGGCGCCGCCATCCATTCGGCCAGCGAGTAGAGCAGCGCGTAGGCGATGGCCACCAGCAGCAGCATCTTCACCGGCGGGAACGACACCTGCCGCTTGCCGCTGATGTAGTCGCTAATCAGGTAGCCCGGGCGCAGCACCAGCTGCAGCAGCGTGTAGGGCAGCGAACGCGAGTCCATGCCCCAAATCAGCATCACCCCGCTCTTCACCGTGCTCCAGTTCACGCGGCCCACGCCAGCCTTCTGGCCGCAGCGCGGACAGTAGTTGCCCGTGTACTCCTTGCCGCAGTTCACGCAGTGCCGGGGCACTTGGCCCTCGTCGTCATAGCGGATGGGCTCCCGTTGCCAGGCGCGAAACTCACGCCATCGTTGTTTCAAATTCATCGCGATAGTTAATTGTGGTTCTTGCTGAACTCTGCAAATTTACGCAATTTTTTGATTACTACCACCCTGCACCCCACGATTTTTCACCCCGCCCCTAGGTTTCTAAGGAGTTAAGGAGTTGAGGAGCAGCTTTCGGCTAGAGGCTAGTTGCTAGTTGCTAGTTGCTATCGGCTAGCTGCTAACGGCTATCGGCTATCGGCTAGTTGCTATCGGCTAGTTGCTATCTGCTAGTTTCTACGGAGTTTAAGGAGTAGAGGAGTTGCGCTGGCGCGCTAAATCCGGCGTGAGCCGGCTCTTCGACAAACTAAGTTTGCAGCTTTTTGAAAAAATATAAATAGCCTCGGTGGGGTGCTAATTCGAAAAGTTGCACCTGTCGGTGTCAAAAAGCCTCGCAAGCTCGGATTTTTGGAACGGGCTATTGGCTATCGGCTAACGGCTAGTTGCTAACGGCTAATTGCTAGTGGCGACCCACTCACCCCCGTAGGCAAGATTAAAAACACATAGTTTAGTGCATTTTTGCTTTATAGTGCCATATTCTTGCTCATACCGTGAACTAAATTTGCAGCATCAAACAAAAAATGTTTCTAAATTAATCATATATAACAAGAAAATATTCTTACCTTTGTAAATTATAGACAAAATACATCAATTATAATATTGTTATAATAAACTATTATGCAGTCATATGCACTCGATATAACTGCTTATGGATGTTTGAAATAATATTCCAATATTGAATGTATTGAGTTTTTAATATGTTTTTTATTATGGAATTTAATTGTCTTTCATTATTCGCAAGTGCAGGAATTGCCGAGACATTTCTTGAGAAACATGGCATTCATGTGAAAGTTTCTTCTGAACTTTTACATGAAAGAGTTGTTATTTATCGGCACCTCTATCCAAATGTGAATATGATCGAAGGTGATATAACTAACCAAAAAACATTTGAATCTGTTATCCATGAAGCCAAATCTCAATTATGCGATTTTTTAATAGCTACTCCACCATGTCAAGGCATGAGTACTGCAGGGAAAAAATTAAAAGATGACCCAAGAAATAGATTAATCATATATGTTGTTAACGCAATCAAGAGATTAAAACCAAAGTTTGTTATTATAGAAAATGTTCCTGAAATTTTAACCACTAAAATTTTGGTAAACAGTTCATGGATTAGTATTCCAGACTATCTTGATAATAAACTAGGTCGAAATTATGTTTTCAATAAGAATAAGATTGTGAATTCAATGAACTATGGTGTTCCACAATCAAGAGAAAGATGTATTTTCCTTTTGGCTAGAAAAGATATGAAAATATCGTGGGAATTCCCTGAACCATCTAATGAAATCATAACAATGAGAATGGCTATTGGGAATTTACCATCTATTGACCCAAATGTAACCGATATATCTAAGGAGGAAAGAGACAAACTGTTTCCTGAATATGAACAAAAAAGATTAGCAGGTCTAGCTATATCTCCATGGCATTGCCCTCCAAGACATAAACTGAGGCATGTCATAGCAATGATGCACACTCCTGAAGGACATTCTGCATGGAACAATAAGATTTATTATCCGACTCTTGCTGACGGAACTAGATCAAAAGGTTACAAAAATACTTACAAAAGACAATGGTGGGACAGGCCTGCATATACAATAACAAAATATACAAGTAGATTAGGCTCACAAGAAAATGGTCACCCTGGCTATCCAATAGTCAATTCTGATGATGAGGAAAAAAGAATTTGGTCTGAGCCAAGGACTATGACGGTTTTTGAATTGATGAGACTATCATCCTTACCTGATAATTGGAATATTCCTGTTGAAACTAGCAGTAATTTAGTTAGAGAGATTCTAGGTGAAGGCGTACCTCCAAAACTAATTGAAAGCGCACTATTATCTTTAGAATATGAACTCAATGGACGGACTCAAATTTAAAAAAACTATAAAAGCAATTTCGTTATTCGCTAATGTTGGCATTGCAGAGACATACCTTCATGATGTCGGCGTGAATGTTGTTGTTGCTAATGAACTTATTGAAGAAAGAGCAAAGTTTTACAGTCATCTATACCCAAGTGTAAATATGATTGTCGGTGATATTACTCAGTCTGATATTTTTAGAAAAGTTGCATCTGAAGCAAAAAAGCAAAATGTAGACTTTTTATTTGCCACACCACCATGTCAAGGCATGTCATGCGCAGGTCGAAAAGATCCGTATGATCCAAGAAATTTCTTGATTTATTATGCGATAGAGATGGCAAAAGTTCTAAATCCCAAGTTTATCCTTTTCGAGAATGTAACCATGCAGAAGCACACAAAGATTTCTTTACATGGAAAATCTGTATATATCCCTGAATATGTAGAAAGCGAACTTGGTGAAATGTATACTTTCAATGAAGAAAGAATAATTAATACCATGGATTATGGCATTCCACAATCTCGACAACGTTACATTTATCTTATGGTAAGAAAAGATGAAGGTCTGCAATGGAATTTTCCAAAAAAAGAAGATGAAATTATAACATTAAAAGAAGCTATTGGTCACTTACCTTCATTAGATCCATTCATTAGAGAAAAAGAAGAGAGATGGCATTTTCCAGAATTTGACAAAAAGAAAGCCGAGGGGCTAAAAGTATCAAAATGGCATACTCCACCATCACATGGTTGGAGAAATGTTGAATGGATGATTCATACGCCTAGTGGGAAATCTGCATTTCAGAATGAATTCTTCTATCCTAAATTTAAAGGAAGAAGAATTAAAGGAGCTCCAAGAACATATATGAGAATGTTTTGGGATAAACCTGCGACAACAGTAATGCAAAACAACAATGTCATTTCTGCGTTTTCAACTGTACACCCTGGAAGATGTATTGTTGACAGTGCAGATGATAAAGAAAGAATTTATTCGGATGCTAGAGCTTTATCAATATATGAGCTATTAATAGTTTCATCTTTGCCTCTTGATTGGAATATTCCAGATTGGGCTTCAGAGATATTAATCAGACAAGTGATAGGCGAGGGTATTCCACCTCTGTTGATTAAAAAAATTGTACAATCTCTTATTAAAGAAGGGAATTATGATAGGTAAAATAACCTTTGACAAGTCAAGCAAAGACATGAATTTGTTTTTGTACTCTGTTTACATAATTGGCAAATATGGTGTAAACAACAAAATTAGAAGAAATTTTGATACACCATGTTTTATTGAGCACATGGCTAATTATATCGGCACTAAAGCATATAATGATGATGGTAGAGAGGAACGTACCGTCTACAACAAATCACTATATGCTCAGTATTATGGCTTCATTGAACGTATACAAGAACAAAGAGAGGAATATCTTAGTCTCACTAAGAGAGGTAAAATTCTCTATAATATTTTGGAACTTGATCCTATCAACAATCGTTGTTATATCAATCCAAATAATCAGATTATATTTCAAGATTTGATTTGGAATAGCATTCTTTTTGACTCTTTCGGAAAGAATAATGACGGAGCTCAAACATCAAAAACTGATATTGACGTACCTAAAGTTATATTTAGAGTTATTTTTGATTTGGATTTCGCCACAAATGAAGAAATCTTTTATGTTTTGTTTTCATTAAATCATGGAGATAATGGTAAACAGAACATTCATAAATCATATGAAGAATTGATTGATGAAATAAAGAAGAATCGCGAACATCTGATTTATGATTACTCTGACTTTTTCTTAGAAAAAGGTCTAAAGAATAAGGTTGAAGATTCTAAAGTAATAGATATTCTAGCAGACCCTCTTATTGGAATCATCAACAAAGTTGAAGAAGGGGATGTTGTTAACAATTACCTCTCAAAAAACTGTGAAAGGTTTAAAAGTGATTCAAATTTATTTGATTGTTGGAACGCTCCTCAATCCTTAATTCTCTATTCTAAAAAAGAGAATGCAGAAATATGGTTAAGCAATACACTTCTCAATAAGAGCTCTGATTTGAATAATTCTTTAGCGATATTATCTGATAAATACACTAAAGAAAAACTACAAGCTGAATTGGCAAGATTTGTAAACAAAGCTGTCGCTGATTCAAAAACTAATTTCACTGTTATTATCACATCAACAAGTGAATATGATTTGGTTTTGAAATTAGGGCCTTTCACCGATTTGCTTAAAAGGCATATAGCATTTGAAAATCCAGATCATGGTTTTTCAATAAATGCAATTGAGGATTATAAAGGGTCTAGTGTCAGATTCCCTTCTAACTTTAATTTCATAGCAATAATTACTTCAAACAAATAATATATGGATGCATCATTTAATAAAGAATTTGATGGCGTTGTAAAAAGAATATACATTGAAGACAATGTTATATCAGTAAAAACATCGGAGAATATGCTTTTACAAAACGCTACTGGCTGTGATGGAATAAGAGATGAAGAGTCTAAATACCTCACTGCCATAAGAACAAAGCCTTTCATTCTTTTAGCAGGTATCTCAGGCACAGGCAAAAGCCGTATCGTGCGAAAACTTGCGCAGGCATCGGTTCCAGAAGATTTACAAAGAGAGTATGACCCTGCATCAATAGAGAATGGTTTTAATCGTTGGAATCTCCATAAACCAGCCAACTTTGAGCTAATCCAAGTCAAACCAAATTGGCATAACTCTATGGAAGTTGTTGGTTATAAATCAAATATTGGTGAGCCTCATTATGAGTTTACTCCATTCGTTGAGTTTGTGGTTCGAGCTTGGCAGCATCAAGATGTGCCTTTCTTCTTATGTCTTGATGAAATGAATCTTGCACCTGTAGAACAATATTTTGCAGAGTTCTTGAGCGCAATCGAAAGTCGAACAATTGAAGATGGGGAGTATATGACAGACCCCATTATCAAGCCATTCAACACTTTTGGTGAAAAAGTATGTGATGACATGATTGATTCTTTGCTACCGAAAATAAATGCTAGTGGCATAGATTCAGAGCAAGCTGAAGTGATAAAGAATATTGCAGAGCATTTCAAGACAAAAGGTTTGACACTGCCCAAGAACTTAATAGTTATGGGCACTGTGAATATGGACGAAACCACATTCTCTTTCTCGCGCAAGGTGCTTGACCGTGCAATGTCTATCGTCATGAATGAAGTGAACCTAGAAGCCTACTTTAATAATGAATCAGACATCATTAGCACTGAATTGTCAGATGAAATCAAGAACGCATTGATTAATCGTCCAATTAATGGTCTTGATGTCATTAACGCTCTAGGGGAAGATGT
This sequence comes from uncultured Bacteroidales bacterium, assembly GCA_902768435.1. Classification (GTDB taxonomy): domain Bacteria; phylum Bacteroidota; class Bacteroidia; order Bacteroidales; family Muribaculaceae; genus Sodaliphilus. The sequence goes on along the minus strand of CACXLJ010000002.1, from coordinate 8,317 downwards.
AAATCAGGTGCGTGCATTTTTTGAGGCTGTCAACAACAAACTTGAGAATACACCATTCAAATTAGGCTATCGTGCAATCAGTGAAATGCTGCTATATGTAAGTGCTTCAAAAGTATTTGGTTATAGTTCAGTAACTGATGCACTTGACGATTTCACTATGATGAAAGTTTTGAGCCGCATTGAGGGCGACAACCGTTCAATCGGTAACTTGCTCAATGACCTGCAAGAGGTGATAACACCCGAATTTGAAAAATCAAACAAGAAACTTGTGCAAATGGCTGAGACGCTTGGACGTAGTCAATTTGTATCATATTGGACATAAACTCTTTTCATGATGTTTTTAAAACGCGATATGCTGCACTTTGAGGTGCGTAATTCGGATGTGAGCATCAAGTTCTCATGTCCTAATTATGGCAAGCGTATTGCCGAGTGTATTGATAACTTGCAGATTCAAGAAGAATCCACGAGTAAGGCTACAGCAATCTTCAGCGCGATTACTGACGATGTGGAATTTCGCTTTGGAGAATCAGACGAGTGGCAAAGTGGTGACATTAAGCACCAAGCCTATTTGTTTGAAAACACCGATTATCCTGTGCGCATCATGCCGTTACTGCCAAGCAGCGATATTGTTCTCAAACGATTGATTATAGGTAAGAACTCCAGTGAACAGGTAGCTGCTGAAAATGAACTGATTTTTGGAACAATCAATTTCAGGAATCAGGTAGGGCATACCGACATTACGGTTATTTATGAAAAAGGCGGAAAGGTGCGTTCACTTGCTTTTAGCACCGAGGTTCTAAGCTACAAGATGGACTATCGCTCCGATATGCGACAAGTCATCAGAGACATTGAGAAAGAATTTTCAATGCTCAGTTATTCGTTGTTGAAAGAAACATATCTCACTTTTAGCCAATCTAATAATGAGAGTTCTGACCTTATATGGTGGCAAATATTCCGTGGATGTTTCATTAATATTGTTGAGGCAGCCGAATACATTATTAATCGACCAAAGCGCAGACTGAAGAGTGAGGTGCGCTATGAACGCGCCGAACGATTGCCGTACATCCCACCCGAACTTGAGAATGAGTATGCTGAGTTTAAGAATCGACCTGAGTATCTCTATCGCATCGAAGAGATGTATCTTTCCAAAGACACAGTTGAGAATCGTTTTTTGAAATATGCGCTCCTGAATATTGCTAATCGCTTTAAAATAGTGAAAAGAAATGTTCTTGCCGTGCTTAATGCCGAGAATGTTACTATGAAACAGCAGATTGAAGAAATGACTGCAGAGTTAGATCGCCTTACTCTCCACCCATTCTTCCGCAATATAGGCACATTTAAAGGTTTCTCGCAAGACTCACTTGTAATGAAACAAGCGATTGGATATAAGGATGTTTATGAAAATTGGGTCCTTTTACAATGTGGTTATGAGCTTCAAGATGGCATTATGCAGCTTGAAGTCAAGGATATTTCGGAACTTTATGAAATCTGGTGCTTTATCAAGGTGAAGAATATAGTTCAGCACATTCTCAAGGACCGTGCAAAAGTCCTAAAAAGTGGTCATGAAACAGAAGGTGATTTTATTAAAAAATTGATAAAAGGAAAATCATCTGAAGTTCGGTTTGTTGCGAATGAGACTGAGATAGAACTGGCTTCGGTAATGTATAATGCTACAACCGACACTGCCGCCGACGATAATTTTGACCCAACACAGCGTGCCGATTTTACCGATGACACTACTTCAAAAACCACTGAGCAAAGGCCTGATATTGTTTTGAGATTAACTAAAGATGATAATATTATTTTATACACCTATTTGTTTGATGCCAAGTATCGTTTGCAAGACAAGCACATTCGCGGTGTAGATGTTCCTCCTGTTGATGCGATTAATCAAATGCACCGCTATCGTGATGCCATCTATTATTCACAATCTTCCGACCAGCAGCTCAAACGTGAAATTATTGGTGGTTATGTCTTATACCCTGGAAATCTGAATAAAGAGCAATTTCTTAAGTCTTACTACTACGATAGCATAAGCTCGGTAAATATTGGAGCATTCCCCCTTAAACCAGGTGGCAATTGGCACGAGATGAGTGATGAATTGTTGCTTGACCCTGCAAGTAGTGAGGATGTTCTTTATGAGCAAATCAAGAATTGGCTCACTGAAGAACGCAGTCAAATTGAACTTTTGCGTCGTTCGATACCTCAAAAGGGCTTGAATTACTCGATTGAACCGGTTAAAGAACCGTTATATTTCATTGCTATCATTGACAAAAGCGTCAATTCTAACAAGGATGATATTCTTGCTGGCAAAGCAACATCATTCCTGACTGGTTATATGGGTCCACAGGCTTCACTTGACTTGCAGGCAATTAAGTATTTTGTGCCAAAATCGGACCATGAATTTGCTGGTTACTACGAAATCAATTCGATAAAAATAGTTGATTTAGGTAATGTTGCAGATAAACCGCTAAGAGTTAAGTTTGAATTGGGTAAATATCACAAACTTAAACAAGCAAAACCTTTCGGTAGAGATAGAGAAGCGGCGCGAGGCCTCACGTTGACTCGAGATGAGTTTTATAAATTCATTGAAGATGATGAGGTTGAATCAAACTAATCTTTCGTCTTAATTTCCGAGCACTTTGAGTTCTTGTTTCAGAGCTTTGCGTGAGAATCTTTTTAGCGCGAAGCGCAATCATTTTTACTTTTATAATTTTAATGCGCAGCGTTTTAATTTTAAGGGCGCAGCCCGTCCCAAGTATCCGTTTAATCCGTAGTTTTATATTTCCGGCCACAGCCAGCTTTGCGTGAGGATATTTTTAGCGCGAAGCGCAATCATTTTTACTTTTATAATTTTAATGCGCAGCGTT
>CACXLJ010000002.1:0-5436 GCA_902768435.1 uncultured Bacteroidales bacterium | reverse complement strand
GTAATTTTAAGGGCGCAGCCCGTCCAAATATCCGTTTAATCCGTTTAATCCGTAGTTTTATATTTCCGGCCTCAGCCAGCTTTGCGTGAGAATATTTTTAGCGCGAAGCGCAATCATTTTTAATATTTTAATTTTAGCGAAGCAGTAATTTTAAGGGCGCAGCCCGTCCAAATATCCGTTTAATCCGTTTAATCCGTAGTTTTATATTTTTGTCCTCCTTGTCAGCTAGAATTTGTTTTTAACATCGCATTCTCATCGCCCTTGCACTATCTTCGCCCCCGCGAACTCAACTCTCAACTCTAAACCTCCTGCGAAGCAGGAATCAAAACCTTTATTATGAAAACCTACCATGCAGCTATCGCGCGACTCATCGACGGAAACCGAAACCGCGCAGCCATCATCCGCGTCATCATCAATCACAACGGCCAAATCTCCATTACGGCCATCGCCAAGCAACTGCAACTGGCACGATCCACCGTCATCAGGCACATAAAAATTCTCAAATACCTGCGGCTCATTCAGCACGAGGGCACTGCTAAGGGCGGACGATGGCGCGTTGTCAACTGCAATCGCTGGGACATCAACCAGTACATGGGCATCCCTTTGAAGCTCTCCTGCCAACTCAACCGCTTTGCCACCGCCGAAGACCTCGAGTGGGAAGAAGCCATCGATCGCGGTACAATACCCCACGTTCGCGGTACGAAAAACGACGTTCGCGGTACGAAAAACGACGTTCGCGGTACGAAAAACGACGTTTGCGGTACAATAAATCACGAATGCGGTACAACCAATCAGGGTCGCTCCACAACCCCAAATCAACCCATGTTCCTCGAGGTCAGGTAGTTAAGCAAAACGCTTTTCCAAATTTTCCAAAATTTCCAAAATTTCCCAGCTTTCCCGCCCTTCCCAGTCATCCCATCCATCCCCGCCATCCCCGCCATCCCATCCATCCGTTCAATCAGATTAATCCGTAGTTTTATATTTCCGGCCTCAGCCAGCTTTGCGCGCCAGCTCCTTTGCGTGAGAATATCGTTGCAGTGGCTACTCCTACACTCCCTTAACTCCTTAGAAAGAATTTGCGAGAGCACTTCGTGGTTGCGTGCCGGTCCCTTTGTGAGGGGATTTTAGCGCAGGGGGGGGCGGTCGCCACAGGTGCTCCGCCGTCAATCGGCATCGCCTCAGCAAATCTAATGAATTTGATTTGCGTTTGGCTCGCACGATTGGTAGCGACCCTACAATCAATTCGTGGAAATTCACGGTAAATTCGTGATAATTTGCGGAGAAGAAATAAAAAAAGCAGCGTTGCGTGGTGCAATGCTGCTCGGGAAAGTTAGTAGGGACGATCGGGTTCGAACCGATGACCTCCGCAATGTGACTGCGGCGCTCTGAACCAGCTGGGCTACGCCCCTATAACTGAAAAGCGATGCAAAGTTAGGAAAAAGTTTTGAATCGCACATCATTTTTTGCGAATATTTCGCCGATTTTTTTGAAAATGGTTGTTTTTGGGGTGTGAGGGTTTGGGGTTTGGGGTGTGAGGAGTGGGGTGTGGCGCTCCGTGGGGAAAGAGTCGCTGAATGAGGTCGCGGCGGTGCATGCGCGTGAGCGAGCGCACGATGTCGGGCTGGTACTGCTTCTCGTACCAGAAAAAGTATTTGCGCTGAGCCAGTTTCTCGTCGGGCGTGTGTGCCGAGGCGATGGGCTGCAGCGTGTAGGGGTGGAAGCCGGTGTAGAACGCCTCGGTAGAGATGGTCATGGGGGTGGGTGTGAAGTCCTGCACCTGCTCGAGGTGGAAGTTGAGGTCCTTGGTGATGGCGGCGAGTTCGGCCATGTCTTGCTCGGTGCACGCGGGGTGCGATGAGATGAAGTAGGGGATGAGCTGCTGCCGCAGGGCATACTTGAGGTTGATGCGGTCGAAGAGCTGCTTGAACTGCTCGAAGAGGGCGAACGAGGGCTTGCGCATGACGTTGAGCACCGCGTCGCTGGTGTGCTCGGGAGCCACCTTGAGCCGGCCCGAGACATGGAAGCGTATGAGCTCCTCGTTGAACTGGGCATTCACCTTGTCGATGGCGGGATTGCCGGTGCGGTGCATCGAGAGGTCGTAGCGCACACCGCTGCCAATGAACGACTTCTTGACCTGTGGCAGGGCATCGACGGCATGGTAGATGTCGAGCAGGGCGCTGTGGTCGGTGTTGAGGTTGGAGCAGGGCTTGGGGTGGAGGCACGAGGGGCGTGCGCAGCGCTGGCAGCGCTCCAGGTCGATGCCGTGCATGCCATACATGTTGGCGCTGGGGCCTCCGAGGTCGGAGATGTAGCCCTTGAAGTCGTCCATCTGGGTCACCTGCTTCACCTCGCGCATGATTGACTGCTTGCTGCGGCTGGCGATGAACTTGCCCTGATGGGCGCTGATGGTGCAGAAGGCGCAGCCGCCAAAGCAGCCGCGGTGCAGGTTCACCGAGTGGCGAATCATCTCGTAGGCGGGAATGCGTTTGCCCTGGTAGCGAGGGTGCGGCAGGCGGGTGTAGGGCAGGTCGAACGAGGCGTCGATTTCCTCAGTGGTCATGGGCGGGTTAGTGCGGTTCACCTTGATGGCGATGTCGCCCGTAGCCTGCCACAGGTTGTGACCGTGCCACAGGTTCGACTCCACCTCGATGTGGCGGAAGTTCTCGGCCTGACACTTCTTGTCGGCGAGGCACTCGTCGAAGGAGTGTAGCACCACATCGTCGCCGCTGGTGGGGATGGCCGAGAGGGGCATGCGCACCACCGTCTGGGGTATGTCGGTGAGCTGGTCGATGGTGGCGCCGCTGCTCAGCGCGTGGGCGATGGCGATATTGGGTTTCTCGCCCATGCCGTAGATGAGCAGGTCGGCCTTTGAATCGATGAGTATGGAGGGGCGCAGCCGGTCTTGCCAGTAGTCGTAGTGAGCGAGACGTCGCATTGAGGCCTCGATGCCACCGGCCACCACGGGCACATCGGGGAAGAGCTGCTTGAGGATGTTGGTATAGACGATGGTGGGGTAGTCGGGTCGCTGCCCGGCGCGTGCGTCGGGGGTGTAGGCATCGTCGCTGCGACGGCGACGGTTGGCGGTGTAGTGGTTCACCATCGAGTCCATGGCGCCGGCGCTCACGCCGAAGAACAGACGCGGGCGGCCCAGCTTGCGGAAGTCGCGCAGGTCGTCGCGCCAGTTGGGCTGCGGCACGATGGCCACGCGGTAGCCCTGCGCCTCGAGCACGCGCCCGATGACCGCCGTGCCCATCGAGGGGTGGTCGATATAGGCGTCGCCGGTGAAGAGGATCACATCGATGTAATCCCATCCGAGGTGCTGCACCTCCTTGACCGTAGTGGGCAGCCACTGCCCTTGTATCTTGTTGCTCTGACTCATGACTGGGGTGTGGTTTCGAGGCGTGCTTGGAGTTTGAGCATCTCGTCGCGGTACTGTGCCGCCTCGATGAAGTCCATGCGGCGTGCGGCGTCGAGCATCTGCGTCTTGAGGCGCTCGATGGCCGTCTCGAGCTGGGGCCGCGACATGTAGGCCACCACAGGATCGGCCACGATGCCGGCGGCGGGGTTGAACTCGGCGGCGAGCTGCGTGTTGCGGTCGTTGATGCCGGTGACATTGCTCTCGTAGCGGCGTGCGTGCGAGATGGAGTCGGGCGACGACGGGATGTCGGTGTCGACGCCGATGATGGCGTTGCGCGCCTTGACGATGGCCTGCGGCGTGATGCCGTGCTCCTCGTTGTACTTGAGCTGCAGGGTGCGTCGGCGCTCGGTCTCGTCGATGGTGAGCTGCATCGACTCGGTGATGCGGTCGGCATACATGATGACCTCGCCGTTGAGGTTGCGGGCCGCACGGCCGGCGGTCTGGGTGAGGGAGCGGCGGCTGCGCAGGAAGCCCTCCTTGTCGGCGTCGAGGATGGCCACGAGCGAGACTTCGGGCAGGTCGAGTCCCTCGCGCAGCAGGTTCACGCCCACGAGCACATCGATGGCGCCGGCGCGCAGGTCGTCGATGATCTGTATGCGGTCGAGGGTCTCCACATCGCTGTGCATGTAGGCGCAGCGTATGTCGAGTCGGGCGAGGTAGTCGGTGAGTTCCTCGGCCATGCGCTTGGTGAGGGTGGTGACCAGGGTGCGTTCGTGACGCTCGACGCGCAGCTGTATCTCCTCGATGAGGTCGTCGACCTGGCCCTTGGAGGGTCGGACCGTGATCTTGGGGTCGAGCAGGCCGGTGGGGCGAATGATTTGCTCGGTGACGACGCCCTCGCTGCGCTCGAGCTCGTAGTCGGCGGGCGTGGCGCTCACATAGATGGTCTGGCCCGTGATGGCTTCGAACTCCTCGAAGCGCAAGGGGCGGTTATCGACAGCGGCCTCGAGCCGGAAGCCGTAGTTCACAAGGTTGATTTTGCGCGACTGGTCGCCGCCGTACATGGCGCGCACCTGGGGCACGGTGACGTGGCTCTCGTCGATGATGGTGAGGAAGTCCTTGGGCAGGTAGTCGAGCAGGCAGAAGGGGCGCATGCCCGGTTCGCGGCCGTCGAAGTAGCGCGAGTAGTTCTCGATGCCCGAGCAGTAGCCCACCTCGCGAATCATCTCGAGGTCGTAGGTGACGCGCTCGTAGAGCCGCTTGGCCTCGGCCGGGCGGCCCTCGCGCCTGAAGGCCTCGACCTGGGTGCCGAGGTCCACATCAATCTTGCCCAAGGCATGCGCCAGGCGCTCCTTGGTGGTGACGAAGATGTTGCAGGGGAAGATGCGGAAGGTGTCCATGGGCTGGCCGGTGGGCATCTGGGTGAGGGGATCGAGCAGCTGCAGGCTCTCGATCTCGTTGCCCCAGAAGATGACGCGCAGAATGAGCGACTCCTCGGCCAGGTGCACATCGACGGTGTCGCCCTTGACGCGGAAGTTGCCCATGCGCAGGTCCACCTCGTTGCGGGAGTAGAGGGCATCGACCAAGCGGCGCAGAAACTCGTCGCGTCCCAGCTGCTGGCCCACCTTGAGGGTGATGGAGTTGGCCTCGATGTCCTGCGGATTGCCCATGCCGTAGAGGCATGAGACCGAGGAGACGACGATGACGTCGCGTCGGCCCGACATGAGCGAGGTGACGGTGGAGAGGCGCAGTCGGTCGATTTCCTCGTTGATGGCGAGGTCCTTCTCGATGTACTTGTCGGACGAGGGGATGTAGGCCTCGGGCTGGTAGTAGTCGTAGTAGCTCACGAAGTAGTGCACGGCATTGTCGGGGAAGAAGCTCTTGAACTCGGAGTAGAGCTGGGCGGCGAGCGTCTTGTTGTGCGAGAGCACAAGGGTGGGGCGCTGGGTGCGCTCGATGACGTTGGCCATGGTGAAGGTCTTGCCCGACCCGGTGACGCCCAGGAGCGTCTGGTAGGGGACGCCCTGGTTCACGCCCTGCACAAGCTCGTCGATGGCCTGCGGCTGGTCGCCAGTGGG
>CACXLJ010000001.1 GCA_902768435.1 uncultured Bacteroidales bacterium | reverse complement strand
GGTAGTAGTAGGTGAAAAATGAAAAAAGTGAGTTTTTTGCGAGTTTTTTGTGGCTTAAAAAACTTGACAGGAAATCACGAACATTATAAATTTGCAACAAGTTTTGAAAAGCCCAGAACAAATTGAAACAAAAACATATAATTGCTTATGAAACTAAAACTACTGCTTGTGTCGCTGTTTTTACCGTTAATAATGACGGCACAAATCAAACTTCAAGGCACTGTGACTGCCGCTGCCGATGGTGAACCGCTAATCGGCGTTACCGTGAAAATTGCCGGCACCAACATCCTTACTGTTACCGATATCGATGGCCATTATGCCATTGATGCCAGTAAGGCCGGAAAACTGGAGATTTCTTATATAGGTTGTCGCACTAAAGTTGTGCCATTTACCACATCATCGACTATCGATGCAATTCTCGAAGATGATGTGAATCAGCTCGATGAAGTGGTCGTTATTGGTTATGGTACCATGAAGAAGAGCGACCTCACCGGCTCGGTAGCATCAATCAGTGCCGAGAATCTCAAGAAGACACCAGCAGCTAACGTCGACCAGGCCTTACAGGGACGTGCCGCTGGTGTTACTGTTAATGCTAGTTCGGGTCAACCCGGTCAGGCTGCCGAGGTGAGAATTCGCGGTATCGGTACCGTCAACAATTCTGCGCCCATCTATGTGGTCGACGGTGTGATTACCGATAACATCTCTTTCCTTAGTCCTAATGATATTGAATCGACCGAGATTCTGAAAGATGCATCGGCTACAGCCATCTATGGTAGCCGAGGCGCTAACGGTGTGGTCCTCATTACTACCAAGAAAGGTGAAAAAGGCGTTACGACTGTATCGTTTGACATGTATTATGGTTTCCAGAACCGTTGGCGCAAGCTCGACCTGATGAAGAAGGACGACTTCGTCAACACCTATTTGGCCATCAATGCTGCCAAGAGCGAACAGAACTATTATAATAAGAATGGTTTCAACGAGTGGCTGCAGCGCTACAAGATGGGTACTGATTACCACTTTGCAGTGGCTCAGACCGAAAAGTATGCTAACGGTATCAACTATGCAGCTGTAGATACTGACTGGCAAGACGAGGTATTCAAGTCAAATGCCACCATCCAGAACTATCATGTGTCACTTGATGGTGGTACCGACAAGACCAATTATTCGTTCAGCGCCAGCTACTTCGATCAGCAAGGTACTATTATAGGTTCTGATTACAACCGTCTCACCCTGCGTGCCAACACCTCTTTCCAAGTAAAGCCCTGGCTCAAAATAGGTGAGAATCTCTCCTTTGTTTATAGTCAAGGCCGCAACGCCATGAATAACAGTCCTGCTGCTGGCGCATCGGTCATCTCGGCCGCTATTGCCATGGCCCCTTGGGACATGCCTTATTATCCCGAAGGTGCTGTGAACTCGAAGGGTGCTGACATGAGTGGCAAGTATGTCGCTCCTTCAAACTTCAAGAATGCGGTGAATCCCTATAGCATGGTCTATACATCGCATCCCAAGGATCGCACCAACCGCTGGATTGGTGATATTTACCTCGAATTCACTCCTATTAAGGGCCTTTCTTACCGCACCGATGTTAGTTACGATCAAGTGGATTCGAAGCATCGTCTGTTCAAGGATGCCCACGATGTGTCGGTCAAGGACATTCTCGAGAAGAACTTCCTGGAGCGTTCGCTCACACACTACACCAACTTCACTTGGGAGAACATATTAAATTATGTGTTTGACCTGAACAAGATTCACAGCTTCAACCTCATGGTTGGTCACACTACCGAGGAATACAATTACTACTCGATAGGCAATTCGGGTTCTAACATTCTCAATCCCGATGAAAAGAACTGGTATTTGAGCCAGACAACCGAAGACAATGAGAATAAGGCAGGCGACGGTGTGTCGCGCACGCGCCGCCTTTCGTTCCTGAGCCGTGTCCACTATTCGCTTCTTGACCGATACATGCTTACCTTCAACTTCCGTGCCGATGGTTCTAACAAGTTCCCCGAGAACACTTGGGGCTACTTCCCCTCATTGGCTGCCGCATGGCGCATCAGCGAAGAACCTTGGATTAAGGATAAGGTGAATGGCCTTGATTACTTGAAACTGCGCCTTGGTTGGGGTCAGATTGGTAACGATAAGATTGGTAACGATGCCTTCAACCAGACTATCTTCACCACAGGCCCGACATTTGTGGGTTATCCTTTCAATGATGCTATCGCTAATGGCGCTACAATCCTGACTATTGTGAACCAAGGTGGCAAGTGGGAACGCACTGAGACTTGGAATGCCGGTATCGATGCTGCTTTCTGGAATGGCCGACTCAGTCTCACCGTCGAAGGCTTCATCCGCAACACCAAGGACATGCTTCTTTGGGTGAAAGGTCCGGCATGGGTGGGCAACCGCTACGATGCTCAGAGCAATGTGGGTACTGTGCGCAACACGGGTCTTGAAATCACATTGGGACACCGCAATCAGTTTGGAGAATTCAATTATAGCATCGACGGCAATGTGTCGTTCATCAAGAATGAACTCACTGCTCTTAATGGCGGTGCTCCCGTCTATGGTGACCGCGTGGTGAGCGATGAAGGTCTTCCTCTGTTCACTTACTGGGGCTATAAATATAAAGGTGTTTATCAGTCACAGGAAGAAGCCGACAAGATGTTGTGGGGTTATGCTGCCAGTGGTGCCGCAAATCCCTATACTGTGGTTGATGCCATCTATGAAGACATTAATGGCGATGGCATCATTAACGATAGCGACCAGACTCGCCTTGGCAACAATTTCCCCAAGATTACTTATGGTTTAAATCTGGGTATGGAATGGAAAGGCATCGATGTGCAGATGTTCTTCCAAGGTGTTGCCGGCAACAAGATTTATAATGCATTGCGCGAGCGTCTCGAGGGTAAAGGTACCGAGAGTGCGCTCAGCCCCATCATGCGTTCGGTGTGGAGTTATGACGAAGACGGCATTCGTGTTACCGACTATGCCAAGGCTGGTATTCCAAATGCAAAGAACTCGATCAACTACTTCAACAGTGACCGTTTCATTGAGAGTGGCAGTTACCTGCGCCTGAAGAATGTGCAAGTAGGCTATACCTTCCCAAAACGCATCATCTCTAAGATCAGGCTCAAAAACCTGCGTGTCTATGTTCAGATGAGCAATGTGTTCACCATCACCTCATATAAGGGTTATGATCCTGAGGTTGCCGGCGGTGTTGACTATGGCAACTATCCACAGGCTCGCACATTCCTTATGGGTGCTAACTTCTCATTCTAAACCTTATCACCTTATAAATTCTCATTCGATATGAAAAAAGTTCAATATATTAAATGTGTTGCAATTGCGGCTATAACTCTTTTCATGACTTCATGTCACGACTGGCTAACCGAGGACACACCCGGCACCAATAACCGCAGCGAGTATTTCACATCAATCAACACTGCCGAGAATGTGGTGAATGCTGCCTATGTGCCTCTTGCATGGGAGTTTGGTGGCACCTATTATTCAGAGTGGTATTTTGGTGACATTGTCAGCGACGATGCACTCAAGGGAGGTCAGAGCGTTACCGACGGCGGTGATGCCTATGATATGGAAAACTTCAAGACCAATACTAACAACGAACTGGTGCTGGAATTCTACCGTGCCCAGTGGCAAGGTGTTGCAAGGTGCAACTTGGCACTTGAGGAGATCCCTAAAACCCGCATCGACGAGTCTTCGGATACCGAAGTGGCTCTTCGTTCACGCTACATGGGTGAAGCCCATTTCCTGAGGGCTTACTATTACTTTAGACTGTTACGCTTATTTGGTGGTATGCCGCTCATCGACTATGTTGTCGACAGTTCTAACAAATGGGCACAAACTCGTGCTACTCGCGACGAGACCTTCCAGTTCATCATCGACGACCTGGAAAGTGCCAATGAAATGCTTGTGAAGAAAAGCACCATGAAGGCCGATGATTTGGGGCGTGCAACCAAGGGTTCGGCTCAGGCCATGCTTCTCAAGGTAAACCTGTATCGTGCTGGATTCCTGGCACAGGAAGGCGACCAGCAGGGAGCAACCGAGGCTTATCGTCAGGCCAAGGCTTGGGGAGACTCGATTATTACCAGTGGTCAGTATAGTCTTGACGCTGAGTTCTTCACCAACTTCACTCTTGCTGGTGAGAACGATGCCGAGTCGGTATTTGAGATTCAATACACCGAAGACCCGACATCGGACTACGGTGAAGGCGAGGGCTTCACACGAGGCACATTCACGCTCATTCTGCAGCGTTCGCGCTCCAATGCCTTCGGTCAGGCAGGCTGGGGATTCGACAAACCCACCCAAAACCTCTACGACGAGTTTGAGCCTACCGACATTCGTCGCGACCTCACCATTCTCAACCCCACCGACGATGAGATTGAGACACCTGCTCAGGAAATCTATCACGGTGACCGTTACCTGAATCGCAAATATGCCATGTACACTGAAACTAATGGCAAGATTTATCACCTCACGCACGATTCACGCGGTCCGCTCAACAACAAGCAGATTCGTTATTCCGATGTGCTCCTTATGTATGCCGAAGCATGCTGCGAATTGGGCGAGCTGGGCGCCGCTAAGGCTGCGCTGAATCAGGTGCGTGCCCGTGTAGGTCTGCAGTCCTTCCCTTACACATCTACAATTCAGGGCGTAACCATAACCTTTGCCGACACTCAGACCGACCTGAGGCGCGCAATTCGTCACGAGCGCCGTGTCGAGCTGGCAATGGAAGCTCACCGCTGGTTCGACCTGTGCCGTTGGGGCATCGCCAAGGAGACGATGGATGCTTACATTGCTGGCGAAACCAGTGAAGCAAGAGCCGACTATGGCACTTTCCAAAAGGGTAAGCATGAACTGTTCCCAATCCCCTCGAAGGAGATTGACCTGACAGGTATTACTCAAAATCCTGGATATTAATTTTTTCATATATTATTCACTATTTAAATTTTTATCAAAATGAAAAAAATTACATTATTTGCTCTTGCTGCTGCGCTTTCAATGAGTGTTTCAGCGCAAGACTTCATTACAAAGGCCCTTAACGACGATGGGGAACCCACCTTCGACTGGTCTAAAGCAAGTGGATTTGTACCCATTCTTGTTAGTGAATCGGTAAGTGAAGTATTAAACGCCGATCTCAAGATGGATATGCGTCCCAATGATACTAATGTCCATCTGTGGGTTTGGAGTGAAACCTATGTTGGATGTGACGACAACAGTGGCATGAACTCGTTTGGTGAACTGGAAGATCACTTTGCCATGACCGTTTCTAACAAAGGATGGTCTGGATTAGGCATTATCAAAGATGGTGATACCGACTTCAGCTTTATTGATGACACCTATGTGTTGCACTTCGGTATCAAAGGTCATCCCGTACAGTCACAGGCAATCGGCTTAGGCTCTATTGCCTTCGCTTTAGGTGAAACAGCAATCTATTCTGGTGAGCCCCCAGTGCTCGTGAAGAATATCGGCACATGGCCCGACGATGGTGAATGGTATTATGTAGATCTCCCTGTCAAGGATATCAAGAAACTCGGTAACGAACTCTTCTCTTCGACACAGGGTGGTGCTACTGCTTATCACGACAATTTCTTCTGGCTCCTCAGTGGTGGAACTCAAGGCAACGAGGTTCATCTCGACAATGTGTTCCTGTACAAGGATAGCACAATTGAACCCGAACAGCCTGCACATGAAACCGGTGATGTTAACCGCGATGGTAGGGTAAATGTAAGCGATGTTTCGGCTCTTATCAACATGATTATGGCCATTGAGGCAATGGACCAGGAAGTTGCCGACGTGAATGGCGACGGTAAGGTTAATGTGAGCGATGTCGCTGCTCTTATTAACATTATTCTTGGTATTCATGAATAATTAATCATTATTGCTGGCGCACTATTGTGGTGCGCCAGCAATTATAAAGTATCGTACATGATCAGATTGTTTTCTTATATAGCCTCTATTCTGTTTTCATTTGGCATTGCCGTTTCGGCACAAGCTAACTACAGGCTTGTGTGGAACGATGAGTTCAGCGGCACATCGCTCAATGAAGAGGCTTGGAACATCGAGGTCAACGGTAACGGCGGTGGCAATGCCGAGTTGCAGTATTACACGCGTGAGAATGTCACCATTGAGGTTGATCCAGTATCAGGTGAAAGTTGCCTTGTGCTCACTGCCAAGAAGCAGAACTACAATGGCAAGAGTTTCACTTCAGGTCGACTGAACTCGGCTGATAAGGTTTATTTCACTCGTGGCAAGATTGAAAGCCGCATCAAGTTGCCCAGCACCGCAAACGGGTTGTGGCCTGCTTTTTGGATGCTCGGGAATGACTTCAAGGATGTTGGGTGGCCTCGTTGTGGCGAAATCGACATCCTGGAGATGGGCAACGCCACCGGTATAAGCCGTGGCACGCAAGACCGCTTCTTTAACGGTGCCTGTCACTGGGGCTTTTACAAAGATGGTGCTTATCCCAACTATGCCCGCAGCACCACCAATTCCTACAGTCTGCAAGATGGTGAATTCCATATTTTCACTCTTGAGTGGGACGAGGAGTATGTTACCATGTATCTCGACCATGACAAGTATCCTAACGCTGAACCTTATTACAAGATGGGTGTGAGCGATATGAGTGGAGACTGGGCCACAGGCTTCTATTTCCAACACGATTTCTTCATCGTATATGACTTGGCTGTTGGTGGCTATTTCACAGGCATTCTCAACCCTAATGGCATTACCGCACTTGATAATGGCGATGCTAAAATGTATATCGACTGGGTGCGCGTTTATCAGGAGGAAGACGACATCAATGCCATTGTTCCCGAAGACTGGCAATTTGTTCCATTTGATGTGAACAAGGATGGCAAGGTTAATGTGAGCGATGTGACGGCGCTTATCAACATGATTCTTGGAATTACCGACAAGGATTTGCTTTATGCCGATACCAACAAAGATAACCATATCAATGTGAGTGACGTTGCATCGCTGATTAACAAAATATTAGGTATTTAATTTCATTAACTATTAATTATGAGAAGACTATTTTTGTGCTTCATTTCAATACTTTCTCTTTCCTTGCTCTCGGCACAACCTCAAAAGAGTTACAAAAGGGGGGTGGGAGAGAACAACTTTAATCATGTTGAAGAAATCCAGTCGCTTGCGCCTGGAATATCCTGGACCTACAACTGGGGAACCAATCCATCAAAGTATGTTGCACACATGCTGCGTCCAGGCTGTGACATGGAGTTCATTCCCATGGTTTGGAATGGGAACTTTTCAGAAACAGCCCTTCGTGATTCTCTCGAAAAGTATCCTGGCACAAAATACCTTCTTGGATTCAATGAACCCAACTTCAAGAGCCAGGCCAACATGACCCCCACTCAGGCAGCTGAACTGTGGCCCGTGCTCGAAGGCATAGCTGCCGACTACAATCTTAAACTGGTCTCGCCGGCACTCAACTTCCCCGATGATACAATTAACGATGGTCACAGGTATCAACCCAAGGAATGGCTCGACGGCTTTATCAATGCATATAAGCAACAGAACAGCGGACGCGAGCCGCAAATCGATTTCATCGCCCTTCACAGTTACATGAATAGTCCTGTAGCGCTTAAAGGATACATTAAAGATTTTGCCGACACTTATCATAAAAAGATCTGGCTTACTGAGTTCTGTTCATGGGAAGGACAGGTCGACTCTGTTAGTCAAATGAATGCTATGGTGCAGAAGGTGCAGAATCTCGAACTTGATACAATGGTTTACCGTTATGCCTGGTTTAAGGCCAAGGGCACTGCTTCAAATCCATTCTACAGGCTGCTTATAAACCAGAATGTAATTACTCATCAGCCTGCATGGGGCACACTATCGGCGCTTGGAAAGGTGTATGTCAACATGTCATCGTTCGACACCACCTATTATTACCAGCCCAGCACTGTGATTCCTGCAAAGGACTATGTCAATGCCAATGGTATGATGCTTGAGGTCAATACCGATGCTGCCAGTCAACAGCCCATACAGATTGCATCGTTCGACGGGTATTGTTGGGCGGAGTATCTTATCGATGTCCCGAAATCGGGTAATTACTACTTCACTTTCCGTTTGGCAAGTAAGGAGTTCCTGTATTCACCAAAAATCAGAGTGCTTCTCGACGGAACAACACTTGCTGAAAAAGAATTCAATGCTACAGGTGACACCAACAAATGGGGCAATTTCACCATGTCGGTGCCTCTTGAAGCAGGCAAACAACGCCTTCGCATTCTGAGTGCACGAAGCACCGAGTGCAAGTTCAACTGGTTCACTTACACTTCGGCCCGTGGCGATGTGAACGGCGATGGCCGAATCAATGTGAGCGATGTGTCTGAACTCATCAACATGATTCTTGGCATTACACCAGTTAATATGGAACTCGCCGACATCAATGGTGATGGTCGTGTGAATGTGAGCGATGTGACTGCACTCATTAATATAATTTTAGGAGTAAACTCATAATGAAACGATTCATTCTTTTCATATTACTATTGTTTGTTGTGTCGGTAGCCGGACACTCGCAAATGAAACGAAGCGCTAAGCGTGGCATTTGTGAGAACAATCCCAACTACACCCAACAATATGCCGATGCCATCAGGCCTGGTGTCTCATGGACCTATAACTGGTATGTGACTCCCGAACCCGACTTTCTGCAAGATGGCACACAAGATATCGTGTTTGCGCCCATGTGCTGGAATCAGGACTATGATGCCGCCAAACTCCGTTCGTATTTACAGAATCATCCCGAGGCTCACTATCTCCTGGGATTTAACGAACCCAACTTTTCGTCGCAGGCCAATATGACTCCCGCACAAGCGGCTGCCGTTTGGGATCAGTTAGAGGCCTTGGGTCAGGAGTTCAACCTCAAGCTCATTTCTCCGGCACTCAATTTCACCGGCGAGAGAGTAGGGGGCCGCGTGTGGGGTATCGACGAATGGTTGGGTGCTTTCATCGAGGAGTATCGCAGTCTTCACAATGGTAAAGATCCGCAAATGGATTATATTGCCCTGCACTGCTATATGAACTGGGCAGGAGCGCTTGACTGGTATGTCAACACCTATCTATATGCCAATGACAAAGACAGTTCACTCAGAGCCTATTTCCAGCGCAACGGCAAGAAACAGATTATGCTCACCGAGTGGTGCGCTTGGGAAGGCGACAAAGACGGTTTTGTGACCAATGTCGATAATCAAATCGACCAGATGGTGCAAAAGGTACAGATCATGGAGCAGAGCGAGAATGTGGCAGGATATGCCTGGTTTATGGGGATTGGTGGTAACATGAACAATAACTATCCTTACTACCATGTTTTCCAGAACGGCGAAAATGGCATAGAACTCACCGAGCTTGGATTGGTCTATACCTATATGTCCTCATTTGATACAACCTGCTGGTTCGGTGTTAACGATGTGATTCCGGCAAAAGATTACATCGACATGCATGAGTGCCAGTTGCGCCATAACACCGATGCCGAAAGCACTCAAATGATTGAATTGAGCAAGTTTGAGCAGTATGTCGATTGGCAAGGCAACACTATTACTCCCTATGTGACCTATCAGGTTGCTGTCGATAACACTGCCGACTATTTGATTCATTACCGCATTAATGCCCCCATGGGTGCAGTGTTTCATGTGATGGTCGACGATCAGATCATTGCTCAGCACGATATCGAGGCTGCCGACGGCTGGCGCACAGTCAAGGCGTCGCTGCACCTTGCCGAAGGCAACCATCTTGTGAAGATTCTCAATGTTAACCAGGCATCGTGCAAGTTCAACTGGCTTCAGTTGCAGCCCAAGACTTCGGCTATTGATGTGGTGCCTAATGATTTCCGCTCCATTCGTGAGGTGCGTTATTATGACCTGAACGGTGTCCTGGTCAATCCTGTGCCAGGTCGTCCGTTAATTCAGTCCATTCTCTATGACGATGGCACTGAAGTAACCAAAAAATTGATTTACTAACTTCTATATCCAATTATATTCCTTTTTTATTAATCTTTTAATTTTTATCTTTATGAAAAAATTATTTTTAACTCTGTTTGCCATCACAGCCGCTTTGACTGGCTTCGCACAGACCAATCTGGCTGTTGGCCATCCTTCGATTGCCTCTTCGGGCAATGCTGGTGAGGGCAATGATGGCAACACCGGAACACGTTGGGAATCAGCTTTCAGCGATCCCCAGACATGGCAAGTTGACCTGGAAGAAGCTCAGACGTTCAACACCATCCGCATTATTTGGGAGGGTGCTTACTCCTCTACATTCCAGATTATTGCTGGCGACGAAGTAGGCGATGATGGCTATGTTGTGAATGGTACCACCATTTACTCAATCGAAGGCCAGACCCTTTCAGGTCCATTCCCTTACACACAGATCATCCATCTTGAAGCACCTGTGACTGCTCGCTATGTCAAGTTCAACGGAACTGCACGCGGCACTGGCTATGGACACAGCTTCTGGGAATTTGAAATCATGAATGTTGAAGAAGAGATGGTTGTCACCACTCTCACCATCAGTGCTGAAAAAACCAACCTTGTAGTGGGTGACAACATGCCCATCACTGTGGTCGCTAAAGACCAAATTGGTGGCGACATTGAGCCTGGAACCATCACATGGAGCAGCAGCGATCCTGCTGTAGGCACTGTGTCCGATGGCGTATTCACTGCTCTTGCCGCAGGTACTACAACCATTACTGCAACTGTGGGTGATGTTGTTTCTAATAACTTGGTCATGAATGTTGCTGCCGAAGCAACAACTGCTCCCACTACCAATGCTACCGAACCTACAGATTTGGCTGTTAATGTAATTCCAGTCTATAGTGCTACCTATGGCAAAGGCCTTAACGACAACAATCCCGGTTGGGGTGTAGGTGGTGGTGCTCCCAATCCTCTTTATACCTCTATTAGCGAGGAAGTGCTTGTCGAAGGTGACAGCCACAAGACGGTACATGTGAAAGGTGCTGGTATGAACAGCCGCACTCAGAATGCTGCAAGTCTCACTGCCGACTATAGCACTGTGCATGTTGCAGTATATCCCTATAGCGCAACCTCATGCAAGATTTTCGAGGACAATGCATATGGCACTGCTCTTACTTATGATGGACTTGTTCCTGGACAATGGAATTATGTGGTAATTGACAATGTGAACTTCTCGAAAAACTACATCTGCATTGAGCTGGTTAACGAGTATGAGTTCTATCTCGATCACTTCTATTTTGCAAAACCCGCTGTTGACGATGCTGTGGCTCCCACGCTCGACAAGGCCGAGTTGGTTCAGGCCAATACGCTGAGCGTGGAATTGGCACTGAAGGGTAGCGATGACTTGGCCACTAATATCATCTATGTGATTACCGACCAGAACAACAAGCAGTACACTGCTACTGGTGCCAATGGCGCTGAAATCAACCACACCATTATGGGACTCGCTGCCAACACTGCTTACACCTTCACCGTTAAGGCCGAAGATGAGAATGGCAACTTCTCTGAACCAATTACTGTGCAGGCTACGACTAATGCCTATGTTGCTGCTCCCGCACCCACAACTCCCGCAGAGGATGTGATGTCGGTTTACAGCGAAGCCTATACTTCTTCTGTTCCTAACATTGGTTTTGATAACTGGGGTTCTAGAACTCAATTCACGGGCATCGAAATCGAAGGCAATCCCACTCTCCAGTTTGTTGACATGGATTACTACGGCATTGTGCTCAACACACAACTTGATGTAACCGATATGAAATACATGCATATCGACCTCTTTGGTGATGGTGAAGGCACTCTGGGTATCGTTCCCATCTGGTGGAATCCTGCAGCAAATGCGAACTTCGGCGAAATCCGCTATACAGCTACTCTCACTAAGGGCGAGTGGGCTAGCATTGATATTCCTCTGAGTACGTTCGATGATCCCGGTCGCAATGGTGTGAACCTCGTTCACCAAATCAAACTCGACAATGGTCATGGTAACAGCATCTTGATTGATAACATTTACTTCTGGACCGATGGTGAAGTGAATCCTCCCCAACCTACTGAAATGAACGATGAGGGTGCCGACGAAAATGGCGTGCACGTCCTTTCTGGTACTTGGAGCCCCGAAGGCTTTGCAGCTATCGATGCCGAGGCTAAGGCTAACGCTTATGACTTCACTGATGTGGATGGCATGCCTCAGACATACAACAACCAGAACATGGCAACTAACCCCAACGCCCTCTTCATCACCAAGACTCCAGGCACATTCCTCTTCAACGAGATTGTTGCCAAAGCCGATGGCAGTGGCTATCAGGGTTACAATGTACAAATTATCGACCACTTCATGAATACTGCTGACCACAGCGTGAACACTGCTATCGCTCCTATCTCGGTTGTGAGCCCGTTCTTCCAGATGGTTGCCAACATGGGCAATGCATACACTACTGTTGTGCTTCCTTTCAACAAGACCCTTCCTAGCAATGTTCAGTTCTATGAGATTACTGGTTTCGACAATAGCGGCGAAACCGTTGAGGTAACTCTCAATCAGGTAACCGAGGTTCAGGCTGGTGTTCCCTATGTGGCTCATCTCGATGGTGCCGACATTACACTTGCTGGTGGTGGCGAGACCACTATCGACTGGAATGTTACCGAATCGGTTGTTGACGACAGCACCACATTTATTCCCACATTTGCCACTTTGACCACTTCGGGTGCCAAGGGTGCAACCCTGCGCGAAGACGCTGGCAAGAACTATGGCATGAATGCTGTTGCTACTGAAGTTAACTTCACCGAAGTTACTGAAGTTCCTGCCTTCCGTGCTTATGTCCGTGTTAATGATACGGCTACCGGCATCAACGATGTCAACACAACCAACAAGGAGGTTTACTTCAACATCTACACTATCGACGGCAAGCTTGTTCGTCAGGGTGTGAAGTCGGCCGAAGGTCTTGGCAGTGGCATCTACATTGTCAATGGCAAGAAGGTGATTGTTAAGTAATGACTACAGCATTTCAGCTCTTGGGCTGATACTGCTTGTTAAATCTTTTCAGAATGGTGCTTGCACCGCCTGTTGATGCAGGCACCATTCTTTCTTTTACTATAACTAATTGATTGCATTATTCCCATTTTCCCCATTAATATCAGTGATATGAAAAAGTTATTCACTCTGTTCATCTTCCAAGCGCTTGTGTGTTTCTGCCTCTCGGCCCAAAAGCCAGTTTATCTCGATGACACCAAGCCCATCGAAACGCGCATCGACGATCTCATGTCGCGCCTATCGCTCGAAGATAAGATCGCCATTATCCATGCGCAAAGCAAGTTCTCGTCGCCAGGCGTGAAACGACTCGGTTTGCCCGATTTCTGGACCGACGACGGACCTCACGGCGTGCGGCCTGATGTGCTGTGGGATGAATGGGAACAGGCCGGACAGACCAACGACTCGTGTGTGGCTTTCCCGGCTCTCACTTGCCTTGCCGCAACTTGGAATCCCAACCTTGCTTATCGCTATGGCCGTGCGCTGGGCGAGGAGGCACGCTATCGTGGCAAGGACATGATCCTGGGCCCAGGCGTTAACATCTATCGCACTCCTCTTAACGGGCGCAACTTCGAGTATATGGGCGAGGATCCATATCTCGCATCAGTAATGGTTGCCCCCTATATTCAAGGTCTCCAGTCAACAGGCGTTGCTGCTTGCGTGAAGCATTTTGCGCTCAACAATCACGAAACCAATCGTCACACCACCAATATCATTTTGTCCGACCGTGCCCTCTATGAGATTTATTTGCCTGCCTTTAAGGCTGCTGTTCAGCAAGGTGGCGCATGGGGCGTGATGGGCGCCTATAACTTATATAAGAATGTGCACAACTGCTATAACCCCATTCTCGTTAATCAAATTCTCAAGGGCGAGTGGGGATATGATGGCGTACTTGTGTCGGACTGGGGCGGTGCACACGACACTCATCAGGCCATCGTAGGGGGGCTTGACATGGAGTTCGGTTCGTGGACCAATGGTCTTGACCATGGTTACCCCAATGCCTACGACTCTTATTACCTGGCTCAACCTTACAAAGAACTTATTCAGGCAGGAAAATACACTACCCGCGAACTCGACGATAAAGTGCGTCGTGTGCTGCGTCTCTTCTTCCGCACTACGCTCAACAATCACAGGGCACAAGGCTTCATGTGCAGTGACGAGCACTACGATGTGGCGCTCAAAGTGGCACAGGAAGGCATCGTCTTGCTCCAGAACAAGAATAATGTGCTTCCCATCAACACAGCCAAGGCTCGCCGCGTGCTCGTGGTAGGGGAGAACGCCATTAAGATGATGACCGTGGGCGGTGGTTCTTCGTCGCTTAAGGTGCAGCACGAAATCCTGCCTATCGATGGATTGAAATCTCGTTTAGCAAAAGAAAATATCACCGTTGATTACGCTCGTGGTTATGTGGGCGACACAACGGGCAACTACAATGGCGTGACCACGGGTCAGAATCTCGTGGACATGCGCACTGTGCAACAACTCATCGACGAAGCAGTGAGCAAGGCGCGTGAGGCCGACTATGTGGTGGTCTTTGGCGGTCTTAACAAGAGCATGCATCAGGACGCTGAGGATGGCGACCGGCTGAGTTACAGTTTGCCTTATGATCAGGATCGTCTTGTTACAGCGCTCGCTCAGGTCAACAAGAATCTCATTTTCGTCAACATTTCAGGTAATGCAGTGGCAATGCCTTGGAAAGACTCGGTACCTGCTATTGTGCAGGGATGGTTCATCGGCAGTGAAGCAGGCAAGGCACTGGCTTCGGTGCTGGTAGGTGATGCTAATCCTTCGGGTAAGCTTCCATTCACCTGGTATGCCAAGCTTGAGGACTGTGGCGCGCACCGTATGGGCAATTTCCCTGGCGTGAAGCGTCCCGATGAGGATGTCTTTGACATTGAGTACCAGGAAGGCCTCTATGTGGGCTACCGTGGCGTTGACAAGTTCAAGACTCGTCCGCTCTTCGCCTTCGGGCATGGCTTGAGTTATAGCACTTTCACACTCACCGATGCCAAGGCCGACAAAAAAGAGCTTGCAGCTACCGACAGCATTACCTTCACTGTTAATGTAACTAACACAGGAGCAATTGCTGGTGCCGAGACGGTGCAACTCTACATTACCGATGTGAAGTCGACACTCGAGCGTCCCAACAAGGAGCTCAAAGCCTTCAAAAAGGTTTATCTTCGTCCTGGCGAAACGCAGGCCGTGTCTATCACCATCGGCCGTGATGCGCTCAGCTATTTTGACGACAGACAGCATCAATGGGTGGCAGAACCTGGCGATTTCATCGCACGCATTGGCACAGCCTCCGATGCTATCGCCGCCAACCTTCGCTTCAAGCTTAAATAGGAAACTCCAATTTATTTTTACATAAACTCTTTTTCAGGGCTGGCCTCACCGCCAGCCTTCTTTATGTGTCATCGGCATTCTCTCGATGTTCTGATTTCTTGAAGTATATTAGATTTGATAGCCAGCGGCTTTGATATAGTCGTAGAGCCGTTTTGCAAACTCCTCGTTCACGGCTTTTGGATAGCGCACATCGGTGAATACCTGTGCTAGCGTCTGTTTGTTGTTCTCCTTCACGAATCCCTGGTTCACTGGCAGCGACTCCTTCTCGGCATAAATCTCATCAATGTCGTGAGCAGTATAATCTTGATAGGTCTCGTGATGAACAATTCCGTGCAATGGCAGTCGCTCGGTTGTTACGGGGCGAACGCTCTCGTCGGGATAACCTACAGTGAGGGTAACGATGGGCACAACCAGGCGAGGCAGATGCAACACCTCGGCAATCTCTTGAGCATTGTAGGTTGTGGTGCCAATGTAGCAACATCCCAGACCTTGCATCTCGGCTATGGTATTGAATTGCTGCGCAAATATGGTGACATCGAGAATAGCACTCATCAGCGACTGCAGGTTGTCAAACCCAGGTTCTGCATTGCGCTGCTGACACCATTTCACAAATCGGTTGAAATCGGCACAGAAAGTGAGCACAACGGGCGCCTGGGCCACCATAGGCTGATTGAAATGACACGGCATGAGTCGTTGTTTCATTTCTTCGTTTTCGGTAACAATGACACTGTAGAGTTGCATGCCGCCAGTAGTGGGTGCATGGGCTGCCGCCTCGAGCATGTCGTTAAGCAATTCATTATCAATTATCTTGGATGAATAGTTCCTGATGGTGGTTCGGTTGTTAAAGTATTTCATAGTAAAAATAATTTTTTTGCAAAGTTACACATTTAATTAAATATGCGCAAAAATATTTATTTAGATACATTATAAATTATAGAATGCTGCAAATTGCGCAATGATTCGGTGCTTTGATGTTATACAAAATTTTCTTTTGGAAAACTTCTTGCTGTTAATAAAAAATTAAAATATTGATAAACAGTTATTTGTAAAAATTTTCGGAAAACTTTGAAATTTTTCAAGAAATCTTTTTATATCTAAAAACATTTTTCTTAATTTTGCAGAGATTTTCAATTTCCATAACCCTTAATCATTATATATCAAATGACTTTGTTTGAAACTGAAACAGATCAGAAGACTTTTACCTACAATGAGGCTTACGATGCGTCGGTTAAGTATTTTGAAGGTGACGAACTTGCAGCAAGGGTCTGGGCAAGCAAATATGCCTTGAAAGACTCTTATGGTCACCTGTATGAGCTCACACCCGACGACATGCATCATCGCATTGCTCGCGAAATTGCGCGCATCGAGAAAAAGTATCCTAACCCCATGAGTGAGGACTTGATTTTTGACCTCATCAGTCACTTCCGTTACATTGTTCCGCAGGGTAGTCCTATGGCTGGTATCGGCAATAATTTCCAGATCGGCTCTCTGTCAAACTGTTTTGTCATTGGCCTTGACGGTGACCCCGACTCATATGGTGGCATCATCAAGATTGATGAGGAGCAAGTTCAGCTTATGAAGCGTCGCGGTGGAGTAGGTCACGACCTTTCTCATATCAGGCCTAAAGGCTCGCCTGTCAAGAATTCAGCTCTGACCTCAACAGGGCTTGTTCCCTTCATGGAGCGCTACTCCAATTCTACACGCGAGGTGGCTCAGGATGGCCGTCGCGGTGCCCTCATGCTCACGGTGAGCATCAAGCATCCCGACTCGGAGTCGTTTATCGATGCCAAGATGACCGAAGGCAAGGTGACAGGCGCCAATGTGTCGGTGCGCATTGATGATGAGTTCATGAAAGCTGCTTCTGAAGGTGGCGAATACATTCAACAGTATCCTGTTGACAGCGATAACCCCATCTACACCAAGAAGATTGACGCTTCGAAGCTTTGGGCTAAAATCATTCACAATGCTTGGAAGAGTGCTGAGCCTGGCGTGCTCTTCTGGGACACCATTACCCGTGAAGCTGTGCCCGACTGCTATGCCGACCTCGGTTTCCGTACGATTTCGACCAATCCTTGTGGTGAGATTCCGCTGTGTCCCTACGATAGCTGCCGCCTGATAGCCATCAACCTCTATTCTTATGTGGTGAATCCTTTCACTAAGGATGCTTATTTCGATTTCGAGAAGTTCCACCAGCATGTGGGCTATGCGCAGCGCATGATGGATGACATTATCGATCTCGAAATGGAGAAGATTGAGAAAATCATCAACAAAATCAAGAGTGACCCCGAAACTAGTGAGGTGAAGACTACTGAACTGAACTTGTGGCACAAAATACAGTCCAAGACACTCAAGGGCCGTCGCACTGGCGTGGGCACTACCGCCGAGGGTGACATGGTTGCTGCTATGGGGCTGCGCTATGGTACCGATGAAGCTACCGAGTTCTCGGTGAGCGTTCACAAGGCACTGGCACTGGCTGCCTATGCTTCGTCGGTCAACATGGCCAAGGAGCGTGGCGCTTTTGAAATCTATGACGCTAAGCGTGAAGCAAATAATCCCTATATCAACCGCATCAAAGAGGCCGATCCGAAACTCTACAAGGACATGGTGAAATATGGCCGCCGCAACATTGCTTGCCTCACCATTGCTCCAACTGGTACCACGAGCCTCATGACCCAGACCACCTCGGGCATTGAACCCGTGTTCCTTCCTGTCTACAAGCGTCGCCGCAAGGTGAATCCCAATGACAAGGATGTGCATGTCGACTATGTTGATGAGACCGGCGATTCGTTTGAGGAATACATTGTTTATCATCCTAAACTCATCACTTGGATGAACACCAATGGCATTGAGGTTCGTCGTGACTACACCCAGGAGCAACTCGACGAGATTGTTGCCAAATCACCTTATTATAAAGCAACCTCTAACGACATTGACTGGGTTAACAAGGTGAAGATGCAGGGCGCTGTGCAGAAGTGGGTCGACCACTCGATCAGTGTTACTATCAACTTGCCTAACGACATCAGCGAAGAGATGGTGAACAAACTGTATGTTGAAGCCTGGAAGTCGGGATGCAAGGGCTGCACCGTCTATCGTGATGGTTCTCGCTCGGGCGTACTCGTGTCGCTCACCAAAGAAGACAAGAAGAAGGAGAGCAAGAAGCAGGGTCGATACATGGCCGAAGAGGAGCACATCCTCAAGCGTCCCATTGAGCTCGACGCCGATGTGGTTCGTTTCCAGAACAACAAGGAGAAATGGATTGCCTTTATTGGCTTGATTGACAATCGTCCTTACGAAATCTTCACCGGTATTGCCGACGACGACGAGGGTATCTTCTGCCCCAAGTCGGTGACAAAAGGCAAGATTATCAAGGCTGTTGATGAAACGGGTATGAAGCGCTATGACTTCCAGTTTATCAACAAGCGAGGTTTCAAGACCACTATCGAAGGCCTGTCAGAGAAATTCAACCCCGAATTCTGGAACTATGCCAAGCTCATTTCGGGCGTGTTACGCTATGGTATGCCCATCGCTCAGGTGCTGAAACTGGTGAGTAGCCTTGAACTTGACAATCAGTCGATCAATACCTGGAAGATGGGTGTTGAGCGAGCCCTCAAGAAGTATCTGCCTAACGGTACCAAGGCAAGTGGACAAACATGTCCCAATTGCGGCCAGGAAACGCTGGTTTATCAGGAAGGCTGCCTCATTTGCACTAATTGTGGCACTTCTCGATGCGGTTAAATTGTTGATAGTTAATTGGGTGCAGATTGTCTGAACCCAATAGACTTATCAGTAACAATTAATACTTTAAAGAGCCAATTGAGAAAATTGGCTCTTTTTTTGTTCATATCATATTTTTTGCCTAATTTTATGAACGCTAAAAACACATGAATATGAAAGTTACTTTCGCGATACATTATATAGCCATGCAAGGCGAGATTCTGCACCTTGTGTCGTGCAACGATTCCAAACAATGGCCCATGAAGTGCAATGTCGATAACATGTGGGAGGTGACAATTACTGTCAAAGAACCCTTTGCCTATCGTTATTGCGCCAAGTGTGGTGATGCTGTCAGATGGGAAGAGGGTGAAGCGCACAATATGCTCTTCTTTGAGGGGTTTAATCGCCTGCGCTTTGTTGATGCTTGGCATGAGGTGGATGAATCCCGGCTTGTTGACAACCTGCTGTCGGATAATCAAGAAAGGCCTTGTGATATTGATCCATGTGCTCCAAAACCGGGTTATGCCTGGGTTAGGGTATATGCTCCTCGCGTTAAACCCGACCAGGTGCTGGCATTGGTGGGTAGTGGAAACTCGCTTGGCTATTGGGATGTGAATCGGGCGCTGACAATGAATTGCGCTGGTTTTCCTTATTGGACTGCTGTGTTCCCGCTTCATCAAGGCGAGAGAGTTGAGTTTAAATTTGTGATGAAGGCATCTGATGGTGGTTTGGTGGCATGGGAATCGGGCAGCAATCATATTTTGACAGGATCTTTTACTGCCCGCGAAGCAACAATCGTCAGTGATTTGGTCATGAGGACCGAAAATTAATCAATGCAGATTCTATTCTGAGAGGACAATACAATGTAAAGATTGTGATTGAAGACCAATGAGTGCGCCACACATTATTATATATAACAGCAAGGTGTCGAGTTCTGAATACATCAGACGGCTTTTTGCCATCTTCATGACCGATAACTGGGTCTGGTTTGTGATTCCGGTTGTGGCAATTGCTAGCCTGTCGTTTTTGAATCCTAAATTCATCATTGTTGCCCTCATGGTTGTGTTTATAGTCATTCCTATGGTGCTCTCGTTGCTATATTTTAACTATGCATTGACCAACGAGGCACGTATTTCTATTATTGAAAAGGATATTGAACTAAAAGTTGAAGGTGTATTCTTCAAACCATTGCAAGACAACATGAAAGCATGTTGCTATACATGGGAATATTTCAAACAGGCTAAGTTCTATCAATGGGGTGTTGTGCTTCAACCGGCAAAGCAGTATCGCATTCTTATCTTGCCTTCAAATGCATTTGAAAACGAAAAGCAACGCAGTGAATGCATTGCTTTTATCAAACACAATATATTGCAATAATGTTGATGATTGCGTATTGTTAGTTAGCAATTACTTGTCAATCGGTTGTGACCCAACCGCCACCGTATTGGCTCGGCAAATTTTTGGCGGCCTTGTAAAGGGCGTTGTAGTCGTCGCCACGCTGAATGTATACCCTGTATTGTTTGCCTTTAGCCCTGATCTTAGCTACATCTTTTATGTCGGCATGAAGGGAAATGAATTCCTTTGCTTTCTGTTCGGATGAGAAGGTGGATATCACCAGATAATACTTGCCACTCTCCTTCGTCTCTGTTGCCGTTTCCGTGGTATGTTTAGAATTTGCAGAGCCGGTTTCTTCACGATTCACTATAGAGACAGGCGTTGAGGTGAAAACGGGAGTAGCATTCGGCTTCTTGACGGCAGGCATGTTCAGGCTGGCATAATTTTGCTGTGAACGGTCTACGGCAATAGGGGTAGAGGCAACAAATGCTATGCCAAGAATAATGGCAATTGAGGCAGCAACCTGCAAAGCGCGATAGGCAAATCGGTTACGACTGTGAGACGGCACGATATGGGGGTGCTTTTCTCCAGTACCGGCTGCTGCGTTCACGCCTGTGCTCGACACTTCGCTATCGCTAACTAGAGGCTTGAATGCAAATGATCTGAGGCCAAAGTACTCATCATTGGAATTGCTTTGATGAAATGGGGTGAACTCGGTGGAACCATTATTGTTCAAGGTAAAGTATCCGATTCTCCCAAAAGCCACCTCGTTGCCGTTTTGCAATTGACGCTTGTAAAGCGAAACACTGTCGGCTATGAGCTTCAAGGCCTCATCATAACTAATTCCGTGACGGCGTACCAGCGAATTGGCAAGCAATCCATCGTTGTGGTCGATTGAAGCATTGAAAGCCACCTTGCGTTTGGGCTTTATTATCTTGCTGGCCTGTAATTGTGCTGGGCTGTATTGAGCTATCAATGCGCCCCATTGCGGTATCACAACACAGTTATGATGCCTTATTAGGTATTCAATATGTTCTATAAGTGAAATCATCCAAGCAAAATTAATCACTTTTTGCCAATCTGCCAAACAAAAATGCAATTAATTTCCAACTTCAAGAATTTCTTTAGCAACAGCGGGGTCAATGCCATGATCGATAGCGAGCTGAATATCGCGTTTGGCTGCTTGATTTTCATATCGAATCTTGTTCAGTTGAGCACGCAAAAGATACAAATAACCATCATTGGGATCAATCTGCAAAGCGTTGTTGATATCCTCGCTTGCTTCATTCAGGCGGCGGGTCATCAGATAGCATTCGGCACGGTTGCCTAAAAGGGTAACACTTGGCGATTGCTTGATGACATCGCTAAGATAACTGATGGCTTTGTTGTAATTGCCAGTTGCTTTGTGTGTTAACCCCAGTCCTTCGTGGGCTAAGAGTGAGTTTGGATTGTATCGGAGCATTTCCTCGAAGTCGCTGTTTGCGGTGTTTATATCGCGTCGGTCTAATGCTATCAGGCCGTGGTTGTACCGGGCTTCTTCTTGAAGTGGGTCAAGATTGATAACTCGTTCGTAATCAGCGCTTGCAAGTTCTAGACTATCAAGGTCAAGCAGTAATGATGCGCGATTCATGAGCAGTGTCACGGCATTGGGCGTCATGTCGAGCGCCATGTTGTAATTCTTGAGTGCTTCGTTGAGCTTACCCTGGTGCCGCTGTAGTGTAGCCAGGTTTGATAAGAGCAATGAGTTGTTTCCATTAGATGGCTCATTTGCAATGGCTTTTCTTATAAAACTTTCAGCTTTACTCCAATCTTTTTTCTTGATATGGAACTGGGCAGAATCAATTAAATTGTAGTAAACCGATGTGGTATCGATCTCAGGCAATTTGTCGTTAGTTGCCACTTTTTTCTCAACCTCTTTTTTCTCGGTTTTTGGAATCTTCAGGTTTTGTTCACCAATTGATGTGATAACTTGAGCTCTTGCTGTGCAAAAGCATAACATGATTGTTATTATTGAAATGAGTTTCTTCATTAGCTTTGTCGATAATTTTCACAAAGTTAGTGGTTTTTTCTTCGATAATTTGCCGCATTTACGATATTTAGTTAAATTTGTCATGTTTTTAGATGTCGAATTTGGGACTTTCCTCCCTCAAGACTATTGATTTATATTATGTTGACGAATTTTTTTGTGCTGGTTCAAACCATTGTACCTACCGCCGTTCAAGACACGCTGTTGAAGACTGCCAACAATGTGAAGGCTGCTGCCGACTCCACTTTTCAACATATGACGCCCGACAAGTTGTCGCAAGAGTTGAAGGAGATGGATTGGAATAATGTGATACAGACAGTAAGCACCCAGGCAGTTAACTTCGTCATCAGGATTGTGGCAGCCATTGCCGTTTTCTACATTGGAAAATTCATTATCAATAGACTTCATGCACTATTACGCAAAATCCTGATTCGCCGTGATGTGGACAAATCGTTAAGCACATTCCTGCTTAGTTTCCTGAAAATCACATTGCTGTTCTTGCTCATTGTAACTGTCATTGGTGTTCTAGGCATTGAGACCAGCTCGTTCATTGCCATCTTTGCATCGGCGGGTGTGGCGATTGGTATGGCACTTAGTGGTACCCTCCAGAATTTTGCCGGTGGTGTGCTCATCTTGCTGCTAAAACCCTATAAAGTTGGCGACTACATCGTATTTGGTGAGTTCAAGGGGCATGTGAAGGAGATCCAGATTTTCCACACGATTATCACTACATATAACAACGAACGCATTATTATCCCCAACGGCGGTTTGTCGACCGGTACCATCAATAATTTCACGGCCGAAAATCATCACCGCATCGAGTGGCGTGTGTCGATAGCCTATGGCGACGATGTTAACAAGGCTAGAGAAGTGATTCTTGCTATACTTAAAGACGATAAGCGCATTGTCAAGAAGCATTTTGCTGAAGATGCTCCGGTTCAGGTGGCTGTTCAACAAACCAGCGAGAAGAAGAGAAAGTGGTGGCAGCGCATCTTCTGCAAAAAAATACAGGAGAAGGTCGAGACCTTGAAAGAACAAGAGCAGGAAATCATCAAACAGCGACAGCCTAAAAAAGACTGCACTCCCTATGTTGCGGTCGAGCAACTGGGCGACAGCTCGGTGGTGCTCATTGTGCGAGCATGGGCAAAAACCAGCGACTATTGGAATGTGCTTTACGACACTTATGAAGCCATTTACAAACAACTTCCGCTCAATGGATTGCACTTCCCATTCCCGCAAATGGATGTTAATTTAAAAAAGATTTAAACATTTTTCTTGCATTTTTCATTGTTTTTTTCTATTTTTGCGTAAAATTTTTGGGCGCTCAGCTGCAAAGCAATTATCTCGCATAATGAGATGAAATTTTAATTGCTTGCTAATATCTTGGCACTCATAGATTTAGATGCCATTTGATCAGGTAGGGCGGTTCATTTAACTGGCCCCTTATGGTCATGATAAGGTGTCCTTAGATGCTTAGCTTAGCATCATTTCAAGAGTAGGATTTTCTCTCTTGACCCCATCAGCCTCAAGGTACAAGCGTGTGCCTGCTATTTTAGCCAATAAAATAACAACATAAATGATAAGTAAATGGAATTACTTACCCCTTACAACCGAACAACGCGCAATAGAAGCGCAGCTCGTGAACGAAAAATTCTCGAGCTGTCCCGCTATTGCACGGCTTTTGGTTCAGCGAGGTATGAAGAGCCTGGACGATGCCATGCAGTTCTTCTATCCCTCATTGAACCAAATGCACGATCCATTCCTGATGAGGGACATGGAAAAGGCTGTAGCGAGGCTGAA
Organism: uncultured Bacteroidales bacterium; assembly: GCA_902768435.1. GTDB lineage: Bacteria > Bacteroidota > Bacteroidia > Bacteroidales > Muribaculaceae > Sodaliphilus. Next base: position 174,491 of record CACXLJ010000001.1, on the reverse strand, counting down.
CATGGCTCTGGGGGCGAAAGAAAAAATTATGGTATATGGCGACTATGATGTTGATGGCACCACTGCCGTTGCTCTTGTTTACCGTTACCTGAGAAATTTTTATTCTAATGTGATTTATTATGTACCTACTCGTGATGATGAGGGGTACGGCATTTCCTTGCAGAGCATCGACTACGCTGTTGAGCAAGGAGTGAAGTTGATAATTGTGCTCGATTGTGGCATTAAGGCTATCGACGAGATAGCTTATGCCAAGGAAAAGGGCATAGATTTTATAGTGTGTGACCATCATGTGCCCGACGACACATTGCCCGATGCGGTCGCCATCCTCAATCCCAAGTTAAAGGACGATAATTACCCATTTAAGGAACTCTCAGGCTGTGGAGTTGGTTTCAAGTTCATGCAGGCATTTGCCAAGAGCAACGGAATCAACAACATATATGACCTGGAGAGTCTTCTTGACCTTCTCGTTGTGAGTATAGCCGCCGACATTGTGCCCATTGTTGATGAGAATCGCATAATGGCGTATTATGGACTTAAGCGACTGAACTCAAACCCCAATGTAGGTTTCCGTAATATCATTAAATTGTGCGGGTTGAACAGGCGCGAGATCACTATCAGTGACATTATCTTTAAGATTGGACCTCGCATTAATGCTTCGGGCCGCATGGAGTCGGGGCTTGAGTCGGTTCAACTGCTGGTCACAAAAAATCCGAGCGAAGCTTACGAGATCAGCAAGCGAATTGATCAATATAATAAGGACCGTAAGGAACTTGACCGCCAAATCACCGATGAGGCCAATGCCATCATTGAGAATCATCGCGAACAGATAGGGGAGAAGAAACCTATCGTAATATATGACCGCAATTGGCATAAGGGGATTATTGGCATTGTGGCGTCGCGATTGGCTGAGTTGTATTTTAGGCCTTCGGTTGTCCTTACCTACGATGGCGATGGTATAGCCATAGGTTCTTCTCGTTCGGTTCGGGGGTTTGATGTCTATTCGGCGATTAAATCTACCCGTGATTTGTTGGAGAACTTTGGCGGGCACACAAATGCTGTGGGTCTATCGCTTAAGGAGGAAAACATCTCGGAGTTCAGGAAACGGCTGAGCGCTTATGTCGAAAAACACATCGAAACTCAGCAGGTTACTCCTCAGCTCGATATCGATTGTGAACTTTCGTTTGATGAGATCAACTACGAACTCATTAAATATATGCGCATGTTCAATCCATTCGGGCCTGAAAATGTGAAACCAGTGTTCATGACTCTGAATGTTCGTGATATAGGTACCAGTAAACTGGTGGGTAAGAAATTAGAACACATCAAACTTGAAATTGTTGATGCTAATTCAGATAAGGTGATGAATGGTATTGCCTTTAATATGGGACGGTATTATGATTATATAAAGAAAGGTCTTCCTTTCGACATTTGTTACACAATTGAAGAGAATAAGCATCGCAACTCATCGTATATACAACTGCTCATAAAAGGTATAAACATTCATGAAGATGTGACCGATGAGCAGAATGCATGAAATACTTGAAAAGTATTGGGGCTATTCAGCATTCAGACCTCTACAAGAAGACATTATCAACAGTGTTCTGAACGGAAACGACACGCTGGGGTTGATGCCTACGGGTGGAGGCAAATCCATTACTTTTCAGGTGCCAGCGCTCATGCGTGATGGGTTGGCTCTTGTTGTCACTCCCATCATTTCGCTTATGAAAGATCAGGTTGACAACCTGATAGACCGTCATGTTAAAGCTACCTATCTACATGCGGGGCTGTCATATACCGAGCAGCGTAAAACCATTGAAAAATGCCTGTATGGGAAATATAAATTCCTATATGTGTCGCCAGAGCGCTTGGCGTCAAGCTCGTTTTTAAACCACCTACGACACATGCCAGTAAGCATGATCGTGGTTGACGAGGCCCATTGCATCTCTCAATGGGGGTATGACTTTAGACCATCGTTTTTGAATATTTATTCTATCAGAGAATACTTTCCTGATGTGCCGGTTCTGGCATTAACGGCTACCGCCACAGGGCAGGTGGTCACTGATATTGTTGAGAAACTGAAGTTCAAAAAAGGATACAAGGTTTTCAAGAAAAGCTTTGCAAGAAACAATCTGTCATATGTTGTCAGATACTCCGATGATAAAATGAGACAATTGATTCATATCTTGAACTCTGTTTCTGGCTCTGCCATTGTGTATGTGCGTAGTCGAAAACGCTGTAAACAGATTTCTGATGAATTGGTTAGAAATGGTATTGTTGCCGACTATTACCATGCGGGGCTGATAGTAGAGGACAAGGAGAATAAGCAGAACAAGTGGAAGTCTGATGAGATACGAGTTATTGTGGCTACAAATGCCTTTGGGATGGGTATAGATAAACCAGATGTGAGGCTCGTGATTCATTTTGATTTGCCAAATTCTCTTGAGGAATATTACCAGGAGGCCGGCAGAGCTGGGCGCGATGGAAAGAATTCTTGGGCAGTAGCGCTCACCACTCATTCAGACCAAGGAGTATTGCGACGCCATGTTACTGACGCCTTTCCTGAAAAGGAGTTTATAAAGAAAGTGTATGAGCGAGTGGGAAACTTCCTTGAAGTGGCAGTAGGAGAGGGGTTTGAAAAATTGTATGATTTTAATTTCAATCTTTTTTGTCAGACATTTAAGTTGCCCATACTTCCCACGCACAATGCCCTCCAGTTGTTGACTCGCGCAGGATACATCGAATTTATTGAAGAGATTGAGACTCAATCCCGCATAATGATTTTGGCAAACAAGAATGAATTGTATGATATTGCTTCTGAGAATCCAAATGTAGATAGAGTGTTGCAGGCATTATTGAGAACTTATACCGGCCTGTTCTCGGATTATGTGTTCATTAACGAGGCTGTCATTTCATATCGTTATTCAATTTCAGAAAATGATATCTACGAGGCTCTTATAGAATTGAATCGTCTTCACATTCTCCATTATGTGCCTCGCAAGCGAACTCCCTATGTTTTATACACAACTTCGCGTGAAGAAACGCGTTATTTGCAATTTCCGAAAGCTGTTTATGAAGACATGCGTGCACGCATGGAACAACGAGTTAATGCGGTAATAAATTATGCATTTACCGATTCGGCGTGTCGAGAAAAGTTGCTTCTTGCTTATTTTGAGGAGGAAAGTGATGACTGTGGGCGGTGTGATGTGTGCATTGAACGAAAAAAGAAATTGAATCACACGCAACAAGATGTTATTGATGGAGTGCTCTATGTAACTCAAGTAAAGCCGCGAAAGATGAAGGACTTAATTGCGACCTTATCGTTCCCTCAGGATGAGGTGATCAATGTTGTTGCCCTGCTTGTGGACGAGGGATTGCTTATACATCAGAACGATGATACATATCATAATCCAGTACCACTAAAATAACTCCTATTTGAATTGATGGTTGTTGAATAATAGTTTTGATTTTATAGTGAATCAGGTCTGTGTATTAGATGGGGCATTTCATAATAATTTACAATTATTTTATAAGTATAATCTAGAAATAATTGGGTAAATTAAAAATTTTTACTATTTTTGTACGTTTAAAATTTTTACTCAAAGGCAATTTGAGTAAAGAATTTAAACTATTTTTTAGATATCTTTTTGATTTTGAGTTTGTTGCATTCGGCTCAAAGCACCAATATTATATACTAGTATTAAGATTTACTGCCTTGGAAAAGGATATTGATGATAAAAATAACGATAAATTGCAATGGTTTGCAATGCGAGCCACTTATCGTAGAGAATTGAGCATTCAAGACATGCTTGAAGCCAGTTCAATTCAATGTTATATCCCTATGCAGTATAAACTTAAATTATCTAGAAATGGTAAGAGGATTCGGGTTCTGGAACCTGTTTTACATAATTTGATTTTTGTACATTGCTCAAAGTCATTCATTCAGGAATTTAAAACTAAAATTCCTTATCTTCAGTATATGACCAAGCGTTATGATGGAAAAAATGTTCCAATCGTTGTTCCAGATTCGCAAATGAATGACTTTATTTCAGTTACAAGTAACCATGATGAATCACTTATTTATTTAAAACCTGAAGAACTCAATGTTGCAAAGGGCACCAAAGTAAGAATACACGGTGGAGCATTTGACGGAGTTGAAGGTTTGTTTGTAAAAGTAGAAGGAAAGCGCAATAAACGTGTTGTGATAGAGATCCAGAATGTGATCTCGGTTGCTTTAGCTACAATCAGTTCAAACTTTATTGAAATAATCAAATGACCACTTTCTTCATCATATCTTACTTGGCTAGCGCAGCTATTGCTGTAGTGATTATGTTATTTACTCTCTCAATTGCCTACAAATATTCACTTTTCGATACAGTAGACGGACGAAAAATTCACACAGGACGAATACCTAGGCTTGGTGGCGTTGCTATATTTCTGGCATCGCTCATCACTATTGTGCTTTTGTGGTGTGTGTTGTCATGCACTAATGCCATTGATGGTTCAAAACTGTTTGCACGGGATAATAGCATTCTGCTTATTCTGTGTGGTGCAACAATTTTGTTTGGATTTGGATTGTGTGACGATCTGAAAGGACTTAGATATCGTACAAAATTTATTGCTCAGATTGCAGCAGGATTGTTGATGTGCTATTCTGGAACATGGTTAAATCATCTTTATGGATTGTTTGGCTTGTCAGATACATTACCGGTTTGGGGCGGTTATCTAATAACAATCTTTGCCATTGTGTTGATAACAAATGCCATAAACTTTATAGATGGCATCGACGGCCTAGCTAGTGGCCTTTGTGCGATATGCCTCTTGATATATTTGGTTGTTTCTCTATGTTTGCACGATTATTGGTTAGCACTCCTTTGCGTTGTGTTGCTGGGCGCTATATCAGCATTCATGGCATTTAACCTTAAAGGAAAACCTGAGAGACATAAAAAGATTTTTATGGGCGATACAGGTTCTCTTGTGTTAAGCTTCATAATCGGTTACATTGGCGTGTCATTGTGCACCAATCCAGCTATATCGACTTGGAATATCAATCCCTTTGTGCTAGTGTTTGCACCATTGCTTTTACCCTGTTTAGATGTGGTGAGAGTCGTGGGGGTGAGGCTGTATCAGCGAAGGAGTCCGTTTTTGGCCGACAAAAGTCACATTCATCACATGTTACTTGAAATCAATGACCTGAATCAAACCAAAACTCTAATTCAGCTGTTGTTGTTATCAATCTTTTTGATTGCGGCGTCGATATTGTTATCAAGAGTATTCAATATTAATCTTGTGTTCAATTTTACAATAATCCTATGGATTATAATCATGATATTAATTTCAAGACAATTAAAAATCAAAAAGTATAATAACAATGAAAATTAAAAAATTGCTGATTGCTGTTGCAGCAGGACTGTTAATGGCATCGTGTTCGACACCTAAGTTGGGCTATTTCCAAAATGTGAACGACAGAGAAGAACGACAGATTTTGGAAAGTAATATTGTTAGGTTGCAACCAGGCGACAAACTGTCAATTCTTGTAAGCAGTAAAAACCCAGAGCTGGCTTATCTCTTTAATTTGCCAGTTGTGGGGCACTACAGTTCGTCAACATCGGGCAGGGGATTGACCACCTCAACGGTTGCGCATTATACGCTCGATAATCAAGGAAATATTGATTTTCCTATTTTAGGATCAATGCATTTGGCGGGAATGACTCGCAGTGAAGTAATTAATCATATTAAAAATACTCTGATTCAACGAGGAGAACTTAAGGATCCTCAGGTTACTGTAGACTTCCTGGACATGTATTTTTCTGTGATGGGTGAAGTGAAATCGCCTGGCCGTTTCATTATTGACCATGATCAAGTGTCTATTCTAGATGCATTGAGTAGAGCCGGAGACCTCACAATTTATGGCCTTCGTGATAATGTGCTGGTCATGCGACTTGAAAATGGTACTCAGAAATCTTTTAGGGTGAATTTGACTGATGCCAACAGCTTATATACTTCCCCTGTATTCTATTTACAACAGAATGACATCGTATATGTTGAACCCAATTCAAGAAAGGCTCGTGAATCGTCGGATCTTGGCAATTCGTTCATGACTCCAGGATTGTGGTTGTCGGCTGCTTCATTCTTAACTTCTCTCATTGTTTTAATTGTTAAATAAGAATTCTCATACTATGGCAGAAGAAGCATATAATTCAAAAGGATATCCTAAGAAACCGAATGATGATTCTATCAATTTTCAGGATTTATTGTTCTTGTGTGCCAAGAATTGGTACTGGTTTCTGATCTCATTACTCATAGCGCTTTCGTTAGGTGTGATGTATATCATGATAACGCAGCCTGTGTATACACGCCAGGCGTCGCTTCTCATTCGTGAAGATGACAAGAATCAGGCAATTTCAAAAGAATTTAGTCAGTTTTCAGCAATGGGGATCAGTAAAAGCAGAACTAACCTGCATAATGAGATGATAACGCTAAAATCACCCACCTACATGATTGATGTGGTGAAGAAATTACACCTGGATGTGAATTACGATATTGATGGAGCTTTTCATAAGGAAGTACTATATGGAAATAATTTGCCAGTATCGGTTTCCTTCCTGGATGTGGAGCCTGAGCAAAACGCCTCTTTTAGTATGAAACTGCTTGATGACAACAAGGTCCAATTAAGCAATTTTCATCTTCAAGGAAAAGACAATTCCTCAAAAACACTTACTGCCAAGCTGAGCACAGTGGTCCAGACACCTGTGGGAAAACTAATGATAGCTCCCACCTCCAATTACATTGGAAAATATGACAAAACCATCTATGTCTCACGTATGGGGTACACTGGCGTTGCTAAGACTTATTCATCAAGGTTGAAGGTGGATCAAAGCGACGAAAAGGCATCGGTTGTTGATTTGAGATTAGACGATGTGTCGCCCCAACGCGCAGAAGATGTGCTGAATAATCTTTTTGTGGTTTATAATGATAAATGGATTGAAGACATTAACCAACAGGCAATCAGCACATCGAACTTCATTGACGAGGAATTGCGAGAGATTGAACGCGAATTGGGTAATGTTGATGAAAATATTTCGTCATATAAGAGCAGACACCTTGTCCCTGATGTGCAGGCCGCATCAGCTGTTTATATGAATCGTTCTGAAAGCACATCAAGCCAATTGCAAGACCTTAAAAATCAATTATACATGACCCAGTATATAAGGAAGCAGCTTGGCAGTAGTAATGGAAAGGACTTTAGAGTGTTGCCTGCAAACTCCGGTATTGACAATCCTTCAGTATCACAACAGATAGTTGATTATAATGAAAAAGTGATCAGAAGGAACAACTTACTTGCAAACAGCAATCCTTCCAATCCACTTGTACAGGACCTGGACCAGGAATTAGTGGCCACCAAGAGTGCCATTGCAGCAGCAATTGATAATACAGCTGCGGTGCTGAAAGATCGCATCAATTCGCTTCAAGGAACTGAGAGTCAAACTCGTCAGCAGATTGCTGACAATCCAACTCAGGCAAAAGATCTACTGAGTGTAGAACGACAGCAGAAAGTGAAAGAACAACTTTATGTGTTCTTGCTTCAAAAGCGCGAGGAGAATCAGTTGTCGAAGGCTTTCACCGCATATAATACTAAATTGTTGAATCCCCCTTCAGGAAGCATGAAGCCGTCGAAACCAGTCAAATTTAATGTAATACTGGTAGCTTTATTCCTTGGTATCTTGTTGCCACTCATTATCTTGCTTATCATGAATAGTCTTGACACTGCAGTGCGCACACGTCGCGACCTTGATGGCATAACCATACCGTTTGTTGGTGAAATTCCATTATCATACAAGAAACACAGAGGCTTACTTTCGTTCTTGAATCATAGGAAGGAAGTGCGTGAAATAGTGGTGAAAGAGAAGAGTGGCAACTCAATTAATGAGGCTTTCCGTGTGGTGAGAACCAATCTAGAGTTCCTTTCTGGCAAAGAAGGAGAATCTAAAATTATTATGTTTACATCGGCCAATGCAGGTTCGGGTAAAACCTTTATATCAACCAACCTTGCATTAAGTTTTGCCATCAAGAAGAAACGCGTGTTGTTGATAGACTTAGATTTACGCAAAGCATCTTTATCGACATTTGTGAATTCTCCCTCAAAAGGTGTATCTGACTATCTTAGTGAGCATTGCGAGAATCTTGAAGATTTGATGGTTAAAGGTACTATCAATGAGCATTTGGATGTAATCCCTGTTGGAACCATACCGCCAAATCCTACAGAGTTGTTGTTTAGTGACCTGTTCGAGAAGATGTTGGTAGAAATGCGTAATCGTTATGATTTCATATTTATTGACTGTCCGCCAATTGAGATTGTTGCTGATGCAACCATTGTCAACAAATTCTGTGATATGACAATATTTGTTGTAAGGTCGGGACTATTCGACAAAGCAATGCTCAACGAGTTGCAGCGCAACTATGAGGATGGCCGTTATAATAAACTTGTTATGATTCTTAACGGAACATCTGACGAATCAAATGCTTACGGCTATAGGCGATATGGTTATGGCTATGGTTACGGCTATGGCTATGGCTATGGTTACGGTAACAGCCAGAGTAAAAAGTAAATAATCTACATTTTATTATATAATTGAAGAATATGAAAGCTTGTTTTATTGGACTAGGATATATAGGATTGCCAACCGCTATCATGGCAGCTAAATATGGAAACATGAATGTTTTGGGCGTTGATGTAAATCCGTCGGTTGTTGAACATACTAATGCTGCTGAACTTCACATTGTAGAGCCTGGTTTGCAGGACCTGTTGCAAGAAGTGGTTTCATCAGGTAAATTAATGGCAAAACAATCGCCTGAAGAAAGCGATGTTTATCTGATTGTGGTTCCTACTCCATTCAAGGGAAATCATGACCCCGACATCTCTTATGTTGAGTCGGCAACTAAGTCGGTTATTCCATATTTGAAAGAAGGTGATTTGTTTATCATTGAATCCACTTCGCCTATCGGAACAACCGAGCAGATGGCTCAATTAATATTCGATGAGCGACCGGAATTAAAGGGTAAATTGTATATTGCTTATTGTCCTGAGCGGGTGTTGCCAGGAAATATCATACATGAGCTCATCAATAATGACAGGGTGATTGGTGGCATCGATGCTCCATCTACTGAAAAAGCTGTAGCCTTCTATGAACATTTTGTCAAGGGACAATTACACAAGACTAATGCCCGCACGGCTGAAATGTGCAAATTGACCGAGAATTCGAGTCGTGATGTGCAGATAGCTTTTGCCAATGAATTGTCAATCATTTGTGACAAGGCTGGCATAAATGTGTGGGAATTGATTAGTTTGGCAAATAAGCATCCACGAGTGAACATCCTCCAACCTGGTTGCGGAGTGGGAGGTCACTGCATTGCTGTTGATCCGTACTTTATTACGGCGGCATATCCCTTAGAGGCTCAAATCATTGCAAGAGCACGCGAAATTAATAACTATAAGGCTAAGTGGAGCGCCGAGAAAGTCAAGAATGCAATGATTAAATTTGAACTTGATAATCACCGTAAACCGGTGGTGGCTATGATGGGTCTTGCGTTTAAACCTAACATTGATGACTTGCGTGAGTCTCCGGCTAAGCGAATCACGACTGAAGTGATGCAAGGCTGCAATAATGCTGATATTATGGTGGTTGAGCCGAACTTGAAAGCGCATAAGGTGTTCAAACTAACAGACTATCAAGTGGCATACGAGAAGGCCGACATTATTGTGTTTCTCACAGCCCATGACCAGTTCAAATCACTGCCATGGCGTGATGACAAAGTGATTATTGATCTCTGCGGTATTTTTAAAAAGTAAATTGTTAATCAGACTATAAATGACGGATTTATCATTCGATTATTCATATAAGCATTTATTTAAATATATTTTTATTGCAATAATAATATATTTTATAATGTCTTTATATTTTATGCTTATAGGATATAAGGATGAAGTGCCATTTTATATGGAAATTGGTCGTTTTGTGATCAATATCTATTTTGTGGGCATGTTATTAATGACAAAAACATCAATTCGCCCTCAAAAGCTATTTATTTTCAATGCATTGGCTGTCACCTTAATAGTGCTTTTCATGAAATATATGTTTATACTTGAAGATGAAAGACATTAAATTACGCCAATTTGGATTTTTCGTCATTTGTAGATCGATTGATTGACGATAATTTGTTCCGAGACGATTTAGGCTTTTTCACTGTTACGTATTTTTTTGCAAAAATTTATCCCAGTAAATATTTAGTAATTTATGGTGTCATAGCATTAAATGGCATATGTTTGTATGTGAGTATGAAGTTTCTATATAAATTGCAGATGATGCTCACTGACAACCATCGCATGTCTTTGTTGACATCTGTTCTTTATGCGTCATCACCGTTTCTAATCGTTACAGATATGATGGGGCTAAAGGAGATTGTGTTTGTCTCAATAATTATATTAGGTTATTATTATATATATAAAGCGATGAATGAAAGGTCATATAAGTATTTGTTTATCGCACTCCCATTCGTTTTCATGTGTATGTTTTTCAGGACTGCCATTTTCTATATGATGCTTATAGCTGTTATATTATCCTTTTATTCTTCTCAGAAATATGGTAAAATTTTAATGTATATTATTATAATTGTATTTATCATTTCTTCCACTATTTTGCCATATATTATGGAAAAAGTAATTGGCGTTAGTTTTGATTTCATTACCTCAGTTGCGGATTATCGCACAGCAAAAGGCATGAAAGGTCAAGCGTCATACGGTAGGTATGTTCCACTGCTTGCTGGTTTGATAGGACCATTTCCTAATATAGATCGCAGTTCATTATATGCCATTATGAATAGTCTTCCAGTATATATTAAGATGACTTTGAGTTTTAGTTTCATCCTGTCATTATATAGTATTGTCAAGAAAGTTGATTACCGATTTATACCTATGGTTTTTTTTATTGTGTTTAATATATGGATGACAATAATTGCTGGAGTTTCTCTTGACTTAAGATATCACATTACATACTTACCTTTTTTCTTTATAATAACAACCACATTTTATAAAAGACGAAAATTATATGATATGCTTTATTTAAGTATTACGGTTTTATTGGTTTTGGTCTTCAGTTCTCGTAATTAGTTTTTTGATAGTAATGACGATGGGAGAAACAAGCTTACTGCTATTTATACAAAGTCTACTGATCTATTTATCGGTAGCTTTTTTGGTTTTTATAATTGAATTACACGCTTATAATAGAGAAAAACAGCTATTATCTGGCATCCATAAAAAGTTTTTGCCATTTTATTGTTGGGAAAATATTGTGTCGGTAATTTTGATTGGACTGCTTTTTGGATTAAGATATAATACAGGGGAGGATTATGCAATGTATTTGCGAGAGTTTACAAGTCTGCAAAACACAGGAAGATTTGTTCGGAAAGATTTTGAGCCCCTTTTCTACGCAATTACATGGTTTTTCGTAAAGACAGGAATGCATTATTCTTTTTATTTTGCTTTTTGGGGTGCGATACAAGTAATAATGATTTTTATTGGACTGAATAGCAGAAAGCATTTGTTGCCATGGATTATGATTTTACTTGTGTTGGGTCCTTTTGCATACACATGGTATGGTTTTATGCGACAATGGACAATAGCTTGTTTGGGTGTTGCAGCGTTCCCGCTTCTCTCTAAACGTAAGTTTATCCTTTATCTTGTATTTGTCTTGTTGGCGACATTGATTCACAAGTCAGCATTTTTACTGCTGTTTTTCATATTCGTTCCGTTTATTAAGATTGAAAAAAGTGAAACAAAATTACTGATTTCTATATTCATCATAGCAACAATTCTTGGATTATGGCCCATTTGGTTTAAACTGTTCAAGTATTGTAGTTTTATTTTTGATTGGTTTGGATATGAGAAGTATCAGTATCTTCTTATTAAATTATATAATGGTGAATTTGTTTTCAAGCATTGGGGACCTATTCATATTGTTACATTCTTAAGTGAGATTTTAATGATATATTATTATCCTCAAATAAGAAAGAAATATTCCAATGATGTTTTGTTGCCATTGTTTTTTACAATAGCATTTATAGGAGTATGTTATGAAAATTTATTTATGAACACCATGTTTTTTATGATAAGACCATGTGTATATATTTATATTTTTGTTATCATTACGTTGGCTTACGTATTCCATTATTTAAAAGGGTCAAATTCAAAGAAATTGTTATTATTTTATGTAATACTATCATGTTCTGCAGTGGCAATTGAACTTCTGAAAGGTTTTTTTGTATTACCTGGTGGCTTGAGTAAAATAACCTATCGGTTCTTTTTTATGTAATATTATGTGATTTGTAATCAATTTACATCGGTTTCCTTGATAAACAATCCTTATGCGTATCGATGCTTTGAGAAACAACATAAAATCCAAGCTGTCCTCATCGGACATCGCACAGAGAATGGCTTCTGGTGCATTTTGGAATGTGTTGGGGATGTCAGTTTCTAAATGCTTAGTATTATTTGGTGGAATCTTCTGTGCAAGGATTTTAGGCAAATATGATTTTGGAGCTTTTGGAATGGTAAGAACAACAATTAATATGTTTCTTGTTTTTGGAGGTACCGGTCTTGGTCTGACAGCCACTAAATATATATCAGAATATAAAGCGTCCCAAATCAATAATGTTTACAACATATATCGATTGACTAATTATTTTGCTCTTCTTTTTGGGTTGGTTGTTTCTCTTTTGGTGTTTTTGTTTGCTGAGTTTTTGGCAATAAACATGCTTAATTCTGAGGATTTGGTAATACCCATACAAGTCAGTTCTGTTATATTGTTTGTTACAAGTTTGAATTTGGCCCAAAACGGCACTCTAGCCGGTTTGGAAAATTTTAAAGCCATCGCTATAAACACGTTTATAGGTGGAGTGTTTGAGGTGTTCATGATGTTGATAGGCGCCTATTTTTATGGAATAATTGGTGCTGTGCTGGGATATGGATTTGGATATGTCGTAATATTGTCGTGCAATCACATTTCCATTAAAAAGAGTTTTAAGCGGTTAGGTATTCAAAAAACTAATGATTTTAATCTTCGTGCAGGTTTTAAGATATTACTCTCATTCACATTGCCTGCTACTCTTTCATCTATTGTCGTAGCTCCCATAATATGGATTATTCGCACCATGTTGATTCGTGAGAACGGTTTTGGCGATGGTGCTATTTTTGAAGCCGCGGAGCAGTGGAGGATAATTGCTCTTTTTGTTCCTGGCGCTGTTAGCCAGATTGTGTTGCCTATATTATCAAGCCTTGTTAATGTTGATGAATGTAAATTCAAGAAAGTACTAAATATTAACATTGCATTAAACGCTTCAATTTCTTTATTTTTTGCTATAATTATTTGTCTTTTCAGCTCTATTATCATGGGATTATATGGGGATGGCTTCACAGACCCTATTCCTCTTATTTTATTGTCCTTCTCCACAATATTTACAGCTGTGGGCAATGTGATTGGTCTCTCTATATCAAGTAGAGCTAAAATGTGGGTAGGCTTTGCTTTAAATTCATTATGGGGCGTGATGGTTATCACATTCACTTATTTGTTTTTATCTAATGAGATGGGCGTTAGGGGATTGTCGTTGGCAATACTGCTTTCATATATATTGCATGCATGTTTCCAATATATCTATGTGAGACTGTTGTTAAATAAAATTAATTAATAAATAAATTATTATGATTCCTAAAGTGATCCATTATTGTTGGTTTGGAAGAAATCCTCTTCCGAAATTGGCCGTAAAATGCATTGAGTCGTGGCGGAAGTATCTTCCAGATTATGAGATTAGAGAGTGGAATGAAGACAATTTCGATCTTGATATGTTCCCCTATACTCGAGAAGCCTATGATAACAAAAAATATGCTTTTGTGACAGATGTGGTTCGTCTGTATGCACTTTATCATCAAGGAGGAGTCTATATGGATACCGATGTTGAAGTAATAGGATCATTTGACCCATTTCTTCATCATTTGGCCTTTTCTGGGTTCGAAAGTGAAACGGAAATTCCAACAGGTGTGATGGCAAGTGAAAAAGGTGGTGTTTGGGCTAAGAAGAATCTAGACTATTATAATAATCGACATTTTATTAAAGATAATGGCGAATTTGACATGACCACAAATGTGAAAATCATCACTCAATTTATGCTTAAATATGGGTTAGTTCAAAACAACACATATCAGGATTTTCCTGGACTTGTAACTTTTTATCCTACTGATTATTTTTGTCCTATCGATCATAAAGGATATGTGATGAATAAGAGTAATAATACTGTTTGTATTCATTATTATGCCGGTTCATGGGCTAAGCCGAAACATAAATTTAAAAAGCGTTTAAACAAGATCCTTGGTCCACATATTATGTCTTTAGTTTTTACTATAAAAAAAACAATTCAAAGAAAATGAGAAAAATGAAAGTGTTGTCCACAGTTCCCTCATTTAAGTTGTTAGGAGGTGTCGCAAATCATTTTCAAGGATTGGATCCACATTGGACAATCGAAATGAATTACCTCACTATAGGTCGTAGGAAATATCTTCCGGCATATGTTACTATTATACCAGATATATTGAAACTTTTTTTTGTGTTGTTGTTTCATAAATATGATTTAATATTAATCAACACATCGTTAAAAAGGATTCCAATTTTTAGGGACTCAATGCATGTGTTGATTTCCAAGTTTTTTTGCACAAAGATTGTTGTGTTCTTTCATGGATGGGATTCTGATTATGAAAGTCAACTGAATTTAAGTCATAAAAGATTTATGAACGTATTTAACAAGTCATCTTTAATTTATGTCTTATCTTCTGAATTCAAGAATTCTTTGGTGAAAATGGGCATTTCGGTTCCAATAAAACTTACAACTACAAAAGTTAGTGATTCGTTGATTAATAATTTTGATATTTCTATTCGAACTGATGGCCATGTTAAATCTTTATTGTTCATGGCACGAGTTGAGAAAGATAAAGGTGTTGACATTTCAATTAAAACATTTCAAGAGTTAAAGGTGATGTATCCTGATTTGAAATTGTATGTTTGTGGCACAGGTAACTATTTAGATGAGATGAAAAAATATGTTGAGCAGAATAGAATTGCAGATGTTTTTTTTATGGGATTTGTAAAAGGTGATGAGAGAATTAAATTTTTTAAACAATCTCAAATTTTTCTTTTGCCAACCACGCATGGGGAAGGAATGGCAACATCTGTTTTAGAGGCAATGGCAATGGGTATGGTTGTTATAACAAGACCGGTTGGCGGTGTTGTTGATTTTTTTGAGAACAAAAAAATGGGATATTTGATTGAAAGTACAGAAACAGCTGATTATGTACATATTATAGGCCAGGTGATTAAACACCCACATCATGTTTCAGAAATTTGTGTTCACAATTATAAATATGCCAAAGAGCATTTTTTGGCGTCAAAAGTGGCACAACAGTTAGAATTTGATTTTCAACAAATAAATAACCAGTAATCTTATGAAACTGTCTAGAATTAAAAAAGTATTTTATTTGCATCTTCAGCATTTACCAATGAAGTCAAGGAAATGGCGTCCGTTTATTGTGAAAATGGCTGGTGTTGATATTAAGGACTACAAACACACATTCATTGGAGAAGATGTTATATTTGACACTAATTATCCTCAAGATATTACACTGGAACGTGGGGTAAGAGTAACGGTTGGATGTGTGCTTATTACCCACTTCATGGAAGTAAAAACTGGCACTTATCTTCGTGGCAAGATAATTATTAAGGAGAATGCCTATTTGGGATGCAGGACAATTATATGTAAGCCTGTTACTATTGGCGCAAATTCAATAGTGGGTGCTGGCAGTGTTGTAACCAAAGACATTCCAGAAGGCGAGGTTTGGGCAGGAAATCCTGCTCGATTTATAAGAAAACGCTAATTAGGTTATAAAATGTACAATGCTATAAAATTATATCGTGCTGCGCACTGGCTGTGGCTTCATCACATTCCCTTGTTGCCCAAGCTGATTCAATTGTTTATCTTTTGTGTTTATAATTGCCGTATTTCATACAAAACAAGAATAGGAAAAGGTACTTTTCTTAGCCATGGAGGACTGGGGGTTACGATAAGTCCCAAAAGTGAAATTGGTGAGAATTGTGTACTGGGATATAGGTGCTCAATAGTAGGCCAGAAACCATATATTAGAACACCTCAAATTGGCAATTATGTTTATATCTCACCTGGAGCTGTAATTCAAGGACCTGTCATTATTGAAGATCATGTGATTATAGCTGCTAATGCCGTTGTGAACAAAAGCGTAAAAGCTTATTCTATTGTTGGCGGAATACCAGCAAAAGTGATAGGTGATGTTAGAAAATTGGGGTATGACATGTTTACTACAGAGGCTTATGATGACTCTATAAAGGAATACCTTTCATGATTATGGAAAACATTCTGAATTCACTGATTAGGCTCAAGCAACATTGTGAGGGCGAAGGCTTTAAGGGATGGGACCCTTATGATGGTTTGAATTCAAAACTGTTTCATGCCATTCCATTTCTTGATAAGTCGGCTATAGGTCGTCTTATCATGATACAGACTTTTAAGCGAAATCCTGTAAACCTGCGGCGTTTGGCTCTGATTCCGAAAGATTATAATGCTAAAGGAATTGGTTTGCTGCTTCAAGGATATTGTAACTTGTTCAATCTTGTTAAGAAGCAAAATGTGCTTTCTTCAAAATTAGGTTCAATGTCTGAGCTGGAATCAAGAGTGGTTGAACTGGCCGATTTGTTGCTCTCGCTTCGTTCGCAAGGTGATTATCATGGCGCATGTTGGGGCTATAATTTCGATTGGCAGGCCCGTCGGTTGTTCCTTTTCCCGAAGAACACACCAACGGTTGTGGCTACTCAGTTTTGTGCAACAGCATTGATGAGTGCCTATGAAGTAACTGGAAAGAAGCAATATCTGGATGTGGCATTATCTTCGGCCGAATTTGTCATACAAGACCTGCACAGGACTCCATATAATAACGGTTTTCTCTTCTCATATAGTCCATTAAAAGGCAATGATACGGTTTTCAATGCTTCGTTATTAGGGAGCCGGTTGCTTGTTTACTGCTATCATTACACCCATAATGAAGAGTATTTGACACTTGCCAAGCAGTCGATTCAGGCTTGTTGCGAAGCACAGCGCAATGATGGTGCCTGGGTCTATGGTATGTTGCCGGTTCAGTCTTGGGTCGACAGTTTCCACACAGGATATAATCTCGATGCACTGGTTGCTTATCAATCAACAACAGGTGACTCATCATTTAAAGAATACATTGAAAAGGGTTTCGATTACTATGTAAATCATTTCTTTGACAACGATGGTTCACCCAACTATTATGATAATCAAAAGTATCCTATCGACATTCATTGTCCAGCACAATTGCTTGTTTCACTGGCAAGAAGTGGCAAGTTCTCACAACATCATGAGTTAGCCGGTAAAGTGGTTGATTGGACTATTCACAATATGCAAAATAAGAAAGGATATTTTTATTATCAGCTAAAGAAAGGTATCAGCTCTAAGATATCTTACATGCGTTGGAGCAATGCATTTATGTTTTATGCATTAAGTTACTATTTGTTATGTAAAGAATAATCGTCTTTGCTATAATTAAGTATACCATTTATAAATAAATGAAGATCATTTATTAAGACAGGCTGGAGAGCTGCCATTTGAGTTCTACAGGAACTGAAAGAAAAATGATGCTTGTTTGTAGTAATTCATTATACAATATATAATATGTATGTTTTCATTTTTATAAATACTCTTTTAAATATTATATGAAGACAGTTAGAATTAATGGAGTGGAAATTTATCCATTTGTCTCAGTAGATGAGTTGTTGAATTATATCGATGGCAAGAAATCTATTCTCATAGCAATAAACGCGGGCAAGATTAACCGGGCGACCAATGACACTCGTGAAATAATCAACAATGGAATAGGATATGCCGATGGGCGAGGAGCCCAATATGCTCTTCGTAAGCATGGTTTTCCTGATGCCATCATAATTCCTGGCTGTGAATTATGGTTGTCTATAATTGAGAAGAATTATAAAACTGACAAATCGTTTTACTTTGTTGGCGGAAAGGAAGAAGTCATTGAAAAAACAATAGAAAAGCTTCGATCAGATTATCCTGGCATTAATATTTTGGGCTATCGAAATGGTTATCTCTCCGAAAATGATGAGGAGATACTAATTAATGAAATTGCAGAAAAGAAACCAGATTTTGTGTTTGTCGCAATGGGGTCGCCCAAACAGGAACTCTTAATGTGTAAGATGTATCAAAAGCATCAAGCGATTTATCAAGGCTTGGGTGGAAGTTTCGATATATATGTAGGCAACCTCAAGCGTGCTCCTGAGTGGTTACGCAAAAGGGGACTTGAAGGCCCTTATCGTGTTATAACCGATTTCAATAAAGCACGGTTTAATCGGTTTGTTAATGATTTCTCGTTTATGGTTAAAGTTTTCTTTAATAAGATTTAGAAATTAATTTAGCGAATTTGAGTGACATGAATTTTGCTTGAGAACTAATTATGTAACAGCATTTTTTCTTATTTATGAGAGTATTGACTTTTGATATTGAAGAGTGGTTTCATTTACTTGATTTTGAGGATACTAAAACACAAAATCAGTGGGATGGATTTGAAGTAAGAATTCATGAGAATGTTGATCGCATATTGTCAATTCTTGAAGAATATGACACAAAAGCCACATTCTTCATTATTGGTTGGATTGCGAAGAAGTATCCTGAGGTTGTCAAAAAGATTGCTGAAAAATACCAGATTGGTTGTCACACGATGAATCATCAACTTGTGTGGCAACAGTCTCCAAAGGAGTTTGAAGATGATGTGGAATCGTGCCTTAAATTGTTAGAAGATCTTACGGGGAAGAAAGTTGAGTGCTTTAGGGCTCCTGGTTTCTCTATTCGAGAAAGTGAAACCTGGGCATTTGAAATTATGGCAAAATTAGGGATAACAACCGATTGTTCTATCTTTTCAGGAAAACATGCTCATGGTGGGATGCCTTCTTTCAAGCACCAACACCCTGTTTTGATTTCATATGCTGGGATAACACTTAAAGAGTTTCCTATTAATTTTAAGCATATTTTGGGCAAGAATATCATTTTTTCTGGTGGAGGATATTTTCGCCTGTTTCCTTATTGGTTGATAAAGCATTGGACGAAAGAATCAGATAATTATTTGTTGACCTATCTCCATCCTCGAGATCTTGATGTCGACCAGCCGATTTTGGAGAATCTCCAGCTATTGAGGCGTTTTAAGTCTTATGTTGGTATAGGTAATGCCGAAAATAAATTGAAGAAATGGTTGACCGATTTCTCTTTCACTGATATTCAGTCTGCAAGTGAAGTAATAGATTGGAATAACACAATATGTGTAGAATTATAATTTTGCAAGGCTAACACTACTCACAATTATCAAACAATAACAAATATTTTTATCTTATGGAATATGAAATAAAGCAAATGTCACTTAGTGACAAATCATTAGAGGAAGTCAAAGATTTATTGCATATAACTTTCCCCAATAGAAAGGAAAAATTCAGTATTGATTATTTGAGATGGCAGTATGTTGATAATCCTAGAGGTCAAGTTATAGCATATAATGCTTATGATAAAGAGGGTAAACTTGCAGCTCATTATGCAGTGATTCCTATTGAGATGGTAATTGATGGCAAAGTAATAGAGGGTGTTCTTTCCCTTAACACAGCTACTCATCCTGATCACCGAGGTAAACGACTTTTTACCATCTTGGCAGAGTATACTTACAAGAGATCTCAAGAATTAGGACGCAAATTTGTAATAGGCGTGGCTAATGCTAACAGTACTCATGGTTTTTTGAAAAATCTGGGTTTCTATTTAATTGCACCACTCGAGGTAAAGGTGGGTTTGGGATCGCCTTTCAAGAAATCGTCTTATTGTGAAAAGAATTATATTTATTATGATGAAACTACTTTAAGGTGGAGACTTAGATGCCCACATTTCAGTTATTCATTTAAAGGCAATGCTATTTATGGAAAGATAAACATGCCCTTATTCCATACCGCTGTTGCTCTAATCCCAGATGGGATGAATGTCGCTAAATTGGGTCTAAAAACAACATCGGCTTGTCTTAATTTATATGTAGGCTTGGGCGATAGAATCAGTAATTTATTTTTCAAATTGCCTCGTTTCATAAAGCGATCTCCTTTCAACTTGATATTTAAAGATATTAGTAATGGCGAACTTCCTCAAATCACCTCAGAAAATATTATTTTCCGTCTATTGGATTACGATGTTGCATAATAGAAGTAGTAGCAATGTTTTTGATAAATGGTGATTTGCTACAATGAAACATTTTTTTTGCAAAAGAAGTGATTTTCATTTATTGCTTGTTTCTCATTTTTATGGCTTGGAATAATGATTTGGGAAAGAGAGGTGAGGATATTGCATGTGCATACCTGGAGGAACATGGATTGTTTGTTCTTAACCGCAATTGGCATTGCAACAAACTTGAAATTGATATCATTGCCCGAAAACCAGACGAGAACTTATTGCACATCGTGGAAGTCAAGACCAGATCGGCAAAGAATGAGAAGAATTATTTAACTGCAGCTGAATCGGTCTCTATAGCCAAGCAAAGACGATTAATCAGCGCATCAAGGGGATACTTGAATTATTACAATCTGAATATGGGCATCCAGTTTGATATTATTGCGGTACATTTTAACTCAGGTGGTTATGAGGTGGAATGGATTCAAGATGCATTCTTTCCTCAATTAAGAAGTTATCATTAACCCAAAGCATATAATCAAGTTAAGCCAATTATTCATAAAAGTAACAAACGGAGAGGCCATGATGGTCTCTCCGTCTTTATTCATGTACATGTCGATTACTAAATCAATTAGTCTTCGTCAAGGAGGATGTTCATGATTTCGATAGCCGATTTCATGACATTAGTGCCAGGACCAAAGATGGCAGCTACGCCAGCCTTGTAGAGGAAGTCGTAGTCCTGAGCGGGAATCACACCACCAGCAATGACGATGATGTCTTCGCGGCCCAGTTTCTTGAGCTCTTCGATAACGGCAGGAACGAGAGTCTTGTGACCGGCAGCGAGCGAGCTCACACCCATCACGTTCACGTCGTTCTCAACGGCCTCACGAGCGGCCTCTTCAGGAGTCTGGAAGAGGGGACCCATATCGACGTCGAAACCACAGTCGGCATAACCGGTGGCAACCACCTTGGCACCACGGTCGTGACCGTCCTGACCCATCTTAGCCACCATGATACGGGGCTGGCGACCTTCCTTCTTGGCGAACTTAGCAGTGAGTTCGCGAGCTTTCTCAAGGTCGGAATCGTTTTTAGCTTCAGCTGAATACACGCCACTAATAGTTTTAACAACTGCTTTATAACGGCCCACGATTTTCTCGCAAGCATCTGAAATCTCACCCAGTGAAGCACGGTCCTTGGCTGCCTCAACAGCGAGTGCAAGCAAGTTGCCTTCGCCAGTCTCCACGCAGTGCGTGATGGCATCCAGATCGGCCTTCACCTTGTTCTCGTCGCGGTTAGCGCGAAGCTTCTTGAGTCCTTCAATCTGCTCTTTGCGTACCTCGGTGTTATCAATCTCAAGAATGTCGATAGGATCTTCTTTCTCAAGACGATACTTGTTCACACCAAGAATAGTCTGGCGACCGCTGTCGATGCGGGCCTGGGTACGTGCTGCAGCTTCCTCAATGCGCATCTTGGGCACACCTGTCTCGATAGCCTTGGCCATACCGCCCAACTTCTCGATTTCCTCGATGTGAGCCCATGCTTTGTGCACGAGTTCATCGGTGAGTTTCTCTACATAGTAGGAACCTGCCCATGGGTCGATGACCTTGGTAATGTAGGTCTCCTGCTGAATGTAGATCTGGGTATTACGGGCAATGCGTGCCGAGAAGTCGGTGGGCAGTGCGATTGCCTCGTCGAGAGCGTTGGTGTGCAGCGACTGGGTGTGACCCTGAGCGGCTGCCATAGCCTCGATACAGGTACGGCCCACATTGTTGAAGGGATCTTGCTCGGTGAGTGACCAACCCGAAGTCTGGCTGTGTGTACGCAGCGACATTGACTTGGGATTCTCGGCTCCGAAGCTCTTCACAATCTTAGCCCAGAGCAGACGACCAGCGCGCATCTTGGCAATCTCGGTGAAGAAGTTCATGGAGATGCCCCAGAAGAATGACAGACGAGGTGCAAAAGCATCGACGCTCAGACCGGCGTTGACACCAGTGCGGATGTAGTCCATACCATCGGCGAGGGTGTAGGCCAACTCAATGTCGGCAGTAGCACCTGCTTCCTGCATGTGGTAACCCGAGATGGAGATGCTGTTGAACTTGGGCATATTCTGAGAAGTGTACTCGAAAATGCTGGCGATGATCTGCATCGAGAACTTAGGAGGATAAATGTAAGTGTTACGCACCATGAACTCCTTGAGAATATCGTTCTGGATGGTACCAGCCATCTCTTCGAGTTTTGCGCCTTGTTCCAGACCTGCTACGATGTAGAATGCCATAATGGGAAGCACGGCACCATTCATGGTCATAGAAACCGACATCTTGTTCAGAGGAATACCATCGAAGAGCACCTTCATGTCCTCAACTGAACAGATAGAAACGCCTGCTTTACCTACATCACCCACAACACGCTGGTTGTCGGCATTGTAGCCGCGGTGAGTGGGGAGGTCAAATGCCACCGAAAGACCTTTCTGACCCGAAGCGAGGTTACGGCGATAGAATGCGTTAGACTCGGCTGCGGTAGAGAAACCTGCGTACTGACGCACCGTCCAAGGACGGAAGGGGTACATAAGGCTGTAAGGGCCACCCAAGAAGGGAGGAATACCGGCAACGAAATCGAGATGCTCGATGCCTTCAAGGTCTTCTCGTGTATATACTGGCTTAATGTCGAGCAGCTCAGCATTCTTCCAAGGCTCGGCCAGTTCAAGAGGCTTGTGTTGAACATTAAAAGCCTCATTTGCAATATCTATATTTTTAAAATTTGGTCTCATATCGATATCTTATTTTAAAAGTTTAGCGTTGAAAGCCTTTAATGTAGAAAGCACATTGGTACGCACATTAATAAAGTTAGTGACACCCATTTCCTTGAATTCATCGGTCTCGGGACCTGCGAGTACAAATTCGGCACGACCGTCAAGGGCCTTGATGGCACCAGGAATTAACTCGGGATATTCAGCATCGCTTGAGCAGAGCACGACGATATCGGCCTTGGCAGCCATAGCGGCCTCCATGCCTTCTTCAACAGTTGCGAAACCATTGTTGTCAATAAGCTTGTAACCGGCGCAACCAAAGAAGTTATCGCTGAACTGTGCACGAGCGAGACGCATGGCGAGGTTGCCGATGGTGAGCATGAACACCACAGGGGTGTGCTCGGCCTGTTCGGTAGCCTGACGCAGTTCTTCGAAACCGCTTGCGAGTCGCTTGTCGTTGAGGGTAACCACGCCCTCTTCGGCAGCATTGCAGCAGCACTTGCACTCAAGTGAGCGCTTGTCGCCGCTGAGTTCGGTAAAGTTGGGGAACTGGTTGGTACCAAGCAACTGTTCTTTGCGCTTGGCCACTTTGTCAAAGCGTGAAACAGCGCTTGCATTCACGGCTTCGGCAATCTCATTGTTCTTGACCAGAGCCATAAAACCACCCTTGTCCTCTACATCGAGGAAGAGCTGCCAAGCAACCTTGGCGAGCGACATGGTGAGTTCTTCAACATAGTAAGAACCGCCGGCGGGGTCAACAACCTTGTCAAGGTGACTCTCTTCCATGAGCAGAATCTGCTGGTTGCGGGCGATGCGTTCGCTGAAGTCGTCGCCTTCGCTATAAGGAGCATCGAATGGGGTGACGGTAATCTCGTCGACGCAAGCCAGAGCGGCCGACATGGCCTGAGTCTGCGAGCGCAGGAGATTCACATGTGAGTCAAAGAGTGTCTGAGTGAAGCGCGAAGTAGAAGCGTTGACCACCATCTTGCATGCACAATCGCATTCGGGGCCATACTGCTTCACGATTTGAGCCCAGAGCATGCGAGCTGCACGGAACTTGGCAATTTCCATGAAGTAGATGGTTGAAACACCCATGTTGAACTTGATGCGATGAGCAATCTCATCGGCAGTAAAGCCCTTGTCGGTGAGTTGAGCCATCCATTCGTTACCCCAAGCCAGAGCATAACCCAGTTCCTGGTAGATGAATGCACCGGCATTACAAAGCATGTCGCTGTTGACCGAAAGCACGCGCAGGTGCTTCACAGGCTCAACAACTTTGAGGAGTTCTGCAGCCTTTTCGGCAATGTCTTCAGACAAATGCTTGCCAGCCTTGAGTTGCTTGCGGAATGGGTTGAAGTCAATTGAACCAACGAATTTCTCAGCGGTTCCTTTCTTCACAAGGTAGTCAACGAGTGCCTTGGCAAGGTCGATTGCTCTGCAGGGACAAATGCTGAAGTTGATTTCTACCACATCGGTGTAGATGCCATCAAGCAGCGTTTCGAGGTCGATTTCGGCATCTTTGCAGAGTTTGAAGCCTAAAGCAGTTACACCCTTGTTAAGGATGTCGAGAGCTTTAGCATTAGCGGCTTTGGGGTCAGTGACCTTGATGTCTTGACGCACGAGCCACACATTGTTGGTGCGAGTGCCGCGCACAAACGGGTATTCACTGGGGAGTGAATCAATTGTTTTGAAGTCCTTAATGTCTACACCACGATAGAGAGGCTGGACATTGAATCCTTCATTTGTTCGCCAAACCATTTTCTTGTCGAAGTCTGCACCTTTCAGGTCAACTTCGGCTTTTGCTCTCCATTCTTCGGGAGAGACAGGAGAAAACTGATCGAACAATTTTTCTCTTTTTTCTGCCATAACTTAAAATAAAAATTATATAGTAACTTTGTTTGAAATATAAATCTACTTATACTCTTATATTGAAACGCAAAATTACGAATAAATCTTGGATTATAACGAAAAATGTAGGTTAATAAAAGTGTAAAAGGACCGAAACTTTAAAAATTCCAGTCCTCTTTTATCATTCGGTTTGATCTTTCTTCTGAGCAATCAGCTCGTTGAGGTTTTCCTCGTCTTCTTCAGTCCAAAGCGGATTCTCTTCGTCAAAGTCGTCGAACCCAAAAAATGCCTCATCGGTGAATTCCTTCATCTCGCGTCCGTCCTTCTTGGTGGGACGCCCCAGACCTTTCTGTCGCTTAACGAAACCTCCAATTCGAGCCATTTCCAGAATCTCATACTGCTCAGGAGCTGTGATGTTCTTGAGGTAATTTGGCACAAGTTTGGCACCCACGCGATTGTTAAGCAGACCCACAACCTCGAAGGTGAAGGTAACAGGCGGCTTTTTCACATCAATCTTGTCACCTATCTTGATAAGGTGCGAGGGTTTCACATTCATGCCATTTTTAGTGACACGGCCCAACTTGCATGCATCGGTGGCAAGAGTACGAGTTTTGAAGACTCTTGTGGCCCAAAGCCACTTGTCAATTCTCATGTCGTTCATGCTCAAGAAAGTTATTTGTTATTATAATTGGTCATAGCAAAGTTGATTCCCGATAGGCAAAACGCCTTGATTGCCTCGATGGCAACATTCACGCGCTCGGGCAAAATGGCAAGTTCGTCGGGGGTGGGGTAGCCAAGCACATAATCGACCTGAGCTCCGGGTGGAAAATCGTTGCCAATACCAAAACGCAGCCGGGCGAATGCCTGTGTCTGGAGCAGGTTGATTATGCTCGTGAGACCGTTGTGGCCACCGTCGGCACCCTTGGCACGCAGTCTGATGGTGCCAAAAGGCAGAGCAATATCATCAACAACGACAAGGATGTTCTCAAGCGGAATGTTTTCCTTGATGTGCCAGTATCTGACTGCTTCACCGCTCAAGTTCATATATGTAGAAGGCTTGAGCAGCACCAGTTGAGCGTTCTTGACACGCAGAGTGGCGACATCGCCATAGCGCTGGGTCGAGAAAACAATATTGGATGCCTTGGCGAAGGCATCCAATACGGTAAATCCTATGTTGTGTCGGGTACCCTGATACTCGGTACCAATGTTACCCAAACCTGCAATCAAATATTTCATTGAAAGAGTTACACAAAAAGGGTTGAACGGTGTTATTCAGCTGCAGGAGCTTCAGTTGCTGCTTCTTCTGCGCCTTCTTCAGTCTCTTCGGTTGCAGCAGCAGTAGCGGCAGCACGAGTAGCACGAACACCAGTGATAACAAGATCCTTAGAGCTAACGAGCTCATACTTGTCGAAGTGCAGGTCGCTAACCTTGATTGAGTGACCAATCTTGATGTCTTCAACATTAACCACGATGCGCTCGGGAATGTCGCTGTAAAGACCTTTCACTTTCACTTTCTTCATGCTGAGGTAGAGCTTACCACCAGCCTTAACACCAACAGCGTGGCCTTCAAGGGTAACAGGCACATTCATCACAACAGGCTTGTCATCATAAACCTCGAGGAGGTCGATGTGCAGAATGCTGTCGTTGAGCTTGTGGAACTGGATGTCCTTGAGCACAGCTTTGTGCAGCTTGCCATTGTAAGTGAGTTCGATAACGAAGATCTCGGGGGTGTAGATGAGTTTACGAACATCGTTGAACTTCACAGCGAGGTCAGTAGAAATCACACCTTTACCTTCGGCAGTGGTCAGGATGGCCTTTTCGCCATCTTCGAGTTTGCCGTTGTAAACGAATTCACCATTTTCGTTCTTTTCGAACTGGATGAGTTTGCCACCGCTCAGCACCACGGGAATCATGTTGTCCTTGCGGAGGGCTTTCGCAGCTTTCTTGCCAAGGTCAGTCCTTGGAACAGCGTTTAATTGAAAAGTTTTCATTTGTTTGATTTTGAATGTGTTACTAAAAATTAAGTTGCTGCTTCTTAATTTCCCATCACACGGAAACTTTAAAAGCGGTGCAAAGTTACAACCTTTTTTTCAATTATTAAAATATTCCTTCTTATTTCTCCTGCAAAACTCAATGAATTTGCAATAATTACAAGTTTTTGCTTTCTCGCTACATTGAGAGAAAGGCAGACTCAAGTCAAACAATTCTTTGAGTTTCTCTCGCATCGATGCCTTGAAACTCTCATTCAACTCTGTACCTTTATAAGTGCCATCATAATTGAGGACCACCTCGCTGTTGAAGATGATTCCGCTTTCTGACATGCGTTTCAGTTTGTAGATGATGGGGGTGATTCCAGGATTGTCAACTCCATTCTCCTCCAATACATTAGCATAAGCATTGCAATAGAGAAATAGCTGTAAAATGCTTCGTCTCTTGGACGCGCTTTCACTATCACTATATAACTTGCCGAAATCAGTGAAATTGGTCTCGTCTTTACCCGTCTTATAGTCAATTATTCTAATGGGGCCAGTACCATTGATTCGGTCTATGCGGTCGGCCTTAAACTTGAAATTGAAACGGAAACCATCGCCCAGATCAATTTGAGTGACGTGGGGTATTTCACATTCCAGCACCTCAAAATAGTCATTGTCGCTATTCAGCAGTTTCAAGTCGTAGTTGATCACATTGAGCGCAAAATGTTTGAATGCTTCATACAGAATTGACATCTCGCCTGTCAATTTTGTATCCAGTTTGTCTTTCTTCCTGTGCAGATAGGTTTTGTTGATGTTTCTAACAAGAAATTTGTCCAAGTCATTTATCTTGAAATCAACTATCATGTTTCTGAACACCTTATAGGGTTTTCCTCCCTTCTTGTACTTGTCGGGATAGTATAGTTGTTGAAGCGTGTCGTGAACGATTGACCCAAAGGTAGCAGCGTCGATGAAGTCGGTTTCATCGTTGTCGTCATTAAGTTCTTCAATTTGATGAAAATAGAATTTCAAGGGACAGGCAATATACTCTTTGATTGAGCTTGCCGATAAATGTGATTTGAGGTCATCATTCTGAAAAGCGTTGATGGTATCGGCAATTCGTCCTTGTTTCTTCACATCAATCTTGAGACTGCTGCCGGGAGCTATATTAGGCGTGAGCAGAATGTGATGAATAGGGCACTGGTAGATATTCTTGAGTTGTGTGATGAAACGGGAATACTCGCCCGATCCCAACGATTGGGAGCTTGAATCATAGAGCATGTACACTTTGTTGGCCCTGCAAATGAGGCGATAGAAATAATATGCCATCATCGATTCCTGGTGCTCCATTGTGGGCATGTCGAAGTGCTTGCGCAATTTGAAAGGTATAAACGACGCCTTATAGAATCGTCTCGGGAAAATGCGCTCATTCATCGACAAGAGGATAATGTTAGTGAAGTCAAGGCATCGCGTTTCGAGCACACCCATCAGCTGTAATCCGGCAAGAGGTTCCCCCTCAAAAGGAATGCTGTAGATTGAAGCAATTCGGTCGATGAGATAAAAGACGGTGGATTCGCACATGGGCACACCATAGTCGGTAATGCAAAGCTTCACCTGCTCGAGCACCTCATAGTATTTGTTGAGAAATGCACTTTGCAGAGGCATCGCGCTGTCTTGATCGTTGCCAGGACTGGCCTGCTCTTCGTTTGGGGCAAATTTGTCGTTCAATGTGGCCACAAAGTCCATCAGCCGGTTGAGATATTCTATCACATCCTTGCTGTCGGTGGTGTTTCTTATCGTCACAAACAATTGGTTGAAATCGGCACCATTAAACAAGTGCTCTGGCACTTGATAAAGATTGTTGTTGTCGATTTCGCTAATCAGTTCAATCGACTTGTGGGGGTAGAGCGACTTGATAATGGGGTGGGTGAGAACACTTTTAACATCTTCGCGATAAAAGCCATATTCATAATCTCCACTTTCGTTCACCATGCGCGAAGCCTGACTGTGCATCTTGGCAACGATTCGCATGAGCGATGCTATAGAACTGTTGCGCAGTGGATATCCAAGTGTGACATTGATTCGTTTGATATCTCCAGCTACCGAATTGAGCAAGGGCATGAACAGTCCTTCGTCGGGCAAGACGATTGCCGTGTCGATGGCGTTGTCGGTATCTTGGATGTCGCCGTTTTTCGCAAGATCATCAACAATCTTGAAAGCATATTTTGCCTGTCCCATATTAAACGGAACACCTACAACGGTCATTTCAGGAAACGAATCAATGCTTTGAGTGGCAAATGAATTGGGGAACTTTTTGGTATATTCGTTAAGATATCTTGTGGCAAGATTAGTCTTTTCTTTGAATGCAGGCGAGTCAAAATCCCAGCAAAATTCGGCAATGCCTTTATTCTGCATTTGCTTGAATATGGTCTGTTCGCATTTTGAGAGAAAGTTAAATCCAACAAATATGTACTTCTTGCAGTGAAAATCACCAGCATCCATTTCTGATATCTTGGCGGCCGCATCACGCATGATTTTGCCACTGTACGAGAGCCCTTTATCGCCAAGTCTTTGTCTGAAAAGTGTATACAGAGGATAAAGCACTTGCCACAGTTTCACATAATTGTCGCGTACAGTCGAATTTTCGCTGTGGGTAATGTGTTTCCAGAATTGTTCATCGTCATTATCATCAAAGTGCACATTAAACAACTTGGCAAAGCATTCTTTCAGTTCGGGACTCAAGAAGTCGGTGCCTATTTCTCTATATTGCTTCACATTGACAAACAGATCCTTGGCATCAACCATCGTAGTGTCTACATCATTGAAATCTTGCAGCAGCACATTACCCCAAAAGGCAAAACGGTCGAACGAATACTGGTCATTGCCTGTAATCTCAACATAGGCCTGATATAGGGTAAAAATCTGTTCTATGGGTGATGCCAGAATGCTTTGTGTGAGCGTGGTTGCAAAATCGGTGATGGTGGTGATTTGTGGCGATAGCAATGGCACATCGTGTTGCTGCTTGGCTAGTTGCAGAAGAAAGAATTCGCCACTGCGTCTGTTCGGAAAAATAAAGCAGTAGTCAATTAATTCTTGTTTTTGTTGATAGTAGTGATGTGCCACTTGCTCAAGAAATGGCGTTTTGATATTCATTTCATCCATAATAATTAATATTTTATAAGTCGGGTTATTGTAATTGCGAGGTCAAATAAGATGATTTTTGCGTTGCCGTTTTGACGAATGTCGTTCTCGGCCCTTGTGAATTCTTCAAACATCCTTTCTACATTTCCCTCATTGATAAATGGGGCAAATTTCACGCTGAAGTTCTCTTCTTCACGGGTCAGGTAGTTTAAGCCAGGTTGGTGCAGATTATAGATGAAATTCTCGCGCACCTGGCGGGCGCAATACTGCATAAAGCGGCGCGTTTTTTCACGCTTGAAGGTAGCAATAGTCTCGCTCCAAGTCTTAAGTTCCTTGAGGTTACGCAGGTAGGCCATGCGCATGAGCACAATAAACTGTTCGTGAAACTGTTTCGATTCACTGTCGAGTTCCATGTTGCGTTCGGCTTGAATGATGTCGCCATCGGCAGGAGCTGCAAGAGCCATTGCATCTTGATAGTCGATTGAGTATTTGTTGACCAGGTATTGAGCAATCTGTTCAGTGGCCGGCTTGCGTAATTCTATGCGCTGCGTGCGCGAGAATATAGTTGGCAATATGCTCTTGACGTCGTCGCTTACTAATATAAATAAGGTGTCGTCGCTCGGTTCCTCAATCAGTTTGAGCAGTTTGTTGGCACATTCGGCATTCATCTTCTCGGGCATCCACATGATGAGCACCTTGTAGCGCGCACTATAAGAGGCAAGGCTCATGTCTCTGATAATCTTGTTGCCTTCACTGGCATAGATTATGGGCTGCGCATTTTCCTTGTTGAGCATTCCAATCCATTTCTGGTAGTCTTCAATTGAGTTTTCGCTCAAGAACTGTTTCCACTCTTCAATGAAGTCTTCACACACAGGTTCCTTCTTCAGGTTCACGATAGGAAACGAGAAGAAAGTGTCGGCGTGGTTAAACGACTGGTGCTGCAGGCAAGAGGGGCAGGTGCCGCACGAGTCGCCGCCAGTGCGGTTGGTGCAGTGAATATATTGTGCGGCGGCACGCGCTAACGCCAGTTTGGGCACACCGGCTGGTCCGTGCAAGAGCAGTGCATGAGGCATCTGGTCGTTGTCAATCATGCGACGCAACCGGTTCACAGCATTGCTGTTTCCTATAACATCTGAAAATTTCATTTTGAGTGCTGAATGTGTTATGCAAATTTACAAAGAATAATCTAAAACACCAAATGAACTCGTGGCCGCTATTTGGAGAAATAGAGATAAAGTATTATCTTTGTGAAACAAACTGAAAAACTTTTATCTGATAACAGACAACTAAACTTTTTCCAATGAGATATTTAGAGATTTTCAAGGAACTGAATGGGATTCCACGGCCCTCACATCACGAGGAGCGTGTGGCCGACTTCTTGTGTGACTTTGCAAAACGCTTAGGTCTTGAATATGACCGTGATGCTCAAAACTGTGTGGTGATCAGGAAACCTGCCACTCCTGGACATGAAAATGCCACTCCTGTTGTGATATTGAATCACATGGATATGGTGTGCGTGGCCGAGGCTGGACGCACCTTTGACCCATTGAACGATGCTATCGAAGCTTATCAAGACGGCGAGTGGCTCAAAGCGCGTGGCACATCGCTGGGCGCCGACAACGGCATTGGTCTGTCGATGGCGCTTGCCATACTGGAGGACGACAGCATTGTGCACGGACCGCTTGAGGTGATTACTACCACCAACGAGGAGGATGGCATGACGGGAGCTTCGAACTTGTCGCCCGACTTCATTAAGGGCCGCAAGGTGATTAACCTTGACTCGGAAGACTACGATACCATCACCACTGGTGCTGCTGGAGCCTATTTGCAGATACATCACCTGCCTTTATCGCGAGTTGCACCTCCTGGAGGCAAACTGAGTTGGCTGCAAATTACCATTGATGGTGGCCGTGGCGGACACTCGGGCGTTGACATCAATAAGAACCGAGCCAGTGCCACTACGCTCATGTGGGCGTTGCTATCGGCAATTGGCGACGATGCTGCAGCAAATCTTGCCAGTCTGGATGTGGGTCAGGCAAGCGCTTCGATTGCATCAAGCGCTACAGCGGTGATTTGCGTAGGCAAAGAAGAAGCAGGGCTGGTAAAGGCCCGCGAGGCACATTTCAACGAGTGGCTGCGTGAGGAGTATGGTAAGACCGACCCTGGCATTCGTTGTACCATTACCGATACCGAACCACAACGCATGGTCATCAATAGTGATGATGTAGATGCACTGTTATCGGCTCTGGAGCAAATACCTCAAGGCGTGGTGAAGATGAGCGAGAGCATGCCTGGCACCGTAGAGACAAGCAACAATGTGGGGCGCATCACCTGTGACAAGCGTGAGTTTACAGTCTCAACCCACACACGCAGTTTCGTTGAAGAGGATATGGTTAAATTGGGTGAGGACATCAAGGCAGTGTTTGCCGAGCAAGGCGCCACAAGCGAACTGATCATGTCGGCTCCTGCATGGCAAGAGAATCAGCATAGCGAGTTCCTGAAGATGACGAGCGACACCTTCCAGGATGTGCTTGGTTGGAGACCGCGCATGGTGGCGATGCACTTTGTGCTCGAGGCGGGTTTCTTTGTGCAAAAGTACCCCGGTATCGAGATGGCAAGCATAGGCCCTCGCATTGTTGAACCTCACAGCACCAGCGAACGCGTGAAACTGAGCACCTGCGACGACATCTGGCGCGTTACCCTCGAACTCCTGCGCCGTCTGGCGTGATTACTTCCACAAGCGGTATCCGCCAAATAAAACATGAATCTCGGGGCTGGCCTCACTGTCAGCTCGTTTACTTTTTTACGATTTTTCTTGCTTTCCTACAAATAATTAACTACATTTGCAATATAGAAATTATGTTTTCAAGAGGCAAAATATTGAATCAAAGACCCAATAGTTTGTGCAACAAATTGGGTGTCAATGTTTTACCCCCCCCATTTTCAAGTAGGCCATTAGATAGCCCTTGCGCATTTAACAACGGCTTTTGTTAGTACGGCACATTTCAGCTTTGGCTGGAGTACGCCGCTCCTATTTTTGTAGTATAATTGATTATTAACAAAACCTAAATATAGAAATAACATCAGAAAAATAAAATAAAAATAAACTAAGATGAGATGAAAATATCTTGTAAATTAACAAAATATAAACTTATAACTATGAAAAGATTTTTTACATTATTAGTGATGATGGTGGCCTGTATGGCAGCGTGGGCAGCCGAAGGCTACGCGGTTTACACTCCAGACAACACAACCCTCACATTCTACTATGGTGACAAACCTGATGGAGCCTATAGCCTGAATAGGGGAAAAAGTTCACCTGAGTGGTTTGTTAGCGGTATTAATGCCGAAGTAACAAAAGTGATATTTGACCCTTCTTTTGCTCAGGCGCGCCCCATAAGTACTTTTCGCTGGTTTAGGGACATGAAAAAACTCACATCCATCACGGGATTGAAATACCTCAATACCAGCGAGGTGTACTATATGAATGAAATGTTTTATGGCTGCAGCAGTCTGACCACCCTCGACTTGAGTAGCTTTGGTAAATCACCATATGTGATGGAAATGGATTACATGTTTTTTAACTGCACTCAACTTGCTACCCTCAACTTGAGCAATTTCCACCCAACCTGCTTCAGTATGTCTTAT
Source organism: uncultured Bacteroidales bacterium (assembly GCA_902768435.1). Lineage (GTDB taxonomy): Bacteria > Bacteroidota > Bacteroidia > Bacteroidales > Muribaculaceae > Sodaliphilus. The sequence goes on along the minus strand of CACXLJ010000001.1, from coordinate 140,789 downwards.
ATGTTCTACGGCTGCAATAACCTTACAAGTCTTGACCTGAGCAGTTTCGACACATCATTGGTAACGAATATGAAGGAGATGTTTATATATTGTCAAAGTCTAACAGAACTCAACTTGAGCAATTTTATCACATCAAAGGTGACCGACATGAACGCAATGTTTTTTGGGTGTTTAAAACTTAAAACCATATATGTAGGTGCAGGCTGGACCACATCAGCCGTAACTGACTCGGAGTATATGTTCTATGCTTGTCATTCGCTCGTAGGCGGAGCTGGCACCACTTACAATTCTAACCATATTGATGCTTCCTACGCACATATCGACGGTGGTTCCAGCGATCCAGGTTATTTCACCGAGAAAAATACAGTTGAATTCTATGACCTGTGGATTGGAGGGGAGCGAGTGACCAGCTTGAACTGTAGTAACTTTCGCGTACCAACCATCACGGGAGGTTCAATCAGTTACAATCCATCGACTAAAACCCTGATGCTTGAAGACGCCACAATCTCACGTAATCACGAAACATGCATATTAAGTGAAATCAACGGACTTACAATCACTGTAAAGGGGTCGAACAATGTTGAACTGTCGACGCTTGGACACTACAATCCTGCTATGAATTTGTCCAACACTACAATTAATGGTACTGGCACACTCAAGGTTACTGCTCGAGCGATGGATTCTCCGACACTATCAGCCATCAGTATCCATGGTAATGGCAAAACCCTTACGATTGATAATGTGCCTTATTTGGATGTTGTTGGTTATGGCACAGGCATCGAATCTGATGGCTCCAATTCCCATTTAGTAATCAAGGGAAGCAATACCACTGTGACTGTGAGTGGCAGTCGTGGATGTATCTATGGTTTTGAAAACTTGGTCTTGCAAGATGGCTTGGCAATCACCGAACCGGCTGGAGGCTATTATAGAGATAAATATCTGTGGGATGCCGAAGGCAATTTCGCCAACCATGCCACTATCACTAAGAATCAGTCCTATGACCTGTGGATTAAAGGTGTTCAGGTGACCTCGATGAATAAGGAAGATGTGCTGGGCGACGGCAAGGTGAGCTATAATCCGTCGAGCAACACGCTGACACTTAACGAGGCCAATCTGCAGCTCACAACCAACAAGAGATCTCTTGAGAGTGAAATCCCTGGCCTGATTGTCAATGTAAAAGGCATCAACACACTATCATCTGTTTCTGACGCCGTCTATTTCCGAGAATCGGCCCGATTGACCGGTAATGGCGAATTTAGAGTTACCACCACAGGCACTGGCTCAGGAACAACATGTGCTCTCGGAAGCTTTAAAGATCTTACCGTTGATGGCACGGTTTATGTGCAGGCAGCAAATAATGGAGGTAGCGGCGTGGGTTCCTGGATTATGGGGAATTTGATCGTTAAGAGTCCCACTGCCCAGTTCCGGGCATACGGGAAGATGTTCTCGCTGCTGCTGGGCAGTTTGAATGGTGTCATTACAGAACCCGAGGGAGGTTACATTAAATACTATGAAGGATTAGAAACAAGTATCGTGGCTGATGCCTCAGGCAATTATGTTCGTAATGCTTGGGTGACCGTCAATGGTGAGAACCTGCGTGGTGATGTGAACGGCGACGGTAAGGTGAATGTGAGCGATGTGACCGCTCTGATTAACATGATTCTTGGCGTCATTCCCAAAGATGAGGCTCGTGCCGACATCAATGGCGACGGCAAGGTGAATGTCTCCGATGTCACCGCACTTATCAATATCATTCTCGGCGTCATCTAATGATTCAAGTCGCCTCACAGCTACTTGAAGTTTAGGGTTTAGAGAGAACCTGACCCCGCCAACTGTAATAACAGCACGTGCGGTGTCTGCCAAATATAAAATGAATCTCGGGGCTGGCCTCACCGCCAGCCCTCTCTTTGTCCACAATCTCAAAGAGCGAGAAAACTTATGTTTATTATGTTCTTATATATTCAAAATCAACCTCTCATGTCTTTCTGCCTAATTCATGGTAATTTATGGAATCCATGGAGAGCTTCCCATTCTCTCAGCCGAGCTAAGCGAGTTCGCGCGTTGGTGTTTAGCGTTTTGTCGCCCTCAGGCCGGGGTTCGTTGCCCATCAGGGCAAAACTGCCCACCGCAATTTGTTGAATTTCTGCCCGAAGGGCACTCCAATCCCTATCGTCGTCATTGAAATATAAAAAAACAACCGCCCTCCGGCAGGGGAGAGCGGTTGTTGTATAAGTGTGGAAGACGATAGATTAATCCTCTTCTTGCTTGCTTTCTTCGTATTCCTTGAGCAGTTTCTCCTGAACATCACCAGGAACGAGCTCGTAGGAAGCGAACTTCATGGTGAATGAAGCGCGGCCACCAGTGATAGAGCTAAGAGCTGTTGAGTAGCTCGACATCTCTTTCAGAGGCACCTTGGCATTGATCTGCTGCATGCCGCTGGCTTCGTTCATACCCATGATGATGGCGCGACGGCCCTGGAGGTCACTCATCACATCACCCATGCACTCAGCGGGCATAATGACTTCGACATCGTAGATAGGCTCGAGCACCTTGGGGTTAGCTTCGCGGAACGCCATGCTGAAGGCGTTGCGGGCTGCCAGGCGGAACGAGATTTCATTACTATCCACGGGGTGCATCTTACCATCGTAGATACAAACGCGTACATCGCGAGCATAAGAACCGGTGAGAGGACCTTGCTCCATGCGGTCCATGATACCCTTGACGATGGCGGGGATGAAGCGAGCGTCGATGGCACCACCCACGATACAGTTATAGATGACGAGCTTGCCGCCCCATTCCAAAGGCATTTCCTGCTTGTCGCGGACACTCATCTTGAATTCCTGGTTGCCGAACTTGTAGGTGTCGGGTTCAGGCATACCTTCTTTGTAAGGCTCCACAATCAGGTGCACCTCACCGAACTGGCCCGAACCACCCGACTGCTTCTTGTGACGATAGTCGGCACGAGCAGCCTTGGTAATGGTCTCGCGATAAGGAATCTTGGGCTCGAGGTAGTCGATCATCACCTTATCGTTGTTCTCGATGCGCCACTTGAGGGTGCGCAGGTGGAATTCGCCCTGACCCGAAACGATGGTCTGCTTCAATTCCTTCGACTGCTCGATGAGCCATGTAGGATCTTCCTCGTGCATGCGGTTGAGCACAGCACCGAGTTTCTCAATCTCGCTCTCGTTCTGGGGCTTGATAGCACGCTGATACTTGGGAGCGGGATACTGAATGAAGTCATAAACATGTTCGCAATCCTTCTCGTTGAGGGTGTTGCCGCGACGAACATCTTTCAGCTTCACGGTAGCACCGATGTCACCAGCCTCAAACATGTCGACCTGAGTCTTGCCAAGGCCGTAAACGGCGTTGAGCTGAGCAATGCGTTCCTTAGAACCGCGGTTCATGTTGTTGAGGTCGGTACCAGCCTTGAGTGTACCCGACATCACCTTGAAATAAGATACCTCACCAATGTGGGGTTCAACAGTGGTCTTGAAGAAGAAGAGGCTGAGGGGGCCGTTGGGGTCGATCTTCACCTCGTTGCCTTCAGTATCCTTAACTGCGGGCATATCGGTGGGAGCGGGAACGATTTCACCAAGGATTTCGAGCATGCGGTCAACACCAATGTTCTTCTCGCCACTGCAGCACATCAAAGGAATAATACTGCAGTCGATGAGACCCTTGCGGATGCCGTCGATGGTCTCTTCGTCGTTGAGTTCCATCTCGTCGAGATACTTCATCATGAGTTCCTCGTCGTTCTCGGCTGCCATCTCAAAGAGGTTAGCCTTCATTTCCTCGGCCTTGTCGGCGAGGTCGGCGGGGATGTCGCTAATGGTGGCCTTGCCGCTGTCGCCGCTATAGGTGAGCTGCTTCATGAGCAGAAGGTCGATAATGCTGTTGAAACCAGGACCGCTGGTGACAGGGAACTGGATGGGCACAACCTTGTTGCCGAACACTTCCTTGAGCTGAGTGAGCACATTGTCGAAGTCGCTCTTTTCGGCCTCGAGCTTGTTCATGGCGAAGATGAGCGGTTTCTTGATGCGGTTCACAGTGCGATACTGATTCTGAGTACCAACTTCCACACCGTACTGCGCATCGATGAGCATCAGACCAGCGTCGGTGACATTGAGGGCGGTAATCACATTACCCACAAAGTCGTCACTGCCGGGGCAGTCGATGAAGTTGATCTTCTTGCCATTCTTCTCGGCGTAGAAGAGGGTAGAGAACACTGAGTAGCCGTACTCTTTCTCCACGGGGAAGTAGTCGCAAACTGTGTTACCGTTGTCGATAGTGCCTTTGCGGTTAAGCATACCGCACTCAAACATGATAGATTCGGCAAGAGAGGTTTTACCTGAACCCTTGCCACCTAATAGAGAGATGTTTTTAATCTCGTTGGTTTTGTAAGCCTTCATTTAGTTTAATGAAATTATTGATTATATGATATTTAATTTAATTTTTTCAATTTTTGAAATCGTCATGACACACAATCGTGCCAATTTAGCCCACAAATTTACGGATAAAACACGAGAATATAAAGAAAAATGAAAAAAATGATTCACTATTTTCTTTTTATCGTGCTCTTTTTCTAATTTTGCCCCAATAATGGCTGGCATTTACATACATATTCCGTTCTGCAAGCGCAAATGCATTTATTGTGACTTCTACTCGTTGGCGTGCTCCTCGCAAGTGATGGACCATTATGTTGCAGCAGTGTTGAAGGAGGCAAGATTAAGAAGCGGCGAGTTGAAAAATGCAGTAAACACGCTCTATGTGGGCGGCGGTACTCCATCGCTGCTTTCAACCGATCATTTCCGCACATTGATTGATGGCTTAAGCAGTGTGTTTGACTTGTCTAAACTACAGGAATTTACAATCGAAGTGAATCCTGATGATGTAACAAGTGAAATGATGACTGCTTACCAATCATTGGGCGTGAATCGCGTGAGCATGGGAGTGCAGAGTTTTGACGACAAAGACTTGCATTTCATCAATCGTCGGCATTCTTCACAACAAGCATTAGAGGCTGTAGAAAATATAAGGAATAGTGGCGTTAACAATGTTAGCATTGACCTAATTTACGGCATACCGGGCCAGACGCTTGACACTTGGATGCATAATGTGCAACAGGCCATAGCGCTGGGTGTGCAGCACATCTCGGCCTACTGCCTGAGCTATGAAGAAGGCACGCCTCTGTGGCACATGCGTGAGCGGGGTGAGGTACAGGAAGTCGATGAGGAAACGACAGTGCGCATGTATGAGGTGCTTGTTGAGCACTTGTGCAAGGCTGGTTACTTGCACTATGAGATATCAAACTTTGCATTGCCCGGTTTTGAATCGAAGCACAATTCGAGCTATTGGGATGGAACACCCTATTTGGGATTAGGTGCAGCGGCACACAGTTATGATGGGGGAGCAGTGCGCAGTTATAATCCTGCCGACATTGACGGCTACATGAAATGTCTTGACCTGGATATGTTGCCATGCGAGCGCGAGCAGTTGAGTCCCGTTGAACAATACGATGAGATGGTGATGCTTGCCCTGCGCACGAGCCGCGGTCTGGATCTGTCAAGGCTGGATCGCCGTTTCGGGCATGCCGAATCAGAGGCGTTCAAGACCAAGGCACAGCGGTTTGTCGAGTGTGGTTTGTTGGAATGTGAAAACGGAGTGTACCGACTCTCGCAAAAAGGAGTGATGGTGAGCAATGCGGTGATATCCGACTTGTTTGCCGAACGGTGACGACCACTCTAAAGGCATCTCAAAAACCATCGTCGCAAAAAAAGTTTGAGAAAATTGCAGGAAAAGTTGCGTATTTCAATAATAGTTAGTAATTTTGCGGTCGATTTCGAGACAGGAATCAACGACTTCCCCGTTAGTCCTGTTCTGTGACGTGATCGTTGAAACTTCGATGGCTCGCAGTGATGCAAGCGCGCCATAAAGCGTAGGACGATATGAAATAGCTGAAAACCATGCATGTTAAGTGCGGCGATGACTTCTCACATCGCACACATTCATGCGCAGTAGAGGCCGTAGAATATTGTGCTTACTGCGAAGAAGTGGCCGTCTCGATGTCAAAATTATCAAATGAAATAACAAATTAAGAATAACAACTATGTCAAAAGTTTGCGAAATCACTGGCAAGAAGGCGATCACTGGCAACAATGTGTCGCACTCTAAAAGAAGAACAAAACGTAAATTTAATGTGAACGTGCACAACCGCAAATTCTACTGGCCCGAACAGGACCAATGGATTCGTTTAACAGTATCGGCAGCCGGTCTGCGCATCATCAACCGCATTGGTCTTGATGCAGCTCTGAAGAAAGCCGCTACCGAAGGTCACTTAACTGAAATTAAAGCACTCTAAAAAATCGAAGAACAATTATGGCAAAGAAAGCTAAAGGCGATCGCGTTCAAGTGATTCTTGAATGTACTGAACAAAAGGCTAGCGGTGTGCCCGGAATGTCGCGTTATATCACCACAAAGAACCGCAAAAACACAACTGAGCGTTTGGAGTTGAAGAAATACAACCCCTATCTGAAGAAGTATACAATCCACAAAGAAATTAAATAATATTTTTGAGCTATGGCAAAAAAAGTAGTTGCAACCCTGCAGACTGGTGAAGGTCGTTCGTTCAGCAAAGTGATTAAGCTGGTTCGCTCGCCTAAGACCGGTGCTTATGTATTTGAAGAAAAGATCGTGCCTAACGATAAGGTACAGGAAGCTCTTAAATGATTCTTAAGCAGATTCATTGAAATCAACATACCAAGAGAGACTTGTGGCAAGATTGCTGACGAGTCTCTCTTTTTTGTGACGATAGGTTTGCGTAGGCGACGCAATTTCGCTACCTTTGCAATGCCCAAATCCACTTTTGATCGATTTGAGCTGATGACCCCCAGTGGCAAACTACCCTGGTGATTTAATTAAAGATGTATACACTGCGCATTGACAAGGAGAAGATACACGAGATGGAACTGGTGCACTACGATGGCCCCATCTATGTGATCGACACGCTGAGCCAGGTGAGACCGGCGGTGGCGGTTTTACGGCGTCAGCCTGTTGTGGGTTTCGACACCGAGACGCGTCCATCGTTCAAGAAAGGAGTGACACACAAGATGGCGCTCATGCAGCTTGCCACCCCCGAGGAGTGCTTCCTGTTCAGGGTGAACCGCATTGGAATCCCTCAAGTGCTGGCCGACTTCCTTGCCGATCCTCAATGTCTGAAAGTGGGTCTCTCATTACGCGACGACTTTGCCAAGCTGCACACGGTAACAGGCGTGGAACCACAGGGATTTGTCGACTTGCAGGAGTTTGTGCGTGACTATAAGATAGGCGAAGCGAGCCTGCAGAAGATTTTTGCTATCTTGTTCAACAAGAAGATAAGCAAGGGGCAGCAGCTCACAAATTGGGAAATAGACAAACTCTCGGAGTCGCAACAGCAGTATGCCGCAATCGATGCGTGGGCTTGTGGCAAGATTTACAAGTATTTAAAGAGTGGCGAGTTCAACCCTGACGAGTCGCCCTACAAACAGGAGATAGAAGAAAATGAAAAAGCTTAAACGACATATTGTTATACCATTCCTGATGCTGTGCTATCTGGCCGTGATGGCCTATATCTCACGCCAGCGTCTTGCCGATGGCGAGTATCTCTACTATTTTGGCGTGATTGGCATCAGTCTCGGCATCATTGTGCTGCTCTATTTTGTGCTGAAGAAGAAGGAGCGGCTTCGCCAGGAGCGCGAGGAAAGACAGTACGGCGGTTATGAGGACCAGAAGGATTCAACCGACGAGTCATCGGCCGAGAATCCAGAATAAGTCTCGATGATTAGAGTGCCGGAGTGGCATATAGTTCGAAGGGCATGGCCTCAGTAACTGTAACATTGTAAAATTCACCAATTTTCAACGGTTTGTCTTTATTGATGAGCACCTCGGGGTCAACTTCGGGCGAGTCCCATTCAGTGCGCCCTACATAGTAGTCGTCTTCTTCGCGATCGATGATGACGCGAAGCGTTTTCCCCACCTTTTGTTGCTGGATGTCCATAGATATCTCTTCCTGGAGTTCCATGAGTTGTTGCAAGCGTTGCTGCTTAACTGCATCGGGGATGACATCGGTCAAGTGCTTTGCGGCATAGGTGCCGTCTTCCTGACTATAGGCAAACGCGCCCATGCGCTCGAAGCGTGTCTGGCGCACAAAGTCGAGAAGCTCCTGGAATTCCTCGTCGCCCTCGCCCGGGAAGCCCACCATGAGGGTGGTGCGCAAATGCAGATTGGGCACCTCATGGCGCAGCCGGTCGATGAATGCCAGAGTCTCGGCCTTGGAGATGTGTCTGCGCATGTTGGTAAGCACTTTATCGCTGATGTGCTGCAAGGCTATGTCGAGATAGCTGCACACATTAGGATGCTTTGCCATGACGGGCAGTATGTCGTAAGGGAACTCGGTGGGGTAGGCGTAGTGGAGGCGAATCCACTCGACACCGTCGATGGCAGCCATTTGCTCAATAAGTTCGGGCAGGGCAAGACGACCATAGAGGTCTTTGCCGTACGACGAGAGGTCTTGCGCAATCACATTGAATTCCTTCACGCCCTTGGCTGCGAGTAGTTTCACTTCCTTGAGCAGCTGCGGGATGGGCACCGATGTGTGGCGGCCAGTAATGAGTGGTATGGCGCAGAAGGCGCAGAAGCGATTGCAGCCTTCCGATATTTTCAGGTAGGTGTAGTGGGGCGGTGTTGTGAGGAATCGCTCATGTTCAAGTTCTTGGCGATAGGTCTTGCCCAGATCGGTAAGCAGCTGGTTCCAGTTGAACTTGCCATAGAATTTGTCGACCTCGGGCAGTTCATCGATGAGCTGTGCCATGAATCGTTCGGCAAGACATCCCATCACATAGAGGTGCCTAATGCGTCCTTGGCGCTTGGCTTCACCGAGTTGCAGAATGGTGTTGATCGACTCCTCTTGAGCGTCACTGATAAAGCCACAAGTATTGACCACAGCAATGTCGGCATCTACCACATCGGGGTTGTGGACCACAGTGTAGCCGTTAACCTGCAGTTGGCGGATGAGTCGCTCCGAGTCAACGAGATTCTTGGAACAACCCAACGAGATGATGTGGATGGTGTTGCGTTTCATCCGACAGATTATTTGCCGAAGAGTGACTTCACGAACTCCTCTTTACGGAAGATCTGGAGGTCGGTCATGCCTTCGCCCAGTCCGATGTATTTTACGGGAATCTGGAACTGGTCGCTGATGCCAATCACCACGCCGCCCTTGGCAGTACCGTCGAGTTTGGTGATAGCAAGGGCATTGACCTCGGTGGCAGCGGTGAACTGCTTGGCCTGCTCAAAGGCATTTTGGCCCGTAGAGCCGTCGAGCACGAGGAGAATCTCATGGGGGGCGTCGGGCAGCACCTTCTTCATCACATTCTTGATTTTTGTGAGCTGGTTCATCAGGCCAATGTTGTTGTGCAGTCGGCCGGCTGTGTCAATAATGACAACATCGGCATTCTGTGCCTTGGCACTGCTCACGGCATCAAAGGCAACCGAAGCGGGGTCGGTGCCCATATTGTGCTTGATGACGGGTACATCCACGCGTTGTCCCCAGATTTCGAGCTGTTCGTCAGCCGCAGCGCGGTAGGTGTCGGCTGCACCGAGCACCACCTTGTTACCAGCCTGCTTGAACTGATAAGCGAGTTTGCCAATGGTCGTGGTCTTGCCCACACCATTCACACCCACCACCATAATCACATAGGGTTTCTTGTCGTCGGCCACGGTGAAATCCTCAATGCCAGCATTGTTGTTGTCAACGAGCATCTGGGTGATTTCGTCGCACAGCAAATTGTTGAGTTCTTCAGTGCCAACATATTTGTCGCGCTTCACGCGTTCTTGAATGCGGTCGATAATCTTGAGGGTGGTATCAACACCTACATCGCTGGTGATAAATACCTCCTCGAGGTTGTCGAGCACATCATCGTCGATGGTTGATTTGCCGGCAATGGCGTGTTTGAGTTTAGAGAACACGCCTTCTTTGGTCTTGTTCAGACCTTTATCTAATGTTTCTTTTTTCTCTTTTGAGAAGAAATTCTTGAAAAAAGCCATAATTATTCGGGTTATTGTGATTTAGGCTGCAAAGATAGTCATTTTTTTTGACTCCTCTTTTAAAAACCATTGATTATTCAGATTGACACCGATTATCAGAGGGGCTGGGAAGGAGGCCGTCGCGGATGAGGAGGGCGCGAATGGTGGGATCGGAGCCTCGGAAGCGGCGGTAAAGGGTCATGGGGTGCTCGGAACCGCCACGGGTGAGGATGTTCTGCTCAAGGCGCTGTGCGGTTTCGGGATTGAAGATGCCCTGGTCGAGGAATTGCTGGAAGGCGTCGGCCTCGATCATCTCGGCCCACTTGTAACCATAATAACCGGCGGCATAGCCTCCTGAGAAGATGTGTCCGAACTGGGGCGACATGGCGCAACCCTCGATGGGGGCGAAGACACGCACCGGACTGGCAGCTTCGTTCTCGAAGGCAAAGACATCGCCATGGAAAGGCTGGGTGAGTGTGTGCCAGGCCATGTCGATGCGTCCGAATGAGAGTTGGCGGAAGCAGGCGTAGGCAACGCCGAACTGAGAAGATTTGATGACCATGCTGAGCAAATCCTTGGGAATAGGTTCACCAGTGATATAGTGCCGAGCAAAACTGTTGAGGTACTCGGCCTGGAAGAGATAGTTCTCGTTGAACTGCGAAGGCATCTCCACAAAGTCGCGCTCCACACTGGTGCCTGAGAGCGAGGCGTAGCGGCAACGCGACAAAAGGCCGTGCAAGGCATGGCCAAACTCGTGGAGGAAGGTGCGTACCTCGTTCAGCGTGAGCAGCGATGGCTTGGACTCGGTGGGCTTGGTGAAGTTCATGGTCAAGGAGACTAGGGGGCGCACATCGTGATTGCGCTCATCGACATACTGATCGCGGAAGCCCGTCATCCATGCTCCGCTCTGCTTGGTCTCGCGCGGGAAGAAGTCGGTGTAAAGCATGCCTAAAAACTGCTTGTTGCGGTCTAAGACATCATAGACAAGCATATCGGGGTGAAACACCGGCGCCTCTTGATTGGGAACAAAGGTCAGGCCATATAGCCTGGTGGCCAACCCGAAAACGCCCCTGATGACATTGTTCAGCTCGAAATAAGGACGGAGTTGCTCATCGTTGAAGTTGAACTTTTTGTTTTTTAACAGATTAGCATAATAGGAATAGTCCCAGGGCTTGATTTCATAATCGTCGCCTTCGGTTTGGCGAGCGAAATCGCGCAGTTCGCGCATCTCTTTATCGAGTGCGGGGCGGTAAGCATCCTGGAGTTGGGTGAACATGTTGAATACATTCTCCTGCTTCTCGGCCATCATGTCTTTGAGGTGGTAGTCGGCATAGCAGTCAAAGCCAAGAATGCGTGCTATTTCGAGACGCTTGTTGGCAATTTGCTGAATGATGTCGCAATTCGAGAATTCGCCTTGCGTGCATTGGGTGTTATAGAGCATGTAGAGTTTCTCACGCAGGTCACGCCGCGATGAATACTTCATGAATGGCTGATAACTGGGTGCGCGCAGAGTGATGAGGTACTCGCCTTCGCGGCCTTTGGCCTTGGCGGCCATGCTTGCTGCCTCAATAGCGCTTTCGGGCAGACCCTCGAGGTCGTCGGCCGTGAGCCACACTTCGATGCGCGCCATCTCTTTGAGTGTGTTTTGTTCAAACTTGAGCGAGAGTTGCGCCAGTTCGTTAGAGAGTTTCTTGTAGGCCTCCTTCTTGTCGGCAGGCAACGCTGCACCGCTGTTGATGAAAGCATCGCGTGTGCGCTTGAGCAGCATGGCATCTTCGGTGTCATGTTCTTCAGGGTTGAAGTTCTCGTGCACGCTGCGCACGCGATTCCACAGTTTCTCGTTCAAAGTGATTTCGTTGAAATGCGATGTGAGTTTAGGCATTACCCGCTCGGAGATTGCCAGCAACTCGTCGTTGGCATTGGCCGAGAGCCATGGATAGAAGACGCCAAGCACCCTGCTGAGCATGCTGCCAGCACGCTCGAGGGCAACAACAGTGTTCTGGAACGAAGGTGCTTCGGGGTTATCAATGATTTGCTTGATTTCGTCGTTGTGGCGATTTAACGCTTCTTCAATAGCAGGTTCGAAATCGGCATTTGTGATTTTATCAAACGGAATGGCTCCGTGATTGACTGTGAAAGGCTTATCAAAAATATTCATGTCTATTGGTGATTACTGGGGATTTTGTTCATTTTTAAGAAAAACGGTATCGCAAATGAGGGGCAGAGTGGCCACATCAATGCCTTTTTCGGTTAACACCTGGGCATCGGCATTAAATGCCTTGGCGAAGACATCGTGTTTGTTCTCGAACTTGTTGAGTGCCTTGACATAGAAGTCGATAGCACCCGTAATGCCTTGGCTACACAGCACCAAGTGGCCATAGTTGAGGTAGTCGTGCGCTGTGGGCGTGAGGTTGTTGATGATTTTTTCATAATAGTTGCGGCTTTGCTCAAAGTCGCCTTTCAAGAACGAGCACCAGGCAATGGGGCGCCACGAGCGATGCTTCTTGGTGTCGAGATAGTCCACTTTGTAGTAATACTTGAGCGCCTCGTCGAGTTGCGATTTCTCGAGGTAGTGATGGCCAAGACTCAAGCAGGTGGTTATGCTTTCAGGCTTTAAGTCGTAGGCTTTCAGATAGTATTCAAACGACTTGTCGTTGTTCTTCAAAGCCTTGTAGCAAGCAGCAATGTGCTGCAGGTTCCACAAGTCGGAGTCGTTGATGATGTCATATTTCAAATAGTAGTCGACCGCATGCTCAAAGTCGCCTTGGAGCTGATAGGCAAAACCGATCTTCTGATAGATGATCATGTCGTTGTCGTTCCAATTGTCGAGCAAAAATTTATAATATGAGATGGCATCGTTGTAAAAGCCATTCTTGAAATAGAACTCAGCCGCAATTGAAATGGACTCCTTGTTGTGCATATAGGGCGCCAGCAACGGGATGTTGATGAGATTGAGATCGGAGTCGAAAATGGCAGGAAAATCGCGCCGCCTTGAGTAGAGCTTGAAGAAACGGTAAAGATCCTGCACATACTGATTGATGAGCCGGTCGCGATTGATGTGGTCGTTGGCCTTTGATTCATCGGCCATTTCCTTGAGTTGCTCTTGCTGGGCATGGAACTGGTTCATCATCATTTGTAGCTGGTTGTCGGGCATTCCCGACAACGAGAAGCAAAGTGAATATTTGTCGCTGTCGCACAAAACCGGGGCCGACTTGATGAGCGTGCTGAGCAGAGCAGCCTTATCGTCGCTGAAGCTGTTTTTGATTGATGAGTGGTTAGAATTGTAGGGTAAAAACCAGTTGGCAATGGTGTTGAAGAAGGGGAACGATTTCAAGTGAGAGAAAGCCGAGATGAAGACATCGCCGCCTTCGAACTGCAACTCGTTGAGTTCTTCCATTTTCTTTGAAATGCCCGATTTGTCGAGCCACTCCTGCCATTCAGGATTTGCCTCAAGATTCAGCAAGTCGGCAGTGGTGTTCTTGTCTTTGATTTTGTCAAAAATATCAGACCTGATTTTCAACAGGTTGGGCATCAAATCTTCACGCATCAGTTTAGTGATGTTTTCAGTGTTTCGTGACCTGATGAGCCGATTGAAAACCGACTTGAGATCGGACTGGAAACAGGGCTGTTGAGATGCGTTGTCAAGTAGCACTTGAATTTGAGACGAGAAGTGGGTCCTGTTCTGGTAGATGTACATGACAAGCACAAATGCCACAATGGCCCTGATTTGCACATCATGTGTGCTGCAGTTGCAATAGGCATGTAACAGCAAAGCAAGTTTCTGTTCGTCGAAGAATTTGCAAATGCCCAGAAACAAGGCTGACACTAATACCGACTTGACATCTGATTCCACTTCATTGTCATCAAAAACGCCTCTGAGGGCATTGGCTTCGGACGATGAAAGAGGGAAAGTGCACCAGATTTTGTTGAAAATGACGACGACTGCTTTTTCGCGTTGCTGGAGCAGGTCGTTGATGGCAGGTTGATTCTGCTGGTCGACATCGGCTGAAACGAGCAAATTGTACTTGTTGGTGATGTTGTTATATTGTTCCAGCAATTGTGACAGATTGACCTGTTTTAATGACTGATATCGTGCAAAAAAGAAGTCAAAAGAGTCAGTTTGAGAAAGATGGATAATGCACTTGTCACGCAAAGTGTAGATTTGCGTGATGATGCTGGTGAGCATTTTCTCCTGCTCAGGATCGGCTGCACCCGAAGCAAAGAACTGCAACATGTACTGATAGGAAGTTTTAATGTTGGCCAATTCGTTGTTGAACTCATATACCAACGAAGCGTCGACAAGCCGCTTGAGCACAGCTAAAGCCTCAAATACCCGCTTGCCGGGCAAAAGCACATCGATTTGCTTTTTATGTAATTGGATTTCTTGAAGATTCATCTTATTAAATGTATTAAAACAAAAATGGTCAAATAGACCTAATATCATAGTAATACAAAAATCGTGCTAATTCTGGTACTATAGTAATGAAACCCAAATAGCGTGACTTCAAGAATTCAATTTTTCTTTCAAGAAATGTCCAGTGTAGCTGGTTTCACAGGCAGCTATCTGCTCAGGCGTGCCAACAGCAACTATGTTGCCACCATCCTTGCCGCCTTCAGGCCCTAGGTCAATCACATGGTCGGCGCATTTAATGACATCGATGTTGTGCTCGATGATAATGACGGTGTGTCCGTTGTCAACAAGTCTGTTGAGCGATTCCATGAGTTTGTTGATGTCGTGAAAATGCAGGCCTGTGGTGGGTTCGTCGAAGATATACAAGGTTCTTTCGCGTTTGTCACCTGCCAGATAATAGGCGAGTTTCACCCTCTGGTTCTCACCGCCCGAGAGGGTAGATGAAGATTGACCTAATTTGATGTAACCGAGGCCAACATCCTGGAGGGGACGCAAGCGGTCCACAATCTTCTTTTCGTTCAAGGATTTGTCCTGAGAGAAGAACTCGATGGCCTGATTAACCGTCATTTCAAGAATGTCGTAGATGTTTTTGCCACGATATGTTACCTCAAGGGCATTGTGATTGAAGCGTTTGCCATGACAGGTTTCACAGGTGAGGACTATGTCGGCCATAAACTGCATTTCAATGGTCACTGTGCCTTCGCCCTTGCAATCTTCACAGCGTCCGCCCTGTGCGTTGAACGAGAAGAATCCTGGACCGTATCCCATTTGCTTTGACAACTGCTGTGATGCATAGAGCTGCCTGATTTCGTCGAAGGCTTTCAAATAGGTGGCGGGATTGCTGCGTGTGGATTTCCCGATAGGGTTCTGGTCAACAAACTCCACATTGCCAATAAGGTGCAAATCACCCTCGATGGCTGCGACGGCACCAGGAGAATCGACCGCAATGTCGAAGTGGCGTGCCAAAGAGCGATAGAGGACATCGTCGACAAGCGTTGATTTGCCCGATCCGCTCACTCCAGTGACAACCGTCATGACATTAAGGGGGAATTTCACATCAATTCCCTTGAGGTTGTTCTCGGCTGCGCCCTTGATTTCAATGTAATTATTCCATTTGCGTCTGATTTTGGGCACGGGAATTTTAAGTGTGCCCATCAGATACTTAGAAGTGTAACTGCGCTCACTGCTGAACAGTTTGGCCACCTCGCCCTGATAAACCACTTCGCCTCCAAGTCGGCCCGCTTCAGGGCCTATGTCGATTAAATAATCGGCTGCTCTAATGATTTCTTCATCATGCTCCACCACTACCACGGTGTTGCCCTCTTCCTTGAGTCGACGCAAGACTGAAATCAGTTTGTCGGTATCGCGTGAATGCAGACCAATGCTGGGTTCGTCGAGAATATAGACCGATCCCATGAGAGAACTGCCCAACGAGGTTGCGAGATTGATGCGCTGGCTTTCACCACCAGACAGCGAAGAAGATTTGCGGTCAAGAGTGAGATACCCAAGCCCCACATCGACCAGATACTTCAAACGGTTATTGATCTCTGACAGCAGCCTTTTGGTGACCAATTGCTCGTTTGGTGTGAGCTTGATATCCCGAAACCACGCCGAGAGTGCATCAATAGGCATTTTTACAAGGTCGGCAATGGTCATCCCATTGATCTTCACATAAAGGGCTTCGGGCTTTAATCTTGCCCCATGGCAATCGGGGCACTCGGTCTTGCCGCGATAGCGTGCAAGCAACACCCTGTACTGAATAGAATAAGACTTGCTCTTAATCCAATTAAAGAAGCCATTGATGCCCGAGAAACCGTCAACACCGTCCCAGAGCATCTTCTTTTGCTCATCTGAGAGCTGAAAATAGGGTTTATGGATTGGAAAGTCGTACCGTGAAGCAACATGAATGAACTCGTTTTTCCACTCGCTCATCACATTTCCACGCCAGCACATGATGGCATCGTCGTAAACCGACAAGGATTTGTTGGGAACCACCAAATTCTCGTCAACGCCAACAATGGAGCCGAATCCCTCACAGGTAGGACATGCGCCAATCGGATTGTTGAAGTTGAACATGAGGTCGTTAGGTTCCTGGAAGGTGATGCCATCGGCTTCAAAGCGTTTCGAAAAAGTGTGATAGTGAATCTCACCATCGGTATCAACGACCATGAGAATGCACTCGTCTTTGCCCTCAAAAAATGCTGTTGAGAGCGAGTCGAGAATGCGCATCTCATCGTCATGCGACTGCGATGACATGAAGCGATCGATGAGCAGATGATAGTCTTTGTCAGCATTATCATCGCCTAAAGCGATTACATCACTTATTGAGATAAAGGATCCGTTCTTCTCAAGGCGTGAATAGCCACCTTTAGCCAACACCTCGAGCTGCTGGGCAAACGAGCGGTTATTTTGCAGCAGCACATTGCACAAGATGGCCATCTTGCAACCATCGGGATAAGAGCGAATAGTGTTCATGACATCTTGTGAGGTGTGTTTTTTCACAAGTTGGCCCGAAACCGGAGAAAAAGTCTGTCCAATACGGGAAAACAAGAGCCTCAGGTAGTCGTAGATTTCAGTGGATGTGCCCACCGTACTGCGGGAATTTCTTGAATTCACCTTCTGCTCAATGGCGATGGCCGGCGGAAGCCCCTTGATAAAATCGCACTCAGGCTTTGTCAATCGGCCCATGAATTGCCTGGCATAGGACGACAGACTCTCGACATACCGCCTTTGCCCCTCGGCGTAGAGCGTGTCGAAAGCCAATGAAGATTTGCCCGAACCCGACAGGCCGGTTATCACGACAAACTTGCCGCGAGGAATGTCTACATCGATATTCTTGAGATTGTTAACTCGTGCTCCTTTAATAATAATACTCTGCTCGTTCATTAGGCATAACTTTTGCGCTACAAAATTAACATATCTTCGCTAAAAGAACAAGTCAAAGCAAAAAATGTATTAATTATTTGTTTTGTTCAGCAATATTGATTAATTTAGTGGCGATTTAATTGAAAACGATTTTTTATTAACATTAAATTATAACGATTATGAATGTAAAACCTATTCACATTGTGATGGCAGTTGTGGGCGGTGTGCTTGCAGGTGCAACAGTGGGGCTGCTGTTTGCCCCCGACAAAGGTTCGGAAACCCGTGCTAAGGTAGCATCGATGCTCAAGAAAAAAGGCATTAAGCTGAAAGATGATGAAATGTCGGAGCTTGTTGACGACATTGCAAGAGAAATTGAAAAGGATTAAAAACGAGAAAAACAATGAAAGAGATGAAATCATTACTGTATGCTTTCCTTGGCGGCACATTGGTGGGCTGCGGAATCGCTATTTTGTTTGCTCCTGCCAAGGGCGAAGAGACCCGCAAGAAGATTAAAGATCTGCTCAAGAAGAAAGGCATAGACTTCACCGACGACGAAGTGGAGCGCCTTGTAGATCAGATTAGTGCTCAAGTTGAGCAATAATCACAAACTGTCAGTGACAAAATGACACATAGAACATCACACATGGCATAGAAATGTGCCATGTGTGATTTAACTAAAACCTGCTTATGAACGACGCGGAATTCAACAAATTGTGGCAAGCGGCCCGTGGACAAATCAAAACAGAACTTGATTACACCAAGTTGACACTGGCCGAAAAAACCTCGATATTGCTGTCGAGGATATTTATAGTGGCAATCACCATACTTGTAGGAATGAGTGTTCTGCTCTTTCTTGCATTATCGCTGGCGCAGGTGCTGGCCAAAGCTACAGGCAGCGCAGCTGTGGCCTACCTGATTGTTGCATTCATCTTAATTGTTGTTGTACTGGGCGTTTATGCCTTCAAGAAGCAATTAATCATTGACCCGGTGGCCCGATTTGTTTCAAAGTTGTTCTTATCGCCCGACGAAAATAAAATCAATTGAATATGGAAACACTCGATAAAGTCAATATTGATGTACAACCTAAGGAATGGAAAGGATATACGCTTGAAGAATTGCGTTATCGCCGTGCATTGGCACTTGTGCGTCGGGAGTTGGGGCGAAGTCAACTGAATGCCAGTGTCATCAACATGAAAACCCGTGTCTCAGATAATGGCATCAGGGGTTTTATGGGAGATAACTCATTCCTGAAAAAGATGAAGACGGCCGACT
Organism: uncultured Bacteroidales bacterium; assembly: GCA_902768435.1. Taxonomy (GTDB): domain Bacteria; phylum Bacteroidota; class Bacteroidia; order Bacteroidales; family Muribaculaceae; genus Sodaliphilus. The sequence continues at coordinate 122,182 of CACXLJ010000001.1, read as the reverse complement.
ACCTGCTGCTGGGTTTCAAGCTGTCGAATGCATTATATAAATTGTGGCGCAAAAAGAAACGCTAACAGTTGTTTTCTCCTACTGAAATTTGATAGTTTTTGTATTCTTGAAAAACTGAAATTGATAAAAAATGAGAAAAAAATTTGTGAAATTATGATTTATTTGTAATTTTGCACCGTAAACATTAATAACATTTAAAACAATTGCCTATCGACGTGACCATTACTTATTAACCAAAAGTACATAGTAATGAGAAATTTAAAAGACAAAAGCGATGAACAGTTGATATCGCTGTATGTCGATGGGTGTAATGCTGCTTTTGACGAGCTTCTTGAGCGTCATAAGCAATTTATTTATACCTATATTCGTTATACTGTGAAGGATGATGAGCTGGCAAATGATTTTTTCCAGGAGACTTTCATTAAAGCAATAACCACAATCAAGCAAGGGAAATATTCTGAAAACGGCAAGTTCACGGCATGGATTATGCGCATTGCCCATAACCTGATTATTGACTATTATCGTGTAGAGAAATGCGAAAATGTGCAATCGGCCGATGCCCTTGAGGTTGACATATTCAACAAAAGGGAATTCAGTTCATCAACGATTGAAGATGACATGATACGACAGCAGACCAGTCACGATGTGAAGCGACTGATCGAAGCACTGCCCAAGACTCAACGCGAAGTTATCATGATGCGTTACTACTATAACATGAGCTACAAGGAAATTGCCGATGCCACCAAGGTGAGCATAAACACGGCACTTGGCCGCATGCGCTATGCGCTGATGAACATGCGCCGGTATGCCGACGAGAAACGCATAATACTGACAACTTGATACACTAACATCGTTATGCTATCACTCATAATCTCTGCAATCAACCGATTGTGGAGATTTTTTATCATAAATACAAACGAGCGTAATTTGGCACAAGTTTTGTAATATAATATAGATGTAAATTGTAAAATATGTCAAAAAGTCAAAGAGAAATTTGTCGAAACACCTCATTCTTTGTAATTTTGTGCCACATTTCGCATTTTTAAATCAGACACATACATAACAAACAAATCAATATTAAAACTAATGAACGTAACATTTGACAAAAAAGACAATGTAAATGCATTGCTTACCGTGTCGTTAACTCCTGAAGATTATCTGGAAAACGAGAAAAAAGAATTATTAAACATAAGTCGCAAACACCCCATGAAAGGTTTCAGGCCAGGTCATGTTCCCATGTCGCTGCTCAAAAAGCAGTATGGCATTGAGGTTCGTTCGCAGGTTGTAGACCGCATGGTGGGCAAGGCTCTTACCGACTATATCGTGAATGAGAAAATCGACATCTTGGGCGAGCCTATGCTTTCGGCCGACACTCGTGTAGATTTGAATCAGGATACCAACTATGAATTTAAATTTGATTTAGGTCTTGCACCCGAGTTTGAATTGAAATTAGACAAGCGTGTAAAGATACCTTATTATAATATAAAGGTGACCGACGAAATGGTCGATAATCAGAACGCCAGCTATAAAAAGCGTTTTGGAAAACAAGTGCCCGGTGAGGCTGCTGCCGAAGACTCGCTGCTGAAGGGCTCTATGGTAGAGCTTGACGAGAACGATGCAGCCAAGGAAGGTGGCGTTAGCGTAGATCGCACCATCATCTCTCCGCAGTTCTTGAAAAATGCCGACGAGAAGGCCAAATTCATTGGCAAAAAAGTAGGGGAGAGCATTGTGTTTAATCCTCACACTGCAGCCGACGGCAACCTGACCGAACTCGCAGCCATGCTGAATGTTGACAAGAGCGAGGCCGACATCAAGAGCAATTTCAAATTTAATGTTGAAGAAATCCTGGTTAATCAGGATGCCGAGATGGATCAAGAGCTCTTTGACAATGTGCTCGGCAAGGATGTGGCCAAGACTGAAGAGGAGTACCGCGAAAAATTGCGCGAGATGATTTCGAACCAGTTGAAGAACGACAGCAACTATCGTTTCACAGTTGATGCCGAACGCGTTTTGAAGAAGAAAGTGGGCAACCTGGAGTTACCCGAAGAATTCCTCAAGCGTTTCTTGCAGGCAAGAAGCAAAGAACAAGACGAGAAGAAATTTGACGAGCAGTTCCCGCAAACATTAGAGCAACTCAAGTGGCAACTGATTAAAGAGAAAGTGGCCCACACCTACGATGTGAAAGTGGAACTGGAAGACAAGCTTCGCCTTGCTCGATTCTATGCTGCACAGCAGTTTGCTCAGTATGGCATGACCAACTTGCCCGATGAGGTAATTGACAAATATGCTCACGAGTTCCTCGAAAAACGCGAATACAGCGAGGAAATCCAGAACCGTGCCTTCGAAGACAAGGTGTTTGCCGCCATTAAGGCAAATGTGGGTATCGACGAGAAAGAAGTGAGCGTAGAGGAATTCAACAAACTCTTTGAAAAATAATCAAGAGAACAACTCTCTTTTGCAACAATCATCAAGGAGCGGTGCAACAAATGGGTGTCCCGCTCCTTATTTTAAAAAATTAAAAATATTACAGTTATGAATGACAGTGATTTTAGAAAATTTGCAGTTCATCATTTAGGTATGAACGGATTAGCGCTTGACCAGTACACAAGTCAGGTGAGTGACAGTTATATCTCGCCGACGATTATCGAAGAGCGCAAGCTCAATGTGGCTCAGATGGATGTGTTTTCCCGCCTTATGATGGACCGCATCATATTTCTGGGCACACAGATCGATGACTATACCGCCAATGTGATTCAAGCACAATTGCTTTATCTTGATTCGGCCGAACCTGGCAAAGATGTGTCGATTTATCTCAACTCGCCTGGCGGGTCGGTCTATGCCGGATTAGGTATCTATGATACCATGCAATACATTCAAAGCGATGTTTCGACCATCTGCACGGGTATGGCTGCCTCGATGGCTGCTGTGCTTCTTGTGGCAGGCGAGAAGGGAAAACGCTTTGCTTTGAATCACTCAAGAGTGATGATACACCAGCCAATGGGTGGAATTCAAGGTCAGGCCTCGGATATCGAGATTACTTCAAGAGAGATTTTGAAGTTGAAGAAAGAACTGTACACCATCATCAGCGACCACTCGGGTCAGCCCTACGACAAGGTGTATGCCGATAGTGACCGCGACTACTGGATGACCTCGCAAGAAGCACTGAAGTACGGCATGATTGATAATGTGCTTAAAAAATCGAAATAACAGAAATGGCTAAAAAGAACGAGATCTTTTGCAGTTTCTGTGGCCGGAGCGAAAGAGAAGTGAAACTCTTGATGCCTGGACTGAACGGTTGCATTTGTGATGAATGTGCCGAGCGGGCTCATGAGATTGCTAATGAGTACCTCAATAAGCAGATGCAGCTGTCGGTTCAAGATCTTGATTTGGATAAACTTCCCAAACCTCATGAAATCAAGGCCTATCTTGATGAATATGTGATAGGGCAGGAGACAGCCAAGAAGTATCTGTCGGTAGCGGTGTATAACCACTACAAACGCCTGTTGCAGGACCATGACGATGATATTGATATTGAGAAATCGAATATTATCATCGTAGGTCCTACTGGCACAGGCAAGACACTTCTTGCCAAAACCATTGCAAAGCTGCTGAAAGTGCCATTTGCGATTGTCGATGCAACGGTGCTTACCGAGGCCGGCTATGTGGGCGAAGATATCGAAAGCTTGCTCACACGCCTGCTTCAGGCATGCGACTACAATGTGAAAGAGGCTGAGCGTGGCATTGTGTTCATTGACGAAATCGACAAAATTGCACGCAAGGGCGATAATCCCTCGATAACACGTGATGTGAGCGGTGAAGGTGTTCAGCAGGGTTTGCTCAAACTGCTTGAGGGATCGGTGGTGAATGTTCCGCCACAAGGTGGTCGCAAGCACCCAGAGCAAAAGATGATAGCCGTTGACACAAAGAACATCTTGTTTATATGCGGCGGTGCATTTGAGGGTATTGAACGAAAAATAGCCTTGCGACTCAACACGCATGTTGTGGGCTATGGTGCCGGCAACAGGATTTCTAAAATTGAGCGTGAAAGAATGCTGCGTTTTGTTGCCCCCCAAGATTTGCGTGCTTATGGCCTGATACCAGAGATTATAGGCCGACTGCCAATTGTCACCAATCTCGAGCCCCTTGACCGCGACGCCTTGAAGCGCATTCTCACTGAGCCCAAGAATGCCATTGTGAAGCAGTACCACAAGCTATTCAAGATGGAGAATATAGAGCTCAAGATTGAAGATGCCGTGCTCGACTTTGTTGTCGACAAATCGATTGAATTCAAATTGGGTGCTCGAGGCCTGCGCTCCATCTTCGAGACCATCATGATTGAGGCAATGTATGATGTCCCCTCTACGAAAGTGAAGAAATTTGTATTGACGCTGGATTATGCCAAAGAGCAATTCAGCAAATCGAATTTTGAGGACAGGGGCGTGTGAAAATCAAAAATATTTTAAAAAAGTGCGGAATAATTGACTATTTTTTTTTATTCCGCATTTTTTTATTATATTTGTATGAGTAAATGAAAAGATTAACATTTGCCGATAATCATGATAGACAAAAAAACTCTTACGGCTGAACTGAAAAGGCATTTTGGATTTGATACTTTCAAAGGATATCAAGAGGACATTATCATGAACCTTCTTGAAGAAAAGGATGGTTTTGTGCTGATGCCCACTGGAGGTGGAAAATCGCTATGCTACCAGTTGCCTTCATTAATCATGGAGGGGACTGCAGTGGTCATATCGCCATTGATAGCACTCATGAAAAACCAAGTCGATGCTATGCGCAACTACAGCGAAGTAGAAGGAATTGCCCATTTCTTGAATTCTTCTCTCAACAGGCAGGCCATCGATCAAGTCAAAAACGATATACTTGAGGGGAAAACCCGTCTGCTCTATGTAGCACCTGAATCGCTCACCAAAGAAGAGAACATTGAGTTTCTCAAAAAGGTGAAAGTGTCGTTTTATGCTATCGATGAGGCTCACTGTATATCGGAATGGGGACATGACTTCAGACCTGAATACAGGAAACTGCGCGATATCATTGACGGAATTGGCAAGCGACCCATTATTGCACTCACAGCCACCGCCACCCCGAAAGTGCAGCACGACATCATGAAGAACTTGAAAATCACCGATGCCACAGTGTTCAAGTTGTCGTTCAACCGTCCTAACTTGTATTATGAAGTGAGGCCCAAACTTGCCGATGTGGATAAGGACATCATTCGCTATGTGAAATCCATGCCGGGCAAATCGGGCATCATATATTGCTTGAGCCGCAAGAAAGTTGAAGAACTGGCCGAGACCCTCCGAGTAAATGATATCAAGGCGCTGGCCTATCATGCAGGCATGGACAGCCAGACGCGGTCGGAAAATCAAGACAAGTTCTTGAACGAAGAGGTTGATGTGATAGTTGCTACAATTGCTTTTGGCATGGGCATTGACAAGCCCGATGTGCGATTTGTGATTCACTACGACATTCCCAAGAGTCTTGAGGGATACTATCAGGAGACCGGACGCGCTGGCCGTGACGGCGGCGAGGGCAAGTGCATCACATTCTATGCCAAGAAAGACTTGAACAAACTGCAGAAATTCATGCAGGGCAAACCCGTTCAAGAGCAAGAGATTGGCAAGCAGTTGCTGCAAGAAACTGCCACCTATGCCGAGTCGTCGGTTTGTCGACGCAAATCTCTTCTTCACTATTTTGGAGAAGAATATGCCGAAGACAATTGCGGATGTTGCGACAACTGCCTGCATCCACGCAAGAAGATTGAGGCGCGCGAAGAACTGTGTGCGGCTATCGAAACCACCCTCGCACTGAAAGAGAAGTTTAAGGCCGACTATGTGATTGAAGTCATGCTCGGCAAACAAACGACCATAGTGAAATCGTTCAAGCACAATTTGCTTGAGGAGTTTGGTTGCATGCAAGAGCGCGACGAGAGATTTTTGGGCGCTGTCATCAATCAGGCCATTATTGCCGGTTATATTAATCGTGATATCGAGAATTATGGCTTGCTGAAGATTACCCCCATGGGCCATAAATTCCTTGAGTCTAAGGAGCCCTTTATGATTGTAGAAGACCGTGACTTCTCACATACCGACGAACAAGATGTGCCCGATGGAGCCAGCAGTGTGCTCGACCCGGAACTGTTTGCCATTCTGAAAGGATTGCGGAAAGACACTGCCAACAAAATTGGAAAGCCGCCCTACATTATTTTCCAGGATCCCGCCATTGCTGCCATGTCGACTTCATATCCCGTCACACTGGAGGAATTACAGAACATTCCAGGAGTTGGCGCAAGCAAGGCAAAGCGTTTTGGCCAGCCATTTGTTGAAGCCATCAAGAACTATGTTGAAGAAAACGAGATAACACGCCCCGAAGACTTGCGTGTTAAAACCGTGCCCAACAAGAGCAAGCGCAAAATTGCTCTTATCCAGGGCATCGACCGCAAGATTGAACTCGACTCGCTGGCGCAATCACAAGGCCTGACCTTCGATGAACTGCTCAAGGAGATTGAAGCCATTGTTTACTCGGGAACTAAAATCAACATTGATTACTATATTAATGAAGTGATAGATGAAGAGCATCAAGATGAAATCTATGAGTATTTCGAAACCAGCGACACCGATGCCATGGCACAGGCAAGAGAGGAACTGGGACCAGAATTCACCGATGAGGAACTGAGGTTGATGCGCATCAAGTTCTACAGTGAAAATGCCAACTAATTATTGAAATAAAGGTTAAAAAATCTCAATGCATTCAAGCATTGGGATTTTTTTTCATTTAGAGCGAGTGATATGTCGCAGAAAAAGAGTAATTTTGTATGCAAAATAATGACGCAGATTCGAATTGGCCCAAATTTGGGTTAGAATCTACATCAAGTAAAAGATATAACTCTAAAACTCCTAAGTAATGTCATTTTTTGCAGATCGTATCAAGTCAGAAGGATTCACATTCGACGATGTATTGCTTGTTCCCGCTTATTCTGAAGTATTACCCAAAGATGTAAACCTGCAAACAAGGTTTTCCCGTAACATCACTCTTAATGTTCCACTGATTTCAGCCGCAATGGACACGGTTACCGAATCGGAGCTTGCCATAGCTATTGCCCGTGAAGGCGGTATTGGCGTTATTCACAAAAACATGAGCATTGAAGAGCAGGCACATGAAGTGCACACAGTGAAACGGGCCGAAAACGGAATGATATATGATCCGGTCACCATCAAGAGAGGCTCAAAAGTGATTGATGCATTAAACATGATGCGCGAGTATCATATTGGAGGCATTCCGGTAATCGACGAGAACAAAAAGCTGGTAGGCATTGTGACCAACCGAGATTTGCGCTTCGAGGATAACATGGACCGCAAGATTGATGAAGTGATGACCAAGGACCACCTGATCACCACATCTTCAACCACCAATCTCGAAGAAGCAACTAAGATTCTGCAGACTTATAAAATTGAAAAGCTGCCTGTAGTCGACAAAAAAGGCAAATTAGTGGGCCTTGTCACATATAAGGACATCAAGAAAGCAAATGACAAACCTAATGCTTGCAAAGATGCACTTGGACGACTTCGTGTTGCGGCAGGCATAGGTATTACCGGCGACAGCATGCAGCGTGCCGAAGCACTTGTTGAAGCTGGTGTTGACGCGATTGTCATAGACACAGCACACGGCCATTCAAGAGGCGTTGTGGATGTGCTTGAACAAGTGAAAAAATCATTCCCGCAGATCGATGTGGTGGTTGGTAACATTGCCACTGGCGATGCCGCACGATTCCTCATGGATCATGGTGCCGACGGTGTGAAGGTGGGCATTGGCCCCGGTTCAATCTGCACAACCCGCATCATCGCCGGTATTGGCGTTCCTCAACTGAGCGCAGTCTATGATGTTTCGAAGGCATTGCAAGGCAGCGGAATACCCCTCATTGCCGACGGCGGCATCAGGTATTCGGGCGACATTGTCAAGGCGCTTGCAGCAGGTGCCAACTCGGTGATGCTGGGTGGCATGTTTGCCGGTGTAGAAGAGTCGCCAGGCGACACCATCATCTTCAATGGCCGCAAATATAAGTCTTATCGTGGCATGGGGTCGCTCGAAGCAATGGAAAAGGGGTCAAAAGACCGTTATTTCCAGAACAATGTGACCGACAGCAAAAAACTCGTTCCCGAAGGCATTTCAGCAAGAGTTCCCTATAAGGGATCGCTTTACGAAGTTGTGTATCAGATGTTAGGTGGACTTCGTGCTGGCATGGGTTATTGCGGTGCACCCACGATCGACGCATTGCATCAGGCTCAATTTATCCGCATCACCAATGCGGGTGTATCAGAGAGTCATCCACATGATGTGTCTATCACGAGCGAGGCGCCCAACTATAGTCGTGGCTGATTTTTAAAAAAAAGATATGAATTAATATAATATATTCAACAATCTATCGTTATTTACCTGTAAACATTGATTAACATAATCAAAGACATAATATTTATATGAAAAGTAAATTGATTCTTTGCGCATTAGCAGGTACCGCCTTAATGGCGCTGGCAGCTAAAGATCCCGTATTAATGAAAATTAATGGTAAAGAGATAAAACTATCGGAGTTTGAATATCTTTACAACAAGAACAACCAACAACAAGTACAGCAAGAGTCGTTAGACCAATATGTTGACCGCTTCGTGACCTACAAACTGAAGGTTGCCGATGCCGAGGCAGCAAAAATCGACACGCTCGAGTCGTTCCAGAAAGAATTTGATGGCTACAAGGCCGATCTCGTGAAGCCTTTCCTTGAAGATGTCTCGGTGAGAGAGAAACTGGTCAATGAGGCTTACGAACGCATGAAATATAATGTAGATGTTGACCATATCATGCTTCCCTTGGGCAAGGACAAGGTTGAGAATGACGCTATTCTGGCCCGCATGGACAGCATTCGCAACTGTGTGATCAACGGTGAAGACTTTTACGAACTCGCCAAGAAGTTCTCAATCGACCCGTCGGTGAAAAACAATCAAGGTCACTACGGTTTCATCTCCTCAGGCCTCTTCCCTTATGTTTGGGAGTATCAGGCTTTTAACACACCAATAGGGGAGATGTGCAAACCCTTCAGAACCGACTTTGGCAACCACTTGATTAGAGTGAATGACAGGCGTAAAGACTTGGGTACTGTTGAGGTGGAACACATTCTCAGACTCTTCCCTCGCGGTGCCAACGACTCGGCAAAAGCTGTTATCAAACAACAGATCGACTCCATTTATACTGCTTTGTTAAATGGTGCTGATTTTGAAGAAATGGCCAAAACTCACTCACAAGATCCCGGTTCGGCAAAGAACGGCGGTAAATTGCCTTACTTTGGCGTTAACCGCATGGTGAAACCATTCGAGAAAGTATCGTTCGAACTGAATGACGGTGAAATGTCGGCCCCCTTTGAAACGAATTACGGCTACCATATCGTTAAGAAACTGGCCCATAAAGATACTCCTACTTTAGAAGAAGCAAGGAAAGGCATCGAGGCTCAGATGTCACGCGATGAACGAGCAAATGCTCCTCGAGATGCCAAGTTGAAAGAAGCCATGGAGTTCTATAAGTATAAAGAGAACTCAAAATTTGCTGATTTTATCCAAACTGAAATCACGAAACATGGCCAATACGACTCTGCTTTTGTGGCAAGTGTACTCAAAAACTCCAATTTCCCCATTTGCGAATATGCTAATGGCGTAACAATCCCTGCTTCGGCCATTGCCAAGGTTATCAATCCCAAGGCTAAGATGAACAATGAAGCAGCAAAGGCTTACATCCTGTCGCAAGTAGAACCCATTGCCAAGAAAGAGATTATGAAATACTATGTTGATAATCTCATCAACGACAATGTAGAGTATCGCAATCTCATCAATGAGTATCGCGACGGCATGCTGCTGTTTGAGATAAGCAACAAAAAGGTGTGGGAAGGCGCAAGCAAAGACACTACAGGACTGAGAAAATTCTTTGAAGCAAACCGTAAGAACTACACTTGGGAACATCCGCACTTTAAAGGCATCATTCTGTCGGCCAAGAGCGATTCAATCCTGCAAGCCGTGAAAGCCGATATCCCCACAATTGGTGTCGATAGCTTGACCACAACGCTTCACAACAAGTATAAACGAGACATCAAAATGGAACGCATGAACTTTGCTCAGGGCGAAAACGACCTCGCCGACCGCATTGTATTCAATGTTTCGAATGATGAAAAGATTGACTCTAATTATCCTGTAGCAATGGTGCTTGAAGGTGGCATTATCAATGCCCCAGAAGACTACACCGATGTGAAGGGACAAGTAACCTCGGACTACCAAGACCTGTTGGAAAAGAACTGGGTTGATGAGCTCCACAAGAAATATCATGTAGAAATCAACAAGAAAGTCCTTAAACAAGTCAAGAAGTAATTATCAAAAATACCCAAGCTAAGCCCTTTGCTCCAAATTGGAAGTGAAGGGCTTTGTTATATAAATACTATAATTTATAGAGAATATTAATTTATATTAAGTGTTGAAATTTTGTTATTAGACAAAAAATGAGGAAATTTGCAAAGTTTTAAACCGAACGACTGTTTCGGCCTAAAAACAGTTCCTGCCATTGGGCAGAGTTTTATTCAATTAAACATATAATCGATGAGAACGAAATTAGTTTCAATTGTTTGTTTAGCAATATTTTCATGCTTTTTCAGTTACGCTCAGAACAATGTGGCTGAAGAGGTTGTTTGGGTTGTAGGCGATGAGCCCATCTTTAAATCCGATGTTGAAGAGCAGTACATACAGTCGCAGTACGAGCATATTGCCATTCCTGGCAATCCTTATTGCGCCATCCCCGAGCAGATGGCTATTAACAAACTCTTCCTGCATCAGGCTAAAATCGACACCGTCGAAGTGTCGAACAATATAGTGATGCAAAGTGTGGATGCCCGAATCAACTATTTCATTGCCAATCTTGGTTCCAAAGAAAAGGTTGAAGAGTACTTCCGCAAACCTATGCCCGAATTGCGTGAGCAACTCATCAATACTGTCAGAGACCAGTACACTATTCAGCAAGTTCAGAATAACCTGACCAAGAATGTGAAGGCAACCCCAGCCGATGTCAGAAAATATTTCAACACACTGCCTCAGGACTCTCTGCCCTATATTCCAAGACAAGTCCAAGTTGAGATTATCACAATTAATCCTGTAATACCACAGCAAGAGATTGATGAGGTGAAAGCCCGTCTGCGCGATTACACCCAGAAGGTGAACTCGGGTGAGAGCGACTTCTCGACTTTGGCCATCCTTTATTCAGAAGACGGTTCGTCGACCTACGGTGGCGAAATCGGATTTAAAGGCCGTGCTGAGCTGCTTCCTGAATATGCCAATGTGGCATTTAACTTGAACGACCCTAAAAAGGTGTCTAAAATTGTAGAAACCGAAGCAGGCTATCACATCATTCAATTGATAGAGAAGCGCGGTGACCGCATCAACACCCGTCACATCTTGCTGCGTCCCAAGGTGAACGAGAAAGACTTGAATGAAGCTCTTGTGAAACTGGATTCACTGAAAACCGATGTGGCAGCGAACAAATACACCTTTGAAGAAGCTGCCATGTATGTGTCGCAAGACAAGGACTCTCGCAACAATAACGGCATGATGCTTAATGAGAGGAATCATACAACCCTGTTTGAGATGGCCGACCTTCCCCCTGAAGTGGCCAAGCATGTCGACAACATGCAAGTGGGTGAAATTTCAGAGCCTTTCATCATGATGAATGCTGCCACCAATCGCAAGCAAGTGGCACTGGTAAAACTGGTGAAGCGAATCGAAGGCCATAAGGCTGATTTGGCAGAGGATTACCAAACGCTCAAAGGCATGTATGAAAACAAAAAGAAAGCCGACATCATTGAAAAGTGGGTCGATGAAAAGCAAAAGAAGACCTATGTATACATTGAAGAGGGCTGGCGCAACTGTGAATTCAAGTACAACTGGTTAAAGCAATAAAAAAGAATTGATCAAAAACCTGTCATACAAGTCACAATCAAGGCATAAGAGCAAGAAAAACATCTTATGCCTTTTGATTCTTTTCTCCTTGATTGGCATTGGTACTATTTATGCTGCCAATGACATCAAACAGACACGCAAACCCCAAAGTGGCCGTCAAATCAAGAAGATAACGCCCCAAATACCCAAGGCCGACAGATACCAGCCAAACAAAGTGTTTCTTGAGCATGCCGATATCCTAGAAGCAAACTCCAACAATTTTGAGTTCCAGATTTTGCGTTACAATGTGGTCTTCCGTCGTGGCAACATGTATCTTTACTGCGACAGTGCTCATTTCTATGACCAGACCAACAGCATCGATGCATTTGGAAATGTGAGAATGGAGAGGGGCAAAAACATGACGGGTTCGGCCAAAAATCTGCATTACGACGGAATCACCGAGATGCTGAACCTCATGGAAAATGTGGTTATTGAAAAAGACGGTCGCGTACTATCTTCAGACTACATCGACTATGATGTGAAGGCTAACACGGGCCGATACTATGATGGCGGTAATCTGAAGGATACCGATGGCAAAGACTTGTCATCGATACTTGGCTCCTATGACTTCAATACCGACAGGGCATACTTCTCAGAGAATGTGGTACTCGTGAACAAGAAGGACAAGTATGTGATGAACACCGAGCGCATGAACTATGACACACGCTCTAAAGTTGCAACTATACTTGAAGAGACTGTGATTGTATCGGATAGCAACAAGATATACACTAATGAAGGCGTCTATAACACAGCTACCGAACAGTCAACACTCTATAACCGGTCCAGGCTTGTTGCAAAAGACGGTAAGACCCTTACGGGCGACACGCTGTATTATGACCGCAAGAAAGGCGAAGGCAACGCTCGTGGCTCCATCGTGCTGACCGATCCTAAGCGCGACTTGATACTGGATGGCGACTATGGCTATCATAATGAGACCACACATGTATCCTTTGCCACAAAACGGGCACGAGCACGAGAGTTTTCGAAGAACGACACGCTCTATTTCCATGGAGACACACTCAAGACCTATGTGTACTATAATGGCACCGATAGCGTGAGAGTGCTCATGGCTACCAATGGCGTGCGTTTTTACAGAAAAGATGTGCAGGGATTATGCGGTTATTTGACTTTTGCCAATAACGACTCGATACTCAACCTGTATAACCATCCCATTGTGTGGAGTGGCGAAAGGCAAATTTATAGCGATAACGAAATCAATGTCCATCTGCAAGACAGCACATCGATTGACTGGGCAACTATTCCCAACCAGGGATTGCTCGTTGAACATCTGGGTGAAGTATATTATAACCAGTTGACAGGAAAAACAATAAAGGCCTTTTTTGAGAAAGTGGATACAGTCGAGAACGGCAAGCGCCGCAAGGGTGTAGACTTAAGGCATGTGGATGTGACTGGAAATGTACGCACAGTGTTTTTCCCCATGGAGCAGGATTCAACCTATAACAAGTGCGTGCGCACCGAAAGTGGATTCCTGTCGATCGACCTCAAATCGCGTCAAGAGGTGGAGAAAATCAAGCTTTGGCCAGAAGTGAACGGCACTGTGACACCACTGTTTGCCATCAAGAAATCACAGCTGTACCTTGAAAAGGCATTCAAGTGGTTCGACGACCTCAGACCCAAGAACCCAGATGACATTTTCAACATTTCAGATGAAATGAAAACAATGATCAATAGTCCCTATACCGTACAAGAGAAAGAACTGGAGCGCATCTCGCTCTCGAAAGGAATTGACGGGGATGGCACTGTTAATCAAGAAGAACTACAAAAGAAGGAAGGAGAAATAAAATGAGTGATGTGATAAAATTATTGCCCGATTCCGTTGCTAACCAGATTGCTGCTGGCGAAGTGATACAGCGACCTGCTTCGGTTATTAAGGAACTTGTCGAAAATGCTATTGACGCCCATGCCACACGCATAGAGATTGTCCTGAAAGATGCTGGACGCACGCTCATCCAGGTTATCGACAACGGCGACGGCATGAGTGAAACCGATGCCCGTTTGGCCTTTGAAAGGCACAGCACCTCAAAGATTTCTCAGGCCAGCGACCTCTTCACCTTGCACACTATGGGCTTTAGAGGCGAAGCCTTGGCATCGATTTCGGCTATCTCACATGTTGAGCTTCGCACCAGGCGCCATGGCGCTGAGTTAGGCACAAAAATCTTCATTAATTCATCGACTTGCGAAAGTCAAGAACCTGACATGTGCCCTGAAGGCTCAAACTTCATGATCAAGAATTTGTTTTTCAATGTTCCAGCAAGACGCAAGTTCTTGAAAAGCAATCAAGTAGAACTTAGTAATATCATCAAGGAGTTTGAAAAGCTGGCACTGATTAACCCAGAGGTGGAGTTTATGCTCACTCACAACGGAAATGTGATGTATAAACTCATGAAGGGCAATCTCAAGCAGCGCATTTCGGCCCTGTTTGGACGAAACATCGATCAGCAGATAGTACCCTTGAACATCAACACAAGTCTTGTGAGCTTGCATGGATTTGTGGGGAAACCTGAAAATGCCCGCCGACGCGGTGCGCTTCAATATCTGTTTGTCAACGGGAGGTATATGCGGCATCCGTATTTCCACAAGGCAATACTGTCGTGCTACGACCAGATTATACCAGCCGATACACAACCCAACTATTTCATTGTCTTTGATGTAGATCCCGAAACGATAGACGTCAATATTCATCCAACTAAAACGGAGATAAAATTTGAGAACGAAGTGCCGATTTGGCAAATTCTAGCGGCTGCCGTAAAGGAATCGATAGGGCGTTTCAGTGCAGTTCCTCAAATTGACTTTGATCAAGAGGGGGCCATCAACGTTCCCAATCTCAGTCAACACACTACAGTTACTCCGCCTGCCAATGGTGCCGATCCGACTTACAATCCATTTCAAGTGAAAACAACTCAAAGGACTTACAAGTCGCCCGATAAAGAAATTATTACTGATTGGGAAAAACTATATGTCAATTTTACTGGCAACAAACAAGATTCACAGTTTGATTCATCTGATTTCTCAGACTTGCCTACAACCGATAAGGACACTCAAACCGAACGAGTTATTGAGAGCGATCTTGGAGTGAGCAAATGCATACAGTTTAAATCCCGTTATCTGCTTTCGCCCATCAAGTCGGGACTCATGCTCATTGACCAGCACAGGGCACACATCAAAGTGCTCTATGAACAGTATATCCATCAAATCAAGGGGGAGAAGGTGAAGTCGCAATCGGTGTTGTTCCCCGACATCATACACCTCACGCCTTCACAGAATATCATTCTAAAAGAACTTGAACCTGAAATGGAGAAAGTTGGTTTTACTCTTTCGCAACTTGGGGGCAACGACTGGTCGATCAACGCCATTCCTGCCGGAATGGGAACTTTTGATGTAAAAGATACCTTGCTCCAAGTGATAGAAAGCATCACGACGGGAGGAGAGAGCATTAGCGAAACCGTGTATAGCAAAATTGCCTTGACTGTGGCAAAGAACTCTGCGATACCATACGGCAAAACGCTGAATGATGATGAGATGGAAGATCTGCTGGTCAAGTTGTTGCAGTTGCCTAATCCAAACTACACGCCCGATGGCAAAACCGTTATATCGGTGATTAGCAACGAGCAGATTGAGAAATTATTCTAAGCAAAACAACATTTTTAGGAAATGATTGATTTCAAAACCATCACAAGATTGTCGAGCCTATATAATTTCCATGCCCATACTCCTTTCTGTGATGGCCATGCTCCCATGGAAGATTTTATTCGAGAAGCCGTAAAGTTGAATTTCACACATTTCGGTTTTTCGCCTCATTCTCCATTTCCATACGAGAGCACCTGCAACATGAGTCGTGCCGATGTCAACAAATATTTGAGTGAAATTGAGCGACTTAGGCTAATCTATGGATCGAAACTCAACATTTATGCCTCGATGGAAATAGATTATACCGATGAGTTTGGTCCTTCAAACGAATATTTCGGCACATTGCCACTCGATTATAAGATTGGCTCGGTTCATTTCATTCCTTCGTTTGTTGACAGCAGCGAGTATGTCGACATTGACGGACGCCCCGAGAGGTTTATCGAGAAAATGAAACTATATTTTCATGAAGATATCGAGTCGGTGATTCGTTCCTTTTATACTCAATCCTTGAAGATGGTTGAACAAGGCGGTTTTGATGTGATAGGGCATTTCGACAAGATTGGCTTCAATGCTGAAGCATTTGAGTCTGGAATCACTTCGAATGAGTGGTACGACAAACTGGTCCGAGAGTTGTTTGATGCCATTATGGATCATGGTTATGTGATTGAGATAAATACCAAGGCCTGGGAACAGAGAAGGCGTTTTTACCCTAATGTCAAATATTTCTCATGGCTCAAGAAATATGATTGTGATGTCATTATCAATAGCGATGCCCACTATCCCAATCTTATCAACTCGGGCAGAGTTGAGGCCATGCGACTTTTATCATCGCTTGACTAACAGGAGACACTCATATCTATTCAAATTCGACGCTTTTTTGACCACACAAAATTACTTAAATATCTAATTTAAGTATTAATGCATTATAAACAGATATTTAGTGGGTTAATGTAGAATAAATTATAGTAGAATTCGAATAAAACATTATGGCAAGAAAGAGGAATCAGTGATAAGTTTTAAGGGGTGGAAAGAAGGCATCGGGGATGTATTCTATACTATAGTTTCCAGGTGTGCCAATAATGAAAAGCAAATCAAACTGCACATCAATGGTGAGCTTTATGAAATTAAGGTAACCGTTAGCAGCTGCTACGAGGTTGCGAATTTTCTTCTTGGTTATTGAAAGCATGGGGTCATAATCCTCATTGCTCCTGCGTGATTTCACTTCGACAATGTGAAGCCGACCGGGAGTTTCTGCAATAATATCAATTTCATAATGCCCTAAACGCCAGTTTGTTTCACGAATAATCATCCCCTGCTTCATGAGGAATTCTTGTGCGAGTTGTTCGCCTTCAGATCCAAAGATATTATGTAGTGCCATTGCTGAATCAGTTATTGCTATAAAATTAGACAACGGTATATCGGCACCCGGGGAGTGATGCGACTATGCCTCGGCACTCAAGTTCGACAAGTGCACTCATCACTTTGTAAACAGGCATGCCCAACTGTTGAGTGATGCTGTTGATGTGAGCATCACCCATGTTGCGAATAGTGTCGACGATGATTTGCTCCTCGGCCGATAGTTTTGGAAACAGTTCAAGTTCGACTTGTTTTGGTGCGACCGACTGCCAGTTCATAGCTTTTAGCAAATCGTCGGCCGATGTGATTACAGCGGCCTGATTATTCATGATGAGACGGTTGCATCCTTTGGAATACTCGTCGGTAATGCGACCAGGCACTGCAAGAACATCGCGATTGTAACTTGCAGCGATATTAGCGGTAATAAGCGCTCCGCCTTTATTGGCCGACTCCACGACAACAGTGCAATCGGATAGGGCAGCAATGATGCGGTTTCGAGCAACAAAGTTACCTTTATGAACATCGTCTTGCGAGGTATAGTCCGAGACGATAGCACCACCTTGTTTCACTATGGCAGCTGCATCGTTACGGTGTTGTGATGGGTATATCTTGTTGAGACCGCGCGCTTGAACGCCAACCGTGTGCAAACCATACTTGAGTGAAGCACGGTGTGCAGCGATGTCGATGCCAAATGCCAATCCACTGACAATTACAACATCAGGAAGAACTTGTGCCAAGTCGCTCATGAGTGTGTTGCAGAAACGACGGCCATAGTCGGTCGCATGCCTTGTTCCAACAACGCTCACGATGCGAGAAGCATTCAAATTGCATTCGCCAATAGAATAGAGCAGGATAGGGGCATCGGATGCCTGCAAAAGTCGTGCAGGATAGTCATCGTCAAGGAAATAAGCAACACGAATGTGGTTGTTATAGATGAAGTCAAGTTCCCGTTTGGCCTTTTCAAGACAGACATTGCGATATGCTGATTCGTGAATCTTGGTGCGTGAGCCGATGATGCGCATGAGTTCGCCTTCTTTCATGCTGAAGAACTCCTGCTCCGAGGGAATGACATCGAGGATGGAACGGGCAATATCGATGCCCATGCCACGAATTGAGGCAAATGCGATGCGATAGGTGAGTTGCTGTTCGTTCATTGCAGATATTGTTTGAAAACTTCTTTGAAACGATCGCCACGACTGAGTTTGCCGTTCTCGACAGCAATAACCGTAACAACGGCTTTAATCGAGAGTTCACCTGTTGCTTTATCGTAGAGGTCCTGATGAAAGACGAATCGCACGCCTTGCATTTCAACCCACAAACGGCTCACAATGGTCTCGCCACTGCACATGGGGCGCTTGTAGTCAACCTCAATGCGACTGAGCATGGGAATGATGCCCTCATCGCGCATCTGTTTGAAGGAGAATCCGGCCATTTCGCAGAAACAATGACGCGTAAACTCCAGATAATGAAGATAAATAGCATTGTTGACGACCCCCTCTGAATCAAGTTCGTA
Organism: uncultured Bacteroidales bacterium; assembly: GCA_902768435.1. Classification (GTDB taxonomy): domain Bacteria; phylum Bacteroidota; class Bacteroidia; order Bacteroidales; family Muribaculaceae; genus Sodaliphilus. The sequence goes on along the minus strand of CACXLJ010000001.1, from coordinate 103,633 downwards.
ATCTCGAACTTTGATTTCTAAAGAATATATATATTTGTCCATTTTGCAATTTTTAGAATTCAAAGTTACAACAAATTTTGATAATAGAAAGGTGTTTTGTAATTTTGAAGTCTAAAAACTCAATTAATAAGGTAATGAAGAGAAGTATTATTGCCCTGTTGCTACTGACTACGGTAGTGGGCTCTATGGCCTGCACCTCAGCGATTGTGTCAGGAAAACTGACAGCAAACGGCCGCCCCCTGTTGTGGAAAAACCGTGACACAGGTGACCAAAACAATCGCGTGGAACGCAAAAAGGCATCTAACGGCAAATATGAATTTATAGCCGTTTTTGACTCGCGCGACTATAAAGACAGTGCTGCTTGGATGGGCTTTAACGAGAAAGGCTTTGCCATCATGAACACCGCATCCTATAACCTGAACAACGACAATGTGAAGGAAAAGGATATGGACAAGGAAGGTGTTGTGATGAAGAAAGCGCTGGAGGAGTGTGTGACTGTTGATGACTTTGAGGCACTGCTGAAAAGGCTCAAGAAACCACTGGGCGTAGAGGCCAATTTCGGCGTGATCGATGCTCAGGGCAATGGTGCCTACTTTGAGACAGGCAATTACAGCTATGTGAAATATGACTTGAAAGATGCTCCCGACGGTATCCTTACCCGCACCAACTATTCCTATAGCGGAAGAACCGATGAGGGTTACGGATACATCAGGGAAAAGAACGAACAGCACTTATTGGCCAAGCATATCACAGCAAGGGACTTGACGCCGGCAGTCTTTACCGAAGAATTGTCGCGCACCTTTTATCACAGCAAGCTCGACAAAGATTTCACATATAGTGGAACACGCTGGATCGTGGACCAAGACTTCATTCCTCGCCGCATTTCAACAGCAACCATGGTCATCGAGGGTGTGCTACCTGGTGAAGACCCGACGCTGACTACGATGTGGATTGGTCTTGGCTATGTGCCATGCAGCGAGATACGCCCAGTGTGGGTAGGTGAAGGAGGTTTGCCCAATGAGTTGACGGGCAGTGGCCCCAAGCGCCGTTCAAAGTTGAGCGACGAAGCCCAGAAAAGAAAAGAAGAGGTGTTCTCAACACGCCGTGGCAATGGCGAGCATTATATTGACTTGTCGAAACTGTACAATGTGGAGGGGACAGGTTACTGCCAGCAGTTGATTCCCAAGAATATGGAAACCTACCGCAAGGGATACGAAGAACTTGCCCGCCGCCGCGAATCCTTGAAACCATAGAAGTATAACAAAAACAACCATGAGTCTATTATCATCTGGCGCAGCAACCATCGGGTTGCTCATTGTATCGAATGTGCTGATGACCTTTGCTTGGTATGGGCACCTGAAATTGCAGAATATGGGTATATCAACCCACTGGCCGCTCATCGTCGTCATCCTGTTCTCTTGGGGAATCGCGTTCTTTGAATATTTGTTTATGGTGCCTGCTAATCGCATAGGTTACATAGAAAACGGTGGCACTTTCTCGCTCATGCAACTCAAGGTGGTGCAGGAAGTCATATCGCTGTCGGTTTTCACCATTTTTGTTATCGTGTTTTTCAAAGGCGAGGCCTTGCACTGGAATCACTTTGTGGCTTTCGGGCTACTTGTGGCAGCAGTATTCTTCGCTTTCCTGGAATCTAAGTAGATTCACTAAAATTCATAGAAAGAATTGAAAAATAAATATATTGAAATATGAAAAAAGTCATGTTAGTCTTCGGTACTCGCCCCGAGGCCATCAAAATGGCCCCGCTGGTGAAAGAACTGGAGAAACACAAAGAAGAGATTGAAACCATCGTGTGCGTGACCGGGCAGCATCGCGAGATGCTTGACCAGGTGCTTGAGATTTTTGACATCCAGCCCGATTATGACCTGAATATCATGAAGGTTGGCCAGGATCTCTATGATGTGACTACGCGAGTGCTGCTGGGCATGCGCGACATATTGTGCGAAGTGCAGCCCGATGTGGTGCTGGTGCACGGCGACACGACAACAAGCACTGCAGCGGCATTGGCTGCGTTCTATCAGCAGATACCCGTGGGGCATGTCGAAGCCGGCCTTCGAACCCATAACATCTACAGTCCATGGCCCGAGGAAATGAACCGTCAAATCACGGGAAGAATCACCACCTATCACTTTGCACCCACATCGTTAAGTCGCCAGAATCTGCTTAACGAGGGTGTAAACGATGAAAACATTGCAGTGACCGGCAACACCGTGATTGATGCCCTTCACATGGTTATCAACAAAATAAAAAGCAACCCCGATCTTGACACCGAACTGAAAGAACGCTTGGCTAACGAGGGCTATGACATTGAGCGTTTGCGCGACGGCAAGCGAAGATTGGTGCTCATCACCGGTCACAGGCGTGAAAATTTTGGCGAAGGGTTCCTGAATATTTGTAATGCCATCAAGACACTGAAAGAAAAATACCCCGAAGTGGATTTTGTCTATCCCATGCATCTGAATCCCAATGTGCGCAAGCCCATTCACGAGATATTTGGTGCCGACTTGAGCGACTTGGGCAACATGTTCTTCATTGAGCCGCTTGAGTACTTGAGTTTCGTGTTCTTGATGGAGAAATCGTACATTGTGCTCACCGACAGCGGCGGCATCCAGGAAGAGGCTCCTGGCATTGGCAAACCCGTGCTCGTGATGCGTGACACTACCGAACGCCCCGAGGCTTTGGAAGCAGGAACAGTTGTGCTGGTAGGCACTGATTATGACAAAATTGTAAACGGCGTGTCATTACTGCTTGATGATGACACAGCCTATGAGCGCATGAGCCGTGCTAACAACCCATATGGCGACGGTTTGGCCTGCGGAAGAATTTATAAAACACTTGTTAGCAAATAAAGATATGAAAAAGAAAATATTAGTGACCGGTGGAACCGGATTTATTGGTTCGCACACTACAGTTGAATTGCAAAAGGCAGGTTATGATGTAGTAATTATCGACAACCTGTCGAACAGTAACATCGAAGTACTCGACGGCATTGAAAAGATAACAGGCATTAGGCCTGTGTTTGTTGAAGGTGACTGTACCGACATTGACACACTTCACCGTCTCTTCAATGATAATCCCGGCATTAACGGCATCATCAATTTTGCAGCCAGCAAGGCGGTTAATGAATCGGTAAAGAAACCCATCCTATACTACCGCAACAATCTCAACATTCTGTTGAATCTGCTTGAATTGATGCCTGTGTATGGCGTGAAAGGTTTTGTATTCTCGTCATCGTGCACCGTTTATGGTGAACCCGACCAGAATCCCATTACCGAGAGCGCACCCACCAAGAAGGCGACATCGCCCTATGGTGCAACAAAACAGATTTGTGAAGACATCATTGCCGACTTCATCAAGTCGGGTGCTCCTATCAAGGCAATTTTGCTGCGCTACTTCAACCCAATTGGTGCACATCCCAGCGCCGAAATAGGGGAGTTGCCCAATGGCGTTCCCCAGAACCTGGTGCCTTACCTGACCCAGGCTGCCATTGGCGTCAGGGAGATGCTCAGTGTGTTTGGCAACGACTACAATACGCCTGATGGCTACTGTATTCGCGACTTCATTAATGTAGTAGACCTTGCCAAGGCCCATGTGAAGGCATTGGAACGCATGCTCGAAGACAAATCGGAGGAAGCGCTGGAAGTGTTTAACATTGGCACTGGAAATGGCCTGTCGGTGATGCAGCTCATCAACGCTTTTGAACGCGCAACAGGCGTGAAAGTTCCTTACAAGGTGGTTGGACGCCGCGAAGGTGACATCGAGCAGATATGGGCCGACCCGAAGCGTGCAAACGAGGTACTTGGATGGAAAGCCGAAGAAACAATCGAGGATACCATGCTGAGTGCCTGGAAATGGCAGCAGCGCCTGCGTGAGCGCGGCATTATGTAAATGACAGTAAATTGCTGTGCATTCTCAGTAATGTGATGAAATGGAACCAGACCTGAAAACAAAGACGGCAAAAGGCCTCCTGTGGGGAGGCATAGGCAACGGAATGATTCAGTTGCTGAACCTTGTTTTCGGGATATTCCTTGCCCGCATGCTTAGTCCGCACGACTATGGAATGGTGGGATATCTCACCATTTTCACTGTTTTAGGAAGTTCCATTCAGGAGTGCGGTTTCACTAATGCATTGGTAAACCAAAAAGTGGTGCGCCATGAGGACTATAACGCTGCTTTCTGGTTCTCAATTTTGCTGGGTGTGTCATTATACCTGCTGTTGCTTATCGCAGCGCCATTCATAGCCGATTTCTATCACGAGCCCAAACTGGTGCCGTTATCACGGTTCTTGTTCTTGAGTTTTGTGTTTGCAAGCACGGCAACGGCGCATAATGCCTACATGATGAAGAAACTCATGGTGAAGCAGAAGACGATGTCGCAAGTAATCGGTTTGACTGTATCAGGAACCCTTGGAATCATACTTGCTTACAATGGCTTTGCCTATTGGGGCATTGCAGCACAAACGGTATCGTATGTGCTTGTCTATTCAATTGCCATGTGGTACTTCTCACCGTGGAGGCCTTCACTGAAGTTCAACTTCGCCCCACTAAAAGGCATGATTGGATTCAGTGCAAAGGTATTGATCACCAATGTGTTCATTCACATCAACAACAACATTTTCACCGTGCTCTTAGGCCGCCTGTTTACTTCTCGCGATGTGGGCAACTATTCTCAGGCCGCCAAGTGGAATCAGATGGGCAGCTCTTTGATAAGCAACATGATACAAGGTGTTGCTCAACCCGTTTTGAAAGAAGTGGAAGATGACAAGGAACGGCAAAAAAATGTGTTGCGCAAGATGCTGCGATTTACGGCATTTGTGAGTTTCCCTGCCATGTTTTGTCTGGCACTGGTAGCGCAAGAGTTTATCACAATAGCCATCACCGAGAAATGGCATGCCAGTGCCATGATCTTGCAGATGCTGTGCGTGTGGGGCGCATTTTTCCCGATCGTGACACTCTACACCAATATGATACTGAGCAAAGGCAAGTCGGGGGTATATATGTATGGCACTATCGCGTTGGGCTTGTTGCAACTGCTGGTACTGATTGTAACTGCAAGTTATGGCATCAAAGTCATGATTATTGCCTTTGTCGCAGTGAATGTGTTATGGCTGGGTGTGTGGCATTACTTTGTGAATCGCTACACTGGTTTGCAGTTGCGTGAGGCTCTGCTCGATGTGTTGCCGTTTGCTTTAGTAGCACTTGCAACAGTGGTAGGGGTGCATTTTGCCACGCGTGGCATCACTAACCTGTATGTGTTGCTAGTTGTGAGGGTCTTGCTGGTGTTTGTGGTTTATATAGGCGTGATGAAGGTACTCAACGCCAAGATACTGAACGAAGTCATAAACTACTTTTTTAAAAAACACAAACATACTACTGCTGATCAAGAAATAGAGAACCCGTAATAAGAAATGGAATTAGCTCCTATAATACTGTTTACCTACAATCGGGTAGGGCACACACGCGACCTCATCGAATCGCTCAAGCGTAACCGTGAGGCCGCTATGAGTAGGCTTTACATTTACAGCGATGGTGCCAAGAACGCCGACGATGAGGTGGCAGTGAACGAAGTGCGTCAATACATTGAACAAATTGACGGTTTTGCTGCTATTGATATTGTGAAGAGCGAGACAAACCGTGGCCTTGCTAATTCGGTCATTGCAGGCGTTACCCAGGTGGTGAACCAACACGGGAAAGTGATTGTGTTAGAGGATGACCTAGTTGTTGCTCCCTATTTTCTGCAATTCATGAACGACGCGCTCTCAACCTACGAAGACGAAGAGCGAGTAGGGCACATTCAGGCTTGCGATTTCACCCAAGACCCTTCGTTGCCTCCCACATTCTTCATCAAGTGGACCGGCAGTTGGGGCTGGGCCACATGGAAACGCGCCTGGAAACTTTTTAATCCCGATGGCAAACAACTGCTGGCTCAGTTAGAAGAGCAAAAATTGACCCGCACTTTTGACTTTGACGGCAACTACCCTTACACACGCATGTTGCGCAGGCAGATAGCCGGACAAAACAATTCGTGGGCTATCAGGTGGAATGCATCTCTTTTCCTGAACAATGTCCTGTCACTCAATGTGGGGCGTTCTCTAGTTAACAATAATGGTTTTGACGGAAGTGGCACCAACTGCGGAGGGGGAGACCTCTACCAGTCGAACCTGTGGCTTGAGCCTTTGCCTGTAGAGAAAATTTCGCCCATCGAGGAGAATATGGATGCGCGTCGGACCTTTGCCCGCTATTATCATCGCACCAATGGATTTTGGGCCAAGGTGCGCCGTCGCTTGATGCGCACACTGAAAGGAGACTTCGGCAAGTAGATTGGAACAAGAATATGGAAAAACGGATACTCACAATAATTGTTTCTTACAATTTTATGCCCTGGCTGCACAAGTGCATCGATAGCGTGCTTCAGTCATCGATGCAATCAGATATTCTTGTTGTTGACAATCACTCGACCGACGACACCGTTGCAACGCTTGCCAAATGCTATCCGCAGGTGAAAGTCATGGCCAATGACAAGAACCTGGGGTTTGGTGCGGCCAACAATATGGGTATTCAATATGCATTGAAAGAGAATTACCAAGATGGCGTAATTCTCCTCAATCAAGATGCGTGGCTGTATCCCGACACGATTTCAAGGCTTGTTGAGGTTGCTGGCAATCACTCTAAGGCTGGGGTGATTTCGCCCGCACACCTTGCAGGCAATGGGACTGAGCTGGAAAATGGTTTTAAGACTTATGTTGGATTTAATTCGACAGATGACTTGCCAAGCAGTCCTTTTCAAGTGCCCTTTGTTAATGCTGCCATCTGGTACATTCCTCTGAATGTAATCACAAAGATAGGCATGTTCTCGCCCGTTTTCTATCATTATGGCGAGGATATTGACTTTATAAACCGTCTCCATTATCACGGTTACCAGCTCATGGTTGACCCGAAAGCGAGAGCCTGCCACGACCGACAAGGGCGGAAACCCACAGCAAAGCAGTTTGTCCACTCTGAATATGTGTATCACCTCTCACAGTTATGCAATATTCAGAACCGTTCGCTGGCAATAGCCGTTGTGAGCAATGTGTTGCAAGTGATTAAAAAAGGATTTCAGCACCTGTTTAAAGGCGATTTCAAGCTGGCTGGAAAAATGTTTCTTCTTGCTCCACGACTGTGTGGCAAGGTGTGTGACGCCAGAAAACATCGCCGACTGTACAAAAAACAATACATTTATACCTCATAACTGATCTTTTTTTGCTAATTTTGACCCTTTAAAATACAAGAAAAGGAATTTGATGAAAAATATAAGAAACTTCTGCATCATAGCGCACATCGACCATGGCAAGAGCACGCTTGCCGACCGACTACTCGAATACACTAAGACTGTTGAAAGCAAGGAAATGCAAAACCAGGTGCTCGATGACATGGATCTTGAGCGCGAACGCGGCATCACCATCAAGAGCCACGCCATTCAAATGGACTATGTGCTCAACAATGAGCACTACACGCTTAACCTGATCGACACCCCAGGGCATGTCGACTTCTCTTATGAGGTGTCGCGCTCCATAGCAGCATGTGAAGGCTGCCTGCTGGTGGTGGATGCCACCCAAGGCGTGCAGGCGCAGACCATCTCTAACCTGTATATGGCGCTTGACAATGACCTGGAGATTATTCCGGTCATTAACAAGATCGACATGGATAGCGCTCACCCCGATGAGGTGGAAGATGAAATAGTGGAGTTGCTGGGCTGTGACCCAACCGACATTATCCGTGCCAGTGCACGCACCGGCGAGGGCATTCCTGAAATACTCCAGGCCATTGTCGATCGCATTCCAGCACCCGTGGGCGATCCTGAGGCTCCGCTGCAGGCGCTTATCTTCGACTCAGTGTTCAATCCGTTCCGAGGCATCATTGTGTACTTCAAGATTGTGAACGGCACTATCCACAAGGGCGACCTTGTGAAATTTGTGAACACGGGCAAGAAATATGATGCCGATGAGGTGGGTGTGCTGAAATTGAACCTGTCGCCGCGAACTGAAATAGCAGCCGGCAATGTCGGCTACATTATTTCGGGCATTAAAGACTCGACCGAAGTGCGAGTGGGTGATACCATCACACATGTTGCCAATCCCTGCGACAAGGCGATTGAAGGTTTCCAAGAAGTGAAACCCATGGTGTTTGCGGGCGTCTATCCCATTGAACCCGAGGATTTCGAGAACCTGCGTTCATCGCTCGAGAAGTTGCAGCTCAACGATGCTGCGTTGACCTTTACCCCCGAGTCATCGGTGGCACTGGGCTTCGGTTTCCGTTGTGGGTTCCTGGGGCTGTTGCACATGGAGATTGTGCAGGAACGACTGAGCCGTGAATTCAATATGGAGGTTATTACTACCGTGCCGAATGTGTCCTATAAAGTCTATGACAAGAAAGGTGGCATGACCGAGGTGCACAATCCTGCCGGACTGCCAGACCCAACGCTTATCGAACACATAGAGGAACCCTATATCCATGCTTCCATCATCACACTTGCCGATTTCATGGGGCCCATCATCACGCTGTGCCTCTCGAAACGTGGCATGCTTACCAAGCAGGAATATATCTCGGGCAATCGTCTGGAACTGTCGTTCGACATCCCGCTGGGCGAGATTGTGATTGACTTCTACGATAAACTCAAGTCGATATCAAAGGGTTACGCGTCGTTTGATTACTATATCAGTTCTTATCGCGAGTCCAACCTTATCAAGCTCGACATCCTGCTCAACGGGCAACCTGTGGACGCACTGAGTTCGCTCACGCATGTCGACAATGCGGTGACACTGGGCCGGCGCATGTGCGAGAAACTCAAGGAACTCATTCCACGCCAGCAGTACGACATTGCCATTCAGGCCGCCATCGGCGCCAAGATTGTGGCACGCGAAACGGTGAAGCAGGTGCGCAAGGATGTGACCGCCAAGTGCTACGGTGGTGATGTGAGCCGCAAGCGCAAGTTGCTTGAGAAGCAAAAGGCAGGCAAGAAGCGCATGAAGCAGATTGGCACCGTGCAAGTTCCTCAAAAGGCGTTCCTCGCCGTGCTGAAGTTAGACTAAACACATTACACGATTTCAAAAGTCTTTACCCCTTGGGTTAAAAAACAAAAGAGTTTTATTCAGAGTGAGGATTTCTTTTTGCTCGACGCCACCATTCCTGAGTAGATGTGCAAAGCGCTTTGAGCCGACTGATTCAGGTGTTGCTGTCGTGGTTTCCACTCGCCCTTGGCACTTGTCGAAGCAAGATTCACCGCTTGGGTGGCATAGCGTGTGTTGATATGGTCGATGGCACGCATCAGGCGGTTTTGCTTGTTGTGGTCTTCCTTGTCGAACAAGTTTAGTTGGACCATAGTTTCGGGCTTGATGTTGAGCAGCATGACACCTGCCTTGCGATAACCGAAGCCCTCCTTGAAGATGCACGAAAATGCCTGCAAGGCATAGTGCACAATAGTGAGTGCACTCGACGAGGGTGTGGCAAGATTCAGTTGGCAGGAATTGGAGTAGAAGGGAACATCTTCGCGATAGCGGTCGCCGCGCACATACACCATCACTGTGCCTGCCACCGAGCCCTCGCTGCGCAGTTGCCTGGAACAATGCTCGGCAAAGTGCACAACGGCTGCCTGCACTTCGTTGCGGCTGGTGATAAGGGTGCCGAAGGTGCGAGAATTCATGATGCTCTTGTGTGCAACGGTCACTGGACTGGCTGCAGTGCAGTCAATGCCTTTGAGTTCGGCATGGGTGTGTGCTACAGTGATATTGAAGAGTGAGCGGACGAGCGAGTTAGGGTATTGGACAAACTGTGCAGCAGAACCAACTCCACGGTTGCGCAGGGCTTCGGTCAGTCGGCGTCCTATTCCCCACACATCCGAAATATCGGTCTTGACAAGAGCTGAGTCAATGAGATGCTGACTGGTGAGTCCATACACGCCTTGGGTAGTGTCGGGATTCTTTTTGGCAATGCGGCTGGCAATCTTGGCAAGGGTGCGGGTCGGAGCGTAGCCAATGCTCACAGGTATACCCACATATTTATAAATCTTCGCCACCAAGTCGCGCAAAAACTGCTCGTCCTTAACGGGATCGTTGAACGGGGCTTGAAAGAAAGCCTCATCAACCGAATACACCTCAAGACGCTCACACGACCGGCCCAATAGCGACATGATGCGCAACGAAATGTCGTGATAGAGTGTATGGCGAGCCGAGAGTTGAATCACATCGTTGAGTCTTGCCGTGCCAATGTGCTTTTTGATTTGAAATGCCGGGCATCCCATGGGTATTCCCATTGCCTTGGCCTCGTTGCTTCGGGCAATCACGCATCCATCGTTATTCGACAGCACCACAACAGGGCGGCCGTTGAGCGTAGGGTCGTAGAGCCGTTCGCATGAGACGAAGAAATTGTTACAGTCGGCAAGGCAATACATGGGTAAAATCTCTCGCTAAAGCTTCTTGATAATATGGGACACTACACCCCAAATCTGGAAATTGTTGTCGCTGTTGACATGGAGTTCGGGGAATCGCTTGTTGGCGGGCACAAGATAGATGCCATCGGCGCGGATTGACACGCGCTTCACGGTGAACTCCCCATCGATGAAGCACACGGCAATGCAACCATCGTGAGGTGTGAGCGAGCGGTCGATGAGTAGCAAATCGCCCTCGTTGATGCCCGAGTCAATCATCGAATTGCCAATCACACGGGCGCAAAAGGTGGCTTCGGGATTAGAGATAAGTTCGTCGTTCAGGTCAATCGTGTCGCCAAAACTGCCCTGAGCCGGACTTGGAAAGCCGGCTTGAATCTGGCTGTCAAAGAATTGCAGCGAGATAGGGTCTTGATCGATGGAGTTAATTTCAAGTTCATTCATGGTAGCAAATTTAGCGAAAAAACGGTGTTTGCGCAAATAAAAATAAGCCTCTTTGATAGCGCCATTATGTGCTAAAGGAGATGGTTTGCAAAAAATCTTGGGCAAACCGAAAAAAATCACTATTTTTGTAGAACAATTAAACTATAAACACATAAAAACTACTGAAAAATGAAAAATGTATTGAACACCGACAAAGCCCCTGCGGCTATTGGACCTTACAGTCAAGGCATTGAAGCTAATGGCATGATTTTCCTTTCAGGTCAACTGCCCATCGACCCTGCAACAGGCGCATTTCCCGAAGGCGGCATCAAAGAACAAACCCGTCAGTCACTGCTCAACGCCCAAGCTATTCTGAAATCGGCAGGTCTTGACCTGTGCAATGTGGTGAAGACAACCGTGCTGCTCTCTGACATTGCCAACTTTGGTCCCATGAACGAGGTGTATGCCGAATTCTTCGACCAGCCATTCCCGGCACGCTCGGCCTTCGCCGTACGCGACCTGCCCAAAGGTGCCCTTGTCGAAATCGAGTGCATCGCCGCCAAATAAGGCTTTAACCCGAATTAGTCATTAAGCCTCAAAAGGCGTTTTTTTGAAACGAATAAAAAAGGTGCGACCCGTGATGTGAGTCGCACCTTTTCTTGATTGGTTATTTAGCAGATAGGATACTTTCGTCAGAGCAAGTCAATAGAGCGCTGCAAGAAGTTGTTGAGCGCCTCGCCCTTGAGCAGGCCATTGCCAAGCAGGGCGATGTCAATGAGTTGTTTCACCTTGTCTTGACCCTGAGCATACTGGGTGATGACAGCCGTCTTCTTCTCACGCAATTCGCGTTCCTTGTTTTCGTTGTCTTCCAAGTCTTTCTTCTTGTCTTCGGGCACGCCCTTTCCATCTTTGTTCAGGTCGCGTATTGCCTTGATAACATTAGCAGTAGCCTTCAATTCCTCGTCAATAGGTTTAAGCTCGCTCTCCAATGCTTTTTCGGCATTATCAATGGCTTCTTGAACCAGTTTGTGACTTGTGTTTAGCGTGAGGTTGTAGGCATCGGGCATCTCGCCATAGAAACTCATGCCAGGCTGGAATTGAGCCATCTCCTTCATGCGTCGCATATACTCGCTTTGAGTGATGATGATGGGTTTGTCGGTAGGTGCCATGGCAGCATATGTCACATAGAACTCGCTCTTCTCCACAGCCGGAATCTGCGATTTGAATAGGGTAGAGGCAATTGCCTGCTGCTCCTCGGTGAGGTTAGTGGGTTTCACATCTTCCTTGCGGATAAGGTTGTCGAGCACATCCGAGTCGACACGCACAAAACGCGACTTCTCCTGTTTTTGCTCCAGCATGCCCACAAAGGGTATGTCGAGTTGGCCATTCATGAGCAGCACATCATAGCCCTTGTCGGCAGCAGCCTTGATGTAGGTGTACTGTGCCTCCTTGTCGGTGGCGTAGAGATAGACAAGATTGCCATCCTTGTCGGTCTGTTCGCCTTCGATAAGTTTCTTATAATCCTCAAGTTTAAAGTACTTGCCATCGGTGTTCTCAAGCAAAGCAAACTTCATGGCTGCATCGCAGAATTTCTCGTCGCTAAGCATGCCATACTCGATGAAAATCTTAATGTCGTTCCACTTCTCTTCAAATGCCTTGGGATCGTTCTTGGCTATCTCCTCAAGACGAGCTGCCACCTTCTTGGTGATATAAGATGAAATCTTCTTCACATTGCGATCGCTCTGCAGATAGGAGCGCGACACATTGAGAGGAATATCGGGCGAGTCAATCACGCCTTGCAAGAGCATCATGAAGTCGGGCACCACACCCTCAACGCTATCGGTCACATACACCTGATTGCAATAGAGCTGGATGCGGTCTTTGCGGATGTCCAAGTTATTCTTGATTTTCGGGAAATAGAGGATACCCGTGAGCGTGAATGGGAAGTCAACATTCAAGTGAATCCAGAACAACGGGTCTTCCTGGCCGGGCTGAATAGCATGATAGAACTTGAGGTAGTCTTCATCCTTCAGGTCGGTTGGGGTGCGGGTCCACAAGGGTTCAACATCGTTGATAAGTTTGTCCTTGTCGGTATCAACATATTTGCCGTCTTTCCACTCCTGTTCCTTGCCAAAAATGACAGGCACCGGCAGGAAGCGGCAATACTTGTTGAGCAGCGTGTTGATGCGTGATTGCTCCAAGAATTCCTTCTCGTCATCGTCGAGATAGACTACGATGTCGGTGCCGCGCTCGGCCTTGTCACAATCTTCCATCTCATACTCGGGCGAACCGTCGCAGGTCCATTTCACAGCCTTAGCACCTTCCTTATAGGAGAGGGTGTGAATTTCCACCTTCTTGGCCACCATAAACGCTGAATAGAAGCCCAGACCGAAATGGCCAATGATAGCGTTTGCACTGTCTTTGTACTTGTTCAGAAACTCCTCGGCTCCCGAGAAGGCAATTTGGTTGATATATTTGTCGATTTCCTCGGCAGTCATTCCAATGCCGTGGTCGGTCACGGTGAGTGTGCCATTGTCCTTGTCGAGTTTCACCTCCACCTTTAGGTCTTCGGTCGAACCATTGAATTCGCCGGCACCCGCCAGAGTTTTCAGTTTTTGTGTGGCATCTACTGCATTCGACACCAGTTCGCGAAGAAATATTTCATGATCGCTATAAAGAAATTTTTTGATAACGGGGAAAATGTTAGTAGTCGTTACCCCAATGTTTCCTTTTGTCATAATAATATGTGTTTTTAGTCTTTAGTTTCGTTTTCGGCTGCAATTGTAGCATCGATCTCATCGTTTTTCACATCAATGATGAGTTTCACATTTTTCTTGTCCTCGTTTTTGAGCAACAGTTCACTCAGCGGATCTTCGATATAAGTCTGGATGGCTCGCTTCAAGGGGCGGGCACCATACTGCACATCATAGCCTTTCTCGGCCACATACTTCTTGGCCTCATCGGTGATGTGGAGCGTGAATCCCAGTTCTTCGACGCGCTTATAGAATTGCTTGAGCTCAATGTCGATAATCTGCATGATATGGTCGTGGTTGAGCGAGGCAAAGGTAATGATGTCGTCGACACGATTCAAGAACTCGGGCGAGAATTGGCGGTTGAGCGCCTTGCGGATAACAGCATCGCTGTGTTCCTTGGTGAGCGAGGTGTTGAAACCTACGCCTGCACCAAAGTCTTTCAACTCACGAGTGCCAATGTTAGATGTCATAATAATGATGGTATTCTTGAAATCGACACGGCGACCCAGACTGTCGGTCAGGCAACCCTCGTCGAGCACCTGGAGCAGCATGTTAAACACATCAGGATGCGCTTTCTCAATCTCATCGAGCAGCACCACTGAGTAGGGGTGACGGCGCACTTTCTCGGTGAGTTGTCCGCCTTCTTCGTAGCCTACATATCCCGGAGGTGCTCCTACCAGGCGCGACACGGTGAACTTCTCCATGTATTCACTCATATCGATGCGGATGAGTGCATCCTTGGAATTGAACAGGAATTCGGCCAGACGCTTGGCTAGCAGTGTCTTGCCCACACCAGTCGAACCCAGGAACATGAACGAGCCGATAGGGCGGTTCGGGTCTTTCAAGCCCACACGGTTGCGTCGAATGGCTCGTGCAATCTTGTCGATGGCGTCGTCTTGACCGATGATCTGTTTTTTGAGTTCATCGGTCATGCCAAGCAGTCTGATTCCCTCGGCTTGCGCAATGCGCTGCACAGGCACACCGGTAATCATTGCCACCACTTCGGCAATATCGTTTTCATCAACGGTTTCTCGTTTTGAATCCAGTTCCTTTTCCCAGCGTTCCTTGGCATCGTTGAGTTCCAGTTTCAATTTCTCCTGCTGGTCGCGATAGCTGGCAGCACTCTCGAAGTTCTGATTCTGAACGGCTTCAAGTTTCTTGGCCTGCGCTTCGCCAATGCGTTTCTCAAGTTCGTCAATTTCTTTAGGAACCACCACTTTAGATATGTGTACACGCGAGCCCGCCTCGTCCAGGGCATCGATTGCCTTGTCGGGGAAGAATCGGTCGCTCACATAGCGGTCGGTGAGACGCACACATGCCTCAAGAGCGGCGTCGGTGTAGTCAACACCATGATGCTTTTCATAAATCGACTTGATATTGCGCAAGATTTCGAGCGTTTCCTCGGGACTGGTTGCTTCGACCAGCACTTTCTGGAATCGGCGCTCAAGCGCTCCGTCTTTTTCAATGTTCTTGCGATATTCATCGAGTGTGGTTGCTCCAATGCATTGCACCTCGCCGCGGGCAAGGGCAGGCTTGAGCAAGTTGGCAGCATCCATCGAGCCACTGGCATTGCCAGCACCCACAATGGTGTGAATCTCGTCGATAAACAGAATAATGTTCTTATTCTTAGACGCTTCGTCAATGATGCCCTTGATTCGCTCCTCAAACTGGCCACGGTACTTGGTTCCAGCCACCACCGATGCCATGTCGAGCGCCACAATGCGCTTGTCAAAGAGCACACGGGCCACCTTGCGTTGCACTATGCGCAAAGCCAATCCCTCGATGATGGCCGATTTGCCAACACCGGGTTCGCCAATGAGCACCGGATTGTTCTTCTTGCGGCGGCTTAACACCTGAGCCAGGCGCTCAATCTCAACCTCACGACCCACAACCGGGTCAAGTTTGCCATTGGCAGCTTCTTTTGTAATATCTTTGCCATATTTGTCAATGGTGGGAGTGCCATTGTCATTTTTCATGACATTTCGTCGCTGTTGCGTGCGCTTCTCTCCACCTTGCTGTGATTCATTCCCTCCTTGATTTTCAGGTTCCTCATCGAGCAAGTCATCATCGTCATCATCGGTAAACTCAGGCCCCATATGGGGGTCAGTACCATAACATCCATACTTATCGGTATAGCGTCGATCGTCGTTGTTTGCGTAGTTTGTCATTATTTTAAACTATTGAAAATTTTTAAAGTCTAAATCGCGAAAATCGGTTATCCGAGTTTCTTTATAGGTGTAATTGCAATTATTATGCCAAAAATTATGAAATTATTCTGAATTCTTCATTTAAAATATAGGTGTAGATTCAAAATTTTTTAGTATCTTTGTAAGTTTTATAACGCGACATGTTTCATGAGGACTGGAGCATATTTTCGCTTGATTTGTGAGCATGTCCATGTAGAATTATTAAAAGTTACTTAAATGAACAACGATCGAATTATTGAGATCAACATTGAAAACGAGATGAAGTCATCGTACATCGACTACTCGATGTCGGTGATTGTGTCCAGAGCATTGCCCGATGTGCGCGATGGTTTCAAGCCAGTACACAGGCGTGTGCTCTACGGCATGGAGAAGTTAGGCAACTTCTCGAATGCTCCCTATAAGAAATCGGCGCGTATTGTGGGTGACGTGCTCGGTAAGTACCACCCACACGGTGATTCATCGGTCTATCTCGCCATGGTGCGCCTGGCACAAGACTGGGCAATGCGCTATCCGCTGGTTGATGGCCAGGGTAACTTTGGCTCGGTCGATGGCGACAGCCCCGCTGCTATGCGTTACACCGAGGCCCGCTTGGCCAAGATGGGCGAGGAGATGATGCGCGACATGGATGAAGACACGGTCGACTTTGTGCCCAACTTCGACAACACGCTCGAAGAACCTGAAGTGCTGCCCACGCGTTTCCCCAACCTGTTGGTCAATGGCGCATCGGGTATTGCTGTGGGTATGGCAACGAACATGGCGCCTCATAATCTCACTGAGTCGATTGAAGCCTGCCTCGCACTGTTGAATAATCCCGAGATGGAAATCTCTGACCTGATGAACTACATCAAGGCTCCCGATTTCCCCACCGGCGGCATTATTCACGGCTATCAAGGTGTGAAAGACGCGTTCGAAACAGGCCGTGGTCGCATTGTGATTCGTGCTAAAGCCGAGATTGAGACTGAAAACGACCGCGACAAGATTGTTATTTCGGAAATACCCTACAATGTAAACAAGCGCGAACTGATTGAGAACATTGCTTCGCTGGTTGAGGACAAGCGCATTGATGGCATCAGCAATGTGAACGACGAGAGCGACCGCCAGGGCATGCGCATTGTGATTGATGTGAAGAAAGATCATAATGCCAATGTGCTGCTGAACAAGCTCTACAAAATGACTGAACTGCAGTCGTCGTTCAGTGTGAACAATGTGTGCCTCGTGAATGGCCGTCCCGAGACTGTGAACCTGAAGCAGCTCATTCAGTACTTCCTCGACCATCGTCACACAGTGGTGATTCGCCGTACCGAATTTGAGTTGAAGAAAGCTCATGATCGCGCTCACATTCTTGAAGGACTTATCATCGCTTCGGACAATATCGACGAAGTAATCAAAATCATACGCAGCAGCAAGACTACCGATGAAGCTCGTCAGCGTTTGGGCGAGCGTTTTGGACTCGATGACCTGCAGACCCGTGCCATCGTGGAAATGCGCCTGCGCCAACTCACCAATCTTGAACAAGGCAAGCTGCATGATGAACTTGAGGAACTGTTGAAGACCATCAAGCATCTTGAGGCTATCCTGAATGACCCCGAAGAGTGCCGCAAAGTAATCGAGCAGGAACTCATCGAAGTGAGAGATAAATATGGTGACGAGCGTCGCACCCAAATCGAGTACTCGGCCGAAGAGATGAATGCAGAAGACTTCTATGCCGACGATCCCATGATCATCACCATTTCACACTTCGGTTACATCAAGCGCACCCCGCTTAGCGAGTACCGCGCACAAAACCGTGGTGGAGTAGGGGCCAAGGGCAGCGACACCCGCGACGAAGACTTCATCGAATATATCTATGAAGCCACGAATCACAACTACATGCTGTTCTTCACCGCACTTGGCAGGTGCTACTGGCTGCGTGTGTTTGAAATTCCCGAAGGTACCAAGAACTCGAAGGGTCGCGCCATCCAGAACCTGCTTAACATCGGTCCTGAAAACCGCATTTACGCGTTTATTCGTGCCACAAAACTTCGTGATCCTGAATATAATCAGAATCATTACATTATGTTTGCCACCAAGCAAGGTATCATTAAGCGCACCCGTCTTAGCGAGTACTCGCGTCCGCGTTTCAATGGTGTGAACGCGCTCAACATTCGTGAAGACGACCAGTTGATTGGTGCCATCCTCACCGAAGGCGACAGCGAAGTGATTCTCGCTAACCGCAATGGTCGTGCCATTCGCTTCAACGAAACCAAAGTCAGGGCCATGGGTCGCACTGCTACCGGTGTGAAGGGCATGACTCTGGATGGACCCGACGATGAAGTGGTTGGAATGATTTGCATGCGTGCAAACACTGCCGACGATGTTCTGGTGGTTTCGGAGCAGGGAATGGGCAAGCGCAGCAAGCTTGAAGACTACCGCGTGACCAACCGTGGCGGCAAGGGCGTGAAGACAATCAACATCACCGAAAAAACTGGCAAGCTTATTGCTATTAAGAATGTAAGTGACAGTAACGACCTGGTCATTATCAATAAGTCGGGTATTACCATCAGGCTTAGAGTGAGTGACTTGCGAGTGATGGGACGCGCAACACAGGGTGTAAGACTGATTAACCTTGAAAAGAAGAACGATGAGATTGCATCGGTTTGCAAGGTTGATACAGAACCCGAAGTTGAAGAAACCAGTGAGCAAATTGAACTGAATGTTGAGAATCAGACTGAAGAAATTGTCGAGAACGAAGAAACCATCAACGAAAACAACGAAGAAAACAACGAGGATGGTGACGACAATGACGACAGCAAAGGCTCGGCACAAGGGACGCTCAATTTTGAAGACTAATTTTTAATAACCACATAATTAACTTGATTACTAATTTTTTAAATTAATATTGAAATGAAAAAATTTGCTTTAATGTTAGCTTGCGGAATGATCTTTGCTTCTGCTGCTATCGCTCAAGATTCTAAATCTATCTACGGCGAGGCTCAAAAAGCCTACAATGGTTACTTCCTGAAAGCTCAGAGTGGTAATCTCGATGACGATGCCGCTATGTGCTTGCAGAACAGCTATGACCTCTACACTCAGGCTTTAGCTTGTGACACCATCTTTGAAACCAACAAGGATGGTAGCCCCAAACTCGACAAGAAGACAGGCAAGCCCAAGTTCAAAACCAAAGTGTCGGGCGATGTTATCAAGGCTTTCGAGACTATGGCTGCACAAAATGACTTCCTGATTGTCGGTGAGTATTACCGTGCTAAAGAAGACTACCACAACGCTGCTCTTGCTTATGGACGCAATTCAGCTTTGCTCCAGTCAAAATATGCACACAATGTTCCCGACTCTGTGCTCTCAGAATCGCTCTTCTTGCAAGGTTTCTCTAACTACTTTGACAAAGACTACAAGAACTGCTTCATCAACATGGTTAAGGCTAAAGAACTTGGTTACACTGCCAATGGCATCAACCAGTTCATCGATGATGCTCCCAACCAGATCATTCAAAAGTATGTGAACGAAAGCGACTTTGCTGGTGCCAACGAAGCCCTCGACCACATGCTAGCTGCAGTACCCTCAAACGCTAACCTCTACACACTCAAAGCTCGTGTAGTGGAATTCGAAAAAGGCTTTGAGGCTGCAATTCCCAACTACGAAGCTTGTCTTGCCAAAGATCCCAACAATGCTTTTGCCAACTACTGCATGGGCGTTGGTTATACCGAACTCGTGAACAAGGCTATCATGAATTCTAAAGCCATTACCGATGCTGCTCTTGCAAAAGAGATTGCACCACTTCTTGGCAATCCCATCAAGTATCTCGGCAAGGCCATTGAACTGAACAATAACATTTCGCCTGAGATGCTTGAAGACGCTCAGAAGAAACTCAACATTCTGAATCAGTACAATGCACTTGTGCAATAATCGGGGACTCTCCTGATTATACACTCATACTTTAACCAACAAAGCGCTGTGCTTGCTCTCTTGCACAGCGTTTTGTTGATAATTTAAAAACCAGGTGGTCATGCGTTCTAAATTAAATGTATTGATAATTTCTTTGCTTGTTTCATTCTCTATGAGTGCACAACAGCAAGTCATCGACGGCGTGAAACGCAGCATTAGCGACCTATCGGCTTCGGCCAATACCTACAAGGCTGCTCTCACTCGTCTGAAACCCGCATTGAGTCACGAGTCTACCAAGGACAAAGCCGAAACTTGGTGGCTGGCGGGAAAAATTGCATTCAGCATCTACGACAAGTTGCAGCACAACAAAGCTGTAGGCAACAAAGTGGATGAAAAAGAGATGGCCACCTATCTCATTCAGGGCTACAACTACTGCAAAACTGCGTTGCGACTTGATTCAATTCCTGAACTCAATCACGACGGAAGCCCCAAAACAGACCGAAAGACCGGAAACAGGGTTGTCAAGACCAAATACTCTTCAGATATAACCTCCAAGCTGCTTGAAAACATGCAGCATTTTGCTTCAGCCGGAGGTGATCTCTATAACAGTGGCAATTGGAACGACGCATGGAATGCGTGGGAAGCCTATCACGAAATCGCCATATCATCGTATGCACAGAGCAAGAAGAAAGTGCCTGCCGATTCTCTCATCGGTAAAATGCGGTTTTACCAAGGACTGGCTTCGTTCCAGACAAGCGACTTCTTGCGTGCTCATCAATGTTTCTCCGATGCACGCATCTATGGTTACAAACAGAAACCAGTGTTTGACAACGACCTCAATGTGCTGGTGAGAATGGGCGATACTACCGAGGTGGTGAATGTGGCACGGGAGGCCTATCAGGTGCATGGTGCCGCCGACATCCAGTACCTGCGCATCCTCATTAACGACCACCTTAACAAATTGCAGTATGAAGAAGCCACCACCTTGCTCGACAAAGCTATCGAGAAAGACCCGTCGAATGCCGAGTATTATAATCTGAAAGGTGTCATTATCGAACAGGAAAAAGACTTTGAGGCAGCCTTGCCCATCTACCTCAAGGCCATCGAGGCCGATCCCTATTATCCCGTTGGCCAGTACGATGTGGGCCGATGCTATTATCTTAGGGCATTAGAGATTATCAAGAAGAACCCCAATCTTAATCGCAGCACACTCAACAACAAGGTGAATCCGGTTTTCAAGCAGGCATTATTTTATCTTGAGAACGCCTACGAACTGAACACCAACGACCCTGATGTCATAAAAATCCTCAAAGACATCTACTACCGCCTGGGCATGGGTGAACAACTCCAAGAGTTGGAACGCTAAGAAGCATTTCTAATAACACCTGATAACTCAAAACAGGAACTGACATGAAACATAAGATGCTAAATAAGCGCCAAAACCTCTGGACACGATTCAAGAATTGGCAATTAAATGCATTTGATTATAGTTTCAAATCATATAAACAGCACAAATGCCATAACTGCGAAAACACTTTTGTGGGCAACTATTGCCCTCATTGCTCGCAAAAAGCAGGCGTGGGAGAAATCTCATGGCACACAGTTCGCATGAGTGTGATGGAGGTGTGGGGGATGCACACACGATCTATGCTGTATTCTTTGTGGCAACTGATGTTCAGACCTGGCTACATGATCAGCGAGTACATTAACGGCAAGCGCCAAGTATCGTTCCCTCCTGTGAAGATGCTTGTGATTTTAGGAATTATTAGTGTGATTATCGACTCTTTGTTTGTTGTTGACAAGCGTATCATTCAGTTGGCCCCTTCAAATGATGAAGAATTCAAGTTTATCTTAAACTTTTTGACTTGGCTCTCGGCCCACCCTGGATGGGGGTGGCTATTCATCACTTGCTTTATGATTATACCCACCTGGGCCATTTTCCGCTACTCGCCACGCAATGCCAAACACTCTATTCCTCAGGGTTTCTTCATTCAAGTATTCATGAGTGTTCAGGTGCTTATTGTCGATGACCTTGCAGATATTATCTCAGATGTGTTTTATGTTATGATTCCATTATGCTACATGTATACCAACAGACAGCTGTTTGGACATAAAATGTGGGGAACTGTTTGGCGCACACTTCTCGTGCTCATTAGTGGAGTGCTACTTGCTTTTATGACAATTTATCTCTATGATATTCTGACTCCTGAAATGGGCGAAGATGTGTTGTATAATTTAATTGCAATCAGTATTCTACTTGTACCCAGTGTAATCATCATATCATTAGGTGCTTTACTCAGCAAGAGAAGCTGGAAGCGTCGTGAAAAAAGAAAAGCAGATGCACAACAAAATAAAGTGGCCGTTCAAGATGAACAGCCACAATTGATTTCTTTGGAAAAAGAGTAGGGGAGTGCCTCTCAGATGCCCAAGCGGATGATACCACGGGGAGAGGCATTCACAAACTTCACTATCTCGTCACGCTCTGCGCTTTCGGGAACATCTTCAAGAATCTTGGCAATAGCATCCTTGCGGCTCAGTTGCGACAAATAAAGGATGCGATAGACGCTCTGGATGCGATTAATCTGTTCTTCCGAGAAACCACGACGATGCAGGCCAATAGAGTTCACGCCCTCATATGAAATGGGGTAGCGGCCAGCCATCACATAGGGCGGAATATCCTTATTTACCAATGAACCACCCTGAAGCATCACATGGCAACCAATGTGGGTGAACTGATGCACGAGTGCACCACCGCCAAGCACAGCATAATCGCCAACTTCAACCTCGCCTGCAAGCTGAACGGTGTTTGACATAATCACATGATTGCCCAACACACAGTCGTGTGCCACATGGCAATAGGCCATAATCAGGCAATTATTACCAATCACTGTCTTGCCTTTCGAGGCAGTACCGCGATGTATGGTCACAAACTCACGGATAATTGTGCCGTCGCCAATGATTGCGAGGCTGTCTTCGCCTTGGAACTTCAGGTCTTGTGGAATATCGCTTACCACAGCGCCCGAGTGAATGTGGCAATTCTTGCCAATGCGAGCACCTGAGCGAATAGAGGCATTGCTATCGATAACAGTGCCGTCACCAATTTCCACATTTCCATCTATTGTTACGAATGGTCCAATTTTCACATTCTCGCCAATCTTTGCGGTCGGGTCAATCACGGTATATGGGTATTTCTCCATCTCTCTTGTCTCTTTTATTTGTTCTTTATGATTTGAGCCATAAACTCGGCTTCCGATACAATTTTTTCGCCAACAAAAGCATATCCTTTCATCACTGCACAGCCACGACGAACCGGAGTCATAAACGACAGGTGGAAGACGAGTGTGTCACCAGGAACCACTTTCTGACGGAATTTCACATTATCGATCTTCATGAAATAAGTTGAATAGCGTTCAGGGTCTTCAACACCACTCAGCACCAAGATGCCACCAACCTGCGCCATTGCCTCGACCTGTAACACACCTGGCATCACAGGTTCTTGAGGGAAATGGCCCTGGAAGAAGGGTTCGTTCGATGTAACATTCTTGACGCCCACGATATAGTTGGTGCCCATATCAATAATCTTATCGACCAACTGCATGGGATAACGGTGGGGCAGAATCTGGCGAATGCGATTGATGTCCATGATTGGAGCCACATTGGGGTCATAGACAGGGGCCTGAATATTCTGGTATTTCAGTTCTTGACGAATTTTCTTGGAGAGTTTTGTGTTGAGTGTGTGACCGGGGCGTGTTGCCACAATGCGGCCTTTCAGCGGACGGCCAATCAGTGCCAAGTCACCAAGCACATCGAGCAGTTTGTGGCGAGCAGGCTCGTTGTTGTAAACCAACGGCTTGTTATTGATATAACCGAGTTCGCTGGCCTGCTTATGAGGAACACCGATAGCATCGGCAAGCTGATCAAGGTCAGCCTGGTTCATTGGCTGGTCATAGATCACGATGGCATTGTCTAGATCACCGCCTTTTATAAGGTTCATCTGCAGCAGTGGCATCACTTCACGCACAAACACAAAGGTGCGGCTGGCTGCAATCTCGTCCTTGAATTTACTCATATCGGTAAGCGACGCAAACTGATTAGAAAGAACTGGCGAATCAAATTCAATCATAGTGTCGATTGAAAAATCATCCTCAGGCAACACGATGAGCGATGAACCCGTTTGCTCATCAACCACCTTGATGCGCTGCTTCACCACATAATACTCTTTATCGGCGTCCTGCTCTTTCAGGCCCACCTCTTCAATCTTGTTACAATAGATGATGGCGCTGCCGTCAAGGATTGGCAACTCTGGAGCATTGACCTCAATCAAGCAGTTGTCAACACCCATAGCATAAAGGGCAGCCATAGCGTGCTCGATGGTGCTCACGCGCACTTCTTTGTTGCTCTTGCTGGCAATCACAGTACCGCGTTGAGTTTCTATCACATTTTCGGCAAGACCTTCCACAATAGGAGTGCCTTCCATATCGATACGCTTGAACACATAACCAGTGTTTACTTCGGCTGGCTTAAATGTAGCAGTGATTTCAAGACCTGTGTGAAGTCCTTTTCCGCAGACCGTAAACGCCTCTTTTAAAGTAGATTGTTTCATTATATGAATTGAGTGATTTGTTATCTGTTTTTATTTGCTTGAATCTTGAATGAGTTTTTTGAGCTTTTTGATGTCGGCAGCCATCTCAGGAAGGCGTTTCAAATACACCTGTTGGCGGGCAAACTCCAGAGCACTAATGGCAGGAGAGCCCAACAAGCGCTGCTTGTCACCTATGCTATTAGGCACACCCGTCTGTGCTCCAATACCGTTATAATCGCCCACAGTGATGTGGCCAGCAAAGCCCACTTGGCCGCCTATCATATTATTCTTGCCAATCTTGGTAGAACCAGCGATGCCCACCTGCGCAGCCATCACAGTGTTCTCGCCAATCTCCACATTGTGAGCGACCTGAATGAGGTTGTCAAGTTTCACGCCGCGTTTCACAACGGTTGCACCCATAGTGGCACGGTCGATGGTGGTGTTGGAACCAATCTCGACATCGTCTTCAAGAATGACGATACCCACCTGTGAAATTTTCTCATAGGTGCCATCTTTTTTAGGTGCAAAGCCAAAACCGTCACTGCCAATCACAGCACCTGCCTGAACAATGCAGCGGTTGCCAATCTTGCAGCCATGATATACCTTAACGCCAGGATAGAGTATGACATCATCGCCAAGTTCCACATTGTCGCCAACATAGACTTGAGGATAAATCTTCACATTCTTCCCAATTTTCACATTCTTCCCAACATAAGCAAATGCACCCACATAGCAGTCGTCCGACATCGTTACACCTTCTGCCACAAAACTGGGCGATTCTATGCCACGCTTATCTTCACGCTGAAGACTATTCACATAGTTCAGCAAATGGGCAAGTGTAGCATAAGGATCTTCAACTCTGATCAAAGTGGTAGACAATGGCTTCTCGGGCTGAAAATCATTCCTGACAAGCACTGCCGATGCTTTAGTTGTATAGATGAAGTGGGTGTATTTAGGATTCGCTAAAAAGGTAAGACATCCTTCCTCAGCTTCTTCTATCTTTGCGTAGTTCACAATAACAGTTGATTCGTCGCCTTCTACTGTACCATGCACAAGTGCGGCCAACTGTTGAGCGGTAATTTTCATATCAAAAAAGTACTTTTTTCAAATTAGTCTGCAAAGTTGCGAAAAATGTGTGATTTAGGCAAGTTTTTCAAGTCCAAAATACTCCAAATCAGAAGAAATTGAGAAATGTGAAAGTTTTTAGTGTTCTAAATCACATTAAATTAGTTCTGAATGGGATTTGAGCCTTCATGATTAGTGTTTAAAATGACTACTTGCTGTTTCACTGCTTCCTGGTGTACTGCTTGCATAATAGTTTGCACAAATTGCGAACTCATGCCCAGCTCGCTGGCCTGTTTCATGCGATGTTCCAGAATCTGATTGTAGCGGTCTGTCTGCACGACAGTCACATTATTTTCTTTCTTGAATTCACCTATCTGCCGACACAGTTCCATGCGCCGGCTCAATATCTCAAGCAGGTTGTCATCACATAAGTCAATCTGTTGACGCAACTCGTTCAATCTGTCATTAAGTGGCAGTTTATTGCGCATAACCAGCGAGTGCAGCACCTGCCGCAAAGCCTCTGGGGTTATTTGCTGCTGCCGGTCACTCAAGGCTTTGTCGGGATTGCAGTGACATTCAATCATCAGGCCATCGAACCCCATGTCGAGCGCTTGCTGGGATAGGGGAGCAATCAATTCGGTTTTGCCTCCCATGTGCGATGGGTCGCAAAGGATGGGCAGATTGCTAATGCGTCGTTTTAACTCTATAGGTATCTGCCATTGGGGTTCGTTGCGGTATAAATGCTGTCCAAAGGTGCTGAATCCACGGTGAACGGCAGCAATTCGCCTTATGCCAGCATTATAGATGCGTTGCAAGGCACCAATCCATAGTGCCAAATCGGGATTGACAGGATTCTTCACCAGAACACCAACATTATTAGCATGCCTCTCAGCAAGCGTATCGGCTATTTCTTGCACAGCAAAAGGGTTGGCAGTGGTGCGTGCACCAATCCAAAGAAAGTCGACCCCTGCATCAAGTGCTTCATTCACATGCTCGGGAGTAGCGACTTCTGTTGCCACACACATGCCAGTTTCGGTTTTCACCTTAACAAGCCATTCAAGGCCGTCTTTACCTGGACCAGAATATGAATCTGGATTTGTACGAGGCTTCCATATCCCCGCCCTAAAAATACCGATGCCAGCATTCTTGAGGGCGTGGGCTGTGCACAAGATTTGTTCAAGAGATTCAGCACTACATGGCCCAGCAATGACCATCAGATGTTCTTTACCATCGCCGTGCAAAGGCTCTATGTCTTCTAATAATTTCAATTGATCACCCATCTATTGTTAATTGCGTGGAGCAGGGTCTTTTACAGGTGCATTAGGCAAGTAATAATACACATAGAAACGACCTTTTGAATATCCAGGCGACACATAATAGCCTGTCCGCGAGCGATACAGACCATCCTTCACCCATGTGAAATCGCCGCTTCCGGCAACATAGTTCTCAAAGTCGAGGCATTCACTCGATGGGTTGCTGCATGCGTGGCTCACAGCAACACCTGTCAATCGTCCGTTGCGTTTGTTCGAACCCATGAAAAAGAATTGATAGCGATAGCCATCACTGTTCTCAACTTTAAGCTGATTGCCTGCAGTTGAACTGTCCTTACTCCTGATGGCATCAAAATCGCTGCCGGTCATGCCTCCGTGGACATTAACAAAACTGCTTATACCCAATTTGTTATAAAGTTTTTCTCCAATTCCGTTGGAAGAATTGCCCAAATAGGGCAGACTGTAACTCGTACTCACAGACACCTCTGGAATTTCAGGTATGTCATCGTCACTGATCGCAACCGATGATGCAGACGCTTCAGGTGCTACAGATGCTTCAGGTACAACCGATGCTTGAGTTGAGGCAGACCCTGAACTTGACATTTCCACCTTCGCCGGTTCCGAGTCGGTTGTCGAGTTCGCATCTTTGTCCTTAAACACAAGCAACCAAATCAACACGCCAGCAAGCGCCAAAACCAAAGCAGCCAGCAGAGCAATGACCCATGTATTATTCTTTTTAGGTTCATTCGATATGGGTTGTTGATTTGGCCCTCCCTGAGGCATCGGGCCTGTGCCAGCAGGCATTGGCCCTGAAGGGTAGGGTGTTTGGTTATAAGGTTGAGATCCTGCATTTGCAGCCATATTTCCAAACGACACCATTAGTGGGGTGTGGCAAGTTGGGCAGTTAACTACACGCTCATTTGAGCCATCGGTGTTCTTTACAAGCAATACGCTCTTGCAATTAGGGCACTGTATTTGTACTTGATCCATAATCGATAAATTTAAATGTGAAACAAAAATGAGCAAGTTAACCACAAATTACGAGCCAACTCGTCTTCATTATGCAAATATAAGCATTTCTGCTCAACAATCACAATAACAATCACTATTTTTTCTCATTAAAATATTTTCATAATGATAATTCCTTTTCAGTGCAGAAACAAAAAATAATGTCGGAACCATAAGAGGAATAATATTAATGCTACTATCTGAATATTATAATAGACTTCCATTACATTTTAAGAATAATAAGAGTAGGTGACTCAAATTCAACAATAGCAATTCCCACATGTCCTATTTAACATAATACAAATTATGATTCAACCGTACATGATTTTGCAGCATTTAAAATGATCAGCAATTACAGGATTTTGCCAATTAAAATAAAATGAGTAAATTTGCTATATCAATTAATGAATGCATCACCCCAGTGCCTCGTTACTTCGGTGCCAACAACAAATCCTTTTATGAAACAATTCATATTTCGCTATATTACCGCATTATTTGGAATCTTGTTCTCCTTATCAAGTTTCGCTCAAGCTCACTACGATTCCCTAGTTTCAGAAAATTCAGTTATTTCGAGCAATTTATCAGTTAATGATGAAATTTTCAATTCTCAGGTGGTTGAGTTTACTGGAGAAAGTTCTTTTAATTCTGATTCCGATTCAACATATATATATAATGAGTATCTGGGTGAACGATTCTCCTACAAACAACTCATCGCACCAGGTGTGCTCATGGGACTCGGCTTGCTTGGAGCCATTGATGAAAAAAATGGTGTAAACAAAACCGTTCGTGATTGCATGACCGATTGGCGCGGTTCACACAAAACACATGTCGATGATTATCTCAGATTCTTACCATCGGCATCTTACCTTGCACTAGGTTTCATTCCGGGCATTAAGGCTCGACATAACACCCGCGACCGTTTCCTGGCCGCCGTCACATCGCACGCAGCAATGCTGGCACTTGGATATGGTTTTAAACTCATAATCAAGGAGCAACGCCCTGATATGAGCGATCGCAAGTCATTCCCCTCAGGTCATGTGGCATTAGCGTTCACTGGTGCCGAATTAATGCGGATGGAATACGGAACCGCCTATGGCATTGGTGGTTATGTTGCAGCAAGTGCTGTCGCATTTCTGCGGTTATATAATGACAAGCATTGGTTTAACGATGTTCTGATGGGTGCAGGTATTGGCATTTTGAGTGCCCGCATTGGATATTGGCTACTTCCCGTTGAACGCAAGTTGCTGAAAATCAACGACAAACCAAACAAGCCCACAGTTGCGGTCATGCCTTCGTATAATCCTCAATATCAGTCTATTGGAGTGTCACTTGTGGCACAATTTTAAATAAGACGAGAGTGTATAACAACCTCTGCCCTATTGTTTAAACATGCGTGACATTGAGCGCTTGTCTTCGCGTTCCTTGATTGCTTGGCGTTTGTCAAATTGTCGCTTGCCTCGTGCTATAGCAATTTCAATTTTTGCAAGACCACGCTCATTGAGAAACACTCTAATCGGTATAATCGAATAGCCCGGTTGTTGCTGAGCTTTAGCAAGTTTATTGATCTCTCGACGATTAAGCAGCAGCTTGCGGTCGCGATGAGTAGCATGATTATTATACGAACCCATCGAATACTCAGCTATATACATGTTCTTTAGCCATATCTCACGGTTCTCCACCATGCAATAAGTGTCGCTCAGTCCGGCTTTTCCTTGACGAATCGACTTGATTTCAGTGCCAGTCAGCACCATGCCCGCAGTAAACTTCTCTTCAATCAAATAATCAAAGGTGGCTTTGCGGTTCTTGATATTAATATTACTACTGTTGTTACTTTTAGCCATGGCATTTTTCCTTTTTAACTTTACATCATGAACTTAAGCAGTTCTCTAATAATAATGGGAAGCAAGATGAACATGAACGATGCAATGATCAAAAACTTGGTGAGTTTTTTATCGTTCGGCAAGCCCAAATAGTGTATGCCCCCTTTGTGAACCAGTACAAACACATAAAGCAACATGAAATAGAGCGGCGTGAACGCGTCGTCAAGCAAATTGTTGCATATCTCTAACAATGCCAGATAAATGAGGTTATAAATGATAAAGTTGTTCAACCTGGTGGTTGATGCAGGCGTTTTTACAAGTCTGGGGTAAAAACCGCCAAGCAGGTAACTTATCAGGAAATAACTGGCAAAAAAACTGGTAAACTCTATGATGGCATAAATGAGCAACTTCGACAGTGTCCAGTCGGTTGGATTATAAAAATAACGAACAAACGAAGCAACGGCAAGAATTGCAAGCACTGGATACAGCCCCGACGACAACACTTTTTGCGTCGGTGTTACCGATTCGTTGATTTCCTCCCAACCAACCTTGGGGGATACAATCACCATAAATATGTTTTTAGCAATGCTCATCTTGTAAAATATTGCGCAAAATTAATATTATTGCTTCAAATAGCGAAATCCTACGCCATTTTTTGCTAATTTTGTGCCGATAATGAAGACGGAATTTTTCATAGCAAAGCGTTTGAAACTGGGTGACAACCGCAAAAATGGTTCGCCAAGCATCATTATTGCTCTGGTGGGCATTATACTTGCCATTGTCATCATGATTCTGTCAATCGTCATTGTCATGGGCTTCAAAAATGAAATCACTAATAAGATTTTCTCACTCAATCCGCACCTGAAAGTCACCAATGCCGTACTAGGCATCGACGACAACATTGCCACCGTTAACGGACCTGAAGTGTTCAAGTCAATTCTTGGCGATTCGGTGCTTGCCGGCAAAATACAGAGCATGAGCCTCATGGCCGAAAAGCCTGCAATCATCAAGACCAATGACGACTTCAATGGTGTCGTTTATCAGGCGGTTGACGATGGTTTTGACTGGTCCTATATCAAATCATGCCTTGTTCAGGGACGCACCCTCTCGTTTGCCGACACTGCCAATGTCAACGAGATTGTGATGTCGCGCATCATTGCCGACAAACTGCAGCTAAGCGTGGGAGACCGAATCTACACTTATTTTATTGATGACAAGGTCAAAGTCAGGCGGTCGGTAATTGTGGGCATATATGCTTCTGATTTCGACAACTTCGACAAATACTATATTCTTGGCAACATTGCTGCCTTGCAAAGTGTGAACGGATGGACAACCGATGTGGGCAACTATGTAGGGCTCAATCTCACGAACCACGAAAGGCTGAAAGATGCATCTTACGAGGTTTATACCAATTTGGCTCTATCTACCTATGAGCGTGGTTACAGCACACTGTATCGCGTTACCGAGTTGCATCAAAGCAATCAAGCCTATTTCACATGGCTTGAAATGCTTGACATGAATGTGGTAATCATCATTGTGCTCATGGTGATTGTCTCAGGATTCACACTTATTGCAGCCATGCTGATGATTGTGCTTGAACGCATACGCACCATCGGACTGCTCAAAGCGCTTGGTGCCAGCAATGCCTATGTGCGCCGCATCTTCATTTATCTCACATTTAAACTTATTGTTCGGGCAATTATCATAGGCAATGTAATTGGAATTGGATTGGCGCTCATTCAGCAGTACTTCCACATTGTCAGACTCAACCCTGATGCCTATAATATGCCTTATGTGCCCATCCACATAAGCATACCCGCTTTGCTCTTGCTAAATTTAGGAATTATTGTTGTCGCTTATATCACACTGCTTGCCCCAAGCCACATCATATCAACCATCAAACCGGCTTCGACCATGAAATTTGAGTAAGCTTCTCCCCTACTCCAGTTTCATTTGATTTTGCTCCGATACAAACTGTCAAGACTGCCGAAATACTGTTCTTTAACAAGTCGTCCTACAGGTCCGCCTTGATTAATGATATCGACCGTTACTCGCTGCACGCTGTCGCACAACACGCTATCCACTCTTTGCATTTTGCGTTCAAGCGTTGGTGTCAGCGTCGAGTCGGCCACATGTTTCATATATTCTTTGCGATTCTGCAACCTCGATGATTGTATGGTTTCGCGCAGGCGCTCATAAGTGGCATAAACATGATTCAAGTCACCACCTTCGGCCAAAGTATATTCCCTGCCAAAATGCAAACTTGTGCTGCCTGGCTCAAGAATGAAATAAAATGGTTTATCAACCCCATTCATTTTTAGTAACGCTATCACCGGTGCATCAATCTGGCCAACGAGAGTCACTTTGCCGTCAGCCTTTGAAGCAGCCAATGCCTCGCGCATCATGTTGTAGTCATCCTCAATCACAAATAGTGTCACACTGTCGGTCCTAATTCCATCGAAAGTGCATGACACACGAAACTCGTTCTCCTTATCGGCCGTGCACGAAATAAGGACAACAAGCATAATCATAGCAATATGAGCGACCAATTTTTTCATATTTGCCGCAAAATTACTAATAATGAAGCAGAGGATGAAAGTTTTTTGGCATATTTTTTGCAAATTCATAAAAACGATGTAATTTTGCATCCGCTTTAAACACAACATGGGGCTGACATGGCTTTGACAGCGTGATGAGGTGGTAGGTAAGCATGCAGAGCGATGATGGCAATGCTCTCGAATCTCAGTCATCACTAAATTTTAAATGGCGAAAACAACTACGCTCTCGCTGCCTAACTGAAGTACAGTAGGTAAGGCTTTATCTCTGAGCAAGGCTTAGAGACGAGACATCACCCGATTGCCCTTGTTCCGAGGCGTTTCGATTCGGTGGTGCAGCAATATCGGAAATAGAGAATGGTGCTCCTCGAGCCAGACTCGAAATTTAGAGGATAAGCGCCGAGTTGGTAGTCGTGATCCTGCTCTGCGTCGAAAACCAAGTCATGACTAAGCATGTAGAAAGCTTATTAGTTCCGCGTTTGGACGAGGGTTCAACCCCCTCCAGCTCCACAACACACAATCGCAGGCGACTACCATTAGTTGCTTGCGATTTTCTTTATGCTCGTGTCTTATTCTATTTCCAGGATTGTGCCCAGGATTTGGCGGGTGCCGCGCAACTGCTCATAGTTGAAGTAGTAAGTGACAAGCACACGATGCTCGTCAATCATCACTGCCCACGGATAACCCAAATCGGTACCGCCACCATCGTCACGAATGATGAATTCCTGTGCTGTGGCATAGTCGGTGCACTCGGCATTCAAGATGCGTGCGCGTATGCCATAAGGGGCATGACGGTAGCCGTAGGTGAGCAATACCCGGTTGTCGGGCAGGCGCAGTGCATGGAACGGATGTCCTTTGAACCCCATGCCCTGTAGCGTGAAGGTGGCACCGCCGTCGCTCGAACGGGCAATGTACCCCTGATCGGTTGGATAGTCCAGCGAACGGATGAATGCCACAAGGTCGCCTTTGGGTGTCTCATAGATAGATGTTTCGTTCAATCCTATGCTGTCAAGTTGGGCTATCACCGAGCGATATTGCCAGGTGTGCCCGTTTTCGCGCGACTGTACCAAGTAGACACTTGAACCGCTCTTCAGGCCATTTTCGCATGCCACCGCCCAATGGATTGTGCCGTCGCGCCCTTGGAACAATGCTCCACGGTTGTAAAGCGGCAGTTTGCCCAGCATTGTCGAGCGTGTCTCGGTAGGTATGGGCGACCCTGGGTTTATTGGCCCCTGCCAAGTGGTGCCACCATCGGATGAGCGGATGACGAAGCCACCGGCAAATGTCCAATGGTCATCGCCATAGAAACGGCCCTCATACTGGTCGTACAGCCGTGGCCCCACCTGAATCCACAGATAGCTCGTGCACAGCAATTCGCCATTGTTCAACGCCAGCAGACATGGGTCTTGTGAACCGCCATAAGGATGGGCAAACATCAGTTGCGGCTCTTGCGACCAGGTGAGCCCGCCATCACTTGAGCGAACCGACACCAGATAACTGTTGGCATCGACATGGCGGTTGCGCTCAGCACCCATCATGATGCGGTTAGG
The DNA here is from genome assembly GCA_902768435.1 of uncultured Bacteroidales bacterium. GTDB lineage: Bacteria > Bacteroidota > Bacteroidia > Bacteroidales > Muribaculaceae > Sodaliphilus. The sequence goes on along the minus strand of CACXLJ010000001.1, from coordinate 70,080 downwards.
AGCACGCCTGAATGCCAAATACAGGTCGCCATTGTCCAAACGCACAACCGACGGGAATGCCGAAAAATAGGCCGAGTCGTTATAAATCTCAACATCAGTCAATTTGTTCACGCCAGGTGCCAGCTGTAGCGCGTGCATAGCAACAACGCTGAACAATATCAATAGGAATTGCAAAAAGAATCTCATCATTACAAATTTATTTAGCAAAGATAACGATTTTTTGGCCACAACTGACTTTTTTTCAGAAAAATTGCAGCAGCAACACACCGATGCAGGGGCATGTCCAACATCAGAGCAATCATGTGGAACCTTTAGAGTACACGCAAAAGAAAAGGTGTGGTCCGGGCCACACCTTTAAATCTTTTGTGAAAATACAGAAAACCGATTAATTGGGTATGATGGTTTCTAATCCACTGGGCAGCATTGCAACACATGTATAGACTCTTGCAAATTGCTTCAGAAAGTCGATGGTGCTCTGTTTCGGCCCCTTTTCTGTCATCACTTTTTCTTGAATTTCACAATTTTCTTGAGTAGAGGTTTTTTGCATAGGCAGTTGGGTTTTATATTGTTTTCATCTTTATAACGCAACATTGCACATTTTATTATATAAATTTTAAAAAAAATTTTTCTTCATCTATTTTTCACTTTGAATATCCCATAAAATCCACTAATTTTTCCTTACTACAAATGGAGAAATTAGGCCGCACCTCGGCAAATCACAAATAAATTTGCATTTGCGCTCGGTTTGCACTAATTTTGCCATAAAAACAGCGAAATTAGGCTTCACCTCGGCATAAAAAATGAAAAACTCCGTTTCTCATTTTGTTCTACTCTCGGTTTGCACTAATTTTGCACTAATAAAACTCTATTAGATTGTGAAAAATTTAATTACACGCATTTTGTCGGGGAGCGTTTATGTAGCGCTCATCTTCACAAGCATCTATTTGACAAAGTATTCTCCTGCCCTGTTTTTAGTTGTTTTCGGTCTTTTTACCGTTGTTGGCATTTGGGAAATATCCCGCCTGAACAAAGAACAGGGTGCAGTATCACCACTCATTTCGCTCATCGACATGATTGGCGGACTTGCCGTGTTCATCTCATTCTTCATCATGTATGCAGGCGCCTCTTCACGCAGTCTGTGGTTATTGCCCATACTCCTCTACATGGTGATAAGAGGCATTGCACAGCTGTATCTACCCACGGTGCATGCCATTCACAGTCTGGAGCGTTCGGCCATGAGCATCTGCTATGTGGCATTGCCACTGGCTTTGCTCAACAGCATTTGCGCCATGATGTCGCCCATGATGCTGCTAGCCATCTTCATCTTCATCTGGATCAACGACTCGGGTGCATTTGTGGTGGGCTGCAGCATAGGCAAACACCGGTTGTTTGAGCGCATCTCGCCCAAGAAGTCGTGGGAAGGTTTCTGGGGCGGCATGCTCTTCTGCATAGGCATGGCATTCGTGTTCTACTATTGCACAGACACCACCTTTGGCATGCTTGAGTTGTGGCAATGGATTGTGCTTGCCGTCATCGTCTCGGCCTTTGCCACCTGGGGCGACCTGCTCGAATCGCTCATCAAGCGCACCGCAGGCGTGAAGGACTCGAGCAACCTCATTCCAGGCCATGGCGGATTGCTCGACCGCATCGACAGCCTGCTCATGGTTGCACCTGCCAGCCTCATCTATTTCATTATCCTTAAACTCTATTGCTAATACCATCATGATTGAACAACGATATAACATGCGTGGCGTTTCGGCTTCGAAAGAAGATGTGCACAACGCTATCAAGAACATAGACAAGGGCATTTATCCCAAGGCTTTCTGCAAAATCATTCCCGACATACTGGGCGGTGATGATAACTACTGCAACATCATGCACGCCGATGGCGCCGGCACCAAGTCGTCGCTGGCCTACATCTACTGGCGCGAGACTGGCGACCTGAGCGTGTGGAAAGGCATTGCTCAAGATGCCGTGGTGATGAACCTCGACGACCTGCTGTGCGTGGGTGCCACCGACGGCATACTGCTGTCGTCAACCATTGGCCGCAACAAGAGTCTGATTCCTGGCGAAGTGATTGCTGCCGTGATCAATGGCACTCAGGAGTTTGTTGACCGCATGAGCAGCCTGGGCATTGGCATGATTACCACCGGAGGCGAGACGGCCGATGTGGGCGACCTGGTGCGCACCATCATCGTCGACAGCACCGTCACTTGCCGCATGCCGCGCAACCATGTCATCGACAATGCGCACATTGCACATGGCGATGTGATCGTAGGCTTAGAATCATTTGGTCAAGCTACCTACGAAGATTGCTACAATGGCGGCATGGGCAGCAATGGGCTCACCTCGGCACGCCACGATGTGTTTGGCAAATACTTGGCCCAGAAGTATCCCGAGAGTTACGACAAGGCCATACCCGACGAGTTTGTGTACAGCGGCAGTCAACAGCTTACCGCTCCTGTCGGAGGCACGGGACTCAATGCCGGGCAACTGGTGCTCTCGCCCACCCGCACCTACGCTCCTGTTATCAAACGAGTGCTCGACGAACTTCGCCCACACATCCACGGCATGGTGCACTGCAGCGGTGGCGCACAGACCAAGGTGATGCACTTTGTAGAGAACAAGCATGTAGTGAAGGACAACCTCTTCCCCATACCTCCGCTGTTCCGTCTCATTCACGACGAGTCGGGAACCGACTGGAAGGAGATGTACAAGGTGTTCAACATGGGCCACCGCATGGAAATCTATGTAAACGAGGCCTATGCACAAACCATCATCGACATTTCAAAGTCATTCAATATTCAGGCTCAAATTATAGGTCATGTTGAAGACGCTCCATCTAACAAACTGACCATCAACAGTCAAGAAGGAACCTTTGAGTACTAAATCCAAATACAACCACATGATGCGCCGATTCTCTTTCACTGTACTCCTGTTAACGACACTGGCTTATGTCATGCTGTGGCAGGCATGCACCACCAAAGAGAACACTGTTGTCGCAGAACCACACCGTTTTCCCGACACCCTGCGTGTGGGCACGATCTACAGCCCCACCACTTTCTTCCTGTATCGTGGCGACACGCTCGGCTATGAGTATGAGCGAATTTGCGACTTTGCTGCCGACAAGGGCATTAAGGTGGATGTGACTGCCGTCACCAACATCCAGGCACTCATCAAGCTCATCAAGGAACGCAAGGTGGATGTGCTTGCCTGCGAAATCCCGGTCACAGCCGAGTATAACCAGCATGTGCTGCACTGCGGCGAGACCAATACCACCTATCAGGTGCTCGTCCAGCCCAAGCGTTCGCGCATGCTCCGCAATGTCACCCAGCTGGTCAACAAGGATGTGTATGTCGAAGCGGGTTCGAAGTATGAATCTCGCCTCAAGAATCTCGACAGCGAAATAGGTGGCGGCATCCGAATCCACTCCATCAGCAGCGACACTTTGAGCATCGACGACCTCATCGAGCAGGTGAGCAAGGGAATCATCCCCTACACCATTGTCGACAGCGACATAGCCCGGTTGAATCAAACCTATTACAACAACATCGATGTGAATATGGAGGTGAGTTTCCCGCAACGGTCGTCATGGGCGGTAAACATCAACGACGACTGGCTCGCCGACTCGATCGACGAGTGGAGCCGTAGCGAAAAGACACAGCTCATCACCGAAGACCTCACCAAGCGCTACTTCGAGGTGAGCAAGAATGGTGGAAGCATGTCGGTCTCGCCACATCACACCAGCACGCACAACTATGTGCTACGCCCCGGAGACTTGTCGCCCTACGACAGCCTATTCCGAGCCAACGGACATGGCACCCGATTTGGATGGCAGTTCCTTGCCGCCATCGCCAAGGTGGAGTCGAACTTCAATCCCGATGTGGTGTCTTGGGCCGGTGCACGAGGCCTCATGCAAATCATGCCCAGCACAGCAAGGCTCTATGGCTATAACCCTGATGACATCTACGACCCCGAGATTAGCGTTAAAGCCGCCATACAGACACTGCGCGACCTTGACAGCTTCTTTGCCCCCTATATCGCGAACCCCATGGAGCGCCGCAAGTTTGTGCTTGCCGGCTACAATGCGGGAGCAGGTCACATTCTCGATGCCATCAAGCTTGCCGAGAAATATGAAAAAGACCCCAACACCTGGTACGGCAATGTGGAAGAGGCACTCATTTGGAAATCGAACGAGAAGTACTATAGCGATCCTGTGTGCCGCTATGGATATTTCAGAGCCGACGAAACGGTGAACTATGTGCGAAAAGTAGAAGACTATTATAACCAATATCAATTTAAACATTAATACTCTACATTTATGAAAAAGAAGTATTTATCGTTAGCAGTAGCGCTGACACTCATGTCGGGCTTAGTGCTGTCGTCATGCATTGGCAGCTTTGCCCTCACCCACAAAGTACACAACTGGAACAAGCAGGTGGGCAGCAAGTTTGTGAACGAACTGGTGTTTGTGGCATTCCACATCCTGCCAGTCTATCCCATCTCGGTGCTGGCCGACATCTTTGTGCTCAACAGCATTGAGTTCTGGTCGGGCGAGAACCCCGTCGAGACTGCTCAAACCAAGGTGATTGACGGCAAGGATGCCAAGTATCTTGTTGAGCAAGATGCAACAGGCTACACCATCACCAACCAGAGCGACAACACGGTGACTCGTTTCAATTTCGATGCCACCGACAACTCGTGGTCGGTCGACCAAGATGGCATGGAAGTGAAATTCATGCAGTTTATCGACGACAGCCATGTGAAGATGCTCACTCCTACCGGATCGTTCACAACGGTCGAACTCAGCGAGCAAGGCGTGATGGCCTATGACCAACTGGTCCAGAGCCCCCTCTTCTATGCTTTCAAGTGAGCAACACTAATCCCCTTATTTACAGAACAAGCCTTTCAGTCCTGCATTGAAAGGCTTTTCTTCATATATTTTTTAATGTGAGTACAAAGGTGGAATGGTCTATCGGGAGGCTTTGCGGTAGAGGAAGATGGCGATGATTAGATAGAGAAAGTTAGGAATCCACATGGCCACGCGGGGCGAGGTGTAGCCATTGACCGCAAAGGTCTGGGTCACCGTCATGAACAGGATGTAGGAGAAGCTGAGCAGCAGGCCAATGCCAATGTTGAGGCCCATGCCTCCCCTCACCTTGCGCGACGAGAGCGACAGACCGATGATCGTGAGAATGAAGGCCGCCGCCGTCATGGCAAAGCGTTTCTCATACTCGATTTCAAACTGCTGAATGTTGGCCACACCGCGCTTCTTTTGCTCGCTTATGTAACGGCGAAGTTCGGGCGATGTGAGCGTTTCCTGATCGTTCTTGGAGATGAGGAAGTCGCGAGGGGTGATATTGAGCATGGTGTCCATGCTAGCGCCCTTGGTGCGGGTTTCCTTTTCGCCGTTGAATCGCCTTATCTCATAATTGACGAGTTTCCATCGGCCCAAGGTGTCATAATTGGCATCGGCAGCGGTGATGCGCGTCTTCAATTCCTTGCCCTTAAACTCATCGATCGAGATTCGCGAGCCATGGCGAGTGATATTGTCATAGCGCGCCATGTAGACCATCACGCCCGGGCGCAGTTGCAGCTGAATGTTGTCGCCATAGTCCACACGCTTGTTCTTGACCCACTGGTTGGTGTACTCGATGCGCTTCACATTGGCGGGCGGTATGATGTAGAGCGCCAGCACCAAGGTAATCAGAGCAATAATGGTAGCCGATACCAGATAAGGCACCGTGAGCCGCTTGAAACTGATGCCGCTCGACAGGATGGCGATAATCTCGCTGTGGTCGGCCATCTTAGAGGTGAAGTAAATCACCGAGATAAAGACAAAGAGCGGTGCAAACTGGTTCATGAAATAGGGAATGAAGTTCATGAAATACTTGAACACCGTTTCCTTGAGTGGGGCCGCCAGCATGGCATCGAGTTTCTCGTTGATGTCGAACATGACAATGATGGCAAACAGCAGCAAAATGATGAAGAAGAAAGTGCCCAGAAATTTCTTCATGATATAGGCATCAAATTGCTTGATCCACGGCTTGCGAAGTTTCTTGGTTTCTTTAGTAGCAGATTCAGTTGACGGGGCACAGTCGTTGTCGGGGACAACTTCGGAGGCGACCTCCTGCAGGTTCTTGGGCGAATCTTGCGGTATCTCGATTTGAGTAAAATCGATATCTGAACGCGTAGCCTGAGTGCCATCGTCAAGAATCTCCCATTTATCGGAGTTCTGAATGATGGAATCACTACCCTTCTTATTTCGCCTTATCAGTCCCATTTACACAGTGAATTAAATTACAAACGACGGGTAACATTCTCGACCATCGCCGTTTTCCACGACTTGAAATCTCCGGCAACGATATGCTCCCTGGCCTCGCCCACCAGCCACAGGTAGAAGGCCAGGTTGTGAATACTGGCAATCTGCATGGCCAGAATCTCCTGTGCTATGAAAAGGTGACGCAGATAAGCCTTGCTATAGAGTTGGTCGACCAGTGCGGGACCATCTTCCTGCAGGGGGCTGAAGTCGTCGGCCCACTTCTTGTTGCGCATGTTCATGATGCCATGCTTGGTGAAAAGCATGCCGTTGCGCCCGTTGCGGGTGGGCATCACGCAGTCCATCATATCCACGCCACGGTCAATCGCCTCCAGTATGTTGGCAGGCGTGCCCACGCCCATCAGGTAGCGGGGCTTGTCGAGGGGCAGAACCTCGTTGACCACTTCAATCATCTCATACATGACATCGGTGGGCTCCCCTACCGCGAGTCCGCCAATGGCATTGCCATCGGCACCCAGGTCGGCCACATGCTTGGCAGCGTCACGACGCAAATCTTCGTAGGTGCAGCCCTGCACAATGGGGAAGAATGCCTGATAATGGCCATAGCGGGGTTCTGTTTCCTTGTAGTGTTTCCAGCCTCGCTCAAGCCACTGCTGCGTGAGCCGCAACGACTTCTCGGAGTAGCGGTAGTCGCTTGTGCCTGGAGGGCACTCATCGAGCGCCATCATGATGTCGCTGCCAATGGAGCGCTGAATGTCGACCACCTTCTCGGGCGTGAACAGGTGTTTCGAGCCATCGATGTGGCTGCGGAAGGTGACGCCCTCCTCCTTGAGCTTGCGGTTAGATGACAGCGAAAACACCTGAAATCCGCCACTATCGGTGAGAATGGGGCGATCCCATCCGTTAAACTTGTGCAGACCGCCGGCACGCTCAATGATGTCCATGCCCGGACGCAAGTACAGGTGATAGGTGTTGCCCAGAATAATCTGCGCCTTCACTTGCTCCTTCATCTCGTGCATGTGCACCGCCTTGATAGCGCCCACAGTGCCCACAGGCATGAAGATGGGGGTGAGTATGTTGCCGTGGTCGGTCTCGATGATACCGGCACGCGCCTTGCTATCGGGATTGGTGGCTTTTATTTGGAATGTCATCATAATCGTGAAAAACTATGCCATTAACACGAATGTGCATAGAATTTTTTCTTATGAACAATATAATTGTTATAGAGTAATTCAATAATAAGATGCAAAATTAGGAATAATCCTTGACTTGTTCAATAAAAAAGCCAAAAAACCAATAATCCCGCAACAAATGCGGGATTATATGGGAGCACAAAGCATCGTAATAATAATACCTCAGTCTATCCAGACATTCCCATTACGGGTGACAAATGCTGGAAACTATAAATTATGGCATTGTGCTTGATTAACAGGCGCTAATGCACATGGGATCGCGCATGATGTAGTCGTGAATCATGGTGTAGTACAATTCCATGATGGGCGACAGCACATGTTTTCGTGGGGTCTTGTTCACTTCATCGCACATGAAAGTGTCGATAATAACCTGTTGCTCCTCGGTGCTCAGGTTCTTCATGCGCTTGCGCACATTGCTCGAAATTACAAATACATTTTCCATAATAGCTTGATTTTAAATTACAATGCAAAGTACGGAAACAAGTGTGCCACGCAGTTGCACTATAATCTTAATAAAAGCATAATACCGACTATTTATCAACAAAAATTGATTTTTGACATATTTTATGCACCGAATGTATTGTTAATTTGAGAGAAATGATTAAATTTGACCATAAATTACAATCATAACTAAAACAAGAACATCATGAACGACATTTCCGACATCTTAAGTGCTCTGCTTGACCAACATAGCAGAATCAGCGAAGCAGAAGACGAATTCAAGATGATGCTTGATGAGGACAAAAGTTTGCTGAACGACTATAAAGAGTGGTGCGACGAGCGAGGCTACGACACCAAGACTGGATATCAGGACTACTTCGACGAACTCATGGAGTCGCGCGACTCGATTTGGGAGAATATTAATGAGTAATCGCACGCTCCCACCTGAATGGTCCCCTCAAGATGCAATCTTGATAGCATGGCCTCATGCCGACACTGACTGGCTCCCGACCCTGCACGATGTCACCCAATGCTATGTCGAGCTATCCCGTAACATCTTGTGCGATGAGCAGCTCATTATTGTGGCCCCATCAATCGACCTTGTTCAAAACCACTTGCCCCATGATGTCGCAAGTCAAGGGTCTAAAATTCGCATAGTCACTGCCGACAGCAACGACACCTGGGCAAGAGATTTTGGTGCCATTACGGTGCTGAACAACGCGCAGCCCGTGCCACTTGATTTCACATTCAATGCATGGGGCATGAAATTTGCCGCCAACCACGACAACCAGATAAACCGAGCGCTGGAAAAAGCAGGTGTGTTCAAGAATGGTATGGAGAATCATCTCGACATGGTTCTGGAAGGAGGTTCGATAGAGAGTGACGGAAACGGTACCATCCTGACCACCACAAAATGCCTGCTCTCGCCCAACCGCAACCAGCAGTGGAGCAAAGCCGAGATAGAACAAGAACTCAAGAAACGCCTCGGAGCAGAGAAAATTCTTTGGCTCGACCACGGCTTCATCGCAGGAGATGACACCGACTGCCACATCGACACGCTGGCACGCTTTGCTCCCAATAACACCATTATATATTGCGGATGCAACGACGCTGCCGATGTGCACTACAGCGAAATGCAACTCATGAAAGAGCAACTCGCATCATTCACCAATGCCAATGGCGAACCCTACCGCCTGCTTGAGCTGCCCCTGCCCGCTCCCATCTTTGACGACGATTACCGGTTGCCGGCAACCTATGCCAATTTCCTGGTAACTAACCACAGCGTGCTGGTGCCTACCTATAACCAACCAAGACTCGACGACGAGGCTTGCCGCATTGTGGGCGAGGCATTCCCTGATCGCACCGTCAAGGGCATTGACTGCACTTCACTTATCGTTCAGCACGGATCGCTGCACTGCGCCACCATGCAATTTCCAGTAAACACATTAAATATTTAGCACTCATGAAAATTGGTATCATTCAACAGCATAACACAGGCAATGTGGAAGACAACCGCTCACGCCTTGCACAGAAAATCACAGCCCTTGCACAACAAGGAGCAGAACTCATTGTGATGCAAGAGTTGCACGATGCACTCTACTTTTGCCAAGTGGAAGATGTGCACAACTTCAATCTGGCCACCGAGATTCCTGGTGATGTAACGGCTTTCTACGGCTCGCTGGCCAAGGGCAACCAGATTGTGCTTGTCACTTCGTTGTTCGAGAAACGCGCCACGGGGCTGTATCATAACACCGCCGTGGTGTTTGAAAAAGACGGCAGCATAGCAGGCAAATATCGCAAGATGCATATCCCCGACGACCCTGCCTACTACGAGAAATTCTATTTCACACCGGGTGATATCGGTTTCAAGCCCATCGACACATCGGTGGGACGATTGGGCGTGCTCGTGTGCTGGGATCAGTGGTATCCCGAAGCCGCCAGACTCATGGCCCTGCAAGGGGCGCAACTGCTCATCTACCCCACCGCCATTGGCTACGAGAGCAGCGACACGCCACAAGAAAAGAAACGCCAGATTGAGGCATGGACTACCGTACAGCGTGGTCATGCCATTGCCAACGGCCTGCCTGTAGTGACGGTGAACCGCTGCGGCCACGAGGTGGATCCCAGCGGAATGACGCGCGGCATCCAGTTCTGGGGAAGCAGTTTCATTGCTGGCCAGCAAGGCGAAATCCTCTATCAGGCATCGCAGGACCAGGAAGAGGAAAAGGTGTTTGACCTCAACATGGAACGCACCGAGGTAGTAAGGCGCTGGTGGCCCTTCTTGCGTGACCGCCGCATTGACTACTACGGCAACCTGAACCGCCGCTTCATCGACGACTAATTATTAGTCATAATAACGAAATCATGCGCCATCCACGACACTGCGGGTGGCGCATTCAGTATGTTACCAATGGATGGAACTCGCGACAGTGGGATTTAGAAGGCAATGTGTACCTGCACTCGAAGTCCTTGCTTGTCGACACCAGGCGTGTCGCGATAGGTGAGGCGCCACACATAGTCGACCCGCAAGAACGACAGGATGTTGTCGATGCCCACTCCCAATTCCATATAGGGTTTCTTGCCCATAGGCTGGCAATTTGCCAACTCAGGGAACCGGTACACATCGGCCGACTTCGCAGGATCATTCTTGCTGGTGAGACTGCCATACAGTCCTCTGAACGAGAGCACTTCACGCAGCTTGAGCTTCTTGACAAGCGGAATGCGGTTAAAGATGAGCCCATTCATCCAGTAGGTCACATCCCACGACACAAACTGGTCGTTGGCAAACTCCATGGCGTTCATCAGTGTGTAGGTCTCAGGCTGAATGGTGTACGACAGGTTGGCATTGGGAATCATCAGGTCGGGATAAGCCACTTTGCTCCAAATCTTGCCCGCTTTAACAATCACATCGGTATATCCAAAAGCCGAGAACCAGAACCGCTTTTGAATGGCAAATTCCGTCTTGTTCACCTCAAAATCACCCCCCAGGAAGCCCTTGGGCATATAGGTGTGCGTAAGCGTCATGATGGGATTGTCAATATTGATGGGGAAACGGAACATGCGCGTCTGATAGAACTTCTCGCCAGGGGCATAGCGCAGTTGCACCTGGAATCCTGCTGTGTTGTAATGCCCATGCACACTACCATTTCCATCAACAAAGGGCAAGAATCGGGTGGCCTCGTGCCGCTGATGCTCCAACGATGCGGCAAACGAGAAGCCGTTAAGCCACTCAATCTTGTATTGGAGTGCTGTGCGGCGCAGGTAAGTCATCTTGTCATCGGTTTGGCGGCGTATGGCAAGGAATGCATTATCCTGACTTGTGAACTGATAATGTTGCCCTATCTTGTCAACATCGTATTGATGCGACAGTTTGAGCGAGTGAATCGGGAACTCATTGCCATGATACTTCTTGTCATTAAACGAGTATTCGAGTTCGCCCATATACTTCAGTTTCTCATCTTTGAATCCATAGGCGAGATAACCTTTGGCAAACAGGCGCTTGTTGAGGTGCGCTGTGGTCATGCCACCCACCTTGAGCCTGAATCCCTCCAGCTTGTTCCAGTTCATGAAAGTGTTCAAAGGGCCAAAGTCGAATTTGCTGGGATTGCCCGTTGATACATAGCCGTTGAGCAGCGTGAGAGCCACTTTCTCGGTCCAGTAAAAGACGCGTGACTTGCGCAGGCGTGCCAGCATACCTCCCACATCATCGTCTTTAGTCTTGGCCTGGGCTGGTCTCAATCGTTTCCACTCCTCTTGAGTTAGATGAGTGGCATTGTCGGCCAAAATCTCTTCACCACTTTTCTCGAAAATGCTCAAATCAAATGGCGGTTCAAAACTATGATTGGTATAAATGGTCTTGCGATGAGCATAAAACTCTTGAGCTCCCTTGATGACCTTGAACTCTACAGTCACATCGTCGCGTGTCTTGAGTCGGCAATTGTTGTCGGCGCGCGCAAAGTCCTGCTCAATATAGAGGCGCTTTACGAAATTGAGATTGATCGACGAAGGCGTGGTCATCATCACCTTCTTGATGAAACGGGAAGAATCGTTGAGCAACACATATACCCTGCCAATAAAACCAAATGACTCTGGATTGAACGGCACAAACGACAGTCGCACGCAGCGGTCGCCATCAATGACGACGGTATCGGTCAAATAATACTTATAGAAACTTGAACCAATACTTGAAAATGGACTAACGAACCTATTCTGCATTAGCTGAATATCGTTGCCATACATATCAATCTCCCTAACGGCATCGTCGAGAAACCTCTCTACGCTTGCTGCATCCAATCCGTCTTCAATGCCCTCGTGTCGTTTGGCAAGTATATAACTTTTATGCGACTTGGGATTGTTACGGAAATATTCGTTTGAGTAATTCTCAGTCACCGAGACAGGGAGGATGGGTTTTCCAGTGACGGGGAGCGTGTCGACATATTCCTTCAGGAAATTGAATTTATTGAGCAGTTTGTTCTCCTCATCACTATTCATGTTGTTGAGTCCAAAGGTCATCAACTCATATTTGTCATAGCCATAATAGGGCTTGAGCAAGGGGTCGTCGTCCTTCATGTGGCGACGAATGTCCTCCATGAGCGCTATGGCTGGATTGCCTTTCTTCTCATATTTCTCCTTGCGTTTGCGGTCGATGATCACCTCATCGAGGATGCGGCTTGTTGAAGCGATATAAATGACAAAAGGATTGGTCGGTTCGCTCACTTTCACCTCTTTGGTTTCATAACCCACCACTTGCACCTTCAACACCGAATTCAACGGAATCGACACACTGAACTCGCCCTTTACATTGGCAATGGCGCCCTCGCCCGTTCCCTTCACGAAAACCGAGGCATAAGGCACTGGTTCATCGGCCACAGAGTCCTTCACCACACCATGCAATTCAACATATTGCTGTGCATCAACCCCGATGGCAATGCACATGAGCATGGCTAGCAATATGAAGAATATTTTTTTTAGCATGAATGGCTTTATCTTATCGATGATTATTTTTAATTTTGCAAAAGTAATGATTTTATGTCAAAATCAATATTCTTAACAGCATCTTTATTCATCTCTATGGGCAAAGAAATTGAACACAAATATCTTGTCACCGACGACAGTTTCAAGCAAATGTGCAGTGAAACCATAAGCATCAGGCAAGGATACCTGTCACGAGAGAAAGGCAGAACGGTGAGAGTCAGGACAGCGGGCAATAAGGCTTTCATCACCATCAAAGGACCCAGTGTTGATGACGCGCGTGACGAGTTTGAATACCGCATTCCAATGGACGATGCCATGGCGCTGCTCAACATGTGCACACCGCCAGTCATCAGCAAGACGCGGCACATTGTGTTCTATGAGGGGAATAAATGGGAAGTTGATGTCTTTCACGAGCAGCTCGAAGGCCTGGTCATTGCCGAGATTGAACTGCCAGCAGCCAATTACCAATATGCCCTGCCCCGCTTTGTGGGCCGCAATGTGACCGACGACCGACGATTCTACAATTCGTACCTCACCACTTTTGAAGACATTAAAGAGGCTCTTTAAATCCTCCTTATTTAGAAACGGCGTTGCAATGCCACTACATTCTCAACATGCTGCGTGTGTGGGAACATGTCAACCGGCTGCACCTCTTCAACGCTATATTTCTCGTCAAGCATTGCCAAGTCGCGCGCCTGCGTGGCAGGGTTGCAGCTCACATACACAAGGCGTTTGGGCTGAGCATTCAATATCACTTTCACCACATCTTCGTGCATGCCTGCTCGCGGCGGGTCAATAATCATCACATCGGGGCAACCGTGCTGTTGCACAAAGTCGTCGGTCAAGATATCTTTCATGTCACCGGCATAGAAAAGCGTGTTCTCGATACCGTTCACGCGCGAATTGAGTTTAGCGTCTTCAATAGCCTCGGGCACATACTCGATGCCTATCACTTGCCGCGACTGGCGAGCCACAAAGTTGGCAATAGTGCCGGTGCCTGTATACAGGTCGTAAACAAGTTCGTCACCCTTGAGCCGAGCCATGCGGCGTGCCACCTTATAAAGTTCATAAGCCTGGGCCGAGTTGGTCTGATAGAACGACTTGGGTCCTACTCTGAATTTCAGTCCCTCCATCTCCTCCTCAATATAGTCACGACCTGAGAAGAGCACAAATTCCTGATCGTTAAGCGAATCGTTGCACTTGAGATTCACCACATACTGGAGCGATGTGATTTGCGGGAAAGCCTCTTTGATGGACTGCATCATTTCATTGATGGCCGTTTGATCATTGGCACCAAACACCACGACGAGCATCAGCTCGCCCGTGCTCGAGGTCCTGATCATGAGGGTGCGCATCAAGCCCTGGTTAGCGCGCAAATCGAAGAAAGAATATCCTTGTTGCTTGGCATGAAGGCGAATATAGTTCCTAATTTGATTCGAAACATCGTCCTGCAACCAGCACTTGTTGATATCGAGCACCTTGTCAAATGCATTGGGGATGTGAAAACCAAGTGCATTGCGATCATCAAACTGTTCGTCGCTTTCCAGCTGTTCGCGTGTGAGCCACGACTTGTTAGAGAAGGTGAATTCCAACTTGTTCCTGTAGAAACAGGTGTTAGCCGAACCTAAGATAGGATTGATAGCGGGCAACTGCACCTTGGCGATGCGCTGCAAAGCGTCTTCAACCTGCTGCTGTTTGTACTTGAGTTGTTCCTCATAAGGGATGTGCTGGAATTTACAGCCACCACACACACCATAGTGCTCGCAGAATGGCTCCACACGCATGGGGCTTGAGGTGTGCATTTTCACAATCTTGCCTTCGGCAAAGGAGTGTCGCTTCTTGGTGAGTTGGACATCGACCACATCACCAGGCGCTCCAAAAGGCACAAACACCACCATCTCGTTCCAGCGGCCAAGGCTCTTGCCTTCGGCTGCAATACCGGTTATCTCAAGATTCTCTACAATCGGCAATTCTCTTCTTTTTCTGCTCACGATACTACGATTAATTTAAATTCTTGTTTGACAGTGCAAAGATAGTGAATATATCCTATTCGTTAAAAAATATTTTTAAGGAAGCATTAAATGTGCATTATATGCCTGATGATTAAGATTTTTTTACTACCTTTGCACATCAAAAATGCAACATTTGCATCAATTTCTTGTCGGTTTTGACTGTTTTCAAGGCGTAACCATTGCAAAATGCAATGTTTTTCCGTTAAATCAAAACCGACTGAATTGGTTGTTTTTCAGCATTTTTACACCTTATTCTTTCATTTTACTGAATAATAATTTATTATTTATAAAACCTAATAATTAATGAAAACGATTTACACTTTTGGAAACGGAAAAGCTGAAGGCAGAGCCGACATGAGAGATCTGCTTGGTGGCAAGGGTGCCAATCTGGCCGAAATGAATCTCATCGGTGTGCCAGTTCCTCCTGGTTTCACTATTACTACTGAAGTCTGCAAAATCTACAATGAAAAAGGACGCGAAGAGGTTGTTCAACTCATCAAGGCTGATGTTGAGAACGCCATTAAGCACATCGAGTCATTGACTGGTAACAAGTTCAACGACCCCAGCAATCCTCAGCTGGTATCAGTTCGCTCGGGTGCTCCCGTGTCGATGCCCGGTATGATGGACACCGTGCTTAACCTGGGTATCAACGATGCAGTTGCCGAAACGCTGGCTCAGAAGTCGGGCAACCCCCGCTTTGCTTGGGACAGCTATCGTCGCTTTGTTCAGATGTACGGCGATGTTGTGCTTGGCATGAAGCCCAAGAACAAGACTGACATCGACCCCTTCGAAGAAATCATTGAGAATGTAAAGAAGGAGAAAGGCGTGCAATTCGACACCGACCTCGAAGTTGAAGACCTGAAACGCCTCGTAGCCCTCTTTAAGCAAGCCGTGAAAGATAACACTGGCAAGGACTTCCCCACCAGTGCATGGGATCAGCTTTGGGGCGCAATCTATGCTGTGTTCGACAGTTGGAACAACGAGCGCGCTATCCTGTATCGCAAGATGAACCAGATTCCAGAAGAATATGGTACAGCCGTGAATGTGCAGGCTATGGTCTATGGCAACATGGGCAACAACTCGGCTACTGGCGTTTGCTTCTCTCGTGACGCCGCTACTGGCGAGAACCTGTTCAACGGTGAATACCTCATCAACGCTCAAGGTGAAGATGTTGTGGCTGGTGTTCGCACTCCTCAACAAATCATGACCGAAGGCAGCCGCCGCTGGGCCGAACTTCAAGGTATCAGCGAAGAAGAGCGCAAGGCCAAGTACCCCTCGCTGGAGGAATCAATGCCCGAGTGTGCCGCTCAGCTCGTTGAAATTCAACACAGACTCGAAGAGCACTACCGCGACATGCAAGATATGGAATTCACCATCCAGGACGGCAAACTCTGGTTGCTCCAGACCCGTAACGGTAAGCGCACCGGTGCCGCTATGGTGAAAATAGCCATGGATCTGCTTCGCGAAGGTAAAATCGACGAAAAGACCGTCATCAAGCGCATGGAACCCAACAAACTCGACGAGCTGCTTCACCCCGTGTTCGACAAGGCTGCCGTTAAATCGGCCAAGGTCATGGCTAAGGGTCTTCCCGCAAGCCCCGGCGCAGCCAGTGGCCAAATCGTGTTCTTTGCCGATGACGCCGAGGAATGGGCATCGCGCAAGAAGAAAGTTATCATGGTGCGTATCGAGACTTCTCCTGAAGACCTGCGCGGCATGAGCGTGGCTCAGGGTATTCTCACCGCTCGTGGTGGTATGACCTCGCACGCTGCTGTGGTTGCCCGTGGTATGGGCAAGTGCTGTGTGTCGGGTGCCGGAACCATTAAGGTCAACTACAAGGCTCGCACCGTTGAGATGGGTGGAAAGACTTATAAAGAAGGCGACTGGATCTCAATCAACGGTAGCACCGGACAAGTTTACGACGGTCCTGTTGCCACAGTAGATCCCGACCTGGGTGGAGACTATGCAGCTGTAATGGCTCTCGCTGAGAAATACAGCAAGATGGATGTCTATACCAACGCCGACTCACCTCGCGACGCTCAAAAGGCTCGTGAACTGGGCGCTCATGGCATTGGCCTGTGCCGCACCGAACACATGTTCTTCGAAGGCGACCGCATCAAAGCTATGCGTGAAATGATTATCGCTCCCGATGAGGCTTCACGCCGTGTGGCTCTCGGCAAGCTGCTCCCGCTGCAGCGTGGCGACTTTGAGGGAATCTTCAAAGCCATGGACGGTTATGAAGTGACCATCCGCCTGCTCGATCCCCCTCTGCACGAGTTTGTACCTCACCAGCTGGAAACCATGCGCGAACTCGCCGACCAGACTGGCCGTACACTCGAGGAAGTGAAACTCGTTTGCGACGGTCTCGAGGAATTCAACCCCATGCTCGGTCATCGTGGCTGCCGTTTGGGCAACACCTATCCCGAAATCACCGAGATGCAGGCTCGCGCCATTATTGAGGCTGCCCTCAACATGCAAGCCAAGGGTATCAAGGTTCATCCCAAGATCATGGTGCCCCTCATTGGTGTCAAGGCCGAGATTCAGATGCAGGCCGACATCATCAACGCTACCGCTAAGAAGGTATTTGCCGAGCGTGGCGAAACTGTAGCCTACAAGGTGGGTACAATGATTGAGATTCCTCGTGCTGCCCTCGTAGCCGACCAGATTGCCGAAGTCGTTGACTTCTTCTCATTTGGTACCAACGACCTCACTCAGATGACATTCGGTTACTCGCGCGACGATGCCGCCAAGTTCCTTGCCGTTTACAAGAACCTGGGCATCCTCAAGGTTGACCCGTTCGAAGTTCTCGATCAGGAAGGCGTCGGCCAACTCGTTGAGATGGCTACCCGCAAGGGTCGTGCTGCAAATCCCGACCTGAATGTGGGTATCTGCGGTGAGCATGGTGGCGAACCCAGCAGCGTCAAGTTCTGCGCTTCGCTCAACCTGAACTATGTGTCTTGTTCTCCCTACCGCGTGCCCATCGCACGCCTCGCTGCCGCGCAGGCAGCAGTGGAGGGATAATTAATCAGACAATAACCCCCTAAATAAAAACGGTAAGGTCAAAATTGATCTTACCGTTTTTCTTATATATAAATATTAAGTATTAACCTTTTTATCTAATGCCTTTAATGGCCTCTTTCACTTGTGTCATATTGCTACGAGAGACTGGCAGATGGTCGCCACATTGTTTAATAACCAGCTGCATGGTGCCCGATTGAGAAAGAATTTTCTCAACCTGATGCAAATTCACCAGAAATGCACGATGGCAGCGTACGATTATTGGATAAGGTCGCAAGTTCTCTTCTACCTGCTTCGAGGTAGCACGCAGCATATCGGTGCGCACCTTGCCTTCGTGTACCCAACACACTTTCACATAGTTGCCAACCGATTCGACATAGAGCAGATTGGACACAGGCAACACAACCGACTCGCTGGTGTTTCCCGAAAGTTCAATGGTGTCGGACAACTCAGCAGCCTCAATACTCGTTGCCGGCTCTTGCTCGTCATTCTGAACCATTTGGGCACGATTCTCGACATCCTGCTGCAACTGCTGCAACTGCTCGTTGAGCTGTCGGGTTTCCTCAAGCTCAGCGGCCAAGTAGCGATTACGATACTTGAAACGCCAGTAAAGCCCTATCATAAAAGAGCAGAATGCAAGAATCAGCAGAGTCTCGAAATAATTACTCCACGACAATCGGTTTGACTCCACAAGATCGCTCAAGAAAAAGTGACGGTAGAGGCATATCATGAGCGAAACCAAAGGCGTATTGATAAGCTGGAACCACAAGTTGCGGCGAATGATGTAACTCACTCCCCTATCGAGTGAACGCGGTTTTTTAGCCACATATTTCAGTATGAACTCGGTCAACAAACATGTGCACACACCCAACAAGCCTATTATCAGCAGGTGTCCATAAGCCAGCCACTGCCACGCTTCCAGCCCAAATGGCTTGAAGATGGCAAGCACCACTATTGCAAAGCACACGCTCACAACACGCGTGATAAATGTTTCTTTTCGTCCTTGATCCATTACAGTCAACAAAGTTACAATAATGTGCTCAAACGCGCAAACCATTCATCCCATTTGTGCAATTCATCACTCAATGTGCTGTCATTCGTCACAAACCCTTACAGTTTATCCCACTTTTTTGTCCACCCAAAGTCACCATCATAATTTTGCATCGAAAACATTTACCGCAGCACTGTGCTGCTGGCCAACTCTAAATTAAAATTATTATGACAAAAAGAACTATCATCGGTATCATTTTCATTTTTGTTGCGCTTTTAAAGCTCATAAGCATGTGGAACATATTCCATCTTGACTGGTTCGACTGGCTTTGGCAGCATCCATGGAGTGCCTACATCGCCCCTGTCCTGCTACTCTTCATCGGTGTGAGGCTCATCGTCAGCAGTTACAGGCGCAACCCCGACCAGTGGTTGCAGCGGCCCATTCCTCAGGGTGAGGATGGCAAGCGCATCTGTTGTGCCGTGCGATTTGGCGGCGACGAGTACATTTATAAAGGTGAAGCGTTCCATGGTGCGCGACTCGACGCCTTTTTCGGAGGCATTCGACTCGATTTGCGCCAAGCCCTTATCACCGAAGATGAGGAAATCGACATACACACCTTCGCCGGTGGAGTGGAACTGCTGGTTCCTGCAAATGTGAACATCGAGGCGAAAAGCCGCAGTTTCATTGGCGGCGTGGGCAACGAAACTGTGGGCAGAAGCATTCATGACGCCCCAACCCTACACATAGTGGCAAGCAACTTTGCGGGAGGCGTGAGTATAAAAAACTAAAAAAACATGTGATTTTTCAGTAACAATCATCGTCTAATAAACAAAAACAATGGCAAACAGGTTAAACATAGCAAAAGACATTACTCGCACCCATGCGACAATCAGGATTTATTTATTACATATTTACTGTAAAAAAATCTAAAAAGTTCACAACAACATCAAAAACACCTGATACAATTCGACTCATTATTGCGTCTAAGATACAGACAGCGAAAATAAACCAAGTATACACAATAATTATAATAAAGAAATGAAACACTATATTAATAAACTCGCAGCATTCATGGCTGCAATGATGACGACATTAACAACTCTTGCACAAGTGCAAGGAGTGAGTGGTAAAGTAATCGACGAGAAAGGTGAGCCCATGGCATTTGCCAATGTAGTGCTCCTTTCACTGCCCGACTCGGCTTTCGTTCAAGGAAACATTACCGAAGAAGATGGCTCCTTCAACATCACATCTTCTAAACCCGGGCACCTGCTCAAAGTGTCGAGCATCGGCTACCAGACACAGTGCGTGAATGCCACACCTAACATGACAGTGACCCTGAAAGAAGAGACGATACTGCTCGGCGAAGTGGTGGTGAAAAGCACCCTTCCCAAGACTCGCGTGAAAGGCGAAGCCATGCGCACCACCATCGAGGGCACCATTCTTGAAAAGGCAGGCTCGGTGACCGACGCACTCAAGCGAGTTCCGTCGCTCGAAGCCGAGCGTGACGGTGCTGTGTCGGTACTGGGCCGTGGTGAAGCCGAAGTATATATTAACGGACGCAAAGTGCAAGATCTGGGTGAACTCTCTCGCCTACGCTCCGACCAGATTCAGCATGTCGATGTGATTCAGAACCCCGGTGCCCGTTACGCTGCATCGACCAAGGCGGTAGTGCGCATTCAGCTCAAGAAGGCACAAGGTGAGGGTTTCAGCTTCCAAGACAATTTGGCCTGGTCTTATCAGTACGACCACACCATCACCAACAACCTCGATGTTAACTACCGCATTGGCGGATTCGACATCACCGCCTCGCTCTGGGCAGGTCGATTTGCCACAATAGGCAAGCAGGAGAACGACCTCACTTATCTCATCGGTCCCGACGCCTTCGAAAGCTACACTACACAAAAGACCACCCACCTGTGGAAGGGCTGGTCACCACAATTGCAAATCAACTATATGTTCAATCAGAACCACAGCGTCGGTGCATTCTATAAATACGATCGCCATCCCAGTGGAGAGCTCAATAGTCACTTCTTCACCAGCAACTACGAGAATAAGGTGCTCACCGAGCAGTCCGAAAGCCAAATCTGGCAAAACGACCGCTTCTCCAAGCACATATTCAATGCCTACTACAATGGCAACATTCACAACCTGGGTATCGACCTGAACATCGACGGGCTTTTCGACGACACCAAGACGCCGGGCAGCACGACCGAACAGACCACACCCATCAACGAGGGTGTCCAAACAGCCACCCGCACCATCGAGAGCAACACCAAGAGTGGCAACAGTTTCTGGGCCACCAAACTCATCCTCAGCTATCCGGTGCTGAAGGGCAATCTCTCGGTGGGTGGTGAGTATTCACACAACCATCGCACCGACGCCTATTCGTTCACCGCAAGCGAGAGCGTGCCTGTGAAAGCCACCGATACCGAAATCAACGAGTCGTCGACGGCTGCTTTCATGGAGTATGGCCGAGCTTTCGGCCGAGTCTTTGCACAGGTGGGATTGCGCTATGAACACCTCAAAAACGACTACTTCAACTTTGGCGTACGCGAAAAAGATGTGTGCCGCGACTATGGCGACTGGTTCCCCACCGCAAGCATCTCCATGCCCATTGGCAAGGTGCAGCTCTCACTCTCCTATCGCCGCGACATTCAACGACCAAGCTACAGCAACCTCACCAGCAGTACCATCTACTTCAACCGCTATACCTACCAGAGCGGTAACCCATACTTAAAACCCACCTATACCCACAGCCTCGTGCTTAACAGCGCCTATAAGTGGATGAACCTCACTGTCAATTACGGACGCATCAAGGATGTTGTGACCATGTCGACCGAGCCCTTCCCCGGTTCCGAAGACCCGCTCATCAGTCTCGTGCGACCCGTCAATAGTGGTGAAGCCTACGACCAACTCTCCATCATCCCATCGTTTCGCCCTGTAATCGGTTGCTGGCATCCTGCTTGGAACATCTTAATGGTCTTCCAAAACTACAAGTCGCTCTGCGTCAATGGTTCTACCATCACCCTCAACCATCCATTTGCAAGCATCTCTTGGCAAAACGACTTTGAATTGCCACACAACTTCCGCTTGAATGTTTTTATGCAATGGGTCTCGAAAGGCGACTACAACAACTTCCGAATAAGTGCCAGCCGCTTCTACACAGGCATTGGTGTGCAAAAGGAACTCAACCTGGGCCGCATGGGATCGCTCACGCTAGACTTGCGTTGTCAAGACATCTTCAACACCAACAAGGCCAAAGCCACCATTTTCGGCATTCGCGAGCTCACCACTTACAATCCTGCACGACGCACTTTCAGCCTTGATGTGACCTGGAAGTTCAACACTGCCCGAAGCAAGTATCGCGGCACTGGCGCAGGTGAAAAGCAGAAAGCACGAATGTAAGTAAATATCTATTAATTATCATTAAAACCACTGTTTACAATAGATTTTTATGTTACATTTGCATTAAAGAAATATTCAGAAAATGCGTTAACATTTGAGAAATAAACAATTATTTATTTAATCAAATAATAAATTAAAATGAAAAAATTTTTATTCGCCGTTGCCCTTGCTCTTGCTTGCTTGACAGGCACGGCACAAACCCAACAGCATGTAAACAAGGCCAACATGGACCTTAGTGTGAAACCAGGCGACAACTTCTGGCAGTATGCCGTGGGCGGATGGCTCAAAGCCAACCCACTCGACAAACAGCACGTCCAGAACGGCGCATTCATGGATCTCTATGAACAGAACAACGACCGCATCAACGACCTCATCATGGAGTATGCTGGCAAACACCTGCCTCAAGGCACCGACGGTCAGAAGATTGGCAGTCTCTACCGCCTGTACATGGACACCGTGAGCCGCAACGAGATGGGATACAAACCCATTCTGCCCTACCTCAAGCAAGTGCGCGCCATCAAGACCCGCGACGAGATGCTTAAAGTCATGTACGACCTCGACGCCAAGGGCTTCGGCACAGCGCCGTTTGGCATATACTTGTCGATGAATCCCTATAACTCCAACGAGTATATGATGGGTGCCGGTCATGGTGGCGCCTCACTTTCAAAGGAGTACTACGACAACCCCAGCGAGCAGCAAAAGGTGGTGGTGAGCACTATTAAAGAGCTCAATAAGGACTTGTTGAAGATGGTGGGTCACAGCGACGAGGAAGCCGAGCGCATGATGGAAGCCGAGTGGGCCATAGAGACCAAGATAGGCTTGAGTCAGCTTGACCAGGTGGAGTCGCGCGACCCCTACAAGCGCATTCACATCATGACCTGGGAGCAGCTGCTCAACGATTTCAAGGGCATCGATTGGGTGACCTATCGCGATGCCATCAATTATCCCAAGGACATCGACACCGTGAATGTGGGTCAGCTCGAGCCACTGCATGTGGTGGAAGACCTGCTTGCCAACACCAGCATCGACGACTGGAAGGCATTTATGGAACTGAGCATAGTCAAGAGTTTCTCGGGCTTCCTGTCCGACGAATTCAGCGACCGTTCGTTTGAGGCCAGTAAGAAAATCTCGGGTGTTCAGGAACAGCAGCCCCGCTGGAAGCGTGCCGTGGGCTTGATTAGCGGTTTTTTGGGTGAAACCATAGGCAAACTGTATGTTCAGAAGTACTTCCCCGAGAGCAGCAAGCAGCGTGTGGTGAAGCTGGTGAAAGACTTGCAGCAGGCCTTTGAAGACCGCCTGAAGGACAACACCTGGATGAGCGCGGAAACCAAGGCCAAGGCCATAGAGAAATTGCATGCCATGCACATTAACGTGGGCTATCCCGACAAGTGGGAAGACATGGAAAAGTATATCGACATTCGCGAAGACGAGAATATGGTGGAAAACTACATTCGCATCTCACAAGAAACCACACAGGCAAATCTGCGCAAGCACTGGCACCAGCCAGTGGACAAGACGGTGATGGCATGCACCCCTCAGACGGTTAACGCCTTCTACAACTCTCGCTTCAACAGCATCAACTTCCCTGCTGCCATCCTGCAACCTCCCTTCTTCGATCCCGAGGCCGACTATGCCAGCAACTATGGCGCCATCGGCGTTGTCATCGGTCACGAAATGACGCACGGATTCGACGACAAGGGCTGCCTCTTCGACAAGGATGGCAACCTCGCCAACTGGTGGACTCCCGAAGACAAGGCCAACTACGACCAGCGTACCAAGGTGATTGCCGACTGGTTCAGCAAGCAGGAAATTCTTCCCGGCGTGTTTGTAAACGGTGAGAAGACCCTGGGCGAGAATGTGAGCGACAACGGTGGCCTGAACATAGCCTACCGCGCCTACGAAAACCGCATGAAGGTGGAGCCGCTGAAGAAAATAGACGGTTACACACCTGCACAGCGCTTCTTCCTGGCTTATGCCCGCGTTTGGGCCAGCAACAGCACCCCCGAGTCGATTGCCAACCTCGTTGACAGCGACACACATTCGCCCAACGAGCTTCGCGTCAATGCTGCTCTGCCCATGATTGGTCCCTGGTATAAAGCCTTCAACATCAAGAAGTCTAACAAGATGTACCTCCCCGAGTCGCAACGCGCACTCGTCTGGTAATTGTTTAAAATTATTTAGCGCTTAGCGCAATTATTATAAGAGATTAGGGAGGGCCAATCCTCCCTATCTCTATTTTGAAAGAGAATATATTGTCAAGTTTTTAATTGCATTGCAGATGAAACAGGAAATCAACCCCAAGGACACCAGTCGTGCACAAGCATTCGAGCTGTGGATGAGTTCACCCATGCCTATGGTGACGCTAACCAAGACCTTCGATGTAACACGCCTATACAAGATGAGCAAACGAAATGGTTTAAAATTCAATATGCTCCTATGCTGGTGCATAGGTAAAGCCGCTAGTCTGGTTGAAGAGTTCTATACCCTGCCCATTGACGGAAAACTATACCACTTCGACCAATTAGCCGTTAATGTCATCGTGTCGAATTGTAGGGGTGGCATCAACTCCTGCGACATACCCTTTTCCGACGATTTGCAGCAATTCAACCATCGCTATTTAAAACTTACTGAACAAGCGGCAAATGACTGCAAAAGTAGTTATCTTGATGACCGCATGATTATCGGCACATCAGGCATTATTCAGACAGAAATTGACTGCATCGTCAATCAGTACACCGACCAGTTCAACAACCCGATGGTAATGTGGGGAAAAAATCGCAAAGGTGTATTCAAAACCACTCTACCCATATCATTTCAATTCCATCATGTCCAAATGGACGGCGGTCAAGCAGCCCAGTTTCTAGACAATCTACAAAGAATTATATCGTCTAGATTATGAATATGATTTCTCGAGTGTAAGGAAATTGCAGTGCATCATCGAGCCATCGTTATCGCGCAGGTGGAAAGCGCCGCCAGCGCAGTAATCCCACATGCGGCACTGTGCACACTCACCCGTTTTCATCCAGCGGCGATCACGCATTTGTTCAAAACGGTTATTCCAAACATCTACGAAACTGTCTTCGTAAATATTGCCCTGCTTATAGTTGGCACGAATGCTCATGCAGCCCGAAATGTCGCCATTGGCAAGAATCGAGGCAGTCATGGTGCCAGCATCGCAGCGAAAACAATGGTCTCTCACCCTGGTTTCGTAGTCGCCTAAAAAGCCCTCGCAACTATATGACAAATCAATTTGTCCCTGCTCACGAGTTTCAACGATGAAATCCATCACGCTACGATACTCGGCGGGAGTCAAGAACAATTCTGGATCAAGCTTGGCACGGCCCTGTGGAAATATGGTGAAGATGCGCCACTGCTTCACTCCCGCTTCAATCAAGTGCTGCCGTAATTGAGGCAGGGAAGCAAGGTTGCGACGATTCACACAGGTAATCACATCCCACAACAGATTGCGGGTGCGCGTGAGCAGCCTAATGGCAGCCATAGCGCCATCAAACGAATTGCCGCGCAACCAGTTATGGTGCTCCTCAAGCCCATCAAGGCTCACGGCAAGGGTGCCTAAACCAGCATCAATCATACGACGAAGAGTGGGCTCGGTGAGCAGCACGCCATTGGTCACAAAACCCCAAAGGAAGCCGCGACGCGTAATCTCGCGACCACACTGCTCCAGGTCAGGGCGCACCAACGGTTCGCCCCCTACTGTATTCACCTGCACATCGGCGGGATTCATGGCAGTGGAAATTTCATCGAGCACGCGTGTGAAGTGCTCCAAGGGCATGTCGGGCACTTGCGATATCTTTTTGCAGTCGCTGCCACAATGCCGGCATGCCAAGTTGCAACGCAAGGTGCACTCCCAGAACAACTGACGCAGCGGATGATGCTTCTCGAGCATCATCCTATCACGGCGCGTCTTCTCAAGTTCAATGAGTTGTTTCGTCTTCATCAAGCAACCAGATTATATCCAATTGGCCAAATTTGACTAATTACTTTCTGGATCAACAGTCACCTCGCCTTTTGGCTCGGGCTCGACAATGACTGGAGGACCATAAACATCATTCAGCGGTAAAATGGTGTCCTTTACTATTTCTCTCCTCATGGGAGGCGGACCATAAACAAGGGGCTGTGGCTCATTGATGTAAGGCGGTCTACTGGGCTCGGTCGAGGGCTGCGTTGGCCGTGTCGAGGGATCGGTTTCAGCAGTCTTCGAAGAGTGGCATGCTACTAAACCAAGAGCGCCCCCAAGAACCACAAAAGCACGCACCAACCATTTTTTTACTGAAAAAGCAGTTTTTTTCATATTAACGAAATAGGAGTGATTAATAGTCATTATTGCTCAGGAGCAATTTCGGCAGGTTCCTGCGGGTCGACGATTACGGGCGGACCATAGACATCGACAACAGGATCAATCTCAACAGGTTCCTCACCATTTTCAAGTTCGGGAGGTGGACCATAAACACAAGGCGCAGGTTCAACTTCGCTCACATCTCTCGTGCTAACCGCCGATGGTGAACCCATCATAGTCGAAGACCCTTTCGAATCCTCGTTTCGACTATCGCCCGAGTGATGACACGAAGCAAACCCCAGCACACCACCCACAGTAACGAGCATGCGTACAATCCATTTCTTGACAGTGAATGATGCTTTTTTCATGAGATTATATATTATTTAATTCCAACTTACAAATATATGAAACATTTATCAAAAGGGCAAAAATTATGAGGATTTTTTTCGCGACAGAATCTCAAAACAGTAGTTTCATCAACTCATCAGGTGCGTTCCACCTCTTTTACTCCCTTGAGGGTGCGCATCTTCTTGATGAGGTTGTCAAGGTTCTCGAGCGTGTCGATGCTGATTACAAGGTGACCCTCAAACAAGCCGTCGAGCGAATTGATGGTGATGTTGCGCAACATGGCATTGCCCTCCTTGTTGATGAGCGATGTCATGTTGGCCACAATGCCTATGTCGTCCTGCCCTACCACACGAAGCGAAGCCACATAGTGCTTGCCAAGACGCCCCGACCACTCCGACTTGATGATGCGATAAGGATACTTCTCTTTCAAATGCTTCAGGTTTCCACAATCGTGGCGATGTATCTTGATGGCACCATCACTGGCTATAAACCCTAAGATGCGGTCACCATAAATGGGATTACAGCATTTCGAGAGTTTGTAGTTGATGCCTTTCACATTCTCCCCTATCACCAAGATGTCGTCGCTTTCGCGTGCTTCGGCTGTCTTGTTGACAAGCACAAAATTCTCGGCAGTCTCTCGAGTAGCTACACTCTCGGTCTGGCGTTTCACAAATTCAACATACTGGTCGATGGTATCGCTCACATCGAGCGTCTTATCGTGCAGTTCCACAAAGAATTCATTGATATTTTTGAATCCCTGTTTCTTGATGAATTTGGCAAGCATGGCATCGTCGACTTCCACTTTGCGGTTCTTGAAGCGGCGCATCAGCGTCTCACGGCCTATCTCGGCCTTCTTGAGATTGGCCTCATTGATGGCCTGCTTAATCTTGTTGCGGGCTTTGGCAGTAACCACATAGTTCAGCCAGTCCTGGCGCGGTACCTGAGTGGTCGAAGTCATGATTTCGACCGTGTCACCGCTCTTGAGCACATAGTTGATTTTCTGGGTCTTGCCGTCGACCTTGGCACCTGTGCAACGGCAACCAATCTTGGTGTGAATGTGGAAGGCAAAGTCGAGTACTGTGGCACCCTGGCGCAATTTGAACAAGTCGCCCTTGGGCGTGAACACAAACACCTCTTCCTCATAGAGGTTCATGTTCATGTTTCTGATGAGTTCCATTTGGCCTGAAGCACCTGCCTCAAGCACTTCGCGCACATTGTTCATCCAGTGGTCAATCTCACCCTCGCTCTTGATGCCCTTATAACGCCAATGGGCCGCCAAACCGCGTTCGGCAATCTCATCCATGCGGCGAGTGCGTATCTGCACCTCTACCCACTTATCCTCAGGCCCGCGCACAGTGATGTGCAGCGATTCATAACCATTTGATTTGGGTATCGTAATCCAGTCACGAAGGCGCGACACATTTGCCATATAAATGTCGGTCACTATCGAGTAGGCAATCCAGCAAGCCTTCTTCTCATCTTCTTTGGGTGTGTCAAGAATGATGCGAATCGCAAACAGGTCGTACATGCCCTTCAAGTCCACACCTTTTTTCACCATCTTATTCCAAATGCTGTTGATGGTCTTGGTGCGTCCCTTGATTTCATATCTCAAACCGGTCTTGTCTAATGCTGCCTTGATGGGCTTCACGAAATCGGCAATGTAGTTCTCACGCATTGCCTTGGTTTCTGACAGTTTCTTGACAATTTGAGTAAACACTTTATTGTTCAAGTATTTGAGCGACAAATCCTCAAGTTCTGATTTAATACCGTATAATCCCAATTTATGAGCCAACGGAGCATAGAGAAAACGCGATTCTGTCGAAATCTCGCGCACAAATTTCTCATCGGTGTGGGCATTAATCACCCGCATGAGCGAGAGGCGGTCAACAATCATGATAATCACCACCCTGATGTCTTCGGCAAACGACAGCAACAGTTTGTGGAAGTTGTCATCTTCAACTGCCGCTTGCTTGCGATATAATTCCGACACATTAATCAGTCCGTGAACCAGCTTGGCTATGTCATCATCAAATTTAGTTCGCAACTCATCTAACGACACATAACCACTGCGGGCCAGATTGAAAAGCAATGTGGCTATTGCCATGCTGCGGTCAGGCACGATGTTCTCGGTCACTGCAACTGCCGTGCGCATGAAACGGTTGATGGGGTTCAGCCCATACTTGTCACGACTGTAGTGCCCATTCGACACAGCCCCTCGGATGATTGAATCGACCTGATTCACATCGCTCAACGACAGTTGCTCACGCAAGTTACGCAGCAGCACGCGCATCAGGTCTTTCAATTCAGCAAGTTCATTGCCTTGAAAATATGGTATATTCATCTTTTTAAAACTATTTTGACTATTTTAGAGTTCAAAATTAAAATATTATCACTAACTTTACAAAAAATATTGACATCAACTTTGAAAATTTAAACAAATACATACTATGCTAACCGAAAATGACAAAAAATTGCTGCAAGCCAAAGGCATAACCGAAGATGCTATCATGCAGCAGATTAAACGATTTGAGACGGGGTTTCCGTTCCTCAAGATCGAGTGCGCAGCCACATCGGCCAATGGCATTAAGGTGCTCTCAAACAAGGAGTTTGCCGCTTGCACCGAGCGCTGGCGCAATTACCAGAAAAGCGGCGGGTCTATTCTCAAATTTGTTCCTGCCTCAGGGGCAGCAAGTCGCATGTTCAAGAACATATTTGCCTTCATCACCGATGGCAAAGGTGAACCGCAAACTGATTTCGAGAAACAGTTCTTTAACGACATCGAGAATTTTGCATTCTATGAAACGCTCAACACTAAATGCAGCACGCTCTACGGCATGCCAATACGCCAGCTTATCGACAACGGCCGTTATGTAGATGTAGCCAAAGCCCTGCTCATGCCCGACGGACTGAACTACGGAGCCATGCCCAAGGCTTTACTGAAATTTCACAAGGCCGTTGCCAAGGCTACCCGCACGCCACTTGAGGAGCATCTCGAAGAAGGTGCACAGTACGCAGTCGATGCCAACCGCAATGTGAACATCCACTTCACTGTTTCACCAGAGCATCGCAACGCATTCAAAAGCCTCATTGAGAAGCAAAGTCCAAAACTGGAAAAAGTGTGGGGTGTGAAGTTCAATGTGAGCATGAGCGAGCAACTCGAGAAAACCGACACCGTTGCCGTGAACCTCGACAACACATTATATCGCGACAAGGACGGCAACCTCCTGTTCAGGCCAGCGGGACATGGAGCACTTATCGAGAACCTCAATGCTTGCGACGCCCA
This sequence comes from uncultured Bacteroidales bacterium, assembly GCA_902768435.1. Taxonomy (GTDB): domain Bacteria; phylum Bacteroidota; class Bacteroidia; order Bacteroidales; family Muribaculaceae; genus Sodaliphilus. The sequence continues at coordinate 39,841 of CACXLJ010000001.1, read as the reverse complement.
GGTTGTGTTCATCAAGAACATCGACAATGTGGTTCCATCCAAGCTTCGTGCCGAAACAATCCGCTACAAGAAAGCCTTGGGCGGATATCTGCTGATGCTGCAGCAAAAAATTGCCAACTACCTCACCATTCTCGAGCAAGGCATTCCGTCGGCAAAACAACTGAAATCGATGCTGCAATTCCTCGAGACTGAACTTTGCACACACAATGCCGAAACTGCAAACATGGACGAAAAGCAACTTGCCGAATACCTTACCCGCAAATTCAACCGTCCCATCCGAGTCTGCGGTATGGTCAAGAACGAAGGCGAACCTGGCGGCGGGCCTTATCTCGCCTACAACCCCGACGGCAGTTGCTCGCCTCAAATCCTCGAAGCAGCGCAAATCGACCCCGACGACGACAGGGCTGTCGACATCATGCGCTCGGGCACACACTTCAACCCAGTTGACCTTGTCTGCTATCTTCACGACTACAAAGGAAATCCATTCAACCTCAAAGAGTTCATTGACCCCGACACTGGTCTCATCAGCAACAAGTCGACCGGTGGCGTCGAAATCAAGGCACTTGAACTGCCCGGCCTGTGGAACGGCTCCATGAGCGACTGGAACACCGCATTTGTTGAAGTGCCTGCAGCCACTTTCAACCCCGTCAAAACGGTCAACGACCTGCTGCGCAAACAACATCAATAATAATCACTTATAATAGTACACTATAATGAAAAAAATCACTTTCATGCTCATCATGCTCGTTGCCTCACTTGCAGCAGTTGCACAGGACAACGACGCTAAGGCTGGTAAAATCATCGAGATCGATCAAGAGCAATTCGCCGAACTGATTGCCGATGTCAATAACCCCGACTGGGCATTTAAGGGCCAGCGACCGGCAGTAGTTGATTTTAACGCCGCCTGGTGCGGTCCGTGCCGCAAGATTACCCCTATTCTTGAGCAACTGGCCGGCGAATTCAGCGGCAAGGTAGATTTCTACAGCATTAATGTTGACAATAACAGGGATTTAGCTGTAGCATTGGGCGTGCGCAACATTCCCCTCATCATCTACTGTCCCATGACTGGCGACCCCATGGCAACCGTAGGTTTGCAGGATTATGACACGATTCTCTCAAAAATCAACGAGATTCTTGGCGAAAAATAGCACCAATTGTTGCACAATTCACAAATAGTCACTAACTTTGCACCGCTTTTTGCAAAATTAGCGACTATTTTTTATTAACATTTAATTTATTTTTTATGAATCATTACGAAACCGTTTTCATTTTAACTCCCGTTTTGTCTGATCCTCAGATGAAGGAAGCGGTAGAAAAATTCAAAGGCGTGCTCACCGACAATGGTGCTACAATCGTCAATGAAGAGAACTGGGGCCTGCGCAAGCTCGCTTATCCCATCCAAAAGAAGTCAACCGGATTCTACACACTCATTGAATTCGATGCTGAACCCACTATCGTGAAAATTCTCGAAACCGCTTTCCGCCGTGACGAGAAGGTCCTCCGATTCCTCACTTTCCACCTCGACAAGTTTGCTGAGGAATACGCTATTAAGAGAAGAAGCCTCAAGAAGAACGCTCCCAAGGCCGAAGAAGCACCTGTAGTTGAAGAAGCCCCCGCTGCCGAGCCTCAGGAGGTTGTTGAAGAAGCAGTTGAAAACAATAACGATTAATCATAAAGGAGGATTTTAATTATGGCACAGACTCAATCTGAAATTCGCTATCTCACTCCGCTGTCAGTTGACACGAAGAAGAAGAAATATTGCCGTTTCAAACGCAGCGGCATCAAGTACATCGACTACAAAGATCCCGAATTCCTCAAGAAATTCTTGAACGAACAAGGCAAGATTCTGCCTCGTCGCATCACCGGTACTTCTCTCAAGTTCCAACGCCGTGTTGCTAAGGCTGTGAAGCGTGCTCGCCACCTGGCTATGCTCCCCTATGTTACCGATTTGATGAAATAATTTAAATTTTGGAGGAATACATCTTATGAAAATCATATTGAAAGAAAACGTTAACAACCTTGGATACAAGGACGACGTTGTTGAAGTTAAGAACGGTTACGCGCGCAACTACCTCATCCCTCAGGGAAAGGCCATCCTCGCAACCAGCTCTGCACTCAAGGTGCTCGCCGAGAACCAGCGTCAGCGCGCTCACAAAATCGCTAAGATCAAAGCCGATGCCGAGGCTGTAGCAGCTTCGCTCGAAGGTGTTTCGCTCACCATTCCCGCTAAGACCAGCTCTACTGGCACCATCTTTGGTTCGGTCAACGCTATCCAGATTGCTGAAGAGCTCGAAAAGCTCGGTCACAACATCGATCGCAAGACCATCATCATCAAGAATGCAGTGAAGGAAGTTGGCAAGTACACCGCCACTATCAACCTGCATAAGGAAGTACAAGTAGAGATTCCATTTGAGGTAGTAGCAGAATAAATCTGGGGAACGTATTATTACAATGGAATTTCTCATGGTGCGCTGGGACTCCGGCGCACCAATTTTTTATCCCCATCCCCCACACATTCACCACATCTTTTTTGTGATGGGATTGAAAAAAACTCCCAATTGTGGTATTTTATTAAAATAATTAGTATATTTGTAGTTTAAAACTTAAAAACTACAAGTCATGAGCAAAAGAGTTATACCCGATTCAGAAATGATCATCAATTCAGATGGCAGCATTTTTCATCTTCACCTGCTTCCTGAACAATTGACCGACAACATCATAGTGTGCGGCGACCCAGGCCGTGTAAACATGATTGCATCATACTTCGATACACAAGACTTTGAAGTTCAGTCTCGTGAGTTCCACACCATTGGAGGCGCCAAGAATGGCAAACCCATCATGGCGCTCTCTCACGGCATTGGCGGCGACAACATCGACATTGTCATGAACGAACTTGATGCACTTGCCAACATCGACTTCAAGACCCGCACCGTGAACGATGAGCATCGCACCCTCAACATTGTGCGTGTGGGCACATCGGGCGGCCTACAGCCTTATGTTCCCGTCGGCACCCCAGTTATCGCAGCCAAGGCTTTAGGCTTCGATGGCGTGCTCAACTACTATAAGGGCCGCAACGAGGTTTGCGACCTTGAGTTCGAGAAAGAATTCTGCAAATTCGTTAAGTGGAACAAGCAATTCTGCAGTCCTTATGTCATCGCAGCCGACCCCGAACTTGTGGAAAAAGTGGGTAAAGACGACATGGTGCGTGGCTACACCATCTCGGCCGTCGGATTCTATGGCCCGCAAGGTCGCGAAGTGCGTTTGCCCCTGGCCGAGCCTGAACTGAACAGCCGCATCGAACAATTTGAATATGATGGCGGACACATCACAAACTATGAGATGGAAAGTGCAGCGCTCCAGGGTCTCGCCAAGCTCATGGGACATCGTGCCATGACTGTGTGCTCCATTATTGCGAACCGTGTCGCCACTTCGGTCAACCCCAACTACAAGACCGCAGTCAACGACCTTATCGCCACGGTCATCGAGCGCCTCACAACAGATTAACATCATCTATCGGTGATAACGAACAAGGGCATTGTCGCAACAACGGCAATGCCCTATATTATTCTACGGCATTCAGCAACACAATGGGCCGTATGGCCAAAAGGTTGCCATGCACCACAATGAGAGCTATAAAGTCAACAACAAATTGCGCAACACTTCAAAGGTGTGCTTGGGGGCTGTTTCCCAAAAATTGGTATACTCGGCCGTGTTGTTAGGCGATGCTCCTGGCGAGTCGCTGATGACCCTGAAACTCAAGAATGGCACATGCCTCAATTCACACACCTGGGCAATGGCTGCCGACTCCATATCTACGGCAAGCACCTGAGGAAAGAAGTTCTTGATAACCTCCAGTTGCTCGATGGTGTCGATAAACTGGTCGCCGGTGCAGATTAGACCTTTCTTGATGTCGTCACGCTCCTCGATGCGGTCGATGATTGATTTTGCACCTTGATAGTACAGCGGGAAGCCCTGAACCGCTCCCTTTTCGCATTCTGGGCCACAATACACATCATGGTAAGCCACCTGGGCGCCCACCACAATGTCCATCACCCTCACGCTTTTGTCGGCACCGCCGGCCACACCCGAGTTAATAATCAAATTAGGCCTATAGTTGTCGATCATGGCAACAGTGCCAATTGCGGCATTCACCTTGGCAATGCCGCATTGCATCACTATCACCCTGTGGGCGCCAATGGTGCCGCAATGGAAGGTGAAACTATCATGTTCGCTTTCAACGGGGTTCGACAATAGAGGTCTTAGCAACGCAACCTCCTTGCTCATGGCTGCAATAATTCCAATAGTCATAATCAGTGTTGTGAATATTATTAAAGCACAAAATTAGCACTTTTTCGTTATTTATAGTAATTTTGCATCGTTAATTATTCAATAATGATACAACTTGACATCGACAAACGAATTGTGGACATCTGTCCCGAAGTAAAGATTGGGCTCGTCAGGGCTCATGTCACTAACGGTGACACGAGCGATGAACTATGGCAAGAAATCGATGAAGCCGCTGAAAGCATCCAGCAGCGCTACGAACTGCTTGAGGTGAACCAGCGCCCCGCCATTGCCGCCACACGGCGTCTCTACAAGGCGCTTGGCAAAGATCCGGGCCGTTACCGCGTGGCAAGCGAGCAATTGTGCCGCCGAGTGATTCGCGGCCTGGGGCTATATCGCCTCACCACACTCATCGATGTTGTGAATCTTGTGTCGATGAAGAGCGGTTACCCCATTAGCGGACTTGATGCCGACAAAATCGTGGGCAACCGTCTGACAATGGGCGTAGGCAACAGCGGCGAGGAATATCATGGCATTGGTCGTGGCTTGCTCAACATTGAGGGTATGCCAGTGTATCGTGACGAAATTGGCGGCGTAGCCACTCCCACCAGCGATGAAGAGCGCACCAAGTTCTCGACCGACACCACCCATGTGCAGATTTGCATCAACGCCTTTGCTCCCGAGATGCCCCTTGACGAGACGGTGGAGTGGATGGTTGGCCTACTGCGCAAGTATGCCGATGCAAGTGACATTGAAACCGTAATCAAATCAGAATTTTAATAAACCCAATCATGAAGGTATTATCAATCATAGAAGACAATATCAACCAACGCTTCCTCGACGAAGTGGTAGAAACCCTGCGCGATGGAGGAATTGTAATCTACCCTACCGACACCATATACGCCATAGGTTGTGACGCACTGAACAACCAAGCCATTGAGCGCATTTGTGCCATGAAGTCGATGAAGTCGGCAAAAACCAATCTGTCAATTATTTGCCACGACATATCGGATGCTGCCGAATATGCAAAGTTCGACAACAACCAGTTCAAGATGATGAAACGCAACCTGCCAGGCCCGTTCACTTTCATCTTCCCAGCTCTGTCAAAGTTGCCAAAGGCATTCAAGGGCCGACGCACGGTAGGCATTCGTATCCCCGACAACATCATAGCCCGCACAATTGTGGAGAATCTGGGCAGGCCCATTCTGTCTACTTCAGTTATGGGTCAGGACGAGGACTACATTTCTGAGCCTGAACTGATTGCCGAGAACTATGCCAACACGGTTGATATCGTGATTGATGCAGGACGCGGCAAAGTGATTCCATCGACGGTGGTTGATTGCACTTCTGACGACTTCGAGATTGTGCGACAAGGAATTGGAGAACTAATCTATTAAAAAAATAATTATGAAAACTTGGACAACAGTATTATGCGCCCTGGCAATGTTATTGCTTTGCGCTTGTGAAAAAACCAACAATGCCAATTCTCAAAAAAGCACAAGCACAAATGCAAGTGCAGCCACTTCAGCATCGGTGCAGGCTTCGGTAAAAGATGCATCAGTTTCGGCCGATGCTCCTGTGACCGATGCCAAACTCACTGTGATTGATTTCTATGCTACATGGTGCGGCCCCTGCAAGACAATGACTCCCATCGTCGAGAAAATGAAAGCGAAATTCCCTAATGTCGAATTCAAGAAAGTCGACATTGACCAAGAACAGGAAATGGCGATGCAGTATCAGATTGATGCCGTTCCCACATTTATCCTCAAAACCGATAAAGGCGAAGAGCGACTGGTAGGAGCCTGCAGCGAAGCCGAGTTTGAGGCTGCTATCAAAAAGGCCTTGCAGTAAATTACACCTTTACTGTTTTTTCGACTTGCTTGCATTGCCTGCAATGCTGATGGGCACTTTCTTACCCTTAATGCGACACGATTGCAGGCAATGCAGTGTTTTTTGTACCTCATGGCGTGGAATGGCAACGAGGGCATAGTGATCCTTCACTACAATCTGCCCCACTTGAGAGGCCTCAAGATGTGAGTTGTTGACGATAAATCCCACAATATCGGCTTTCGAGATTTTTTCCTTCTTGCCTGCTTTGAAGTAGAGTGTGAGCATGTCGGGGTCAAGCCTGCTCAAGGGCGGGTTATCGGGTATCGTGAAAGTGCCGTTTGGGTGTATGAACTGGGGCAAATTCTCGTTATCGCATTTCATGACAATCACTTCACCGCTTTTGTCGGTGCGAGCCGTGCGGCCGTTGCGGTGAATAAAGGCATCGGGCGACACTGGCATGTGGTAATGAATGATGTGAGTCACATTCTCAAAATCCAAACCGCGTGCCGCCAAGTCGGTAGCCACCAGCACCCTGATGCTGCCATTGTTAAACTGCGCCACGGCTTTCTCACGGTCAAGTTGCTGCATTTCGCCATGATACCCCTCGGCCGAAATGCCATGAGAGTTGAGAAAGCAGCACAAAGGATCTACGCTCTCCCTGAAATTGACAAAAACCACCGTGCGTTGAGTGGCAGGCAATGAGAGCAGCAACCGGCCTAGCGCAGCAGCTCTATCGCCTTCGTTGCAAACTGCCATCAGCACCGACATTCTTTGCGACAGTTCCTTGTTGCCCTCAACCAGACGATTAAGCACAAACGAATGCTTGAGAGAAATGAACGAAGGCCAGGAATCGATTTGAGTGGCCGAAATGAACATCCGCTTCTCAAGAAAATGCATGGATTCCACCACTTTTTTCATCTCCTCTTCAAATCCAAGTTCAAGACACTTGTCAAACTCGTCAATGACAAGAAAACGCACCCTATCGAGGACTATGTGCCCCCGATTCATGTGGTCGAGAATACGTCCGGGAGTACCAACCAAAATGACTGGAGCTGGATTGAGCGAGAGCCGCTCGTCCTCGACACGATGACCACCATACACACAAGTCGTTTTAAAACCCTGGGCCAGTGTGCGCATAGTTTCACCCACCTGCTGTGCCAATTCTCGCGATGGCGTGATGACAACCGCTTGCGGATTTACGGCAATGCCGGCCGAGAGAGCAAGCACAAGCGGAGCAGTGAACGCCAGCGTTTTCCCGCTGCCGGTCGGCGAGTAAAGGATAATCTCGTTATGCCCCGACCATGCTTCCAGCACATCCTTCTGCATGGCGTTCAATGCCGTGATTCCGTGAGCGTGATTTGCTCGTTGTAGTATAGAGTCGATAGTCATGAAACTGATAAAAAATGGTTATTTATAATCCACCTCACAAAGTTAATCATTTATCCCTAATTTCCCGGTAAAAATCAAAAAATAGAGCGAAGGGCACGCATCAGTTATTTGCTTGATTATATAAAAATGAGTATCTTTGTAGTTCAATAAAATGATTCAAATTTCTCACACTAAATAGTGACTTCACAATTGGAAGACTACCTGGAACAACTCAATGAGCAGCAACGAGCTGCCGTAGAATATTGCGATGGACCATCGCTGGTGATTGCCGGTGCCGGGTCGGGCAAAACCCGTGTGCTCACCTACAAGATTGTGCATCTGTTGCAACTGGGTTATAAACCCTATCGCCTCATGGCGCTCACCTTTACCAACAAGGCTGCCCGCGAAATGCGTGAACGCATCGAGGGCCTTGTCGGGCATGATATTGCCTCTCAGTTGTGGATGGGAACCTTCCACTCAATTTTTGCCCGCATCCTTCGCATCAACGCCGAACGCATAGGCTATCGTCACGACTACACCATTTATGACCAGGCCGACTCCAAATCGCTCATCAAGCTCATTGTGCGCGACATGTCGCTTGATGACAAGGTGTACAAATCTGCCACATTGCAGGCTCACATCTCTAATCTCAAGAATGCGCTCATCTCGCCCGATGACTATGCACGGAACCGTGAACTCATCGAAGCCGACAAGCGGGCAAACCGACCTCTCACTTTAAACATCTACCGCACCTACTGGCAACGCTGCCGGGTGGCTGGTGCCATGGACTTTGACGACCTGCTGTTTAACATGAACATCTTGTTGCGCGATTGTCCTGACGTGAAGCAAAAGTATCAAGAGTTTTTCCAATATATTCTGGTTGACGAATACCAAGACACCAACTTTGCTCAACACATGATTGTTCTGCAACTCACTCAGGACCAGAACAAACTGTGCGTGGTGGGCGATGATGCCCAAAGCATCTACTCGTTCCGTGGAGCCAGCATCAACAACATCTTGAATCTGCAAAAGTCTTACCCTGGACTCAAGACCTTTAAACTGGAACGCAATTACCGTTCCACGCAAAACATCATCAACGCTGCCAATTCGCTCATCGAGAAGAATCAGCGACAGATACCCAAACACATCTATTCAGAAAATGATACAGGCAGCCGCATCAAGGTAATTGAGTGTTACAGCGACTTTGAAGAAGCCTATGTGGTAGCCAACCAGATTGTGAGCATGAAGTCGCGGCAAGGATGCTCTTACGAAGACTTCGCAGTGCTATACCGCACCAACGCACAGAGCCGACGCATTGAGGAAGCTTTGAGCAGCGGCGGGCGACGGAACGATCATGGCAATGTGCGCCGTGCTATCCCCTACCGCATTTATGGCGGCCTGTCGTTCTACCAACGCAAAGAAATCAAGGATGCTGTGGCCTATTTCAGACTGGCCATCAATCCCGACGATGAGGAAGCGTTGCGGCGTGTCATCAATTACCCCACGCGAGGCATCGGCAACACCACCCTCGACAAAGTGCAACATTGCGCCATCGAGAATGGCGTGAGCCTGTGGCAGGTGATTAACGACCCCGAAGGGTATCACCTCGATGTGAACAAGGGCACTATGCGCAAACTCCAACAGTTTGGCCAACTCATCAACAGCTTCATTGTCCTGAACCGCGAAGGAAACGATGCCTATTTCATGGCACACCGCATCATCAACGACACACAACTGTTAGCCATACTCATGCACGACAATTCACCCGAGAACATCAGTCGACAGGAGAACCTGAACGAGTTGCTGTCAAGTGTCAACGACTTTGTGGTAGAGAGACGCGAAGAAGGCAATGACCACATAAACCTCAACGACTATCTTGCCGACATTTCACTTGCCACCGACCAGGACAAAGACGATGAGCAAACGGGCGAATGCGTGACACTGATGACGGTGCATGCCGCCAAAGGACTGGAGTTCAAGAATGTGATTATCGTAGGTGCTGAGGAAGACCTCTTTCCGTCGGCCATGAGCAAGAGTTCGCTCAACGAACTGGAAGAAGAACGCCGACTCATGTATGTCGCCATCACTCGCGCCAAAAGCAACTGCGTTATCACCTACGCACGCTCCCGCTTCAAAAACGGCAAGACCAACGACACGACGCCCAGCCGCTTCCTATCGGACATCGACCCGCAATTCCTTTCGGCATCAACCACTTCGGCTGCCGGTGGAGGTTTTGCGCCCGCCAGCAGGAACATGAGGCCTGACATAGAGCAAGAAACCATTTACAAGAAACCACAACCTGCAGCAGGCCCTGTATGGCAACCCATACAAAAACCAACTATGCACAAGCCACAAGTGATGAAGCCAGCGGGCAATGCTGCCACCCACACTGCCGACGAACTCACCGAGGGCTGCCGCATTAACCACACCCGCTTTGGCAGCGGCGTGGTTCTGAGCATTGACCAGACAAGCGATCCTAAGATCGTTGTCCAGTTCGACAATTCCGGTGTTAAGACATTATTACTGAAATTCGCTAAATTCGATATTGTGCAATGAAACTGAAAACGCCCTACTACATCGTCTACGAAGACCGTCTGCGTGCCAACCTCGACCTCATCACCAGCGTGATGCGCGAAACCGATGTGAAAATCATCATGGCTTTCAAGGCCAATGCCCTGTGGCGCAGCTTCCCCATATTCAGGGAATACGGCATTGAATCCACAGCAAGCTCGGTCAACGAAATGTTGCTTGCCAATGATGAGTTGCACTGCCTGGCGCACACCTACTGCCCCGCCTATACTGATGATACCATCGAGATTTTCATCAAGGGCAGTTCACACATCACATTTAACTCGGTTCCACAATATCAGCGATTCAAGGACCGTGTCGGTGCTGCTAATCACCCAATTAGTTGTGGACTGCGCATCAATCCCATGTGCTCGGTTATCGAAACCGACATCTACAACCCCTGCAGTCCCGGTTCTCGTTTTGGAGTGACAGCCGATGCTCTTACCAGTCTCCCCGAGGGCATAGAGGGTTTCCATTTCCATGCCTTGTGCGAATCTACCAGCTATGACCTCGAAAAAGTGCTCATTGCCATGGAAGAGCAGTTCGGCAAATACCTTCCTCAACTGCACTGGGTTAACATGGGCGGCGGACATCTCATGACCCGCAAAGGATATGATGTGGAACACCTGAAACAGTTGTTGAAAGCATTCAAGCAACGCCATCCAAATCTTCAGGTTATACTTGAGCCTGGTAGCGCATTTTGCTGGGAAACAGGCGATTTGGAGGCAAATGTAGTTGATGTGGTTGAGAACTGCGGCATCAAGACGGCAATCGCCGATGTGTCCTTTGCCTGCCACATGCCCGACTGTCTGGAAATGCCCTATCAGCCCGCCATCGCACAGGCTCTGCCTGAAGTCGACGAGTCAAAGCCTACCTACCGCATTGGCGGCAATTCTTGCCTCAGTGGTGATTATGTAGGAATGTGGAGTTTTGAGCAAGAACTGAAAGCTGGCGACCGTCTCACTTTTAAAGACATGAACCATTACACCACGGTAAAGACTAATATGTTCAACGGCATTCACCACCCGTCCATCGTCATGCAGCACTCCGACGGCACAATTGAAATGCTCCGGGAGTTCACTTATGACGACTACAAGAACCGAATGAGTTGATAATTCTATTCATGATGATAGGGCTCATGGTTCAAGATGGTATAGGCCCTATATAGCTGTTCAGTGAAAATCAGGCGTATCATCTCGTGCGAGAAAGTCATCTTGCTCAGCGACAATTTGTCGTTAGCACGATCATACACCTCTTGCGAGAACCCGTATGGGCCACCCACCACAAACACAACTCGCCTCACTCCACTCGACATGCGCTTCTGCACATAGTCGGCAAACTGCAACGAAGTGTATTCCCTGCCGTGCTCGTCAAGCAGCACCACATAGTCGCTTTTTTCAAGACTTTGAATGATGAGCTTGCCCTCACTCGTCTTTTGTTGCTCAACAGTGAGGTTCTTTGTGTTTTTCAGATCAGCGATATACTGGATGTTGAACAACACATAATGCGACAGTCTGCGCACATACTCAGCCACACCTTGTTCAAGGTATCCTGTCGATGTTTTTCCTACTACTGCAAGCGTAATTTTCATCTTTATATTGCTTTTTATGCCACAAATGTAGGGATTTTCAATAATATGTGCTAAATTTGTAAGACGAAAAATCAAATAAATCACAAAGATATGAAGACAAGAGAACAACTGATTGACGAACTGATCGACCTCGCATTTGCTGAGGATATTGGCGACGGCGATGCCACCACCTTGTGTTGCATTCCACCTGATGAGATGGGCAAATCACGACTCATCGTGAAAGAAGAAGGCATTATCGCCGGCATTGAGATGGCACAGCGTGTGTTCCAGAAATTTGATCCGGAACTGAAAATGACCACCTATATTGAAGATGGCGCCCATGTGAAACCGGGCGACATTGCCTTTGTTGTCGAGGGAAAGGTGCAGTCACTGCTCCAAACCGAGCGGCTCATGCTCAACATCATGCAGCGCATGAGCGGCATTGCCACCATCACTGCTAAATACCAAGAGCGACTGGCAGGACTCAAGACTCGCGTGCTCGACACCCGCAAGACCACACCAGGCATGCGCATCATGGAGAAAGAAGCTGTTCGCCTGGGTGGCGGCTGCAATCACCGCATTGGTCTGTTCGACATGATCCTGCTCAAGGACAATCATGTAGACTTCGCCGGAGGCATTGGCAAAGCCATCGACATGGCTCACCAGTGGTGTAAGGATAACAACAAAAATCTTAAGATTGAAATAGAGGTGCGCAACCTCGATGAACTGCAGCAAGCGCTTGACAACGGAGGCGCCGACCGCATCATGCTCGACAATTTCACCCCCGAACTCACCCGCAAGGCTGTGGAAATCATCAACGGTCGCTGCGAAACTGAGTCATCGGGTGGCATCACCATCGACACACTGCGCGACTATGGTGAATGTGGAGTAGACTACATCTCAGTGGGTGCACTCACCCACTCGGTCAAGTCGCTCGACATGAGCTTCAAGGCTTGCTAAAATAAGGAATAGACTCTCTTCTTTATACCGAGAGCATATCATCTATCGTGAAGCCTGCAAAATCATCGATGATTTTGTGGGCTTTTCCTATTAAAGATTCTCGACTATTGGTTGTGGCAAGCGCTATCACATGCGCCCCAGCCGACATTCCAGCCTGCAATCCGCTGAACGAATCTTCGAACACATAGCAGTCGGCAATATTGCACCCGATGCGCTCGGCACCCATCAAGAAACACTCAGGATCGGGTTTGCAACGGCTCACCATATTGCCCACCACAATCGCATCAAAGTAGTCGGTGAAATGCGGATGCTGAGCATACACAGCTTGCATCTTGGCCTCGTCGCTGCTGGTCACCACACACATAGGTATTCCAGCCTCTTTGAGTTCAGCAAGAAAACGAGGCGCATCTTTAAAAAAATTATAGCGCATATTCTGCTGGAACCTGTGAAGCATTGCCACAATCTCCTCATGCTTGTCAGGTGCAAAATAAGTGTTCAATATCTTCTCAAGATTCGAGCCCTTTATTACATGGGCAAAATTTGGCACATGAGTGGGATAACACTCATCAACATGCGCCCACAATTGAGAATAAAACCCCTCGGTGTCAAGTAACACACCGTCCAAGTCAAATAATACGCCTATCTTATCTGTCATTATGGATTTACGCTAACCTAAATATTATTTGCAAAATTAGCAAATATTCGGCATTTATTGTAATTTTGCAATGAAGATTTTCAGATTATGATTGAAGAATATCAGATACGGGTAACACCTCGCACCGCAGCGAGCAACGATGAAATCGTGCGCTCGATTGCTCAAAACAAGCACATCGCACCATCACGCATCAAGGGAGTTCGCATCATCAAGCGCTCTATCGATGCCCGCAAGCGTAATGTGATGGTAAATCTAAAAGTGAGAACTTATATCGACGAAGAAGTGCGACAGGATTACCTGATTGCTCCCATCGAATACAAGCGGGTGAATGGCGACAAACAAGCCATTGTGGTGGGCGCTGGTCCAGGCGGACTCTTTGCGGCTTTACGACTCATTGAGTTGGGTATCAAACCCATTGTGCTTGAGCGTGGCAAGAATGTTACCGACCGACGCATCGATGTAGCACGCATCTCTCGTGAAGGCATTATTGACCCCGATAGCAATTATTGCTTTGGCGAAGGTGGTGCCGGAGCCTATAGCGACGGAAAACTGTACACACGCAGCAAAAAGCGCGGGTCAGTCGACCGCATACTGGGCATCTTCTACCAGCATGGTGCAAGCGAGAACATCCTGATTGATGCGCATCCGCACATCGGTTCCGACAAATTGCCGCACATAATCGAGAACATGCGCAACACCATCTTGAACTGTGGGGGCGAAGTGTATTTTGAGACTCGTGTCACCCGTCTCATGCTTGAAGGTAACGAAGTTAAAGGTGTGGAATGTGCCAATGGCGAACAATTCACAGGCCCGGTAATTCTTGCTACAGGCCACTCGGCCCGTGACGTTTACCACATGCTTCAAGACCAACACATTGAACTCGAAGCCAAAGGACTGGCTATGGGTGTGAGACTTGAACACCCGCAGCACATCATCGACCAGATTCAATATCACAACCCCAATGGCAGGGGGCAATTCCTGCCAGCAGCCGAATATAATTTCGTGACGCAAGTTGATGGCCGTGGTGTCTACTCATTCTGCATGTGCCCAGGTGGCATCGTGGTTCCTGCTGCAAGCGCTCCCGGACAATTGGTTGTGAACGGAATGTCACCATCTAATCGAGGTTCTTATTGGGCAAATTCAGGAATGGTGGTTGAAATTCATCCTGAAGACCTTCCTGAAAAATACGCACAGAACGGTGTGCTCGCAATGATGAGTTTCCAAGAAGACCTTGAGAGGAAATGCTATCAAGAAGCAGGCAACAGTCAGGTGGCAGGTGCACAGCGCATGAAAGACTTCGTCGACGGCAAACCCTCAAAACTCATTCCGCCCTCATCGTTTGCCGCTGGATTACAGCCCTCACGGCTCGATCAGTGGCTGCCGCCCTTCATCAGCAAGCGATTGCGCAAGGGATTCGCCATTTTTGGCCGCACCGCCCGTGGGTTCCTCACCAACGATGCCATCGTCATTGGAGTGGAAACACGGACTTCTTCACCTGTGCGCATACCTCGTGACAACGATTCGTTGCACCACATCACCATCAAGGGGTTATATCCATGTGGCGAGGGCGCCGGTTATGCTGGAGGTATAGTAAGCAGCGCCATCGATGGCGAACGCTGTGCCGAAGCACTCTCAACCTTTTTCAAGAACACCAATAAACCATCAATATGACTACCAACTTATCACGCGTCGAGCAATTTATTAACGAGGTTAAACAACTCACAGCAAAGCCTTGTTTCTCTCTGGTTCCTGATTTCGACAATAAACCAGGCATCACCGACTCTAAACTGGGAGGTCTCCCCTACTGGCCTGCTGATTTGCCCTACCCCGAAAATGACGGCGTGAAGATGAGTCTGCTGGCACAAATCAATTGCAACGACATTAAGGAGAGCGAACTGCTCCCGCACCAGGGCATGTTGCAATTCTTCATTGCCACCAATACCAGCAACATATACGGTATCGATTTCAGTCACCCCGACAAGCAGGTGGGTTTCAGGGTTGTTTATCATCCAAGTATTGAGACGCCCATCGACATCGAAGCACCACGGCTTGAAGAATGTGAGAACTCCCCTCTACGCTTAGAAGTGGCGATCAACATTGAACCTGCACTGTCGTTTATCAACATCAACGAATCTAAGTTCAATATCATTTTCAAAACAGTTGTGGCTAAACTCTTCCAAAACAAGGAGCCAGGTGAATTCTTTGATTATTTCAACAACGAGGAGATGTGCACCATTGAGCAGGCTCTCATGTTCTCGCCCACACCAGGACATCAATTGACGGGCTGGCCCAAATTCACCGAGGGTGATCCCAGAAAGCAAGAGCAACAAGAGCAATTCAACACGCTCTTGCTTCAGCTTGGTTCACAGTTTACCGACGATGGTGAACTGCTCATGTGGGGCGATATGGGTATCGCTCAATTCTTCATTCCAGAAGAAAACCTGAAATCACTTGATTTCTCGAAAGTATACTATACTTTCACAACTTCATAAAACCTGCACAAAATAAAAAACAGAATCACATCGTCATGTAATTCTGCTAAGCATAGTTCCATTACAAATAAAGCAAACCTCGACCTTACTGCTTGATGGCCGATTCAATGGCCATTACCTCTTCCTGGAATTTCTTTTCAATGGACAAGCGCTGCTCAATCTGCTTGCAGGCGTGAAGCACTGTTGCATGGTTCCTTGACAGGCGCATCCCGATATTGGTCGATGACAGTTGAGCCTCATTCTTGGCAAAGTACATGAGTAGCTGACGCGCATCCGAGATTTCACGCTTGCGCGATTTTCCATAGAGGTCCGATGTATCGATATTATAGAACGATGCCACTTTTTCAGCAATGAGTTCAAAGGTGATTTGAGGTTTGTTGATTCTAACCGAGTTGGCAATCACAGCCTTAGCCAAATCAACAGTAATGTCTTGATTGAGCATGGTGGCATGCGCCAAAAGCGACACAACAATGCCCTCAAGATCGCGAATGCTCTCGGTCACATTCTGAGCAATGAAATCGAGCACATCATCACCAATCATCAGGCCGTCTTGCGAAGCCTTCATCGCCAGCACATGACGGCGCAACTCATAGTCAGGCTTCGAAAGCTCAACAGTGAGTCCCCATTTGAACCTCGAAATCAGGCGAGGCACCATTCCGTCTAAATCCGATGGGCGGCAGTCGCTCGACAGAATAAGCTGTTTTCCCTGATTGTGCAACTGATTAAAGATGTGATAGAAAGTGTTCTGTGTTCCATGCTTACCGGCGAGTTCCTGAATGTCATCAATAATGAGCACATCTATCGTTTGATAGAAGTTGATGAAATCGGGAACCTTATTGGTGCGCACAGCCGTCGTATACTGATTCTCAAAGAGACGAGCAGTAACATATAACACACGGGTGCGAGGATTGCGCTCCTTGATCTTGATGCCAATTGCCTGAATGAGGTGAGTCTTACCAACACCAGTTGAACCAAATACAAAAAGAGGGTTGAAAGTCTTGCAGTTGGGATCGGTGGCAATCGTCTGACCAATGCTCACAGCCAACTTGTTGCTCATGCTGTCGCAATAATTCTCAAAGGTGTATCGGGGATTCAGTTGCGGATCAATGTCAGCATACTCACCAGTGTCAAAAGGATTTGAACTGTAAGTCTGTTTTGCCTGCTTACTGTTAATGATTGTGCTGGGACCATCATCCTCAAGCGTGACACTTGATTCTTGATCGTCCTTCACAATATTATAATTATAGAAAAGCTTGGTCTGCTGTCCAAACACGCGCTTGATGGTAGCCTTAAGCAGTCCATAGAATCTCTCCTCTATTTGCTCCACAAAAAATTGAGAAGGCACATTCAAGGTGAGCTTGTCATCGACAAAGTCAACAGCAACAATGGGAGCAAACCAAGCATTGAATTGCTCGGCCGACAGATTGTCCTTGAATATCTCAAGGCATTTATTCCATTGATCTATGTGATGCTTTTCTGACATTAATCTTTGAATTATTGGCTAGTTTCAGCAATACAAAATTGAGAGTTTTTTTTTATAAAAAAAAGTGCTGAAAAAATTTGTTTTTTTAGAAAATACTCTATAGTATGTGAAAAACAATCAATTATGAATCTACTTTACCTTTTTTGGGAATTCTCCAAGTTATAAATTAATAGACTTTTATATATCAATTAATTAGCAAATCAAACTATCACAAACAATAGCACTCCTGAAAAACATTCTACCACCACAAAACTCCGTTTTAGTGTGTGTTTTAAGAACTGATACTATTTTTTTCAAAATAAAGGCTATTTAGAATCAATCTAAATAGCCAATTCTTGAGTCATGATGTTTATCAGAACACCTTGATGGTGATATACTTCTTTGGATTCTGCTTGATGTCGGCAAGCAATGCCTCAAGGCTGGCAATAGCCTGAGTGGCATTGTCATAAAGCTGCTTGTCGTTAAGCAGCAGTCCTAACGAAGAGTTTTTATCATTGAATTTTGTTGTGAGCTGCTTCAGATTGTTAATCGTCTGATTCAGATTATTGACCGTCTCACTCAAAGGCAGTTTCTTTAATGAACTTGAGAAATCAGACAAATTTCCCACAGTGCTTTTCAATTCCGATGCAACGCCATTCACATTCCCCACCATACCAGGAACCGAGTTATTAAGACTTGTCATGAGTGTGGTCAGTTGCCTTGATGCTGCGTCGAGCTGAACAGAGATATTGTCAAGACGCGACACCGACCGGTTAAGAGCCGGATTCGACAACACATTATTAATATTACCCAAAATAGAGTCGAGTTTGGGCAACATAGCTGCCACTTGCGGCATCATATCATCACCCACCTTATCCATCAGGCCCGAAACAATTCTTGTTGGAATATTGTCACCCACTTTCATGTAATTACGCGAGTTTCCAAGCGCAAGCTCAAGCTTCGCACCGCCAAGAAGTTCAGAGGCACTATTGACAACCGATCCCTCTGGTACTTTAAACTCCTTGTCGAGATTCAGCTCAACAGTAATCTTATTTGTAGCATAATTATACTCAATGTCACGAACCTGACCCACCTGATATCCGTTAACCATTACAGGTGAGGCTATGTTAAGCCCATCGATGCTGTCGAAAGTGGCATAGTAATAATTGGCCGGTTTGAAGAGATTCACACCCTTTAGGTATTCAATACCCCAGTAAAGAAGACCTATACCTATGATAACCGTTAATCCTATTAAGAAATTCTTTTTCATCGTCTCTATTTGTCAAATTTATGTGCAAAAATAACAAAAATCCACATCAAAGCGATATTTTATTGAATCTATTTTCAGCTTATTAAGTTTTTTATGTATTTTTGTGATAGTTATTCACACCTTAATTTCAATGCATTATGCCCATCTTCAATGACCCTAAAACAGTTTACGGATTGATTGGTTATCCATTAACACACTCTTTTTCAATCGATTATTTCAACCACAAGTTTCATGCCGAAGAAATCAATGCCGAGTATATCAACTTTGAGATTGAAGACATTGGCGATTTGATGGAAATCATTGCCGAGCAGCCTCACCTCAACGGGCTCAATGTGACCTCGCCCTACAAGGAACAGGTGCTCCCATATATGACACGACTTGATGAAACCGCGCAGGTAGTAGGAGCCGTGAATGTCATCAAATTTGTAAGAAACGAGAAAGACAATCATCTTGAACTGCATGGTTACAACTCCGATGTGATGGGATTCTTGCGTTCTATGGAACCCTTGCTAAACGAGAACCGCAATCGAGCCATGATACTGGGTACAGGCGGCGCCTCAAAGGCTGTGGCTCACGCTTTCAAGCAATTAGGTGTTGAAGTGACTATAATATCTCGTCACAAATCGGCCGAAACCGTGGTCTATGAAGAAATCACCAAAGCCATGGTCAATGCCCATAAAATCATCATCAACGCCACTCCATTAGGCAAATACCCCGATGTGGACAAGTGTCCTGATTTCCCTTACAGGTTCCTCACCAAAGAGCATTTATGCTACGACCTGGTTTACAATCCCGAAGAGACACTGTTCATGAAGAAATCGAAGCAGAACGGAGCCGAAGTCAAGAATGGACTTGAAATGCTGCTCCTGCAAGCCTTTGAATCCTATTCAATCTGGACCAAATAAACCAGTTCCAAATCTCCAAATAAAAGAACAATGCCCTACCCTGTTCTTTCAAAAATTCCGTTGTTAAGGGTTCTCATTCCTTTTGCAACGGGAATCGTAGCAGCCCAGTACCAAAGCAGCATCTGGTGGGCTGCTTTGATTCTGCTCATGGGCATTGTTCTATACACGGGATTATGGTTTACTTCAAAGAAAAATACAGCCCAAACAATCCGTTTCCGGCAACGAGCCTTTGCCCCCATTTTTCTCATCATCTTCGCCATTGGAAACATTCACGCGCTTCTTCAAGAGCCACCCATCATCGACACCCACAAGATTGAAGGCAAAATGGCGATTGCCCGCATTGAGGATCTGAGGCACACCGATTTTTCCTCAATCATCCAAGCCACCCTTTTTCAGGTCGAAGACAGTAGCACTACCCCCATTAAATTGCTGTTGACAACGCGTGGATGCAACTATACCCTTGAACCAGGCGACATCATCACATTCAGCGCACATCTGCGACCCATTGTCAACAATGGAAACCCTCATGAGACCGATTACGCCAAGATACAGCACGATAGGGGCTTCATCTACAAGCAGCATTTAAGGGTCGACCACCTGTTCAAGGCTGGGCATCACCAGTCGTTAATGAACAGCATTACCAGATTCAGACATAAACTTGAAAACATTATAATCAATTCAAGTCTTGACAGCGACACACAATCGTTTATGATTGCACTCTTGCTGGGTGATGCCAGCCACATCGACCAAGAGACCCGATATGCCTACTCATGCGCTGGCGTCGCACACATCCTGGCATTGAGCGGACTGCACATGGGCATTTTCACCTTGCTCATCTGGATTTTACTATATCCGCTCGACTACCTGAGGCTCAAAAAATTGCGATTCGTCATCACCATGCTCATACTTGTCGCATTTGCCATTCTCACGGGCCTTTCGGCCTCGGTAGTGAGGGCCACAATCATGACCATCTTCGTGTTCACAGGTTACATATTTTTCCGCAAATCAACCCCTCTCAATGCGCTCATTGCAGCGGCCATAGTCATACTGCTCATAACACCGAGTGCGCTCTACAATGCGGGATTCCAACTCAGTTTCATTACAGTAGCAGCCATCATCATATTCTCGCCAAAGTCAAATCAGCACAAACATAAAAAGAATGCAATCATTTCCTATGTCAAATCGTCGATAACCATCTCGGCAATAGCCATGTTGTCGACGATCGTCCTTACAGCCTACTACTTTCACAGCATCTCGTTTGCCTCGGTCATCTCAAATCTTCTGGTTATACCACTTCTTACCCTCGTCATGGCCTTTGGCTGCATTTTCTTCCTGCTCAGCATCGCTGGCATTGAACTTACGATGCTCACCAACATTGTCAATGCACTGTTCCACCTTATCGATTACATAGTAAACACAATTAACGGCACCGGTGTGTCACACATCGACAACATCTACATGTCGCGGTTAGACGTCGTCATTTACTATGGCATAATCATACTGGCAGCAGTTGCAATCAAACTCAAATCATGGCGTCCAGCCATCGTTAGCGGTGGGTTGCTTGCAGCGGGTGTTTTAATGCATGCTTACAGACTCTATCAACTGCCGCAACGGGGATTGGTTGTGCTTAATTCATTTTCCAGCACTCCGGTTTTCTTCTTTGAAAAAAATCAAGGTTACCTGTGGGTTCCCGACATAGACAGCGTGGATATCAACAAGTTCAAGCGATATTATGCAGGCATGTTAGCCTATCAGCAAATCGACTCAATTTCTGTCATTGAACCATCAGGAATGAATCAGCCATGGGCCTATGTGAATCCTCCGTTTGCCTGCATCTGCGGCACCCGCATTGCTGCCATCACAAACAAGCGCGACAAGGCCTTCAGTTCACCGCAACTGCCCGAAACCGACATTGCTCTCATCACCAAGCGCTGCCATGCTGCAGCAAGCGATGTTCATGAGCGATATCAGAATGCAACCATAATGCTGTCGGGCGGCATCTACGAACCCGAATACGAAGAATTCCTTGCCGAATGCGACTCGGCAAACCTGCAATACTATTCAGTGAAAAGCATGGGAGCCTGGGAAAAGTACCAATAATACCACAGAAATCCCCAATCTCACCCCTCTTGATGGCAACACCACGAGGCGCCGTGTGTGACTTAATCCTTTCTCACACGCCCAGCCACCACAAAGTGTTTCACATAGTAGGTTTCACGCACATCACTCACCACCACGCCTCGTGACGATGAAGCGTGCACAAACATGTTTTCTTTCAAGTAAATACCCACATGATTAATGCGTCGTTTCTTGTTGCCAGTGTTGAAGAAAATCAAGTCTCCTTCCTTCAGATCCCCTTTATTGATTTCATAGCAGTTTTTCTCAAAAATCTTCTGGGAATTGCGTTCCAACTTTTGATGATACACTTCCTTATACACCTCCATCACAAAACCCGAACAATCGGTGCCCGACTTAGAGCTGCCCGCATACTTATAGGGCGTTCCGAGCCACGACTTCACTTCTTTGTACAAGCGCTTGTTATCGCCTCGGCCAAGTTTGATGTCAAGCGTGCGCCACTCGTCACTCACACGATGAGTGGTGTTAGTTCTATTATTCTCCACCACTTTCTTTTTAGAGTGACACCCTGCCATGCCAGCAACCATAATCACCAGCAAAGCCATCAGCACACTTTTATGTAAACACCGTTTAAACAAATCGGTCATAATTAACGAGAAATGTGCTAAAGGCATACGATTTTCCCATAAACCCTTAGCACATTCTCATGTATTTCTTCCTTTTCAGGCTTCTTCCTTCTTCTCTTCTTCGGCAGGTTCTTCCTTTTCGGCAAACGAGGTGAAACCAGCATTGACAAGGACATTATACCATGAAATCAGTTTCTTGATATCGGTCTTGTACACTCTGTCCTCATCATAATCGGGCAAAACTCCCACAAAGAATTTGTGCAAATCGTCGGGAGTTGTAAATTTCTCCATCTCAATGGGTTTACCTTCATATTTTGCATAGATTGATTCAAGCACCTGGCTCAAAGGAACATCTTCACCTGTTGTATAGATTGCCACATCACCGAGTGAGATAATCTTTTCGCGGGCATGTGCGGGCATGCGTTTCTTGTCAATTAAACTTTCAACAATGATTGTATTCTTTCCGTAAGAAAGCAACTTGTACAAACCGGGCTTTCCTGAGATGTTCAATATTTCCTTTAACATAATTGTAAAATTAAATGATTTCGTTTATACCAATGCACAAAGATAGCGATTTTTTCGTAAATGAGAGATAATTACTCACTGGAATATAAAAATACAACCTACTTTAACACTTTCAAGTGACGCATAATTTGAGGAAGTATAGGCATCACACCATCATTCACGATCACAGCATCGGGGGCGGCATGGCACTCTTCTGCCTCCTGGGCTCGAATTCGCTCAGTCACCTGAGTGGCGGTGAGATTGCTTCGCAGCATTACCCTATCGATTCTCACCTGAACAGGGGCATCGACACGCCACACAGCATCGACCACAGCATCCAGTCCACTCTGGTACAAGATAGCCGTTTCCACAAAGGCGTGTTCACTGCTGCAGCGGCTGTACCACCGCTCCAAATCTCGTATCACAGCCGGATGCACAATGTGATTCAATCGCTCAAGTGCCTCCTGATTGTTAAAAACAACAGCAGCAAGACTCACTCTGTTGAGAGATCCATCGGCATCATAAACCGATGGGCCAAATTCCCGAACCAGTTCTTGTTTCAAGACCTCGTCGGTTGTCATCAGCCTTCGGGCCTGAGAATCGGTATCATAGACGGGATACGACATTGTGGCAAGCACCTTAGTTACCACACTTTTGCCTGACCCTATGCCACCGGTGATTGCTATCAACATAAGTTATCAGTGCCTCTCAATAATGTATTCAACACTGTCTACCCCCACCTCAACATTCTTATAAATAGCTGGTGCCTCGCCTACCGAGATGGCCGCCTTGTTATTCTTGGATGCTGGATCAATCGTGTTGTAATCCACCACTACTGTGACATCATTGTCACGCCCATCGTCTTTAAACATGCTCTTGGGCACAAGGAACGACACCTCTACCGTTGACGGAAGAACTACCACATTGATGCCAGGGGGCAAGTTCCTCACCGACACCGGCACCATCTTTCGTTTCATGATTACCTGCTCGATGGGAACCATCACATCCACAACATTCGGAATAATTCTTGCACCTGCAATAGGCGATAAAACCACCTTGCGCCTCAAGGTGTCGGTCAAGCCCGCTTCTCTCACATGATAAGTATATACTTCATCAATCGTTGCAAGCGTGCGTCGGTCCGAATATACAAAAACCGAATCCAGACTGGTTACGGTTGTACCATTAATCACATACTTCAAATCGGGCTCGATGTCAAGGTCATACCTGATAGGCACCTTCTTGCCTGGCAATGTGGTGTATTTCAAATTCAGCGATTCAGGATAGATGCTCACAATCGTGGCATCTTTGCCAATTGACTTTTTCAGGATATTCCGCAACTGAACGGATGTCATCTTGAACATTCCGAGTCCGTTATCGGCGAAGTCGTCAAATCGAATCTTGATTTTTGTGTCGGAACTAAAGTAATATTTCACGAACGATGACCCCTTGTCCTTGACAGTAACATTGATTGTCTTGGGCAATTTGTCGATCATCGTGACGCCGTTAGGCACATTGACATACTCAACCGAGAATGTCAAATCTTGCTGAATGGTCCTGTTCAGTGTGATAAAGCACCAGAACAAAGCGGCGATTACCACAAACAACAAGTATAACAGTACCGAACGCGTTGTGAGAAATTTGATTCGCATGTGACAGACTGATTATTCTGACTCACCCAGAACCGTTATCAGCCTCGGGTGAGTCAGTTAAATGTTGATTTATCGTTTCACATCGGCTCCTGTTTCAACCACATCTTGTGCCGATGGGTATACCATAGCCTTGTCGATAGTGATTTTAACACCGTCGGCAATTTCCAGGATAATGGTTCCATTATCCCTCACCTCTCTGATTTTGCCATGAATGCCGCCTGCAGTAGTCACATTGTCACCTTTCTTCATGCCATCACGGAACTTGCGGATTTCCTTCTGTTTCTTGTTCTGAGGACGAATCATGAAAAAGTAGAATATGGCAATCAGTGCCACAATCATGATGAGCGAACCCATGCCGCCGCCCATAGCGCCACCGGCACCAGCGTCACCTGCTGGAGCTGCCTTGGTAGCCTCTAATAAAATAAGATTAAGCATAATTGTTAGTTTAAATATTGGTTATTATTAAAAATTATTTCATAAGCAGGCCTTCACTCTTCAAATGACGGACAGCTGAATGGAGAATGCCATTCACAAACTGGCCGCTGCGTGCAGTGCTGAAGTTCTTGGCCATTTCTATATATTCGTTCAACGACACATTCACCGGTATGCTTGGGAACGACTTGATTTCGGTCAATGCCACACACATGATGATGCGGTCCATCATCGCAATGCGTTCCACATCCCAATTGTCTTGCTTGACAAACGAGTCGATCAATTCCTTGTTCTCATCAAACTGCTTGATTGCGTTCATGAAGAGATTCTCACAATACTCTTCATCTTCTTCGTCCTTGAACATGGGCAAAATGGGCTGTTCCACCCCATCTTCAAAGCGGCGGATGGTCTTCATCACAAACTGGCCGATGATGTTCAGGTCGTCAATGCCCCAATAGATCGATTTGCTTTCAATAAATTCAAGCATATCGTCGTCAACCAGTATCACGCGCCTGAGCATCTGATGCCACAACTCACAGTCAAGAGCAAAGTCGTTTTCTGCCATATCCATATAGTCTTGGTAAAGGCGGCTGTTGAGCACCTTGTCAAGCATCAGCCGCAAGAAGATTTCATCGTCACGCCATGTGAGGTTGTGTCCGTTGATGTAATCTTGCAGCGGTTCACATTTCCTTAACTCTTCAACCAACTTGTTGTCGATGAAACGGGTATTAGGATTCAAGTCCTCTTCGGTGGGCAAGAACTTGTGCTTAGCCTCATCAAGTCTCAGC
Organism: uncultured Bacteroidales bacterium; assembly: GCA_902768435.1. GTDB lineage: Bacteria > Bacteroidota > Bacteroidia > Bacteroidales > Muribaculaceae > Sodaliphilus. Next base: position 14,402 of record CACXLJ010000001.1, on the reverse strand, counting down.
GCTTGCAAATCGGTCAAATCAATAATTAACTTGAACAACGAGAAATACAATTCATAAGACTTGTCAAAGCTCTGCTTCAACTCTTTTTTAGCGGCCGGCATGGTCTTGCTCTCCCTATTCATGATATATGAATAAACGAGTTGTACCACCTTAATTCTTATTAAAACACGATTTATCATATTTATATTCTTTTTATTGTCATTTATTGTTTGCTGTCTGTCCATCGTTCAGTCGCTGACGCACCACTTCATACATCATGATGCCACCTGCAACCGAAACATTGAGCGAATGAATATTTCCAAACTCTGGGATGGCAACCAGAGTGTCGCACAACTTCAACACATCGGTTGAAATCCCCTTATCTTCTGAACCCAGCACAAGTGCCACTGGCGATGTGAAGTCGGCTTGTGTATAGTTCATGCTACTCTTCTCCGATGCTCCAACAATCTTAAATCCGCTGTCACGAAGATACTTGACAGCCGACACCAGATTAGGTTCCCTGCACACGGGCAGATAATTCAAGGCGCCTGCCGAGGTTTTCACTGCATCGGCATTAACCGTGACACTATTCCGTTCAGGAATGACCAGCGCATTCACGCCAGCACACTCGCAAGTGCGTGCAATCGCACCAAAATTACGCACATCGGTTATGCCATCGAGCAGCACAACGAAGGGGTTTACACCATCATCATAGAGCATAGGCACCATGTCCTCTACCTTATAATAGGTGACAGCCGCCATCATGGCAAGCACTCCTTGGTGATTGGCACGAGTGATGCGGTTAATTCGTTCAACTGGCACTCGTTGCAAGGGGACCGAATAAGTCTGAGCTACCGAGCGCAATTCTTTCACCAGTTCGCCTGTCAGGTCTTTCTTGACCAGTATCTTGTCGACCTGCTTGCCGGCTTCGATGGCTTCAATCACCGCCCTGATTCCAAATATATATTGTGATTTATCTGTCATTGGCTTGAGATATTAAAGTTTTAGCATTCTCTATGGCAGCCTGGTGCACATCCTTGCCGCTGAGCATTCGCGCCACTTCATGGATATGTTCATTTTCATCAAGCAAAACCACATGGGTCACAGTGGCATGAGCCTCGTCGGTCTTATACACCTTGTAATGAGTCCTTGCATAGGCAGCAACCTGAGGCAAATGAGTGATGGAAATCACCTGAATGCGACTTGACATATCGCCCATCATGGCTCCCACGCGGCTTGCCATATCGCCCGAAACCCCTGTATCCACCTCATCAAAGATGATGGTGGGGAGATTCACGCTTTGCGCAAGAACCGATTTCACACACAGCATCAGCCTCGAAATTTCTCCGCCCGATGCTGTATCTTTCACAGGCATGAGTGGCTGGTTCCTATTAAATGCAAAACAGAACTCAACACTGTCAATGCCTTTCGTTCCAAGTTCACTCTCGACGAATCTGATACCAAATTGCAGATGGTGCATTCCCAATGTGTCGGCTAGTGGCAACAACTGCTTCACAAATTGATTGGCGGCTTTTTTACGATGTTGCGACAGGTTGCGGGCATGCCCCATAAGCAGCTCATGTTTCTCATCAATTTCCGACTCAAGTCTATGAATAGATTCATCGCTATTGTCAATAACCTCGAGCTGTGATTCCAACTGATGCTGAATCTCGATCAATTCATTTACCGACGAAACATGGTGCTTGCGTTCAAGGGTGAATATATCGTTCAATCTTGACTCTACCGATTCAAGCCTCTGTGGATCGTCGACCAGGTCTTCATCAATCGCAAACAGCGATTGTGACACATCTTTCAGTTCTATTGCAGCGGCTTTTATACGAGCATTCAAACCACTCAGTTCATTCAGTTTGTCCTCGCATGTCTCTAACCGCTGCTCAACAAGCCGCAACTGGTCAAGAACTGAACCCTCGGCGCTGTTGAGCACCATTTCGCCCGTCGAAATCGCTTCTTTCAGTTCCTGCACATTGCTCAGCTTGTTCTGCAGCATTTCCAGTTCTTCGTCTTCGCCTTCGGTGAGATTCATTTCAGCGAGCTGCCGCAACTGGAATCTCAAATAGTCTTCCTCAGTTTTAGCCTTTTCATAGCCTTGACGAAGTTGCACTAACCGATTCTGCAATTGCCTGTACTCTTGATACTCTTTCTGATACGCTGAAAGGAGCGATGAGTTATTGGCAATTTCATCAAGCACATACAATTGGAAACGACTATCCGAAAGCAGCATATTGCTATGTTGAGAGTGAATGTCAACCAATCGCGTGGCAAGTTCACGCAAGAGGGCGAGACTCACCGGAGTGTCATTGATAAAGGCCCTTGAACGGCCCGAAGGCGTTATCTCGCGTCTGATGATACAATCGTTATCAAAGTCAATATCATTCTCGGCAAAAAATGAATTCAAATGATAAGAGGAGATATCGAATGTGGCTTCAACTACTGTTTTCTGATCCTTATCCCTCATGGTCTTTGTGTCGGCGCGATCACCCAAAATGAGCGACAAGGCACCAAGCATAATCGATTTGCCGGCACCTGTCTCTCCAGTGATGATTGAAAGGCCGTCGCCGAACTCTATTTCAAGTTCATCGATAAGAGCATAATTCGATATATGAAGTGTTCTTATCATTATTATCAGTTGCGGCCTGTATCTTCTTTTTTGATTTTGTCCAAACGCTGCCCTTCGGTGGGATATATGGGATAGAGCATTTCATAAACCGACTCTTTCTCGGTCATGTTGGCTTTAGAGTAGATGTTCACGAGTTCATCAAGTTTGGCATCCTTGAACATCGAGAGGCACACCGACATGGGCGTTTCGTCATGAATCTTCTTGAGAGTCTCGATACATTTTGTAACATTAGCGCGGCCCTTGTCAACACTCAGCACCATCTGGTCGAGCCCTTGACGATGATAATCATAGAGTATCTGCCTGATACCCTCGGTAGCCTTGTCGGTATAGGCACTGAGTACCGCACTGCGGTTCTTGGTGTCTTCAAATGCTTTCCATCCGCTTTCACCTGTGCTCTGAGCCATGCGCACCACATTGGCTGCCTTCTCATAATAGGGATCACCACCCCTAAACGAAAATGTGTCAAAATCCAACGCTATAATCATGAACGCATAATAATTCAGTATAGCTGTCAAGTTGCTTTGCATGTCAACCTCCGAGAACACAAGTGGTTCGTTCTCCTGATAGGTGAAATCTATCTTCGAGTCCTTGAAATTAATAACCGTGGTGGTATATGAACTGTTATACACAGGGCGTTTCGATTGAATCTGCAGGTCACCTTTCATCTGGCCAGTGCCGTCGTTATATTCACTGATAGTGAAAAACAGTTTGCACTCGATTCGCTCGTTGGTGCCAAACTGCGCATCGGTCCACTTCGTGGTGTTCATATACTCGGCTATCGCCTCTTGCAAGGTCTTGAAAATTTCCTTGTTGGCATTCGACACTTTCGAGGCATTGATTTCAACTTCGCAATTCAATTCCTCGGCATGTACAGTAACACAAAGCCAAGCAACCGCAAAGCAGAAGAAAACACCTAATAACCTTGTCAATTTCATGATTTCAAATATTTGGCATTCAGCAAATCTACAATATCTTTTGCAACCATTCTCTTGTCTTTACAGGGGAATATGGTTTCGCTTCCATCGCTTTCAATGATTTTCACCTTGTTGGTGTCAACCTGGAAACCGGCTCCCTTGTCCTTGAGAGAATTGAGCACAATAAAATCAAGATTCTTCTTGGCAAGCTTCTCATGAGCATACACATCTTCGTTATCGGTCTCAAGAGCAAAACCCACGAGCACCTGACCGGGCTTCTTGACTGCACCCACAGCCTTGGCGATATCGGGATTCTTCACAAGAACCAGCGTGGGAGCGTCTCCCTTTTCGCGCTTAATCTTGTGGTCAAGCTCATTCTCCACTTTATAGTCGGCAACTGCGGCACACATGATGGCCACATCCTGGCTTTCAATGTTGTCGAGCACTGCACGATGCATCTCATCGGCACTTGTCACATCAATCCGGTTCACACCCGGATGTTCAATCGCGAGACTAACAGGACCAGCAACAAGCGTCACCTGAGCACCTCGCTCAGCACATTCAAGAGCAAGGGCAAAACCTTGTTTTCCTGAAGAGAAATTGCCAATGAATCGCACAGGATCAATCTTTTCATAAGTAGGGCCGGCAGTGATGAGCACTCTCCTGCCCTTCATGTCGAGCGACTGGTCGAAGTAGGCATCAAGCACCTTAACGATGTTTTCAGGCTCTTCCATTCTCCCTTTGCCTATGAGATGGCTGGCAAGTTCGCCGGCAGCCGGTTCAATGATGTGGTTGCCATAACTGCGCAACAAGTCAAGATTGCGCTTGGTGGTGGGATGCTTGAACATATCCAAGTCCATAGCAGGAGCCACAAACACGGGAGCTTTTGCCGACAGGTAGGTGGTCACAAGCATATTATCGGCCACGCCGTTCGCCATCTTGGCAATCGTTGAGGCCGTGGCTGGTGCCACAATCATCGCATCGGCCCATAACCCCAGGTCAACATGACTGTTCCACTGACCTGTATTGGCAGTAAAGAACTCGCTGATGACAGGTTTACCGCTCAATGTCGACAATGTGAGCGGAGCAATGAACTCCTTGGCATTCGGAGTCATGATTACCTGCACTTCGGCACCAGCCTTCACCAGTAGTCGCACCAGCGATGCAGCCTTGTAGGCGGCAATACCGCCTGTGATACCTAATATAATATTTTTACCGGCTAACATGTCCTGAAAAAATTATTTCATTCGCAATTTAATTCTCGTCAAAACCTTCTTGGTGTTCAATGGGAAATCGCCCTGCATCATCCAACCGTAATAACTCGGCTCTTTCTTGAGTACCTCTTCAACTGGTTTGCCTTTATGCTTACCGAAATTGAAGATTTCAACCTTGTCGTCGTTGTAGATGATGCGTCCAGCAAGGTCCACGTTCTTGTTGTGAGAGGAAAACTCTGACAAGAATGCCACATCGTTCTCCAGATTGGGATAACGGTCGAGCTGAGCCTTCAGCACTTCATAGGTGGCTCGTGTGTCGGCTTCGGCCGAGTGAGCATCGGTCAGGTCTTTTCCGCAATAGAACTTGTAGGCTGCTATAAGGGTGCGCTGCTCCATCTTGTGGAAAATGGTCTGCACATCTATGAAGCGGCGCTTGCTGAAGTCAAAGTCTACACCAGCACGCAGGAACTCCTCTTCAAGCAAAGGGATGTCGAAGCGATTGCTGTTGAAACCTGCCACATCACATCCTTCAAAAATTCGGGCCAAATCTTTAGCCACCTGCTTGAATGTGGGAGCATCTTTCACATCGTCGTCAGTGATGCCATGCACCTTGGTAGCCTCAGCAGGGATAGGCCTTTCGGGATTGAGGCGGCGACTTTTCACCTCCTCGGTTCCGTTAGGATAGACCTTGATGAGCGACAGTTCTACAATCCTGTCACTCATGATATCAACCCCTGTTGTCTCCAGGTCAAAGAAAATAATCGGATTTCTCAGGTTCAGTTCCATTTGTCTCTATATAACACCTGATTAGAGCATCATGGGCATCAACAGCACGAGCAACTCCTCGTCATCTTCCTGCTCAGCAGGTACAAAGATACCGGCCTTCGACGAATCCATCAGTTTTATCACGGCTGTTTCCGAATCGATGTTGTTCAGCACATCTATGATGTTCTCATCGTTGAAACCAATGGCCATCTCTTCGCCGCTATAGTCGCATTGAATCTTTTCTTCGGCCGAAGTCGAGTAGTCAAGGTCTTGAGTCGAAAGGAAGATCTCATTTTCCTTCAGTTCCAATTTCACGAGACCACTTGAACTTGTCGATACCGAAACGCGGCGCAAGGCATTGAGCAGCGACATGCGGTCGATTGTTACGCTATAGGGATTGTTGGTGGGAATTACTGAGTTGTAGTTAGGATAACGACCATTCACAAAACGGCATGTGAGCGAGTACTCAGGAGTCTCGAATGTGGCGCTCTTGCTGTCGACTGTAATCTCCATCTCGCCCTCAGCCTTTTCAAGAATGCTGCTCAAGATCGATGCGGGCTTGGTGGGCATGATGAACGAGTGCTCGAGACCCGTGCTCACATTGAGCTTGCGATAACGCACCAGCTTGTGTGTATCTGAAGCCACAAACACAATTTCCTCGGGCTTAATGTCCCAATAGATACCCATCATCACAGGACGCATGTCATCGACTCCCACAGCAAAGATGGTGTGCTGAAGTCCTTCCACAACCTTGTTGATGGGAAGTTTGAACTTTCGTGGTTCCTCGTCGGTCACAGCCTTCGAAGGGAATTCATTGCCATTAATCGCCACAAAATTGAAGCGGCCGTTCTGGTACTTGATGTTCACTTCAAGATTCTCGTCATTGATGTCGAAGGTCAATGCCAGGTCGGGCAGCGTGCGCAGCATGTCAAGCAGATTCTTGACATTAGCAGCAAATTTGCCCGAACCCTCTGCATCCTCAACTTGCACATAGGTCGTCAAGGTGTTCTCCTGGTCGCTACCAGTGATAACGAGCTTATTGCCTTCGAGATCAAACAGGAAATTGTCGAGAATTGTGAGTTTGTTCTTTGAGTTCACAACTTTGCTCACTGCCGACAAATGAGTGAGCAATAACTTACTTTGAATGTTGAATTTCATATATTTAAAATTTATTTATTATTAATCTTTGATAATAATCTGCTATTTAAACTACAAAAATACGAATTTTATAGATAACAACGAAAAAAAAGCCGCCGAATTTTATCGGCGGCCTAAAATAATGTGATATTTAAATCTTTTTCACCAAATCGACACCCTATCCTCAGGCATTCTGAACATCTTGTCGCCTTCTTTGATGTTGAAGGCCTTGAAGAACCACTCCATGTTGCGCAAAGCCACATTCACGCGGTTCACACCCAACGAATGCGGGTCTACCTTGGTGCGGCGCAATATCTCCTCTTTGGTGATATTGGCGGCCCACACATTGGCATAGCTCAAGCAGAAGCGCTGGTCGGGAGTGAATCCGTCAATCATTTCGTTGCCCTTGCCTTGGTCAGTCTTCTTGAAAGCGCTATAAGCAACACGCAAACCGCCATGGTCGGCAATGTTCTCGCCCATAGTGAAGTTGCCGTTGGCATGCACATCATCGGCTACAATCTCGGCACTGTATTGGTTACCAAGTTTTTCAGCAAGCGCCTTGAATTTATCGGCATCTTCAGCAGTCCACCAGTCCACCATGTTTCCGTTGTGGTCGAAGTTGCGACCCTGGTCGTCAAATCCATGAGTCATCTCATGACCAATCACCACACCTATGGCACCATAGTTCGAGGCATCGTCGGCCTTGGGATCAAAGTAAGGAGCCTGAAGAATGGCTGCGGGGAAGCAAATCTCGTTGGTCGAGGGCTCATAGTATGCATTTACCGTCTGCGGAGTCATGTACCAGCGGTCTTTGTCAACCGGTTTACCCAGCTGCGACAGTTCGTACTCGGCAGTGAAAACCAAAGCATTTTTCACATTCTGCCAATACGAGGCATTTCGGTCAATATTCACGCCCGAGTAGTCGCGCCATTTGTCGGGATAACCAATCTTCACCGTGAAGCTGTTGAGTTTCACAAGGGCATTCACCTTGGTTTTAGGACTCATCCAACTCAGGTTGGCAATGCGTTCGCCAAGGGCCACTTTCAGGTTGTCAACCAACTTTTGCATTTTCTTTTTTGAGTCAGCGGGGAAATATTTCTCCACATAGAGTTGGCCCACGGCCTCGCCAAGCAGTGTGTTAGGCACATTGAGGGCGCGTTTCCAGCGGGGCTGCATCACCTGCTTACCCGACATGGCCTTGCTGTACATGTCAAAGTTGGCTTGCACGAAGTCGTCGCTCAAGTAATTCGAAGCGGCATCTATGTATTTGAACTTCAGGTAGTCCTTGATCTCTTCGTCTTTCAAGTTCTTCAGCATCTCATCGACCTTGGCAATCGATTTGGGCTGGAACACACAAATCTTGTCAACATTCTTCACATTCAGCACATCCCAGTCGATGTTCTTGTACTGCTGTTTCAGGTCGGCCACGCTCATCACATTGTAGAGTTTGCTGTAGTCACGAGTTTCCTCACGGGTCATTGCCACGCGAGCCAAATCGGTCTCTATCTTCATCACATTCTTGGCGGCCCTCTTGGCTGCACCCTTCTTGTAACCGGCAAGCACAAACAGGCGTTCGATGTAATTGGCATAAGCATTACGCACCTTGGTCGTATTGGCATCATTCTCAAGATAGTAATCACGGTCGCCCATGCCCAAGCCGCCTTGCATGATGTAGAACATGTTCTCATTCGAGTTCTTCATGTCGGCCATCACCGAGGTGCCAAAGAATGGAGATGCAATGCCCAGATGCAACCACTTGATGAGTCCCATGAAGTCTGAGCGCTTGGCATTGTCAATCTTGGCAAGGTCAGCCTTGAGTGGATTAGCGCCATCGGCATTCAGTCGGTCCACATCCATACCAAGCAAATAAAGGTCGCTCACCTTTTGTGCGATAGTGCCCTTAGGCAGATTCTCACCTAAATTTGTGATGATGTCCTTCACCTGTTCACGGCTATTCTCACCGAGCTGGTCAAAGGTGCCGAAACGGGCATACTGAGGATCAAGCGGGTTGGTCTTTTGCCATCCGCCACAAGCATACTGATAAAAATTCTCTCCGGGCGAAACGCTCAAATCCAGATTGCTGCGGTCAACGCCCTTTTCCAGGTTCCCTGCATTCACTGTCATCGTCGCAATTGCAGTTAAAGTTAATAAAAACGCTTTTTTCATTATGTTTATTGTTGTTGGTTAATAAGATCCAGTTCTTCGTTAGCTTGCTCCCAAGCTTGCATTGTTTCTTCGAGCTGTTGTGTGCATTGGGCATGGCGGGTATATATCTCAGGGTCGTTGCTCGTCCCTGCTGATAACTGCTGTTCGATTTCGGCTATCTGCTGCTCGAGCACATTGATTTCATCCTCGAGTGTTGCCACCCGCTTCTGGGCCTGCTTGATGCGTCGGTTCAGTTCTTTCTGTTCCAGATAGTCGAGCTTTGACTGCTTCACTTCCTCCTCCGCCTTATTGCCAGTTGCAGCAAGCGGTTTTTCTTTCCTCTCCAGTTCCGAGAGTGTGGCTATCTTTTTGTGCTCAAGGAATTCATAAATGCCACACAAGTGCTCTCGCACCTTTCCGCCGCCAAACTCATAAACCTTCTCAACAAGTCCGTCAAGAAAATCTCGGTCGTGCGACACCACAATCACCGTACCATCAAAATCTTTGATGGCATCTTTCAGGATATCTTTGGTGCGCATGTCAAGGTGATTGGTAGGTTCGTCCATAATGAGCAGGTTCACAGGCTGCAACAACAGACGCATCATGGCAAGACGGCTCTTTTCGCCGCCCGACAACACCTTCACCTTTTTCTCCGACTCCTCGCCGCCAAACATGAAGGCACCCAGCAGGTCGTTAATGCGAGTGCGCATATCGCCTGTTGCCACATAGTCGATTGTGTCATATACAGTGATGTTTTCGTCAAGCAACTGCGCCTGATTCTGAGCAAAGTAGCCTATCTTCACATTATGGCCAATCTTGAGATTCCCGTCAAAAGGAATCTCGTTCATGATGCACTTCACCAGCGTTGACTTGCCTGCTCCGTTTTTGCCTACAAACGCAACCTTCTCGCCGCGTTTAATGGTGAATGTAACGCCTTTAAACACTTGTAAGTCGCCATAGTTCTTGGCTACATCCTCGGCAATAACCGGATAGTCGCCCGAACGCGGAGCCGGCGGAAACTTCAGTCTCAACCGAGAGGTGTCGACCTGGTCAACCTCAATGCGCTCAATCTTGTCGAGCTGCTTGATGCGACTCTGCACCTGCACAGCCTTCGTTGCCTTGTAACGGAATTTCTCAATAAACTCCTCGGTGTCGTGTATCAGCTTCTGCTGGTTCTCATAGGCACGCATCTGCTGTTCCAGCCTCTCTTTGCGCAATTCCACAAAGTGAGAATAGTTCACATTGTAGTCATATATCTTGCCCAGCGAGATCTCTATCGTGCGACTGGTAACATTATCAATAAATGCCCGGTCATGTGACACCACCATCACAGCGCCATGATAGTTTGCCAAAAAGGTTTCGAGCCACTGAATCGAGTCAATGTCGAGATGGTTGGTAGGCTCATCGAGCAAGAGCACATCGGGCCGCGTGAGCAGCAGTTTTGCAATCTCCAGACGCATGCGCCAGCCGCCACTGAACTCGCTTGTTGCGCGGCCAAAATCACTGCGTTCAAAACCAAGTCCAATCAGCGTTTTCTCTAATTCGGCCTCATGATTATCAGTTCGCAGCATCGTCAGCACATCGGTCTTGTGCGACACCCGTTCCACGAGTTTCTGATAGCTGTCGCTATCATAGTCGTCACGCTCGGCCAATTCCGTGTTCAGCCTATCCAGTTCCTGTTCAAGTGCTCTCACATGGTCAAACGCCTTGCTCACTTCGGCAAGCACCGTTGTCTCGTCGGCAATACGCATCTGCTGAGGCAAATAACCCACTGTGGTTTCCGATGGCATAGCCACTGATCCCCCAGTAGGCTGTTGAATGCCAGCAATGATTTTAAGCATGGTCGATTTGCCCGCACCATTCTTACCTACAAGCGCAATCTTATCTTTCTTGTTGATAACAAAACTGATATCATCAAGAAGTGGCTTGCTGCTGAATTCGACATGTAAATTTTGTATGGAGATCATAATCAATATTTCGCATTGCAAAGATACAATTATTATTTTAATTTGTTACTTTTGCGTCATGATATCTTCATGTAAAATCTTCTCAGCACCCCTGCAGGGTTTCACAACCCACATTTGGCGCAACGCACATGCCCGCATCTTTGGGGGCATCGATGCCTATTATTCGCCCTTCATGCGCATTGAGCACGGCAATTTCCTGAATCGTGACATCAACGATGTGAAACCCGAGAACAATCAAGGCATCACTTTCACGCCGCAGATTCTTGCTTGCAACCCCGTTGATGCCCTGCACATGGTCCAGCACTTGAAAGAGAATGCATACACTCACATCAACATCAATCTTGGATGCCCATTTCCTCCCATTGCCCTGAAGCACAAGGGTTCAGGCATGTTGCCTTATCCTCAAGAAGTGAGTGCACTCTTCCAGGCACTCAAGTCGGTCGAAGGCATCTCCTATTCCGTCAAAATGCGGCTCGGCTGGCAAGACGACGATGATTGGCGCAACATATTACCACTCATGGATTTGCTCTCGCCCACCCACATCATTGTTCATCCCTGCATTGGCAAAGACCAGTACAAGGGAAACCTGAATCATGATGCCTTCACCGAGATGGTCAAGGTTTCTCACTATCCTTTGATTTACAATGGCAACATTCAAAGCATGCGCGATATTGAAGAAATCACACGGCAATACCCTTCGATTCAAGGGGTTATGATTGGCCGCGCACTGGCAAGCGATCCGGCTCTCCTTTGTCCCGAAAAGGCCACGCCCGACAACTACCGCAAATTGCACAACCTCATCTATTCACATTATGCTGCTACACTCGATGGCGGAGAACATCAGGTGCTCAAAAAGATGCAATCGTTTTGGGAAATGTATCTGCTTCACGCCGACCGGAAATGCCGAAAAGCCATCAAAAAGGCCACTTCAATCGCAAAATATGAAGCAGCCCTCGAGTCTCTTTTCAATACCCTCTAAACAAGTTTCACATCTTCAGGTAAAAATCTTTGCACAGGGCAATATACTCGTCACTGAACACCCCAGGCGATGTCTCAATCACCAGTTCACTTTCATGCATCGAACAAGGATAATTGACAAGTTCCCACAGCACACGCTTGGGAGCAAAACCTTCAACCGATACAACATTAACTTTTCTACTAATATTCAAATTATTAAATACACATACTTCAATAATTTCTTTAATATTGTCAAAGGGCGTTATCAGTGCTATTTTCCCACCATCAGCAAGTAGCTTTCCTGTATTATTTAGCAACTGCCCATAAGTCAAATTCTGGGTGTGACGGGCCGACATTCGCGACGCATCGGGCGGCAAAATTCCATTGGTGAAAAAGGGCGGATTTGACACAATCAGATTATACTTGCCCACCACATCACGCAGGGCAAATTCGTTGAAATCGCAATGCGCAACACGAAGTCTTCGAGCCCATGGCGAACAAGAAAAATTCATAGCGGCTTCATCGGCCGAGTCCTTGTCGATTTCCACAGCGTCAATCTGAGCCTCACCATTGCGCTGTGCCACCATTAAGGCTATCACTCCACAACCCGTGCCCACATCTAGCACCTTGCGCGCACCGGCCACATCACACCACGCGCCCAGCAGCACGCCATCGGTGCCCACCTTCATTGCCGTGCGGTCGTTCAGCACCTCAAAACGCTTAAACCTGAATGTCTTCTCTCTTGCCATTACAATACTGCTATCATTACATGACCCCAAAGTTAACCATTTTATCATGTTTGGCCAACCACAACACACAATAAAACACACTGGCGCGCGATGCCTTTCAGCCTCACGCGCCAGCTAATTGCCTGTGTTTTTTTTATCACTTCACATCCACCGATTGCAACACGGCGTCACAGTCTTTCTCAAACTCAGCCTTCTTCTCAATCGGGTATGTCAAGCTCACATTCACGCTCACGCCGTTCTTTTGCATCTCATACACGGCACGATAGCCAAACGAGTCCTGAAACTTCACCCAGTAGTGGTCGGCTTGCAAATCGCTCGACAGCACTCCCTCTGCCATCTTGGCAAACTCAAAACCTTGCTTGAGCGATTCCTCGGCAGTGATATACGCATAGTCCATCTTCTTGCCGGTTACGTCTATCATGCATCCGCCTTCGTTCACATACAGCTTTCCGCCGCGTTCTTTCTCCATAGCGGCATCAGAATTTTGAGGTGCGAAGCCCTCAGGCATTTGAACCGAGTAGTTAAGTTCCTTGTTCTCATAGGTGTTGCCGCCGCCACACGAGTAGAGCGTCAGCATTGCCACCATTGCGGTAAATAATAATAAAGTCTTTTTCATGTTCGTCTGCATAGTTTAGTTATAAATCCAACACATGAGGCAATTCACTGTTTCTGTTTTATCGACTTGAGCATCGGCACAAGCAGTTCCTCCATCTCCGCGGCCTTGGCTACAGGATATTCCACCTTGCCAGCAACGCCTGCCTTCTCACCCAGATAAACCACAAACTGGTTCATCACGCGGTCACCGTTAACGCCTTTTATTGTCATGATGTTGCCGTCAATAACCGGCTTATCAAACTTATACAGGCTAAACATCTCCATTCCGGTCAGCCCTTGAGCATATTTCTCAAAGTCTTCGGGTTTGCAGGGATAGTCGCTAAAGGTAACATCTATCTTCGTTTCCTCGTCTTCGTTGCTCACATTAAAAGCAATGTCGCTCTTATAAGTCTCTTTCATGCTCTTAGGCACATTCATGCTGAATTTATCGCACTCCATCACATTGCCTTTCAAGGCTTCAATGTCTTCAGCACCTTTGCCGCCTCCGTTGCACGAAGCCAAGGCAAACACAGCCACCACAGCTGTCAGCATCATAAAAATCTTTTTCATAATTCGTTTTGTTTTTAAATAGATGAATAAATATTTATTATTTAAACACAAAGTTACTTATTAATTAACAATTAACAAAGCCTTGATTAACGAAATCGTAAATGAGAGTCATTAAATTTCTCGGTTTTCCTTGAGAACAACCACACAAGTTCACTACTTGCTCGTGACTCCCAGTATTATATTAATCAAGCTGGTGACATCTGAAACGTTCACCTTCGTGTCGCCATTGAGGTCGGCTCGGGCTGCGTCAACAGGCGTAATGCCCAAAATCATATTGATGAGCATGGTAACATCGCTCACATTCACCTTGCCGTCGCCATTCACATCGCCGCGCTGCGCGGCTTTTGGCAAAATCTCGATTTCACCGGTATAATAACCGTAGGAATCGCTTGTCGTAATGTTGCCATATTCCACAAATGCTCCGGCGGGCTTGGTGATTTCGCAATTAATGAGTTGCAAATTATTACCACTACTCACCATGCCGTCAGCCAGCCGCACCGTGGCGTTGTTTATGGTGAGTTGTTCGTCACCATTGTCGCTCAAGATGTAACTGCGGGCGCCCACCATGTTGATTTCGCAATTCTTTATCACGCAAGGCTCGCTCGCATTGTTGCCACTGCACAAATACAGCCCGCTGCCGCTGCCCTCTATGTTCAGCGTGCCGTCACCCTCTATTGAGGCGCCATCGCTGTTTTGTAAATCTATTGCCGCGCGGCCCGATGCCGTCATCGATATGGTGTTGGTGCCGTTGAGCACTATCTTCAGGCCGGGAA